>NZ_CP016543.2:661074-1322148 GCF_001687665.2 Planococcus donghaensis | reverse complement strand
TTCTTTTCACGATCCGTCAAATCCGGCATTTTGTTTTCGATACTTGCCATCGTCTCCGCCTGAATGCCAAGCGCTTTTTGTCGAAGTGCAGAAATTACTGGAACCACGCCAAGCGTTGATAGCCACTCGTTAAACAGAATTGCTTCTTGATCGATCATTGTCATGATTTCACCCGCTGCACGTTCGCGCTCTGCTAAATTCGCTTCTACAATTCCTTGCATGTCATCAATGTCGTATAAGAAGACATTTGGTAAATCGCCGATGCGAGGATCCATATCGCGTGGTACTGCGATATCAACCATAAACAACGGTTTGCCTTTGCGAAGTTTCTCTACAAACTGCATCAATTCAAGGTCAATGACAAAATCAGTTGAACCTGTAGAAGATATTAAGATGTCCGCTTCTAACAATGCACATTGCAATTGGCTTAGCGGTTTTGCATTGCCACCAAACTTATCTGCCAGTAGTTCAGCTTTTTCGAACGTCCGGTTAATAACCGTTATTCGGTCCGCTCCACTACCTTGCAAATTTTTGATCGCCAATTCGCCCATTTTTCCGGCACCTAAAATAACAACATGTTTGTTTTTTAGGCTACCAAAAATCTTCTTACCGAGTTCAACAGCTGCATACGATACGGAAACAGCATTTTCACCAATTGCTGTTTCCGAATGTGCCTTTTTCGCTAAAGTTACAGCCTGTTTGAACAATTGATTAAAAACAGTCCCAGTTGTCCCATGTTCTTGTCCAGCAAGAAAACTATTTCTTACTTGGCCCAAAATTTGTGTTTCGCCCAATACCATGGAATCGATACCAGCTGTTACACGGAACAAATGCTCAATCGCTGCATCTTGCTCATGAATAAATAAGTACTGTGAAATTTCTTCTTTCGGCAAGTCAAAATAATCCGCAAGAAACTGTTTCACATAGTACTTACCTGTGTGAAGTTGATCCACGACTGCATAAATTTCCGTCCGGTTGCAGGTGGAAACAATCACATTTTCCAATATGCTTTTTTGTTGTTTTAACGCTTCCATTGCCTGTGGTAAATCAGTTTCGATAAATGATAGCTTTTCACGAATCTCCACAGGTGCAGAGCGATAATTCACACCGACCACTAATGTGTGCATGGGTACAAAACACCTTTCACGTTCAATATTTCATCTTTATTAAGTATAACACTTTTATGCATAATGTTGGCTCTAAAATTGTGAACAAGGCATGAACCTAACCGCTAATTATAATTATTATAAATTAATACTAGCAAACAGTTTTCCACGTCACAAGCATAACGCTCTTAGTCGGAATTAACTGTTAATAGTGAAGTGAATTGGGACGATTATAACCTTTTCAACACTTTACTATACTAAAATCAAAAAAGCGTAACCCGAAGGCTACGCTTGTTGTTTTACATTCTGCTTTCAATTTCTTGCCATGCTGCATCTTTTCCTAATCCGGTTTCAGACGAGAAAACGATGAGGGGGTCGGTTTTATCCATATCCAAAGTTGTACGAACAATTTTTTTATGCTTGTCCCATTTACCTTTTGGAATTTTATCCGCTTTTGTTGCAATAATGATACATGGGATTTCAAAATGCTTCATAAACTCATACATCGCGATATCATCTTTACTTGGCGGATGACGCAAGTCAACAATTTGAATAACAGCACGCAATGGCTCGCGGTCAGTAATATACCGTTCGATCATTTTGCCCCATGCTTCACGCTCACTTTTTGACACTTTCGCATAACCGTAACCTGGTACATCGACATAAAACAATTTTTCTTCAATTTTATAAAAGTTCAAAGTTTGTGTCTTACCTGGTTTTGAGGAAATGCGTGCCATGCTCTTACGGCCGATCATTTTGTTGATAAAAGATGATTTACCAACGTTTGATCTGCCTGCAAGAGCGAACTCTGGTAAGCCGTCTTCTGGGTATTGATCCGGGCGAACGGCACTGATAACTAGTTCTACATTATTAACTTTCATTCGTTTTCTCCTTCTAAGGCAATTTCCAATGCCTCATCTGCTTGAGAGACTAATTTAAACGTCATCTCATTGCGGATTGTCTCTGGAATGTCTTCCAGGTCTCGCTCATTATCGATTGGCAAAATGATGGTTTTTAACCCTGCACGATGCGCACTCAATGTTTTTTCTTTAATGCCACCGATTGGTAAAACGCGGCCACGGAGAGTGATTTCGCCAGTCATGCCAACTTCACGTCGAATTGGACGTTTCGTTAACGCAGACACTAAAGCTGTTGCAATTGTAATTCCCGCTGATGGTCCGTCTTTTGGAACAGCGCCTTCTGGAACGTGAATGTGAATGTCATGCGACTCATGGAATTTCGGATCGATGCCGAGGGATTCTGCGCGAGCTCGAACGAAGGACAAAGCTGTTTGAGCAGACTCTTTCATGACATCTCCTAGTTTACCAGTCAACTGCAGTTTGCCTTTCCCTGCAGACAACGACACTTCAATTTGAAGTGTATCTCCGCCAACTGTCGTATAAGCAAGTCCCGTCGCCACACCTACTTGGTTTTCCGATTCTGCTATGCCATAGCGGAATTTTCGCTTCCCAAGATATGCCTCGACTTCTTTTTCCCCAACAATCACTTGTTCTTCTTCTTTAGATACAATTTGCTTGGTTACTTTTCGGCAAATCGACGCAATTTGACGTTCGAGACCGCGGACTCCTGCCTCACGCGTATAATAACGCACAACATTTAACAAAGCATCGTCTTCAAACTGTAATTGCTCTGCAGATAATCCATGCTCTTTTAATTGCTTTGGCGCCAAATGATTTTTTGCAATCATTTGTTTTTCGACTTCTGTATAACCGGCAATCGTGATAACTTCCATCCGGTCACGTAACGGACCTGGAATAGACCCCAAATCATTTGCCGTCGCAATAAAAAGAACATTTGAGAGGTTATAAGTTTCTTCAATATAGTGATCACTAAATGAATTGTTTTGTTCTGGATCCAATACTTCGAGCATTGCTGAAGATGGATCGCCACGGAAATCGTTTGACATTTTATCGATTTCATCTAATAAGAATACCGGGTTCACCGTTCCCGCTTTTTTCATCCCTTGAATAATTCGGCCTGGCATCGCCCCGACATATGTACGACGATGACCACGAATTTCGGATTCATCACGAACGCCACCGAGTGACACGCGCACAAAATTACGATCGAGTGACTCAGCAATCGATTTTGCTAATGAAGTTTTCCCGACTCCTGGAGGTCCAACTAAACAAAGAATCGGTCCACGTAAAGAATTGGTCATTTGCTGTACAGCTAAATACTCAAGCACACGTTCTTTCACACTTTCTAAACCATCATGATCACGGTTTAAAACTTCTTCGGCATAGTTAATGTCCAAACGGTCTTCTGTTGCTTCAGACCACGGAATAGTCACAAGCCACTCAATGTAATTGCGAATAATGCCACTTTCTGCAGCTGCTGCTGGGAGTTTTTCGTAACGATCAAGTTCTTTAAGTGCCGTTTTTTTCGTTGATTCCGGCATGTCTGCATCTTCAATTCGTTTTTTTAAATCGACAATTTCAGCTGATTTTCCGTCTTTATCACCAAGCTCGGATTGAATAGCTTTCATTTGCTCGCGCAAATAAAACTCTTTTTGTGTTTGTTCCATAGCTTTTTTAACACGAAGGTTAATCTTTTTTTCAAGGTCAATCACTTCTTGTTCGCTATGTAACCGCGTGATTAGCAATTCTAAACGCTTGCTAATATCAAACGTTTCCAAAACTTCTTGTTTTGCAGCTACTTTCATCGATAAATGAGAAGCGACCATATCTGCTAAACGGCCAGGCTCTTCAATATCCGCTACCGTATTATACGTTTCATTGCTAACTTTTTTCGAACTTTTTGCGTAGTTCTCAAAATGCTCTAGCAACAAACGCATTAACGCATCTTGTTCGGCATCTCTTTCTGTTTCATCTGCAAAAGGAGTTACTTCTACTGTCGTGAAGTTTTCTTCTTCTTCATAATTTTTTAATTGCCCACGCTCTAATCCTTCAACCAATACACGAATTGTTCCGTTTGGCAATTTTAACATTTGTTTTACATAAGCCAATGTCCCGATTTTGTGAAGATCTGCTCTTTTCGGCTCCTCAACGCTCATGTCTTTTTGCGTTGCTAAAAAGACAATGTTGTCTTCTAGCAGTGCTTTTTCTAATGCCGCCACAGAACGATCGCGACCAACATCTATATGCAGTACCATTGTCGGAAACACAAGAAGTCCACGCAACGGCAATAATGGCACATGTTTTGTTCCTTTTTTCTTCGCCATCTGTGAAGTCACCTCCGGGAATATTTTTAACAAAAACGGGCTAACTCAGAAAGTGCGGATGCGCACGATCAGAGTCAGCCCGTATCATCCTTTTGATTGGTTTAGCGTTCACCTAGTAAACTTTGCCTACTGGGTGAAATTCCACTCATTACGCGGATGTTTTCTCATCGTTGTCGCTAACATACTCTGAACCATCTTCTAAGATTAGTTTAGGTGGCACGCTATCGGCAACAGTTTCTTTTGTAATGACACATTCGACAATATCTTCACGAGAAGGTAAATCGAACATTACTTCAAGCATCGTGTTCTCAATAATTGAACGAAGTCCACGCGCACCCGTTTTGCGTTCAATTGCAAGTTGCGCAATTGCTACAAGTGCTTCTGGTTCAAATGTTAACTTGACGCCATCAAGCTCCATCATTTTTTGGTATTGCTTGATCAATGCATTTTTAGGCTCAGTTAAAATTTCAACTAACGCTTTTTCATCCAATTGTTCAAGACTTGCCAAGACAGGCAAACGGCCGATAAATTCTGGAATCAATCCGAATTTCAGTAAATCTTCCGGAATCAATTGGCTAAGCAACGACTTTTCGTCGACTTCTTCTTTGTTCGGATCTGCACCGAAACCGATGATTTTATTGCCTAGACGGCGTTTAATAATCTGATCAACTCCGTCAAAAGCTCCACCTACGATGAATAAAACATTCGTCGTATCGATTTGGATAAATTCTTGATGTGGATGCTTACGTCCGCCTTGAGGAGGTACGCTAGCTGTTGTGCCTTCTAAGATTTTCAGAAGTGCTTGCTGCACGCCTTCACCAGATACATCACGTGTAATCGATGTGTTCTCAGATTTACGGGCTACTTTATCAATTTCATCAATATAAATAATCCCTTTTTCTGCACGTTCCACATCATAATCTGCGGCTTGAATTAACTTTAATAGAATATTTTCTACATCTTCACCTACATATCCAGCTTCAGTCAATGAAGTGGCATCTGCAATTGCAAATGGTACGTTTAGAATACGAGCTAAAGTTTGCGCTAGCAAAGTTTTCCCGCTTCCTGTAGGTCCGATCAATACGATATTCGATTTCGACAATTCTACATCGTCAATTTTGCTATTAGAATTTACGCGTTTATAGTGATTATAAACCGCTACAGCCAATGATTTTTTCGCTTTTTCCTGACCAATTACATAGCCATTTAAAATGTCTAAAATTTCTTTTGGCTTAGGTACTTCTTTAAATTCTACTTCTTCGTCTGTACCAAGCTCTTCTTCTACGATTTCCGTACAAAGCTCAATACACTCGTCACAAATATAAACACCTGGTCCTGCCACCAGTTTACGAACTTGCTCTTGTGGTTTACCGCAAAACGAACATTTTAAATGCTCTTTTTCGTCATTGAATTTGAACAATGTATTCACCCCTATTCAAGCAATTATCTTACAAGATTATCGTAATTGTAGCAACTAATTAGATTCAACGTCAATTTTGCTGCTACGTACATATAAAATGGGTCTTCTATGTAGTGGAAAACAAGGTACGTTTCCGCACCTTGTTTTCCCTAATACTTATATATTGCTTATGTCTTATTCAGAAATTTTAGCGTTGTCCACTAGGAACTCAACTGTGTTTTGCATACGGATATCATTTTCAAGCATTTCAGTTCCACCTAAAGCTGTTTTGATCTGTTCAATGTCCATGTTGAATTGAGCAGCCATTTTTTCAAGTTCTTTATCGATGTCTTCTGAAGTAACTTGCATGTTTTCCGCTTTAGCAATTGCTTCAAGTGTCATTGAAACGCGTACGCGTGTTTCAGCATCACCGTGCATTTGCTCACGAAGTGCAGCTTCGTCTTGACCTGAGAATTGGAAGTATAACTCAAGGTTCATGCCTTGTTGCGTTAAACGTTGTTCAAAATCGCTCATCATGCGGTCCATTTCAGTGTGGATCATTGCATGAGGAATATCGATTGTTGCGTTTTCTGCAGCTTTTTGAACCAATTCGTCACGAAGTTTTGCATCAGCAGCTGTTTTTTTCTCAGCAACTAAGCTATCTTTCATTTTTGTGCGTAGCGCTTCTAAGCTTTCAACTTCTGGGTCAATTTCTTTTGCCAATTCGTCGTTAAGCTCAGGAAGTTCTTTGCCTTTAACTTCGTTTACTTTTACTTTGAACGTTGCAGCTTTTCCTGCAAGTTCAGCAGCGTGGTATTCTTCTGGGAAAGTAACTTCAACGTCTTTTTCTTCTCCAGCTTTAACGCCTACCAATTGCTCTTCAAATCCTGGGATGAATGAGTTTGAACCGATTTCAAGAGAATAATCATTTCCTTGACCGCCTTCAAATGCTTCTCCATCTACAAATCCTTCGAAATCGATAACAGCAGTATCGCCTTCAACGATTGCTTCGTCTTCTTTAACAGTCAACTCAGCCAATCGTTCTTGGTTTTCTTTCAATTGTTTTTCGATGTCTTCGTCAGTTACTTCTGTATCAGGTTTTGATGCTTCAAGACCTTTGTATTCGCCAAGCTCAACCTCAGGTTTTACAACTACTTTAGCTGTAAATACTAGTGGTTGGTTTTTTTCGATAGTTTCGATGTCGATTTCAGGACGGTCAACTGGGTTGATCCCTGCTTCTTCAACAGCGTTTGCGTATGCGTCAGGTAAGATGAAATCTAATGCATCCTGGTAAAGTGACTCAGCACCGAAACGTTTTTCGAACATTTGACGCGGCATTTTCCCTTTACGGAATCCTGGTACGTTGATTTCTTTAACAACTTTCTTAAACGCTTTATCAAGACCTGCGTTTACTTCTTCTGCAGGAACTTCTACTGTTAAAATCCCTGTGTTACCTTCTTGTTTTTCCCATTTTGCTGACATAATTATAAGCCCTCCAAACATTTTCTTAAAAGTCATTTTACGTTCTCTACGATTTTTGACAACTTCAATATTATAGCACAGATGCACACAGGTTCAACTATTTCTACCCATTCCGCATCTCAAACCAAAGTTCGGCCTGTTGAATCAACTCTAATAGCTTCTCATCTTCATCAAAGGAGCTCTTTCCAGTAAATAACCCAGCTGTATACTCCATATACGCTTGTGCTATTTCTTTTTCATTAAAGTCATCCCACATGAACGGATAAAGCAAGTAAATATGACGTTCAAACAATTCCTTTACCAACTCTAGTCGCGTTGGGTCTTTTTCTAAAGCTTCTTCCATAATAGCGGAGATTTTTTGGATACGTCCATCATTTACTGGATCAGGTAATTCACTAATCATGAATACCCCTTTATAATGGAACTTTTGAACTCTTACTTCTGCATCAATCTTTTCTTGAGACAGCATAAATAATATGTATGTTTTCGTCAACAAATCCGCTTCTACATGTTCAATAATAGCTAATAGCTTTTTTTTGAGTGCTTGATAAGAAGTTGTCGGCAACGATAGAATCAATTGTTCTTGCTCTGAAGGATGTAATGCTAGAAAATTTTCAATCGCATAAAGCGATGCATCAACTTTTTCCGACGTTGCATTCGCTGCAATGCGTTCGTTTAGTTCGCGCAATTGTTGAAATTGCTCTAATCGCTCTTCAGGCAAAACTTTTTCTTCTATTAAAACCTCAATCATCTTTTCCGCTTCTTCAAATTCACGGACTTGCATTAAAATACTTATGTATAGCTCCATCGTCTCCAAGTAATGGATTGGACCAATTTGCAACAATTCTCTGCACACTTCTAGAGCTTCCCCAAACTCTCCTAGCTCATACAAACAATATGTATAGCCTCCCAGCGCAGCTGCGTGTTCAGGTTCGTAACTAAGTACCTGATACAAACTGTCCCGAGCATCTTCGTACTTTTCTTCTTTTAAATATGTCATCCCTTCTGCCAGTAAACGTTCCACTGTGGTCGGAAAGACAATAACATTCCCCTTACGTTTCAAATCCCGGTATTTCTTTCGCATTCTACCACCTCATTTGTGTTTCATAATCATATCATATTCCCTTTATGTAGAAAACAGTAACCTCGAGACAACGTAATTAGCGAAAAGGCTTTTCTCTATTGCTAGAAAGTGCTTAGAACTATCTTCTAAAATATAATACGTCCTGAGTGTGTAATGGTTTCAGGGTTCGTTGTACGCATACAAAAAACCTTCTCCCGTTCATCTGAACAAGGAGAAGGTTTTTTACGGATTATGTACATTCCTATAATGTCCCAGGAGGGATTCGAACCCCCGACCGACGCCTTAGAAGGGCGTTGCTCTATCCAGCTGAGCTACTGAGACGAAAGCTTTCTTCAAGTCTAGACGGTGGCGCCGGCTTTCGCTTGCGACTTTGCTTTTCTATTGAAAGACAATTTTAATTATAGAAATGATTTAAAGAAAAGTCAATGCTATTTTAAAAAAACATTAAAATTAATTTTGAATGATTTAGCTTTGTTCGTTTAACCAGTTGGGAAGGCTTTGTTTCAGTTCACGTAATGCATTGCCTCGGTGAGAAATGGCTGCTTTTTCTTGTGGCAATAGTTCCGCCATCGCTTTCTTTAAGCTCGGCACGTAAAAAATCGGATCATAGCCAAAACCGTTCTCGCCTCGGCGTGCATCCAATATCTTGCCTTCACATGACCCAGAGAAAGTTTGTGTTTGTTGTCCTGGAGCTGCAACTGCTAGTACGCAACGGAAACGCGCTGTGCGTTCGTTTTCTGGCACGCCAGCTAATTTTTCAAGCACTTTATCAATATTTGCACTGTCGCTTTTTTCGCCACCTGCATAACGTGCAGAGTATACACCTGGTTCACCGTTTAACGCATCAATTTCCAAACCACTATCGTCAGATATAACCGGGATATTTAGTGCTTTTGCTACCGCTTCTGCTTTTAAGATGGCGTTCTCTTCAAAGGTTACACCCGTTTCTTCCACGTCCATATCTTGTGCCACATCTAGAAGTGTTAATACTTCATATCCGAGTGGCGCAAGAAGCGCTTCAAAATCTTTCGCTTTCCCTTTGTTTTGAGTTGCAATTACTATTTGTTTCATAGTTCTGCTGGCACCCTTTCGCCAATTCGTTCAGCTAGTTCACCTAATGCATCTTGTTGCATCGCAATCAATTGACGAATCCCAGCTTCTCCAAGATCTAGCAACTCATTCAACTGAGCGCGCGTAAATGTTGACTCTTCACCTGTTCCTTGAAGTTCAACAAAATGTCCTGCTCCAGTCATCACTAAGTTCATATCCACTTCTGCACTTGAATCTTCAACATAGTTCAAATCTAGAATCGGTCCGTTTTCTGCAGTGACGCCTACACTCGTAGCTGCAAGAAAATCGGTTACAGGAAAATCAGGTAACTCAAGTTTACCAATAGCCATCGTCATGGCGATAAAGGCTCCTGTGATTGATGCTGTACGTGTTCCACCATCTGCTTGGATGACGTCACAATCGATCCATAGCGTACGTTCACCTAGTTTCTCTAAGTCCACAACTGCGCGCAATGCACGGCCGATTAAACGTTGAATTTCCATAGTCCGTCCACCGATTTTCCCCGCTGAAGCTTCTCGGCGGTTTCGGCTATTTGTTGCACGAGGTAACATCGAATACTCTGCCGTGATCCAACCTTTACCTTGACCACGTAAAAATCCAGGAACTTTTTCTTCGATCGTTGCGGTACAAATTACTTTTGTTTGGCCTACTGTGATTAGTACCGAACCTTCTGGGTGAATCAAGTACTCAACGTCCACGGTAACGGGACGCAATTCGTTTGTTTGTCTATTATCTATGCGTGTCATTAAAATCCTCCTTAATATATGCTCAATAGCTTACCATATTTCGTACATAACGACAAAAACCTGACAGCGAGAGCTATCAGGTTTTCGGGAATCGAATGGAATGAATTATCGGTTCATCAATCTCTAACCACTTGCGGACAATCGAACCAAAGATTTGTGTAGACCCCGATGTATAAAAACGATGGACCGGTGGTTTTTCACGGTTGGCAAACTGATTTTTGTAATTTAAATAGCGCTCCACATCTTTCGCCGTTTCTTCTGCTGACGAAAGAACATGAACAGTATCCCCTAGCACTTCTTCGATAAAACCTTGTAACAATGGATAATGGGTACACCCTAAAATAGCTGTATCGAATTCCTCGTAGGCGATTGACGCCAATGTTTCTTGAACGATGCGATGAGCAAATTCTCCTTCGTATTCATCACTTTCTACTAAAGGAACAAAACGCGGACAAGCTAGCTGGATCACATGAGCAGAAGAAACCAACGATAAAACCGCTTTTTCATAAGCTCCGCTTTTCACTGTTCCCGAAGTACCTAAAACAGCTATTTTATTGGTTGTGGAAGATTTAACCGCAGCTCGGGCTCCGGGAAATATAACCCCGATTACAGGAATTGGCAAGTTCTTTTGTAGCGAGTACAACGCAGCTGCAGTTGCCGTATTGCAAGCAATGACTAGCATTTTTATGTTTTTCTTCATCAACGCATTTGCCATTTGCCACGTATAGGTCCGAACTTCCGATAACGGACGCGGCCCGTACGGACAACGCGCATTATCACCAATATAGCAAATTTGCTCGTTCGGCAATAGCTTCATTATTTCTTTTGCAACGGTGAGTCCACCGACTCCCGAATCAATTACTCCAATTGGCGCATTCAACGTCATCGCCTCTATCCTATTTCATGTTGGTATGCAGTTTTTCAAGCAATGCTGCAAATTGTTCTGATTCTTCTTCTGAAAAATTTTCTAAAACCGTGCTTAAATATTCACGCCGCTTTCGAATTACCTCTTCAATTACCCGTTCGCCTTCTTTTAATAATTTGATCCGGACAACACGACGATCTTGTTCTTCTCGTATACGGACAACCATTTCATTTTTTTCCATGCGATCAACCAAATCGGTTGTGGTGCTGAATGCTAAGTACATTTTGTTCGACAAATCACCAATTGTCATGTCTCCATGTTCGAACAGCCATTGCAAAGCAACAAACTGAGGCGGTGTAATCGTATAGGAATTTAATATTTCTCGCCCTTTTTGCTTAATAATCCCCGAAATATAACGCAATTCTTTTTCCATAAATGCGATACGTTCTAAATCATGTGTTGTGTCTTTGTAATCTTCCTTCATAACTAATTACCACTCCTCAAAAACCCTATCATATTTCTATAGTGCAGGTTTTTTACCGATATAGCAAGAGCTCCTTACTTTTTTGCAACAGCTACTTGTTGTGCTTTTAGCAACTCAATTTCTTCTGCTGTCCAAGGAAAGCCTCTATTTGTTTGCTTAGAAACTTGAACAATCGCTCCTCTACCAGTAAAACAAGTTTCACCTTTTTCATTGGTGGTCCAATAATGAACATCCATAGATGACGTGCCAATTCGTGCGATTTTAACATGAACGTCTAGTTTTTCATCAAAAAAGACTTGTTGGACGAAATCGACTTGCATATCCGCTACAACCGGAAACAACTCATTTCCAGTTTCGAGCCAACGTTGCATTAAGCCCATTTCTTTCATAAATTCAATCCGTGCAAACTCGAAATAAGCGATCGGCACTGTATTATTCACATGCCCAAACATATCGGTTTCTGAAAAACGCACTTGCACAGGAGCAGAAAAGAAAAATTCTCGCTTCCACTCTTCAAAATTCTCAATGTAATTTGCTTTCATGACGACCTCCAGAAATTCGGCTTATTTATCGATAATACTCAAACAAGAAAGCGCAGCTTATTTAAGAATAAAAACTAAACCGTACTTAAATTAGTTATTTCATTTGAATAGTATATCAAAAACTTTTAAAAAGGACAGGCGTTTTCATTAGACAAAAAGAAAAAACCCCGCATGAGCGGGGTTTTAATCAGTTACTAGTCAACCATTCTGTCGCTTCCGAAGAAGTTACGGAACATTTGAACTGTTGTATCGCGGTTTAATGCTGCGATTGACGTTGTCAAAGGAATTCCTTTTGGACAAGATTCAACACAGTTTTGAGAGTTACCACAACTTGCTAATCCACCTTCACCCATGATCGCGTTCAAGCGAGCATCGCGGTTCATAGCACCGGTTGGGTGGGCGTTCATTAAGCGAACTTGTGAAAGTGGCGCAGCACCGATAAAGTCAGATTTATCGTTGACGTTCGGGCATGCTTCAAGACATACGCCACAAGTCATACATTTAGATAGCTCATATGCCCATTGGCGTTTACGCTCAGGCATACGTGGTCCTTCTCCAAGGTCATGCGTACCATCGATTGGCACCCAAGCTTTTACTTTCTTCAACGAATCGAACATACGGCTGCGGTCAATGACAAGGTCACGAACAACAGGGAATGTTTTCATCGGCTGCAAGCGAATTGGCTGTTCTAATTGATCAACTAAAGCCGTACACGATTGACGCGCTTTGCCGTTGATAACCATAGAGCATGCTCCACACACTTCCTCAAGACAGTTCATGTCCCAAGTTACAGGCGTGGTTTTTTTCCCGTCCATGTTGACAGGGTTACGACGGATTTCCATCAATGCCGAAATGACATTCATGTTCATCTTATATGGCAATTCGAACTTTTCCCAATACGAATTTTCATCCGTAGAGTTTCTGCGTTCGATTTCAAATATTACCGTTTTTGCTGCTTCACCCATGGTAAATTAGCTCCCTTCATAATTATGCTTTTGCTGAATAATCACGTTTACGTGGCGGAATTAACGACGTATCGACTTCTTCGTAATGGAAGATAGGTGCGTCATTGCCATTAAATTTAGCCATTGTCGTTTTCAAGAATTCCTCGTCGTTACGCTCCGGGAAGTCCGGTTTGTAATGAGCTCCACGGCTTTCGTTACGCTTAAGTGCACCGATAGTGATTGCTCGCGCTAAATGAAGCATATTGCGCAATTGACGTGTAAACATTGCGCCTTGGTTACTCCAAAGTTGCGTATCTGTAATGCTAATCTGATTGAAACGTTCAAGAAGTTCTTGGATTTTTTCATCCGTCTTCTGTAAACGATCGTTGTAACGTACCACTGTTACATTATCCGTCATCCATTCGCCAAGTTCTTTATGAAGAACATACGCGTTTTCTGTACCGTCTAATGCTAAAATTTCTTCCCATTTGCGTTTTTCTTCTGCTTCATGTTGTTCAAAAATTGTTGAAGGAAGATCTTCCGCTAGAACATCAAGGCCTTTAATATAATCAAGAGCGTTTGGTCCTGCGACCATACCGCCATAAATTGCTGAAAGCAATGAGTTTGCACCTAAACGGTTACCGCCATGCTGAGAATAATCACATTCCCCTGCTGCTAAAACACCAGGGATGCTTGTCATTTGATGATCATCAACCCACAGTCCACCCATTGAATAGTGAACAGCCGGGAAAATTTTCATTGGTACTTTGCGTGGGTCATCACCAGTGAATTTCTCATAGATCTCGATGATTCCACCAAGTTTAATATCAAGCTCTTTCGGATCTTTATGTGAAAGATCCAAATAAACCATGTTCTCGCCATTAATGCCGAGCTTTTGGTTAACGCAAACATCAAAAATTTCACGTGTTGCAATATCACGTGGAACTAAGTTACCGTAAGCAGGATATTTTTCTTCAAGGAAATACCAAGGTTTGCCGTCTTTATACGTCCAAATACGTCCACCTTCTCCACGAGCCGATTCTGACATTAAGCGCAGTTTATCGTCTCCTGGAATCGCTGTTGGGTGAATTTGGATAAATTCGCCGTTTGCGTAGTATGCACCTTGTTGATAAACGATAGAAGCCGCTGAACCTGTGTTAATAACAGAGTTTGTCGATTTCCCGAAAATAATTCCCGGACCACCAGTTGCCATAATAACAGCATCTGCGCGGAACGATTTAATTTCCATCGTCGTCATATTTTGAGCAGTGATTCCTTTACCTACGCCTTGCTCATCAAGAACAAGTCCAAGGAATTCCCAACCTTCATACTTCGTGATAAGTCCAGCTACTTCGTAGCGACGAACTTGCTCATCTAATGCATATAATAATTGCTGACCAGTAGTTGCACCAGCAAACGCAGTTCTATGGTACATTGTGCCACCAAAACGACGGAAATCCAAAAGACCTTCCGGCGTACGGTTGAACATAACGCCCATACGATCGAACATACGAATAATTCCAGGTGCCGCGTCTGCCATTGCTTTTACGGGACGTTGATTCGCTAAGAAGTCGCCTCCGTAGACAGTATCATCAAAGTGAATGTCCGGGGAATCCCCTTCACCTTTTGTATTGACCGCTCCGTTAATCCCGCCTTGTGCACATACTGAGTGGGACCGTTTAACGGGAACGATTGAAAATAAATCGGCGGGAGAGCCTGCTTCTGCAACTTTGATTGCTGCCATTAATCCAGCAAGGCCGCCTCCGACGATAGAAATTTTGCCCTTCGCCATGTTAGTATTCACTCCTCTTTTAGTTCACCAATGATTGAAACATTCTTAAACGAACGCAAACAATGCTCTGATACCAATAACCGATAACACAATAAATACTAGAAGCGTGAAATAAGTTGCATTTTTTTGTGCTGCTGCAGATTGCGTAATTCCCCAAGTAACAAGGAAAGACCAAAGTCCGTTTGATAAGTGGAAAGTTGCTGACAACACACCTACGATGTAGAATGCTAACATCCATGGATTGCTTAAGATGTTTTCCATCATGTTAAAATCTGCTTCAGCCGCATTTCCAATTGCCACTTGGAATCTTGTTTCAAAGACGTGCCAAGCGATAAAGACTACTAGGAAGACACCTGTATAACGTTGTGCAATAAATAACATATTGCGCATATAGCTATAATGTCCAGGGTTGTTCTTCGCAGTAAACGCTATGTATAGACCGTAAAACGCATGATACATGAGCGGCAAGTAAATGACAAAGATCTCCAAGAAAATAACGAATGGAAGATTTGCCATGAAATGAGATGCAGTATTGAATGCCTCTTCACCTTGTGTTGCAAAATGGTTGACGATTAAGTGCTGCGTTAAGAATAAACCAATAGGAATAATTCCCAACAATGAGTGCAGCCTGCGCATTAAAAATTCACGATTGTTATCCAAAATTTTACCCCCCTCAAAACTTTAATTGGTAGCGTTCAGAGCAGACGTTTATGGTGAAAGCACCTGAAGCCACGCACCATCATGATACAATAATATGACATATTTATTGTACTCCCCCCCTTTAGGAGCGTCAAGGCAACGAATCGCTTTTAATCAGATAGTTATTACGGCTTTTACCGGCATTACACAAGCGATTCCTTCTAAATCGTCTCGATATGTAAACGTTTTAATAGATTTCCGTTAAAAAGCGATTCTCTAATTGAGAATCGCTTTTTCCAACTAAACTGCTAGGTTCACTCATGCCGCTATTGTTAACAAATTACAATTGAGAATTTGAACATTTTGTGAATAATTTCACGAACTAGTATTTAAAGAAAACTTTTGTGTTGCTTCAATCAACTCTTCTTCAGACAAACCGTAAGCTTCGTGCAAAGCATTTGCTGATTTTGTCATATCAATTTCGGGTACTACGACAGAAATCTTTATCTCTGATGTGCTGACCATTTTAACTGGTATTTCTTTTGTTCTTAAAATATCAAACATACGTGCAGCAACCCCTGGGTTTGACACCATGCCTGATCCTACTATTGAAACTTTTGACAAACCAACTTCCACATTTAATGATAGGAACCCAATTTCTTCTTGTGCTTCAGTTAGAACACGGCGCGTTTCTTCGAGACTTTCTTGACTGATCGAAAAAGAAACCGAAGGCGGAAACTCGTCGCTAATACTTTGAACGATGATATCAACGTCAATTTGATTTTCTGCTAGCTTATTAAAAATATTAGCAAGCGAGCCATTAAACGGTTTTTTATAAGTGACAGTTACACGCGCGACTCCAGGTTCAAATGCCACGCCTCTAACGATTAAGTTTGTTTCCACAGTGATCACCTCTTGTATGATTGTGCCAGGCTCGTCTGAATAACTTGCTCTGACAGATAATGGTACATGATTGTTTTTTGCGAATTCGACTGCTCGCGGATGCAGTACACCCGCCCCAAGATTGGCCAGCTCTAACATTTCGTCATAAGAAATTTGCTGGAGTTTACGCGCACCCGTGACATATCTTGGATCAGATGTATAAACGCCATTAACGTCTGTATAAATTTCACATTTCTCTGCTTTTAAAGCAGCTGCAAGCGCTACTGCTGTCGTATCTGATCCACCTCTACCAAGTGTGGTAATATTGCCGATTTTGTCTACGCCTTGGAAACCAGCCACTACACAAAAATAGCCTTTATCCAATACACGTTCAAGGCGTTCTGTATGAATCTGTTCGATGCGTGCGTTGCGCGGAACCGATTCGGTTTCGATTCCAGCTTGCCAACCGGTAAATGATAAAGCTTCATGACCCAATTTTTTAAAAGCCATCGCCAATAAAGAAATCGTTACTTGCTCTCCTGTGGCTAATAACATATCCATCTCACGCTTTGGCGGATTTGATGAAATTTCCCCAGCTAACCCGAGTAATGTATCGGTTGTTTTGCCCATCGCCGAAACAACAATGACAACGCGTTTGCCTTTTTCTTTTTCACGAATTGCTCTTTTCGCCACACCAATAATTTTTTCCGGTGTCGCAACAGATGTTCCACCAAATTTCATAACAATTGTTTCCATTCTATCCACTCCCACATTTAGTATGTGGCCCTCAAAATGACTAGTGATTTTTCAACTAGACACGAAAAAAGGCAGCCCACCGCATACGCGGCAAACTACCTCTTTTATCATGTACGAAAAACGTCCATGTGAGATAGCCCTCCAGAGATTGACTCTGACAGCCCTGCACTTCTTAAATGCAGAACCAGCATGCGCAATAGCAGTAAAACGCACACTTCGGCGATCGCCCCTTTCACCATCCATCTCAGATTCTGCAAATCTCCGAATGCTTACTATTGACGTCCGCGCCTCTATCATCACTTTTCCAAGTGATTTAATTATTCACTACAATACCACGTTATGATTCACTTGGCAATGTATCTTCTGTGAAATGCTTTTCGATGGACTGTGCCAAAGCTTCCGGCATTCCCGCTTCTTTAATTTCCTCTACAGATGCTTCTTTAATTTTTTTGACAGATCCAAAATGCTTTAGCAATTGCTGTTTCCGTTTCGGCCCTACGCCTTGCAGACCGTCTAGTGCGGATTGTATTGAATTCTTACCACGCAATTGACGATGAAACGTAATAACAAATCGGTGAACTTCGTCTTGTATTCGTTGCAACAAATAAAAAGCTTCACTCGTTCGTTTAAGCGGTACAATTTCAGCTGGTGAACCGTATAATAATTGTGAAGTTTGGTGCTTGGTGTCTTTTGCAAGTCCCGCAATAGGAATCGACAAACCAAGTTCATCTTCTAAAATTTCACGCGCCGACTCCATTTGTCCTTTCCCACCATCGATAACGATCAAATCTGGTAAAGGTAAACCATCTTTTAAAACACGTGAATAGCGTCGACGAATCACTTCACGCATTGCTGCATAATCATCCGGTTTTGATGCGTTTCGTGTTTTGTATTTACGGTAGTCTTTTTTAGATGGTTTCCCGTCAATAAACGTAATCATTGCGGAAACAGCATCTGCACCTTGAATGTGCGAGTTATCAAAAGCTTCAATACGTAATGGCGTTTCGATATTCATTGCTTCTCCTAAATCTACACATGCACCAATTGTCCGTTCTTCTTGGCGCTCTAACAACTGGAACTTCTCTTTGATTGCTACTTCTGCATTTTTTTTCGCTAATGCCACTAATTCTTTTTTCTTACCACGCTGCGGCACAAGTACGCGAACACCAAGCCATTCTTTCAACATGTCCGGATCATCCGCTTCTGGAATTAAGATTTCACTTGGCTTTACGTGATTGGCTTTTTCGTAAAATTGACCAAGAAAAGTCAAAAACTCTTCTTCGGGATCTCTATAAAGCGGAAATAGTGAGACATCTCGTTCGATCAATTTCCCTTGCCGCACAAAAAAGACTTGTACACACATCCAGCCTTTATCAACAGCATATGCAAATACATCGCGATTGGTAAAATCGTTCATCGCCATTTTTTGCTTTTCCATAACGGTTTCAATCATATTGATTTGATCACGGTATTCTTTCGCACGTTCAAATTCCAGGTTTTCTGCTGCTTCAGACATTTTTTCGACCAATTGCTCTTTTACTTCACGGAATCCACCATTCAAGAATTTTGTAATTCCATCGATCAATTCTTGGTAAGTCTCTTTTTCAATCGGTTTTACACAAGGTGCTAAACACTGGCCCAAATGGTAATACAAGCATACGCGGTCTGGCATTGTATGGCATTTGCGCAATGGATATAAACGGTCTAATAACTTTTTAGTTTCTGCCGCTGCATAAGCATTGGGGTAAGGACCAAAGTATTTGCCTTTGTCTTTTTTCACTTGTCTTGTTGTAATCAGTTTTGGATGACGTTCTCCCGTAATTTTTAAATACGGATAGCTTTTATCATCTTTTAACATAATATTGTATTTCGGATCGTATTTCTTGATCAAATTCAATTCTAGAATCAACGCCTCTTTATCAGAAGACGTAATAATGTATTCAAAATCTACAATTTCGTTAACCAAGCGCTGCGTTTTCGTATCGTGACTGCCCGTAAAATATGAGCGAACACGATTTTTCAAAACCTTAGCTTTCCCGACGTATATGACTGTATCTTGTCGATCTTTCATCAAGTAACAGCCGGGCTGGTCAGGCAATATTGCCAATTTATGTCGAATCAATTCGTTTGCCATGTTTATCACCCTATTAAAAAACCGGGCACCATCACTGGACCCGGTTAAGAATTATGCGTGTTTTTCAACCAATTCAGCTAATGCTTCTTTTGGTCGGAAACCAACTACTTTATCAACTGTTTCTCCGTCTTTCATCAATAGTAAAGTTGGAATTGACATAATGCCATAGTTTCCAGCTGTTTCTTGGTTTTGATCGACATCAACTTTTACGATTTTAACTTTATCGCTCATTTCAGCATCTAATTCTTCTAGCACCGGAGCGATCATTTTACATGGTCCGCACCAAGTTGCCCAAAAATCTACTAAAACGAGTCCTTCTGATACTTCTTGTGAAAAGTTCTGATCTGTACCGTGTACAATTGCCATGAATAATTCCTCCTTATGATTAACCAAACTATATACAGAGTATAGCATGTGCCAAAAACACTAGCTATTTTTTTGCCTACTCTTTTAATACCCTTAAATTGTTCTATTAAACGAAGGCTTCTTCGCTTTTACAGATCTTGAAAACTGCCAAACAAAAACAGGCGGAAAAAGTTAAAAAACTTTTTCCGCCTGTTTAACTTCAGATTACATTACTTTTTTAAACTCTTCTGTCAGCATCGGGATAACGTCGAACAAGTCACCAACGATTCCGTAGTCTGCTACTTTAAAGATGTTTGCTTCCGGGTCTTTGTTGATGGCTACAATAACTTTCGAGTTGGACATACCTGCCATATGCTGAATTGCTCCTGAAATACCAGCTGCAATATACAAATCAGGCGTTACGACTTTGCCTGTTTGCCCAATTTGAAGTGAGTAATCGCAATAATCCGCATCACAAGCTCCACGAGATGCACCAACAGCACCACCAAGAAGATTGGCTAACTCTTGTAAAGGTTCAAATCCTTCCGTACTCTTGACACCACGCCCTCCAGCTACAATAACTTTCGCTTCCGAAAGATCGACACCTTCAGTTGATTTGCGGACAACGTTCTTAATAATTGTGCGCAAGTTTGTGATATCAACAGAAAGAGAACTTACATCCCCTGAACGCTCTTGTCTTTCAAGTGGTGCGATGTTGTTCGCACGTACTGTGATAAAGTCAATACCGTCTTTAAGTTTTACTTTTTCAAATGCTTTACCAGAGAAGATTGGGCGAATAAATACAGCATCGTCGCCTTCGCCTTCAATGTCCGTTACGTCCGAAATTAATCCAGCTTGTAACTTAGAAGCAATTTTTGGTGCCAAGTCTTTACCAACAGCTGTATGACCAAAAACAAGTCCTTCTGGTTTTTCTTGTTCAACAACTGCCATAAATGCTTGACCATACCCATCAGATGTATATGATTTCAAATGTGGATGTTCAACCGTAACCACGCGATCAGCACCATATGCAATTAACTCTGCACCGAATTCTTCAACAGCATCGCCGATTAAAACACCTACAACTTCACCGCCGCCAGAAATTTTCTTAGCAGCCGCAATTGCTTCAAATGAAACATTACGTAAAGCGCCTTCGCGCGTTTCGCCTAAAACTAATACTTTCTTCGCCATAGTCCGTTTACCCCCTAAGTAGATGTGAAAACTGTTCCCGATTTTACGAGATCGAAATTCATAGCAACTATGAATTTCTATTTAGAATTTATAATGAATCTTTAAGAGTTTTGAAATTTATTAAATAACTTTCGCTTCGTTACGTAGCAAGCCAACTAGTTCAGTTACTTGGTTAGAAAGATCGCCTTCAAGAATACGGCCAGCCGCTTTTTTCGGTGGCAGATAGATTTCGATTGTTTCTGTTTTCGCTTCTACATCGTCTTCTTCGATATCTAAATCATCCAATTCCAATTCTTCAAGCGGTTTTTTCTTCGCTTTCATGATTCCTGGAAGTGATGGGTAACGTGGTTCATTTAAGCCTTGTTGAGCTGTTACTAAAAGTGGCAATGAAGTTTCTAATTCTTCTGAATCGCCTTCGATGTCACGAACGATTGATACTTTTTCGCCGTCAATGCTTAAGCTAGTAATTGTCGTCACATAGTTGATGCCAAGTAAATCAGCAACACGTGGTCCAACTTGACCAGATCCACCATCGATTGCTACGTTTCCTGCTAAAATCAAATCTGCTTCTTTGTCTTTTAAATACTCAGCCAGTATGTATGCAGAAGTAAATTGATCCATTTCTTCAACATCGTCTTCAGTATTGATTAATACGGCTTTGTCAGCACCCATTGCTAGTGCTGTGCGAAGCTGTTTCTCTGCTTCATCGTTACCGATTGTGATTACTGTTACTTCGCCGCCGTGTGCATCGCGGACAGTGATTGCTTCTTCAATTGCGTACTCATCGTAAGGATTAATGATGAATTCCGCACCGTCTTCCTGGATTTTTCCACCTGAAACAACGATTTTTTCTTCTGTGTCAAACGTACGTTTTACTAATACATAAATGTTCATGAACGTAAACCTCCCAAGTATTATTTCCCTTTAAATTGTGCTTCACGTTTTTCCAGAAACGCCTGGATTCCTTCTTTTGCATCTTCTGAAACAAATACTGTTCCAAAAGACTGCGCTTCTGCATCTACACCCTCATAATAAGATGCAGGTTTTGTGTACTGCAACATTTGAATTGCCGCTTTCACTGAAACAGGACTTTTCTTCGCAATTTTACGCGCGATTGTAAGCGTTTCCGAAAGCAAGTCTTCTTCTGCGTAAGCACGGTTAGCCAAGCCATAGTGCGCGGCTTCTGTTCCTGAGATTGGATCACTCGTCAACAACATCTCAGCTGCTTTTGCTGCCCCTACATATCTTGGCAAGCGCTGTGTTCCAGCAAACCCGGGAATCAACCCTAGTTGAAGCTCCGGTAATCCTAGTTTAGCATTATCAGTGACAAATCGCATGTGACAACTCATCGCTAATTCCAATCCACCGCCTAAAGCGGCTCCATGAATTGCCGCTATGACGGGCTTATGGAAAGTTTCAACTCGCTCAAAAACTTCCTGACCACTCGCTGATAATTTCGAAAATTCTTCTCCTGAAGATACTTGTGTAAATTCCTTGATGTCTGCTCCTGCAGAAAAGAATCGTCCTTCTCCGTGCAAGACAACAACGCGGACTTCATCATCGTTCTCTACTTGGTTCAATAATTCATCAACTTCCAAAATAAGTGAACGCGATAGCGCATTTGCCGGTGGACGATTAATTGTTGCCACCGCTACACCATCTTCTTTTTTCCAGCTAATAAATTCCATCTAATGAGCCCCTTTCTTTAAGCTTGCATGCCCTTCAGCAACAAACGTTGAACTTTTGGTGCGAGGTCAACTAAATCGTATTTATGTTCATTCATGACCCAAGTAGTTATGGTCTCATCCATTGTACCAAAAACCATCTGTCTAGCTAAACGAATATCCATATTTTTATCAAGTTCTCCGTTATTCATACCTTGAACCAAAATTTTATCCATTAGCTTTAAGTACTCTCGCAATACGTTGTTAATCTTTGTACGTAACTCATGATTTGACTGGCGCAACTCTAATTGTGTAACAATTGCTAAGTGAATATCACTTGCCAACAGATCAAAATGACTTTCGATCATTAAACCTAACTTAGTTGAAGCATTCAAATCACGTGCGATAATTTGCTCGAGCTTATCGACGAAAACGCCCATCTTTTCTTGAAATACAGAAATTAAAATGTCTTCCTTGTTTTCAAAATACAAATAAATTGTTCCGTCGGCAACTCCTGCTTGTTTAGCTATTTTCGAAACTTGCGATTGATGATAGCCATTTTCAGCAATGACAATAACTGCCGCATCTATAATTTGCTTATATTTCGGCTTATTTCTTTTCTCCATTAATGTCACCACCCAAAAAAATATGAAAATATGAATGGCTATTCATTCATATTTTCATATTATAATTTATTTTATAAAGTGTCAAGTTTTATCCGCTTATACACGATGTACCGTTACAGATACTTTATGACGGTACTGCTTCGTTTTGTTTTGCAACTTCTTCGTCTACTAACGAACGGCGCAGAATTTTACCAATTGCTGTTTTCGGTAATTCTTTGCGGAATTCGTATATGCGTGGCACTTTAAATGACGCTAGCTGCTCGCGGCAATACGCATTAAGTTCTTCTTCTGTTACAGTATACCCTTCTTTTAACACAATGTATGCTTTTACTGTTTCACCACGATACGGATCTGGTATTCCGGCTACTACGCATTCTTGCACCGCTTCGTGTTCATAGAGGACTTCTTCAATTTCTCGTGGGTATATATTAAAACCACCTGCGATGATCATGTCTTTTTTACGATCGACGATAAAGAAATGTCCTTCGTCATCCATATATCCAAGATCTCCAGTGAGTAACCATCCGTCCACAATGGTAGCAGCTGTTTCTTCTGGCTTGTTCCAATATCCTTTCATCACTTGTGGCCCTTTAATCGCAATTTCACCGATTTCACCATTTGGAACTGGAGTTGTCGTACCTGTTTGGAAGATCTTACTATCTGTATCCGGATAAGGTAACCCAACCGACCCTTTTGTCCGCTCTCCCCACACCAAGTTGGAATGCGAAACTGGAGAAGTTTCTGTTAACCCATAACCTTCAACCAATTTACCACCTGTTAATGCTTCAAATTTTTCTTGTACTTCTGCCGGTAATGGCGCTGAACCACTCAAACAAGCTTCTATTGATGATAAATCGTATTTCGCAATATCTGGATGATTCATTAACCCAATATACAATGTTGGGGCACCTGGGAACAATGTAGGTTTTTGCTTATTAATCGTTTTTAAAGCTGTTTCTGGATCGAATTTTGGTAAGAGAACCATTTTATTTCCTAGCATAACGGAAAGAATTAAGACAGTCGTTAAACCATATACATGGAATAACGGGATAATTCCCATAATGGTTTCTTCGCCCTTCTTGCACTTATACAACCAGCTATCACACATTGTTGCATTAGAAATCAAGTTTTTGTGCGTTAACATAACACCTTTTGGCGAACCGGTCGTTCCTCCTGTATATTGCAACAAAGCTAAATCTTCTTCAAAATCAAAAGGTGTCTCGACTACAGTAGGTTGAGCTGTTTTCATAATCTCAGTGAACAAATGATTTATGCCTCTATGTTCAACTTTGACTGTCATGCCGTATTGTTTTTTCTGGATAAACGGATAAACGAGATTTTTCGGGAAAGTTAAGTAATCTTTAATCCCTGTTATAATCACATTTTCCAATTGCGTTTCTTTTAATGCTTTTGAAATTCTTGGGAACAAAATATCTAAACTAATAATCGCTTTTGCTCCAGCATCATTCATTTGATAGACGATTTCGCGCTCAGTGTAAAGCGGGTTCGTCATTACGACAATACCACCGGCATACAAAATACCATAAAAGCTTATCACTGCTTGTGGGCAGTTTGGCAACATAATCGAAACACGGTCTCCTTTTTTTATGCCGAGCTTTTGTAGATAGTTGGCGAATTTCATAGATGACTGATAGAGTTCTTCGTATGAAAGTTCTTTCCCCATAAAGTGAACCGCTACTTTTTGAGGGTATTTTTTGTAAGCTTGTGTCAAATATTCTTGCACAGGCATACTTGGATAGGTGAGCGTATGGGGCACTTCTGGTGGATAATGCGCGAGCCAAGGCTTTTCAGTCATTCTTTTGACCTCCTAATTTTTGATAGAATCGTGCGAATATTCCTATTTTTCATTATAGAGAATTATGATACCGCTTACAACAATATTTCTTTAAGCTAGTAAAAATACTTTTCGTTGCATATAAAAAAAGCCAGCTAAACAGCTGGCTTTAATCATTATAAAAGAAACAAGAAAATAACCCCTACAATCATAAAGATTGCACAAAAAACAAATAATATTTTAATGAGATTTTCCACAACGTCCAACTCCTATTGAATACTAGCGCCTATCACAAACGACAAACCGACAGAAATAGTTAGCGATATAAATCCAACTGAGCGATTATCTTGCTCAATTTCATCATCTACTTTAAACTTTGGTGTCAAAAACTCAAACAAAATATAAGCAAAGATCAGCAATGTAAAACCGTATAATCCCCATGCGACCATTTCAAACAAAGAATTATGTTGCTCAATTGAAAAACGAAAAATATTAGTGACTCCAAATATCTTTCCGCCTGTAGCCATTGCTACTGCTAAATTACCTTTTTTAATTTGTTCCCAGTTATTGTATTTTGTGACCATTTCAAAAATAACCATAGCTACGATTAAACATAATACGACGACACTAAAATAGCCGGCCGATTCCACTAAAGGGTGTGTCCAAAATCCTGTTTCTGTCATTTCTTATGCTCCTCTTCGGAAACTTACTTTAACTCAGCGACAGTAACACCAGAGCCGCCTTCTCCTGCTTCACCAAAACGATAGCTTTTCACGCGCGGATGCTTTTTCAAATACTGTTGAACACCTTGACGCAAAGCTCCTGTTCCTTTTCCGTGAATAATCGATACTTGGTGGTAGTTTGATAGTAACGCATTGTCTAAGTATTTTTCAACACGTGCCAATGCATCTTCGTATCGTTCACCACGCAAATCCAATTCCATTTTCACATGGCTATCACGGTCTTTAAGTGTGGCCATCGTTCGCGTTTCTTTTTGCTTTTCAGGTTTTGTAAATGACAAATCAGATTCAGGTAGTTTCATCTTCAAAATACCAATTTGAACAATCCATTCAGTTTTCGATACTTTTTCGACCAAAGTGCCTTTTTGTCCAAAAGAAATAACTTTGACTTCATCATTTGGCTGTAAAGGCTTTGCCGCATTATCTTTAGCTGCCTTTTTTAAAATACGATTTTGAGGCATCGCGTCTTCTAATCGTTTTTTCGCGTTGATCAATTCATGCTCTTTAACTGATGAGCCTTGATTGAGTTGCATTTTACGTAATTCCGATATGACGGATTCCGCTTCAGCTCTAGCCTCGTCCACGATTTTCCGTGCTTTTTCTTTGGCTTTTTCTTCTCGTTGTTCTTTTTGTTTTTCGTATTCTTCAAGCTGCTGAGCCAATTCTTTTTTCACTTGTTGAGATTCTAACAACACTTCTTGTGTACGTTCTGCATCTTGTTCTGCTTCACGGCGACTCTTCTCTAGAGAGGCAATCATCGTATCAACTGCTTTGCTATCGGTTCCTGTAAAGCTTTTTGCGTGGCTAATAATATGTTCTGGCAATCCAAGCCGTTTTGAAATTTCGAATGCATTGCTTCGACCCGGTACACCGATTAATAACCGGTAAGTCGGACTTAATGTTTCCACGTCAAATTCGACACTCGCATTAGCAACACCCGGACGGTTAAAGCCATATGCTTTTAGTTCAGGATAATGCGTGGTTGCGATCACACGCGCTCCTCTACCGTGAACTTCATCTAATAACGAAATGGCGAGTGCCGCTCCTTCTTGAGGATCTGTCCCTGCTCCCAGTTCATCAAAAATCACTAACGAATTTTCATCAAACTTCGTTAAAATATCAACAATATTGACCATATGAGATGAAAAAGTACTTAAACTTTGCTCGATTGACTGCTCGTCACCAATATCTGCAAAAATTTGATCAAATACTGCAAGTTCTGAACCGTCTAGTGCCGGCACTGGTAAACCCGATTGCGCCATTAACGTTGCAAGGCCCACAGTTTTCAACGTTACCGTCTTACCACCTGTGTTTGGTCCAGTAATGACAATCGCTGTGATGTCTCGACCAAATTCAATATCGTTCGGCACAACTTCATCTTTCGGAATCATCGGATGGCGCGCTTTTTTCAAGTTTATATAGCCTTCAGTATTCATTGTAGGCTTGGTACCTTTATGCGCAGAACCGTATTTTGCTTTCGCCAAGATCAAGTCAATTTCTCCGAGCACATCTACTAATACAAATAGCTCGTGAGCAACTTCTTGCACTTGTGCTGACAGCATCATTAAAATACGATCGATTTCTTCTTTTTCTTTCATTTTCAAACGACGTACTTCGTTATTAGCTTGTACGACGGAGTCGGGTTCGATAAACAATGTTTGACCAGATGAAGATTGGTCATGAACAATGCCACCGTAGTGACTACGGTATTCTTGTTTGACCGGAATTACAAATCGATCATTCCGTATGGTTACAATTGAGTCCGATAGCATTTTCGATGCGTTTTTCCCACGCACTAAACTTTCCAAACGTTCACGCACACGGCTTTCTTGCGTTCGTAATTGTTGGCGAATCGAACGCAACTCGGTACTGGCACTGTCTAAAACACCACCATTGTCATCGATACATACATTAATCGCGTGTTCAAGTGCCGTTAAAATGGGCATTGATTCTTTTTTCTCTAAGAAATGAGGAATTTGTACAACGCCTTCTTCTTGAATCGTTTCAAAAAACTGACGCAAAATACGGCTTGCACGAACAGTCGATGAAACTTCCATTAATTCCATCGGGCTTAGGCTACCCCCAATTTGCGCTCTTCTCGCTTGAAGGCGAATATCAAAAATACCGCCCATTGGGACATTGTTTTTCACTCGCAACACTTGTGCGCCTTCGTCCATCTGCTCTAACAGTCGATTGACTTCATTGATATCCGTAGACGGTAGTAAATTGTCTACATGTGCTTTTCCGAGTGACGAAGTACAGTAACGAGCCACTTCGTCTCGAATTTTATAAAACTCAAGTGTTCTTAATGCGCGTTCAGCGATCATTTAAGAACCTCCTAACTTTGTATATGTGATAAATCTTATCTTGGGTAACTGATTTGTTATTTCGACTTATTGATAAATGCTTTGAATTTTTCCAGTGACCATGTGTTGACTACAGTGTCTTTTTTCAACCACGCTTTTTGAGCATGGTTAACCCCTGTCTCCATCACTTCTAATCCTTCAATTGCGTGAGCATCTGTATTAATAGCGACTGGCACCCCTTTTTCTTGCGCCATCACTAAATACGGAACCGCCAAATCTAAACGATACGGGCTGGCATTTAACTCAACAATTTTGCCGTATTCTTTTGCCCAATCCAAAATCTGCTCAACGTCTGGATTATACCCTTCACGCTGTCCTACTATTCTCCCTGTCGGATGCGCAATCATGTGCACATTTGGGTTTTTCATCGCCGTTAAAATGCGATCCATAATTTGTTCTTGTGGTTGTTGGAAACTCGAGTGAATACTAGCAATGACAAAGTCCAATTTTTGAAGCATCTCATCATCAAAATCTAAAGTTGCATCCGGTAAAATATCCATTTCTGTCCCTGAGAACACTTCAATTTCTGAGTATTTCTTGTTTAATTCACGAATTTGGCCATTTTGGTCAGTTAACCGTTCTGGTGTTAACCCGTTAGCCACTTTCAAGTATTGTGAATGGTCGGTAATGACCATGTATTGGTACGATTTTGCTACACACGCATCGATCATTTCGGTTAATGAATTGGCCCCGTCTGACCACGTTGTGTGCATATGCAAATCACTTACAATATCTTCAATCGTCACCAATTCGGGCAATTCTTCTAATCGGTCGAGTTCTCGTCCATCTTCACGAACTGATGGCGGAATAAAAGGCAAACCAAAATGAGCGAAAAACTCGGTTTCAGTCGAAAACGTCTGGATGCTGCCGTCTTCTTGCTCGACACCGTATTCACTAATTTTTTTGTTTTGCGATTTGGCTAATTGACGCATTTTTACGTTATGATCTTTTGATCCGGTAAAATGATGCAGCGCAGTTACAAATTCTTCTGGGGCTACCAATCGGAAATCAACATCAATTGGTTCTAAAACTTCTACAGTGACAGACACTTTTGTGTCTCCAGACGCAATGGTTTCTTGAATTGGCAAGGCTGCCAGCAATTGTTCTTTAACTTTTGCCGGTTCACCCGTAGCAATAATAAAATCGATATCTTTACTCGTTTCTTTTGTTCGACGGAAACTGCCAGCAACTGAAAACTCCGTGACTTCTGCAATCGAAGTTAAGACGTCTTTGATAAACGCCACAGTTTCTTCTGTTTTCCAAATAGGTTGGCGATCAGGTTTTGTTTCAAATTCATTTAGCTCTTTTAAAATTTTTTCTTCTGATTTTGGACCGAACCCTGGCAACTTTTGAATTTCTTCATTTACACAAGCTGCTTTTAACGCTTCCATCGAGTCGATGCCTAGTTCTTTGTATAACTTGGCAATTTTCTTTCCGCCTAAGCCTTGAAGCTTCATCATGGGAACGAGCCCTTTTGGCACTTCTTCTTGAAGCTCTTCTAAAACAGTGGATTTATTGTCGTTGATCAGTTCAAGAATCACATCACCTGTACCTTTGCCGATGCCTTTTAGTTTTGTCACATCTTCAATTTCATCTAAGCTTCGCTGATCTAACTCTAGTGCCTGTGCAGCTTTTCGAAAAGCCGACACTTTAAACGGGTTTTCCCCTTTAAGTTCCATATATAACGCAATTTTTTCAAGTGTTCTGATGATGATTTTCTTATTCACCAAAAGCCCTCCCCGTTTCGATTAAAAAAACTTCCCTCGTAAGAGAGAAGTTCCTACTACATATAAATATACCACCATTCTTTTACTTTCTCCGAGAAATAAGGTGTATGCTCAAGCATCGCTTGGGCAATTCCGGAATTCTCTAATTGGTTTTGCACTGCATCCATTGGAAGCAACGCAAATACATAAACGAAAATAAATAATAGTATGTATGCTTCGATAAACCCTAATGCTGCACCAAGTATTTTGCTGAAAAAGCCAAGTACCGGTAAATACTTTAAAAAATCAAACATGGATGCAAGCAATTGCAACGCAAACTTAACCACAAAGAAAATAACCGCGAATGCTAATAGTTGATAAAATGTTTGGTCTAAGTCCAATTGATCGACTACTAGCGTAAACTGGGAATTTTCATTGATAGCTGGATATGGAATCCATAGAACAAAGTATTCAGATAAAGGTTTATAGTATTTATAAGCCACGACTAAAGCAATTACAAAGCCAACCATATGAATCAACTGGACAACAAAACCTCTTTTTGCGCCCACGATGATGCCACCGATCAGTAAGACGAGTAAAAGTATATTAAGCATTCACGTCAACCTTTCAGTTTTTTCAATTCATTTTCTAATTGTTCTACTTGCTCTTTCAGTTTAAGATAGTCATGTACCGCATTTGATGCCGTCAAGACAGCAAGCTTCGCTTGATCTAGTGATGGATTCAAAGCATTAATCTCGCGCATTTTGCTATCGACCATCGATGCTACAAGACGCATATGACCAGAAGTTTCGGTTCCAACCATTTTATAGGTGTTGCCATAGATGTCAACGACCGTGTGAATTTTATGTTGCTCTGACAATGCAATATCCCCCTTTGGAATTCTATAATCCATCATACCATGAACACAAGCCGATTGTGAATCAAAGAAAGGTGACTCGTCCATGTCTAACACAGTTCTGAAACTATCCGAGGAACGTCTTCTCCAAGTGATTGACCATTACCAAAAAAACAAAGTGGCATCCAAAAATCCATATGCGCGTTTCAGCGCAAAATTACCAGACACTGTGGTGACCGTATATACATCTGGAAAAGTCATGTTTCAAGGAAACGGTGCAGACCGTGAAGCCGCAAAATGGGGAACTGTTCCTGCTTCAACGAAAATTGTTTCCACAAAAGGCGATAAACTACCTGAAGGTTTTGCCAAACAGTCTGTTCTTGGATCTGACGAAACCGGTACGGGTGATTTTTTCGGCCCCATCACAGTCGCAGCTTGCTTTGTCCCCGCTGATAAAGTCGAACTCGCTTACGAACTTGGTGTAAAAGATTCTAAACAATTAACGGATGACTGGATGCGCAAAGTTGCACCAGACTTAAAAAGAGCTTTTGCTCATAGTGTGCTTACGTTAAAAAACGACAAATACAACAAAGTTCAAGCACAAGGTTGGTCGCAAGGAAAGATTAAAGCACTTCTTCACAACCAAGCACTCAAGCACGTACTTGCTAAAATCGCACCCGAGAAACCAGATGCGATTTTGATCGATCAATTTGCTGAACGAGCGATTTACTATAAGCACATTAAAGACGAAACGGAAATTGTTCGTGAAAATGTCTTATTCTCTACAAAAGCAGAAGGACTACACGTATCCGTTGCTTGTGCATCGATTATTGCCCGTGTTGCGTTTCTCGATGAAATGGACCGGATGAGTGCAGAAGCTGGCGTCACATTGCCAAAAGGTGCTGGAAAGATTGTAGATGAAGCGGCTGCGAAGATTTTATTAAAGCATGGAGAAGATTATTTGAAAGGGTTAACAAAATTTCATTTTGCGAATACGAAAAAAGCGATTGTGTTAGCTGAAAAACGAAGAAAATAAAGAGTTACAAATAGAAAAAGCTCTCTTGGACATTAAACCAAATGCGCCAGCTTCAATCTTACGAGCTGGTATTTGGTTTGGGCAAGAGAACTTTTCTGTTTTCTATAATATAAAATTACTGCACATATTCCTACGTAGAACGAGTCATCAGTCTACAAAATAATCTACTTCAGTTTCACCATTAAAATCCCATATTGGCGTTAGTACTCCCGTATTCGGGCTAGATAAAGTACAATCTCCTCCACTATAGGAATACTTGCTTCCTGAAGGAACTTTAGCAAATTTTTTCGTTACTTTTACTCCGTTTACATACTCGTTACCTGTGACGAATAATCTGTTATTGCTAGATGTATAAGTATAAGAATTAAAGTAAATATCTCCATATACAAAAATATAAACCTTATTACCACTACTAATTCCTTCAGTTACAACTAAGTCACCTCTAACTACTAAACAACCGTGATTATGAAAATATATATCTTTGTCTACATACAAATTCCTTTGAATTAATATGTCATTACCACCACCAGAATTTCCAGTTTCCCCTCGTACTTCCCCCTTTACTTGAAGACTTTTTTCAGTTTGTCGATATACGCCATTCATAAATATCCCACTTGAATTTAGTACTTTTAAAGTATCATCATAATCAATAGGTTTTGGTATTTCTCCCGAATTTAAGGTACTGCCTCGCATATTTTTCACATATAGTTTCGCCTTGATTTTATCTTCTCGATCCAAGTAAGTTCCTTTACTCAGTACAGAAATTGAAAAATCTCCATTTGTTATACTACATTGCACATTTGCTGTATTTACTACATAACCAGATTTGCCATCATCTGATGTTCCTGATACTGCTTTTGTTAAATCCGCGCATGAAAGATTTACTTTTCGAGGGTTTAATTTTATTGTTTCACTAAGCTCCGCTTTAAAATGCAAAACGCCCATTTCCGCTTGGTGTCTTGCGCCAACTTGCTTTTCTTTTGTACTAAATTGTTTTGCTGCATTCATATTCATGGTGAATAAGCCCATCCCCATAATTGTAAAAAGAACAACGAGAAGCATAACAAATAATAAAGCATAACCTTTCTCATTACGAATTGACTTCAATTAGCCCACCTCCTATTTCAATTTACTAAACGAAGTTTGCACTTCAAAACACTGATTGTTTGAGCAAGTTTTCAAATAAAATGGTGAAACTTTAGTTCTATCAAAAACGACAACAGCTGGCCCCGTTCCTGTTCCCATACTATATTGATAGCCTGTCGATATAATATTTTCATTTGATCCATCAATTCTAGAAATTAACAATTTACTTCCATCAACTCTAACTTTAAATTGTCGCTCGACCGCACTATCCTTTTCGTTCTTCAAATAACTCGCTCGTATTTGTTCAACGATTAAATTAGATTCTTGCTGAAGTTGCTGTCGACTCGCAGTGCGTTCAGATGAATTCGCCCCAGTTGAAAAAACAGACATTATAACAACCATAATGATACTTGTTATTACTAAGACACCTAGAAGTTCTACTAATGTAATTCCATTTTCGTTTCTCATCTAGTTCACCTCATAAAACATTTCGGTTGTAAATGCAGAGTTAGGCTTACTGGCATTATTCTTTGCCAATACCACTATTCTCACTTTTTGTAATTTTGATTTAACAACACCTTGTGTTTTTTCTATTGTAATTGTGTATTCTGGATGCAAAGTTGTAGAAGTAACTTTTGTAGCGTTGCCAGTAAATTTTTGCGGAGAAACCGTTAACTCAGTCAAAGATTTAACCCCTCTTACTTTAGAAACCACTTCTTCTCCAACTTGAACCGCCGTTAAAGTTTCATGATTGCTTGCAGTAAACTTTGCGGATTGAGTGAAAAAAGTCATGACGCTAACAAGGACAATTCCTAAAATCACCACTGCAGCTAGTATTTCTACTAAAGATATCCCTCTTTCGTTTTTTATTAGCCTCTTCATAAGAGTACCCCCGTAATTCGTATTAGATAAATACTACCACATTTTTCGCATCTTGAAGCAATAAAGTCCTATAAAAAGTAAATTTATTATACCATCATGCTTAAAATACTAAAAAAAGGATGAATCCAATTGGATTCATCCTTTTTTATATAATACTCAAACTTACTTTAACTTCTTAGTTCTGCTCCAACTTCTGTTAAAGCGGCTAATACTTTTTCATGTGCTTTTGTTACTTCTTCGTCCGTCAATGTTTTTTCAGGATCAAAGTACGTTAACGAGAAGGCTACTGACTTTTTGCCTTCTTCCATTTTGTCACCTTCGTAAAGGTCAAATACGCGAACATCTTTTAATAGTTTACCGCCTGCGCTGCGGATAACATTTTCGATCGTTGCAGCTTCTACAAATTTAGAAAGAACTAATGCAACGTCGCGTGACATAGACGGATAACGTGGAACTTGTGTGTAAACTAACGCTTCTGTCTCAAGATTCAACAAAGCTGCTAAGTTTAATTCCATTACTACTGTCGTTTTCAAGTCACGCGCTTTTTGTTCAGACGGGTGCAATTGACCGATGACGCCAATACGTTGGCCATTCAATACAACAAACGCAGTTCTGCCTGGGTGCAAGTCGTCCATTTGACCGCGTTCGAATGTTAGCTCAACGCCAAGTTTCGCACTAAGAGCTTCTACAATGCCTTTCAGCACGAAAAAGTCGACTGGTTTTTTCTCGCCTTGCCAGCTATTGTCGAGCCACAGTCCAGTGATTGCCACTGCTAAATGTTCTTGTTCGTTTAATAGTTCGTCGTTGCCTTTTAAGAATACCGCTCCCGTTTCATATAACGCTACCGAATCCATTCTTCTAGCCGTATTATACGTAACTGATTCCAATAAATGCGGCAATAAGCTTTGACGCAAAATGCTACGCTCTTCACTCATTGGCATCAATAAACGTGTCGTTTCTGTTTTTTCCAACGCAAATTGTTTTGCCGACTTTTCAGACGTTAACGAATACGTCGTTGCTTGCAACAACCCTGCGCCTTCTAAAAAGTTACGAACAATGCGGCGTTTTGCTTGATAAGGTGTCAAGCCACCAGGAGTTGTTTCCGCTTCTGGTAATGTGGCAGGAATTTCGTCATAGCCGTGCAAACGCGCAATTTCTTCAATGACGTCTTCAGGAATTTGAATATCTTGACGACGCGTTGGTACAGAAATGACCAATTGACCGTTGACGGCTTCTGTCGTGAATTTCAAACGGTTTAAAATGTCTAACATTTCTTCAAAGGCAATTTTCATACCTAGACGGCTATTAATAAAGTCTGGAGATACTTTAACGATTTTTTCTTCTTTTGACACTTTATCGAATACAACAGAACCAGACAATACTTCGCCACCAGCTAGTTCAGACAATAACTGTGCTGCACGTTCAGCTGCTGGAATGACACGATTTGGATCTACACCTTTTTCAAAACGTGAACTTGCATCGCTACGAAGACCGTGATCTTTTGAAGTTTGACGAACAGATCCCGACTCAAAATAAGCAGACTCGATTACAACAGTTGTTGTCTCATCACTTACTTCTGAGTTTGCCCCGCCCATAACGCCAGCAATCGCAACTGGTTTTTCACCATTTGTAATAACTAATTGATGAGCAGATAATTTACGCTCCGCGTCGTCTAAAGTTGTAATCATTTCGCCTTCTTTAGCGTGACGAACCGTAATATTGCCTGTGCCCAACAAATCATAGTCAAATGCGTGAAGAGGCTGACCATATTCCATTAATACGTAGTTTGTAACGTCGACTACATTATTATGCGGACGAACCCCTGCAGCCATTAAACGTTGTTGCAGCCACATTGGCGATTCTTGTACTTTAATATTACGGACCACTTTAGCAACATACAACGGATTGGCTTCAGGCGCATCAACCGTTAATGTCAACATAGAAGCCGCTGTGTCTGTCGCTTCTTTGTAGCTGATTTCCGGTAATTTAACGTCTTCAGATAAAATGGCACCCACTTCATAAGCAACACCTAACATGCTCATCGCATCTGCACGGTTTGGTGTTAACCCAAGTTCCAGAACCGTATCGTCTAAATTGAAGTTTGCAATAACGTCTGAACCTGTTTCTGCATCTTTTGGTAATACGTAAATACCTTCAGCGTAAGCTTTTGGTACTAGTTTGCCTTCGATGCCTAGTTCTTGAAGCGAGCAAATCATGCCATTTGATTCTTCTCCGCGAAGTTTCGCTTTTTTAATTTTTATGCCACCTGGAAGTTTCGCTCCAGGACGTGCCACAATGACTTTTTGGCCTTCTGCAATATTGGGAGCGCCACAAATAATTTGCGTTGTTTCTTCTCCAACATCTACTTGGCAAATTGATAATTTATCAGCTTCAGGGTGTTTAACACAAGATTCAACATAACCCACAACGACATTTGTCATGCCGTGTGAACGATCAATCACTGCATCTACTTCGATACCTGAACGTGTGATTTTTTCACCTAATTCAGCAGGTGGTAATTGTTGTGTGTTTACGTAGTCTTTCAACCAATTTATGGATACGAGCATGTTTTATTTCCTCCTTAAAGTTCTGTACGTTGGAATTGAGATAAAAAGCGAACATCGTTTGTGTAGAAATGACGGATATCTTCGACGCCATATTTTAACATTGCAATACGTTCTGGACCCATACCAAAAGCAAATCCAGTTAAACGTTTCGAGTCATATCCGGCCATTTCAAGAACATTTGGATGTACCATTCCAGCGCCCAGAATTTCAATCCAGCCTGTTTTTTTGCAGACGTTGCAACCACTGCCGCCACACTTAAAGCATGAAATGTCCATTTCAACAGAAGGCTCAGTGAATGGGAAGAAACTTGGACGAAGACGAATTTCACGATCATCGCCGAACATTTTCTTAGCAAACACAGAAAGTGTTCCTTTCAAGTCGCTCATGCGGATATCTTCTCCAATCACCAATCCTTCGATTTGTGTGAATTGGTGTGAGTGCGTCGCGTCATCGCTATCGCGGCGGTATACTTTACCCGGACAAATAATTTTAATCGGCTCTCCGCCTTTTGCTTCCATTGTCCGTGCTTGTACAGGAGAAGTATGCGTACGCAGTAAAACATCTTCTGTTATATAGAAGGAATCTTGCATATCACGAGCCGGGTGACCTTTCGGTAAGTTTAGCGCTTCAAAGTTATAATAATCTTTTTCAACTTCTGGACCTTCTGCCACTTCGTAACCCATTGAAATGAATAAATCTTCAATTTCCTCGACAACACGCGTTAACGGATGTGCGTTCCCTGTTTTCACAGGACGTCCTGGCAATGTGATATCAATTGTTTCACTTTGCAATTTCGCATTGATTGCTTCTTCTTCTAAAAGAACCATGCGAGCTTCTAGTTGCGTTGTTACTTCTTCACGTACTACATTGACTAAAGCACCCATTTTCGGACGTTCTTCAGCTGGAAGTTTTCCCATGCCTTTCAATAAATCCGTAATCGGTCCTTTTTTCCCTAAATACGCCACACGAACATCATTAAGTTCTTTAACCGTTGATGCTTCGGCAATTTTTTCAAGCGCTTGTGTTTTCAATTCCTGCAATTGTGCTTCCATTTTTTCTCCTCCTTAGACAGTAAAAAGCCCCATCCCAGAAAAGGGACGAGGCATTATTCGCGGTACCACCCTAGTTATTGCAAAATAGCAATCACTCATTTACATAACGGCTCTTCACCGGCCCATCTTTACAGTATCACTACTGGTCCCGTTGGGCAGCTCGCGGGGTGAACTTCTGAGGCGTTTACATATCCACACTTCCAGTCAAGGTGCAGAATCTCTGTGATGTAAGGGCGCAACGTACTTTTCCCGTTCTTCGCTTTTACTTATTTACCTCTTCATTATACGAAAGTTCTCTGGTTTTATCAAACTTAGTTTTTCGGAACTAAGCTATACAATAAAATCCCTGTAGCGACTGCCACATTTAACGATTCTGCACTGCCGTAAAGCGGAACCATTAAGTTTTGATCGGTTTGTTGCAGGAGAACCGGATCCACCCCACTGCCTTCATTGCCAACAATTAACGCAAACTGCTCAAGCGTTTTTGCTTCATGAACCGGCGTAGAGTTTTGAAGCGCTGTCCCGAAAATAGGAATGCCGCTCGCTTTTGTTTGTTCGGTCCATTCCATCAACTCCCCTTTTACGATGGGAATCTGGAAATGCGAACCTTGTGCCGAACGAACCGTTTTTGGGTTGTACGGATCTGCGCAGCCCTTACCAAGTATCACTGCGTCAATACCGCTCGCTGAAGCTGTGCGAATCATAGTGCCGATATTGCCTGGATCTTGAACCGCATCAATCATCAATAGCTTTGTCCATGACTTTTGTTCGTCTTCAGTAAATTCGGGTTGCGCGCAATGTGCGAAAATTCCTTGCGTATGCTCGGTTTCCGAAATTTCTTTCGCCACAGCAGCAGTCACCGAATAATGTGCAACGCCTTCTATATCCCAGCCTTCTGGAATGTCGACGCCTTCGCGCACGATTAGTGATTTCACAAGATCTTTTTTACGCAGTGCTTCTTCGGTTAAATGAAATCCTTCTACTAAAAATTCCGCGAATTTATCGCGCTCTTTCCGTGTAGTGCTAAGCTTTTTCCAATGCTTAACGAGTGAGTTTTGATTTGATTCAATTCTTTTCATTATACGTTCACGCCTTTATTTCAGAATAGCTCAAGTATAGCACAGCTTAGATTTTATCCGTGAAGAAATCAAAACCTAGTGCTGTTAATAGTCCAAACGCTAGCGTCCACGCAGCAATGCTGATCGTCAACCAAACAGTCGTGTTCTTTTTGGTTGCACCAAGTGTCATCCCGATAAACGCGGCAATATGCGTGCCGATTAAAATGGGACCAAGCAACGCAAGACCAGGCAAGCCATATCGATTCCAGATTTTTTTAGCGCGCTCACTTTTTTTCGATACTGCTTTGCCTTTTGCTTCTTGGCGTTTCGTGTACCAAATCTTGAATCGGTCAAAACCAATTATCAAAGCGAGCACTGTTACCATGTTGCCGACAAACGCCAAAACCATTACCCAAAAGGGCGACAAGCCCCAAACGATGCCAAGCGGAATAACTACGGCGATTTCAAACCAAGGAATGGCTGCTCCTAAAAAAACTAGGAAGTATTCAGTAATCATTCATCTTCCTCCTTTAAATGCTTGCGAATTTCTCGGTAATAAATGCCGTATTGAATTAAAGCGATCACTAAAATCGCAAAAACGGTGTAAATACGAGTAAAAGGTGAAAACATTGCAAATACTGCAAGAAGCGGCAAACTCCAAGACATAAAAGTATATACTTTTTGAGATGCTTTTCGTGTAATGTGTGTCATCCCTTCATCTTGTTCTAAATATTCAGGAGGACGGATTGGAAAAATTGATATTTTTTCTGAAGGATTCTTTTTGTTATGACGTTTTAATTGGGTATAAAAAACAATCATCATCAGGAAGTATAGGATGACGGCTCCAATAGCGAACAATCCGCCGATTGGTCCAAGCTCGAGCAAAAAACTCTGCTCTCTTTCCGAATTGACAATAGTTGTCGTTGGAGAACTGACTCCAAATAAGAACATTCCTAGTACCACAATAAATCCCATCATCCACAGTGGATACTGCATGCGAAAATCACTTTTCATGTTCCTCGTCCTCCTCTAACCAAAATAAGTCGTTTACATTTGTCTGTAACGCTTTTGCTAGTTTTAACGAAAGTGTAATGGAAGGTGAAAATTCCCCTTTTTCAATAAAAGCAATGGTTTGCCGTGTGACATTTACTTGTTTGCCAAGATCACTTTGTGTGAAGCCGTACCGAGCCCTGAGTTCTTTTACACGATTTTTGAGCATCTGCTTCATCCTTCCTTCTTTCATGTTCGGTTTATATAACATAATGTATATTATACTTAACATAAAGTCAATAATTATGTACATTTTTTATTTAGGATTTGTTTGTTTGCGGGATGAGTGAGTTTGTTTGCGGGATAAACGCCGTTGTTTGCGCTATCTTTTCTGTTGTTTGCAACTTATGCTAGTTTGTTTGCGCAATCCGACACTTTGTTTGCAAAACGCAAAAATAATTTGTCTTTACTCTTACTTGATAGGCTCTATTGCGCAATCTCTATCAATTCTAATTTGAGAATTTCATTGTTTGCGGGATGAGTGAGTTTGTTTGCGGGATAAACGCCGTTGTTTGCGCTATCTATCCGGTTGTTTGCAACTTATGATAGTTTGTTTGCGCAATCCGACACTTTGTTTGCAAAACGCAAAAAAGCTTTTCACCGGAGTGAAAAGCTAGTTTTTATTCTTTAATTGATAAGTTCGGTTGCGTAATGCCCCAGTCGTTTCAAAATCAAAAGTTGACAACAAACGTGAGGCTACATATGGAGATTCTAGATTACAAAACTGCCTTAATTGCTTATTACTCAATTGAGTATGAACGAGCGAAAAGTATTCTTGAACCGTAATTTCCAGCGCGAGTGGGTCTACCGATTGGCACACCTCGCATATCCAGCCGCATCGTTTTTTCCTGATCATCTGATGATTTTTGCAAGTAGCACAATAAATACCGGTGCGTAGCTCAGAAAAAGCGATCGTATACAACTGACACAAAGGAATGCGTTTATAGGGAGATTGATGTTTTTGAAGAATCTTTTCGATTTTTGACAAATGGGGTTGGGTAGTCATTTCGGGGAAAGAGTTGAGTATGTTGAATAAATAATCAATCAATTGATAGGTTTTGCAAACTAGGTTATTTTGCGGCTTCGCAACAAATTCACATTGTTTGGAAGTGAAAACGACGATTCCTTTGATTGGCAAATTGATTTTGTGGATTTTAAAGAATTTTGTAAGAAAGCGAATATTCTTGTTTAATTGAGTCGTGGGATCTTCCATCACCGTACGTACACCTTCTAAATCGGTCCGAGCGAATTCGCCTGTTAGATTATCAAAATACAGCTGGCTGCTAATGTTTTTTGACTCTATAACAATCGCGCCACGTTCTGTCAGCAATAATCCGTCTATTTGGATTTTCCAATCGCCAAGCGACAAACAAACATTCTGCATAAAACGGTAATTTTCATCTGGACTAAATTCAACTAACTTTCGTACGAGCCTGTCCTCTCCTCGCTTTCCTGCAGCACTTCGGTACAACTCGATTTGCAGAAATTGGCGTTGCGGGTGATGTTCAGGCAATCGATATAATAACCTTTCGAGTGACTCTGTTTGAGTGAGTAAAACGAGTCCTTTTTTGTGCATAGAGCACCTCCTATCAGAATAAATAGAGTATAGCATTCTTTTGAAAACCTGAAAATCTCAAATTGGATGCTTTTCGCAAGCGAAAAGCGAAAAATCTTTGGTTATTTGTGGGATTGAGTGATTTGTTTGCGGTATAGCCAATGTTCTTTGCGCTACCACAGTGTTTGTTTGCAGCAAGTGAGCCTTTGTTTGCGCATAATACTACTTTGTTTGCAAAACATAAAAAACCCCTTCGAAGCGAAGGGGTTTTCCAATTTTATTCGAATGTAATACGTGCGACTGTGTCTTTGTCGAGTTTTTTAATCACTTCAATGACTAACTTCACCGCGTTTTCGTAATCGTCACGGTGCAGTATGCCTGCATGCGAATGAATGTAACGTGTTGCTACACCAATTGCAAGAGCAGGAACGCCGTTCGCTGTTAAGTGAATCGATCCAGCGTCTGTTCCACCGGCTGCAATCGTTTCAAATTGATATGGAATACCCGCTTCTTCAGCAGTATCGACCACAAGTTCGCGTAAGCCGCGATGAGAGACCATAGAAGCATCGAAAAGTAATAGTTGTGGGCCATCCCCCATTTTACTAGTGGATTCTTTGCTCGTAATTCCTGGCGTGTCTCCAGCAATCCCTACATCAACCGCAAATCCGATATCTGGTTGGATTTTAGCAGTTGCAGTTTTTGCCCCGCGCAAACCAATTTCTTCTTGCACTGTGCCAACTCCGTATACTACGTTCGGGTGTTCTACACCTTTCAGTCCTTTTAATACGTCAATTGCGATAGCACAGCCAATGCGGTTATCCCAAGCTTTTGCCATCAATAGTTTGTCGTTGTTCATCACTGTGAATTCAAAATAAGGTGTGACCATATCTCCTGGCGTTACACCCCATTCTTTTACTTCTTCACGAGAAGACGCCCCGATATCAATAAACATATCTTTAATTTCAACAGGTTTTTTACGTGCTTCAGGAGTTAGAATGTGAGGCGGTTTTGAACCAATGACACCCGTAATTTCTTTTCCGCTACGAGTTGTAATCGTCACTCGTTGCGCTAACATGACTTGTGACCACCAACCGCCTACTGGTTGGAATTTTAAAAAGCCTTTTTCATCGATTTGCGTAATCATAAAGCCTACTTCGTCTAAATGACCCGCTACCATAATTTTTGGTCCACCAGCTAATCCTTCTTTTTTAGCGATTAAACTTCCAAGGCCGTCTGTTTCAATTGAATCAGCATATGGTTCTATGTATTTCTTCATTACTTCGCGCGATTGGCGTTCATTCCCCGGTATGCCATTGGCGTCGGTCAATTCTTTTAACATTAATTGTGTTTCATCCAATTTTGTCATTATTTCGACCTCCTAAATAATCCATTGCCTGTTTATTATAAAGGAATAACTACCAATTATCAAAACATTCGTTTATTAATAGCCGTCATGTTGGCGATCGTAATTGGTTTTGTTTTTTTGAATATATGCTTCCAAGACGTCTTCATAGTTAAATTCAAGTGCCCGAGCTAATCCACCGTAGCAACTCCATACTTCCATATAGTTAGACATCGAGTAATTTTCAAGAAATTTTTGAATAGCCTGTTGTGTGCGAAGGAATAACTCGGTCAGTTCTTTTTCGGCTATTGGGTCTGGCCAGCTTTCTAACGTATTCAAGTTTTTCTCAATGCCGAGTGACAGCAAGAAATGGATAGAATCCACGTATTCTTCTAAAATAACAGAGCGTTCTGATGCGCCTTTCGTGCTCCAAAATTTAAAGCAGCGTGTTTCATTCGCAAGTTCTGCAAGCTCCACTAATAAAGCCAATCCTTTTTTACGGAATACATCTTCATTAATATTTTGATTTGATTGGATAAAGCGATCGAGTTCTTCTTGCATATTAAACAATTTTTGTAGTTTCATACGAATCTCCCCTTTATTCTATTAAATCGTGAAACCAATTTACTTTCAACTCGTATACTAATTAGTAGAAATATGTAAAACAGGAGGTAATTCAAATGGCTTTTCTCATCCGCCTCATTGTATTGGCAATAATTATCTATTTATTTTATCGATTGATCCGTTATATCGTGGATCCCAAAAGAAAGTTGGATGCCGCACTGGAAGCCGGAAATTATTATTTTTTGGATGATGTAAAAAACGTACAAAAAAACTTCTTTATCGCTCTTCGTGGTGTCTTGTTTGAAGGCGAAAAATACTTAGGCACGACAGATCAATCTTTTGAAGTGGTATCGATTTTTGTGTGGGTCGCGGATCCCGACCAATTGCAGGGTTTCACAAAAGAAGATTTCCGTTTTCTTGAAAAGGAAATTTTGATGAACTACCCAGAAGCGCACATTAGCTGGAAAAACCCAATTGAGCGATTAATGAAACAAGAAGATTAAGGTGTTTAGTTTAGAAATTTTGATAACTCCAAATTAACAATGCACCATCAAGTAGCGCTAACACTAAAAAACCTATACGAAAATTGGTGTGTTTGGTTTTATGACGAAAAATCATCATGCCGAGATACGCACCGATCCCGCCACCAAAAATGGCAACTGTCCACAAGTTTTTTTCAGGGATTCGTTGTCCCCGGTGTTGCGCTTGGTGTTTATCAATTTTCATCATCACAAAAGCCATCATTGTTAAAATCGCCATATATATTAAGATAATTAAAAACATCGGATTTTCCTCCATAAGAAAAGACTGACGAAAAATCGTCAGTCTTTTTTATTGTTGCGTTAAATGCCTATGCATTGCAGCTTTCTAGTTGTGTGAGGTCTATGGACTGCAATGAACAGGCACTATCGCTTTTAATATCTAGCTGCAATGACCTGCTCCTCGGGCCATAAGCTGCCCTTCCTACGCGGCTAAAGCCACTAGGGAAGTTCATCTTATGCCTATCGGAGCAAAACGGTCATTTCCGCTTTTATTATCTAGCTGCAGTGCCTAGATCCTCGGGACTTAAGTCAGCCCACCTGTGCGGCAAAAAACGCCGCTTCGGTGGTCCGTCTTAAGCCTGTCGGATCTGAACAGGCACTTTCGCTTTTAATTACTTAGTTACTGCTTTTTTCGCTTGGTCAACCAATGCTGTGAATGCAGCTGCATCAGATACAGCGATTTCAGCTAACATTTTGCGGTTGATGTCGATGCCTGCAACTTTTAATCCGTGCATTAAACGGCTGTATGAAATTTCGTTCATACGAGCTGCTGCGTTGATACGTGTGATCCAAAGTCTACGGAAATCACGTTTTTTGTTACGACGGTCACGGTAAGCATAGTTACCTGACTTCATTACCTGTTGGTTTGCTACTTTGAAAAGGATGTGCTTTGCACCATAATAACCTTTTGCTAATTTAATGACCTTTTTACGACGCTGGCGCGTCACTGTTCCACCTTTTACGCGTGGCATATCACATTACCTCCTGCTGAATATAAATAATTCGATTTTTTGTTGCATGTCTAGACTCAAGCACCCAGATTCTCGGGGTCATAAGTCAAAGTGGCTGTGCGGCAAAAACGCCGCTTTGCCCCTTCGCCTTATACCCGTCGAATCTACACGGGTGCATTAGCTTTTCTTATTTCATGTTATAGATTAATGATTTGATGCGTTTCAAGTCGCCTGAAGAAACAAGTTTCCCTTTGCGAAGTTTACGCTTTTGTTTTGTAGATTTGTTTGCAAATAAGTGGCTAGTGTGTGAGCTGTGGCGTCTTACTTTACCAGTACCCGTTTTTTTGAAACGTTTTGATGCACCGCTATGGCTTTTCATTTTCGGCATTTCGAATTCCTCCTAAACAATGATCTCTTATTCTTTTTCGTTAACTGGTGCAAGCATCAAGAACATGCTGCGACCATCCATTTTCGGGCGCTGCTCAACTGTCGCAACTTCTTTGCACGCTTCTGCGAAACGTTCAAGTACACGTTGTCCAATTTCTTTGTGCGTAATCGCACGGCCTTTAAAACGAATAGAAGCTTTCACTTTGTCGCCTTTTTCAAGGAACTTGATTGCATTGCGAAGTTTCGTGTTGAAATCGTGATCGTCAATTGAAGGGCTTAAGCGTACTTCTTTGACGACAATCACTTTCTGATTTTTACGGATTTCACGATCTTTCTTTTGCTGCTCAAACTTGAATTTACCATGGTCCATGATCCGAGCAACCGGCGGCTTAGCTTGAGGAGCCACAAGAACAAGATCCAAGTTGACACGAGCTGCAATTTCAAGTGCTTCGATACGTGTTTTGATGCCAAGTTGTTCACCGTTTTGATCAATAACTCGCAACTCACGTGCACGAATACCGTCATTTACATTAATGTCTTTGCTAATAGTAATCCACCTCCGGATAGTGTCGCGAATAGCTTAAATGTGTGAACCGGCCGAACCGGTTTACAGGGTTCCGATCAAAACAAAAGCGGGTGAACCACAGAGGTTCACCCGCAAATATGACAACACGCGTCTTTCTGCGTGTAAAAGTCAATCGTGTATACCTGCCAACAATCGGTCGATCAGGTGAGAAGCGGGTGCTCCTGCTTGCACATATAAGTATTCTATAACCTTATTCATAGTATCATGTGTTGCAAACACTGTCAAGCTGATTAACGAAGTTCGCTTTGAACCAGTTTCACAAAGTCTTCAAACGGCATGCTTTCTGATTTCTGCTCGCCGTATTTACGAACATTTACAGAACCATCTTCTAATTCTTTATCGCCAAGCACTAACATGTACGGTACTTTTTGCATTTGTGCTTCACGAATCTTATAGCCTAACTTCTCATCGCGCTCATCAATATCTACGCGAATTTTGTGAGACTGTAATTTTTCTTGAAGTTCTTTTGTATAGTCACTATGCGCATCAAGCGATACTGGAATCAGTTCCACTTGAACGGGTGCTAGCCATGTCGGGAATGCCCCTTTGTATTCTTCGATTAAGAATGCAACAAAGCGCTCCATTGTTGAAACGACTCCGCGGTGAATAACGACTGGACGATGCTGTTTGCCATCTTCGCCGATATACGACAAGTCAAAACGCTCTGGTAGTAGGAAGTCTAGTTGAACAGTCGACAATGTTTCTTCTTTGCCAAGAGCTGTTTTCACTTGAACATCGACTTTAGGTCCGTAAAATGCTGCTTCGCCTTCTACTTCTATATAGTCAACATCCAATTCATCCATTGCTTCTTTTAACATTGCTTGTGCACGATTCCACATTGCATCGTCATCAAAGTATTTTTCTTTGTCTTCTGGATCGCGGTATGACAAGCGGAACGAATAATCGTTGATATTAAAGTCTTTATAAACTTCCACAATTAAATTAACAACACGTTTAAATTCTTCTTTTATTTGGTCTGGGCGAACAAATAAATGCGCGTCATTTAATGTCATCCCACGAACACGTTGAAGTCCTGATAATGCGCCTGACATTTCATAACGGTGCATAAGACCAAGTTCGGCAATACGAACCGGCATTTGACGATACGAATGAATGCCTTGTTTGAAAATCATCATGTGATGCGGGCAGTTCATAGGACGCAATACCAATTCCTCGTTGTCCATTTTCATTACCGGGAACATGTCTTCTTGGTAATGATCCCAATGTCCACTTGTTTTATACAATTCTACGCTCCCCATTACTGGAGTGTACACGTGGTCGTAGCCTAAACGTTCTTCTTTATCCACGATATAGCGCTCGATAATACGACGAATTGTTGCGCCTTTTGGAAGCCACATTGGCAAGCCTTGGCCAACTTTTTGGGAGTTCATGAATAAATTCAATTCTTTCCCGATTTTGCGGTGATCGCGTTCTTTTGCTTCTTCTAACATTTCAAGATGCGCTTTTAAATCTTCTTTTTTGAAAAAAGCAGTTCCGTAAATGCGTTGAAGCATTTTGTTATCACTGTTCCCTCTCCAATAGGCACCAGCCACACTTAGCAATTTAAATTCTTTTAATTTACCAGTTGATGGCACGTGCACGCCGCGGCAAAGATCGAAAAAGTCGCCTTGTTCATAAATTGACACTTGATCGCCTTCTGGAATCGCTTCAAGCAGTTCTAATTTATAAGGATCTTCAATTGCTGCAAACCGCTCTTGTGCTTCTGCGCGAGTTACGTCATGACGAATAACTTCAACATTTTCGTTAATGATTTGTTTCATTTCTTTTTCGATCAACGGCAAGTCTTCTGAAGTGATCGCTGTTTCTGTGTCGATGTCGTAATAAAAACCATGTTCGATCACTGGACCAATGCCAAGTTTTGCATCTGGGTACATGCGCTTGATCGCTTGAGCCAATAAATGCGCACTACTGTGACGTAAAATTTCCAATGCTTCATCTGATTCTGGTGTCACAATGGCGATTTCACCATCTTCAGTTAACGGCGTACGCAAATCGACTAACTTGCCGTCTACTTTACCAGCTAATGCTTTTTTGCGTAATCCTGGGCTGATCGATTGTGCAATCTCTTCAGTTGTCACGCCTTGCTCAAATTCTTTTACTGCCCCATCAGGGAACTTTAGTTGAATCATGTCTGCCATGCCAATCTCTCCTTTTAATTAAATCTAGTGAAATGCCTAAACCACAGGGTCTGGTAGACATTTCTTTATTCTTGTCTAGCTGCAATGGCCTGCTCCTCGGGTCATAAACTGTCCTTCCTGTGCGGCCAAAACATGCCGCTTCGGAAGTCCACCTTATGCCTGTCAGAGCAAAACGGCCATTTCCGCTTTTCTTTTTTTCCACAGAAAAAAGCCCCATCCCAAAAGGGACGAAGCTTTAGCTCGTGGTTCCACCCTTCTTCACTTCAACATAGACAAGTCTATCTTGAAAGAAGCTCTGCATCGGCTAACGGGCCGGTACCGTCAGCTGCTAGTTAGAAAACTGTTCACAGCTGCTGCTCAAAGGGGGTAAATGGAAAAACGATACTTAAGAAGCTCACAGCCAAGGCTTCTCTCTCTGAAAGTCGTATATGTCCACTCATGTCCTCGTCAAAGCATGTAAAATCTTGGTTCGATTGTTATTACTATAAACCGAATTGTTCCAAAAGGCAATAGTTCCGCGGTTAATTTCGTCGGTTACGACCATCTAGTTTTACTGGCGTAGTTAACGCGCGAATTCGTTCCATAATACGCGCTGCTTTTAAATCTTCTTTTTCGCCGCGCTGTGAATATGTTAAGTGATATTCCAGTTCCGAATAACTAAAATTAGAAGACATAAATGTCGGCAATTTCTCTGACATGCGGTAATGCAAAATGGTGCCGAGTACTTCATCACGTGTCCAGCTCGACATCGCTTCAGCGCCAATATCGTCTAGCATCAAAACATCTGCTTTTTTCACGTAATCTACTTTTTCTTGCAAAGTTTGATCGCCAATTGCTTGTTTCATTTCCCGCATAAATTCTGGTACAAACACCAGAACGGATTTGACATTGATTTCAGCCAGTTCATTTGCCACTGCGCTTAATAAATACGATTTCCCGATACCGAATTGCCCGTAAAGATACAATCCTTTTTCAGGTAAATTGTCAGGTCCTGTTGCTTGATCAAGGAAATCTCCAACAGCACGGAACGCAGCCATACGGCTATCATCCAAATCAAAGCCTGAAAGCGTTGCTTGCATCACTTCTTTTGGCATATACATGCTGTGGATTAATGAAGAAGCGTGACGTTTGTTATCATTCGCTTCTTTCAGGCGGCATTTTGTATAAGAAATTCCGATTGTTCCACGTTCTAACACTAAATTTGGTTCAAAGCCTTTAAGATGATTAATACAAGTATCTAAGCTCGGACATTTATTGCAGTGGTGGGATTGATCGATATACTCATACAATTTCCCGAGCCCGCGATCAATCGTTGGGGCATCGATTTCTTCTGAATGATCTTCAAGAAATTTTTGAACGCCAGGATGCGCTAGCACTTCTTTACGCATTTCACTATAACGCTCAGAAAAAGCAGGCGCATTGACCACACGTTTTAAGGTTTCGCGAATCGGTTCCATTTAACCACCTTTTCCTTTCTTCAGCGCCAGTTTTGCTAGGAGCTTTTGTTTCTCTACTTCTAAACTTTCATTTTTCGGTTCAACTTTAGGAGCTGCTGTTTGATCTTTTTTATGGAACCATTCTGGTAGCTTTTCTTCGCGCACCGGCTTGCGGTTTCCACTGCCCGTAAATGGTTTTGCTACAGTCGTCGGAGATCCTTCTGATTTCCACTTCATGTATTGAGTATGCTCGACACGCGCAATTTCCATCGCTTCTTTTGCGGTGGTGACATTTTTTCGCAACCAATGCGAAGCAATTTTTTCTACATATGCTTTTGTTAACTTCATATCCGTACGCAATAATACATACTGTAGTAGCACATTAACGACCGCTGGCTTCATGCCATGCGTAATGACTAATTGATTGGCCAGCTCCACATCAGCAGGTAACGGCTCACTGCCATTGGCAATATCACGCAACACTTGAATCGGTGGAGCGGTTTCTAAATAAACGAGTAACTCGTCTTGTTTAGTTTTCGGCGCTTCTGTTGAGACTTCTTGTTTTTCAGCAGTTTTATGCACTTGAACAAGTTGTGGTGCAGTCGTAGATACCGTTAGTTTATAATACTCAGATGCCGACTTTTTCAAACCTTCTACCGTCAATTTATAATCGTCCTCAATGGCTAATAAAATGACTTTTTGCATTTCTAGCGGTCCCCAACTATATAAATAAGACAGTTTCGTAATGAAATCTTTAATGGTGGCGGTCAACACTTTTTTAGGCACTAACTGCTCGGATAAGCCCTGTCTTAGTAAATCGAAATCAAATTCCGAATCGGCTTCATAATTGCCTTTTTTGCGTTCTTGTAAATCTTTTTTGACAGATGGATAGCCTGCTTTGGCATGTACTGGTTGAAATATGTCCGTAAATGTACGAGATACTTCTTCGTAATCCGTTGGAATTTCGGTGTACACTAAAAAGCGATTCCGCACTCTTCGGTAAGAGGATTCTCCAATTTTACTAAACAAGAACATCGACAACAAAGGATCCATAAAAAATGTTTTCGGATCAAGCGGGGGGCACAACTCATAAATAAATGAGCGTTCGCCTTCATTACTTCTATAAGTTTTTAACAACCCAATAGCTTCAAGTTGAATTCTCGCATCAAATATTTTGGCGATGGGATTTCCTAGTGTATTCATTAACGTATAATGAGTTGTTTCTTCACGCGATGCTTCGCCTTCAGCCCACAAAGTTAAATACAATGCGATTGCCTCTGCACCAATCATCGGTTGATACAATAGCGTCAAAAGCTGCCGATCATAATTGGAAAATGGATAAGGCAACCGAATACGATATGGATCAGCAGGCTGCAACTCTTTATAATATGCAGTCATAAGTCACCACCTCAATCGATTTTCTTGCCTTCTGGTCCTTTATTTAATAAATCCTTAAGTTCATCGATAAAAACAGTAATGTCTTTAAATTGACGATACACTGACGCAAATCGAACATAAGCCACTTCGTCAATGGTTGCTAGTCGGTTCATAACCAACTCCCCAACTTCTTCAGACTTTACCTCTGGATTGCCTTCGCGTCGAAGGTCTTTTTCAATTGTGAATACAACTTCTTCCAGCACTTCTAGAGATACTGGCCGCTTTTCACACGCACGAATTAACCCACGTAAAACTTTTTCGCGGCTGAACTCTTCACGCGAGCCATCTTTTTTGACGACAATCAGTGGCATCTCTTCCACTTTTTCAAAAGTGGTAAAGCGATATCCGCAAGCTTCGCATTCTCTTCTTCTTCTGATTGACTTCATTTCGTCTATTGGCCTTGAATCGACAACGCGTGTGCCGTTATGTTGGCAAGCTGGACATTTCATTTTGACATCTCCCTAACTTCTCTATCTGGTCTATATAGTATAACAAAAATTCTTTAGAAAAATAGAAAAAGCAGAGGATTTTATCCTCTGCTTACGTGTTTTTGTTAAATGGATTATGCTGTTACTGAAACTTTGGATTTTTCAACACTTACTGGCCCCATACCGCGTGGTATTTCTACAAGCTCGCGTGATGTTGAACCTAGTGCTTCTGCGATATATTCCGCTGCAATAGTCGGATCAAGATCGCCGCAAGTGTAAACATCTACACTCGCATAGCCGTGTTCTGGGAAACTGTGGATAGTTAAGTGAGATTCTGAGATAATCACAACTCCGCTAACACCTTGTGGTGCGAATTTATGAAAAGCTACCTCTCTTACTTCAGCTCCAGATTTGAGTGCTGCATCAACAAAAGTTTGTTCGATAAAATCCATATCGTTTAATTTGTCAAAATCACACTGCCAAAGTTCTGCAATTACGTGACGTCCCATTGTTTCCATGGTTCGTTTTCCCCCTTTGATATCATTTTGGTTTTTGCGCAAAATATTCAAAGTTGACTACCACGGGGGAAAGTTAGTCCAAAGAGATCCTAACCCTTTAAGCAGTCATGTGAATAAAAAATCTTACGCTCCTAATTCCTAGTTACTTTGATGGAAAGTCAGAAGTGGTAGTCGTTTTTCAACTACGATTCATAGTATAAAACGTATTAATAGTAAATGCAATAATAATATCTTATTATTCCTGAATTCCCCCAAAAAAATCCATAAGAAAAACCCTATATTTCCCTTTAAACAGCGGAAAATAGGGTTTTTATTTTATTTTGATACTAGCACTAACGCATTTGCTACTTTTTTCGTTAAATCAATGACACGTGCGGAATAGCCCCATTCATTATCGTACCAAGCTAACACTTTCACTTTTCGTTCTCCAATCACCATCGTTGATAAACCATCCACAATGGCTGATTGCGGATTGCTGTTAAAATCAACTGAAACCAACGGCTCCATTGTAAATCCTAAAATTCCTTCTAAACTATTTTGCGATGCTTCTTCAAAAGCATGATTCACGTCTTCAATTGTAACCGCTGTCTCTAAGTCGACAACCAAGTCAACTAACGATACATTCGGGGTTGGCACTCTTAATGCCATGCCATGAAGTTTCCCTTGCAATTCTGGCAGCACTAATGACAGCGCTTTCGCGGCACCCGTAGAAGTGGGAATAATCGATTGAGCACAAGCACGAGCACGACGAAGATCTTTGTGCGGATTGTCCAAGTTTTGTTGGTCGTTTGTGTACGAATGGATGGTTGTCATTAAACCGTTTTCAATACCAAATCTATCATTCAACACTTTTACGACAGGCGCTAAACAGTTTGTTGTACAACTCGCATTTGAAATTACGTCGTGATGTTCAATATCTAACTTGTCATCATTTACACCCATAACAATTGTGATATCTTCTTGTTTACCTGGTGCTGTAAGGATTACTTTTTTAGCTCCCGCTTCCAAATGAAGAGCCGCTTTTTCACGCGAATTGAACTTTCCAGTCGCTTCGATTACGATGTCAATGCCCATTTCTCGCCATGGCAGATTCAAAGGGTCGCGTTCACTTACTAACTGCACTCGTTTCCCGTTAACAATTAATGCATCTTCTTCTGAAGATACGTCACCTAAGAAGGTGCCGTGATTTGTGTCATACTTAATCAAATGCGCAAGGGTTTCAGCTGGATATGAGGCATTGACTGCTGTAATTGTAACGTCATCCATCATTATCGCCTGTCTGAAAACCATACGGCCAATACGGCCAAACCCGTTAATTGCAATAGAAACTGTCATGTAGGAATCCCCCGTTTGTAATTAAGTTATACTTATGTTTTTAATTTCTAATATAGTATAACACAATTGCTTATTTAGAGAACCTTAAAAAGCATATCTTTTATTCTTTTTCAGAAGTGGCTTGCCAATTTTCTAAAATCCGACTTAATTGTTGTTTCGTTTCTTCAAGAGTTCCGTTGTTGTAAATAACCGCATCTGCTCCATCTTCTTTCACAGACATTGGCAACTGTGAATTAATGCGTGCTTTTGCTTCTTTTTCTGAAAAACCATTTCTTTCAACTAGTCGTTTAAATTGATTTTCTTCCGTCACGCTGACGACTAAGATTTTATCTACTAAATACTGTAGACGACTTTCGAATAATAGCGGGATATCCATAATAATTGTTTTATATCCTTGCTCAAGCAATTCATAGCGTTGCTTGAGCATTTCTTGCCGAATTGCTGGGTGAATAATATCATTTAAGGTTTTTCGACTAACCGGATCATTAAAAATAATTTCTCCAACTTTTGCCCGATTCATCGAACCGTCTGAACTAATGACTTCAGGTCCAAATGCTTGCTTGATTTGTTCAAGTGTTTCAGAACCTGGTTCGACTACTAATCTTGCTACCAGGTCCGCATCAATAATTGGATAGCCTTCGTTTTTCAACATTTCGGATACAGTACTTTTTCCGCTAGCAATACTACCTGTTAATCCTATAATCATTATTTTTCCTCATTTCTGACACGTCGGGCAATACACAGAAGCCCTACCGCCAATTTTCAAGGTTTTTGTCGCTGTGCCACAATCTGCACATTGTTTTTTTCCATACATACCAAAACGATTTTGCATGTTGCCTGATTCCCCGTTAATATCACGGTAATCTGAAATTGTACTACCTCCTGCTCTAATGCTTTCTTGCAAAATGGCAACTATCGATTCAAATAGTTCTACTTTTCGCTTTCGGCTAATGCGACTCGCAGCACGTTTCGGATGAATCTTCATTTTAAACAAAGCTTCTGTCGCGTATATATTGCCGCAACCAGAAATAATTTGACCATCCATAATGATTTCTTTGATGGCTTTATTTTTATATTTCGGACTTTCTGCCATAGCTAAAAAATGCGCAAGTGCACTTTCATGAAAAGGTTCAGGAGCCATTAATAATAAAGGAGGGAAATCACCTTCTTCTTGCAAGACTCGCATTTCTCCGAATCGACGAATGTCTGAAAACGCTAACAAATTTCCATCACTTAAAGTCAACACAATGTGGACATGGCGTCGAAATTTATCTTCAGGAATCGACTGAAGCTGGTCGACATAAAACCAAGCTCCAGACATTCCTAAATGATTAACTAACAAAAATTCATTGTCTTTACGCAATGTGAAATAAATGTATTTGCTACGTCGTTCTACACGGACGATTTGTGCACCGGTTAAGCTGTTGATAAAGCCGTCAGCTTCTATTCGTTTAATAATAGCTTCTTTGCCATTTTCTTTTGATAAGCGGATCACGTCCGACACCGCTACAGCTTCAATTTTCTTTCCAATCGAAACGGGGCGGATTTGCCGAACGACTCCTTCGACTTCTGGAAGTTCAGGCATATCGATGCCCTCCTATCATTTAGTATCGTACCAAGTGGAACCGTGAGCAATGTCCACTTTTAATGGAACACTTAACTTCACAGCATTTTCCATAACTTCAGGTACTAATTTCATCAGTTGATCTAATTCTTCAGGGGGTGCTTCAAAAATCAATTCATCGTGAACTTGTAAAAGCATGCGTGCTTGTAATCCTTCACGTTCTATCGCTGCATCCATATCAATCATGGCTTTTTTAATAATATCCGCTGCACTGCCTTGAATCGGCGTATTCATCGCCGTCCGTTCTGCAAAGCTACGCAAGTTGAAATTTGAGCTTGTGATATCTGCTAAATACCGGCGACGATTCATCAAAGTTGTGACAAAGCCATCACGTTTTGCATCTGCCACGATGTTCGTCATATAACTTTTCACGCCTGGGAAGCTAGCAAAATAACGCTCAATAAAAGCCGCCGCTTCTTTACGCGGAATATTTAAGTTTTGAGACAAGCCATAATCACTAATCCCATAAACAATTCCAAAGTTAACCGCTTTAGCTGCTCGGCGCATATCGCTCGTTACTTCTTCTTCAGCTACATGGAAAACATCGCTCGCAGTGGTCGTGTGAATGTCTCGGTCGTCTTTAAAGGCTTGTACGAGTCGTTCATCTTCTGACATATCAGCAAGTACGCGCAATTCAATTTGAGAATAATCGGCTGCTACCATGACCCATCCTGGTTCTGAGGGTACAAAAGCTTTACGGATTTTGCGTCCTTCTTCTAGACGAACCGGAATGTTTTGTAAGTTTGGGTTAATCGAACTTAATCGCCCAGTTGTCGTGAGCGCTTGTTGAAAGCGGGTATGAATTTTGCCATCTTCATGAATTTCTTTTAACAAACCTTCAATATAAGTAGACAATAGTTTACCTAATTGACGATACATTAAAATATGAGAAATAATTTCGTGTTGACCTTCTAATTTTTCTAAAACATCCGCTGCTGTCGAATAGCCAGTCTTTGTTTTCTTTAAAGGTGGCAACCCTAATTTTTCAAATAAAATAACTCCTAATTGTTTTGGTGAATTTATATTAAATTCTTGCCCCGCTAGCCCGTGAATATCAGACTCGATTTTCTCTAATTTATGAGACAACTCTTTACCCATCTCGACTAATTGGTCACGGTTTACCATTACACCAAGAGATTCCATTTGCCCTAAAACTGTTGCGAGTGGCAATTCTAATTTATCGTATAAATCGAATTGCTCGTTTTCTTCAAGCTTTTCCATAATGAGTGGGCGGACTTTCCAAATCGTGCGTGCTTTTCTCGCAATATGTTCATGTAAAACGCTGCTTTCTGGAATTTTCTTTTTAGCACCTTTGCCGTAAATTTGTTCATTTGTCGACACCTCATTATGACCATATTCTTGAACAATGCTTGCCATATCCGTATAAGTTAACGAAGGATTGACAATATAAGCTCCTAGCATTAAGTCGAAATCAACGCCCCTTAGCTCAACGCCGAAACGTAAAAATGCGGCCGTCGCTGCTTTAGAGTCTGACATGAATTTTTTCTTAGTCGAATCTTTACACCAAGTATGAAACTCTGCAGACTGCTCCACAACATCCATCGGAATAACGTACGTATCCGTTTCAGTCGCGAGTGACACACCTAGTAAATCGCAGCTATGATAATGTTCATCGTATAATTCAAGATGTACAGCCATTTCATCTTTTAATATAGATGGATCAAGCGTTGTCAGCACTTCAAATTTCAATTCTTCTTTTACTGTTTCCTCTGCCGTGTACTCCATTTTTTCTAACAAAGATTTAAACGCAAGTTCTTTCCATACTTTCACTAACTCATCTTGATCTGGTCCAGCATAACTCAATTCATCAATTTGAATATTAATCGGTGCTTGTCGTTCAATGGTTGCTAATTGCTTACTAATATAAGCTAGGTCTTCATTGGCGATTAGTTTTTCCTTCATCTTGCCTTTTTGTTGCTCAATGGCTTCATATACACCTTCCACCGAACCGTGTGCCGCTAGTAATTTTAACGCCGTTTTCTCTCCAACACCTGGTACCCCTGGGATATTATCAGATGCATCGCCCATTAGGCCTTTCATATCAATAATTTGAAGAGGCGTTAAGCCATACTTTTCTTTAATATGTTCCACTGTATATTTTTCGATATCGGTAATGCCCTTGCGCGTAATATAAACAGTCGTCGTAGGAGACGCTAATTGAGTTAAATCTTTATCGCCGGAAATAACGACTACTTCGTCACCTTTCCGCTCAGCTTCTAAACTTAAAGTACCGATAATGTCATCTGCCTCATAATTTTCCAATTCGTAGCGTTTGATTCTGTAAGCATCGATTAATTTGCGAAGGTAAGGAAATTGCTCCGATAACTCAGGCGGCGTTTTTTGTCTTCCACCTTTGTATTCGCTAAATGTTTTGTGACGGAATGTTGTTTTTCCCGCATCAAAAGCCACAATCATATGCGTAGGTTGTTCTTCATCGAGTATTTTTTGGAGCATCATGGTAAATCCGTATACGGCATTCGTATGAATGCCATGTTCATTGGTTAATAGCGGTAAAGCAAAAAACGCGCGATACGCCAAACTATTCCCATCTAATAAAAGTATTTTCTTTGCCACAAAAATTACCCCTTCCATAAAAAAGCCGTCATTCCCTTTATTTTACCACGCGGGCAAATAGAAGAGAAATGACGGCCTCGGCCTTAATTAAAATTACCAGACAAGATATCTGCGTATGGTGAATCTGACGGCAGAATAATAACTGTGTCATCCCCAATCGTTTTCTTATACGATTCTAGCGAACGGTACAATTCGTAAAACTCTGGGTCTTTTGAAAAAGATTCGTTGTAAATTTTAGCAGCTTGCGATTCGCCTTCCGCTTGAATCAATGCAGCTTCTTTGCGTGCAGTTGCAATAACTTCTTGCGCTTCTCGGTCTGCTTGTGCTTCCATTTCCCGTTTTTTCGCGTCTCCTTGAGACAAATATTCTTGAGCTGTAGACTCACGTTCTGAAATCATTCGTGTATAAACAGACTGTTCGTTTTCCTCTGGTAAATCCGTTCGTTTAATGCGAACATCCATAACTTGAATGCCGTATTTATCTTTGTCGAGCAGCTCGTTCACTTTCGCTGTAACTGCATCGTTTAAGCTACCGCGAGATGAGTTTTCATCATTGATAATTTCATCGTAATCTAACTGTCCAAGCTCTGTTCGAACAACCGAATAGATAAATTCTTCCATTCGAGATTCTGCATTAACAATAGTCCCCGCATTTGAAATCAATTCAAGTGGGTCGACGACATGCCAAACAGCGTAATTATCAATAATGATCCGTTTTTTATCTTTTGTATTGATTTCAGCTTCAGAGACATCATAGGTCATTTGATATTTCGGTAATGTCGTGACACTTTGAATAAATGGAATTTTCATTTGAAGGCCTGGCTCATCTTGAATTTTCACGACTTCCCCAAATTGACGAACCACCCGGTACTCGCTTTCTTTCACAACATACACATTTGTCAGCAAGATTAGCAAAAGAACAAATGCAACAACTAAACCAACAATCAATTTCCAATATTTCTTAAAATCAATTGGATCTCTCGGCTCTCTAGTCTTTTTTGGCCGTTGGTAAGGATTAAACTTTTTCACTTCACCTAAAGGTTTGTTGGGTTCCATTAGTTGCCACTCCCTTCTGTGCTTTCCTCAGCTGGTGGAATCGTTGTCTGTAAGCCTTCTAGTGGTAAATACTTCATCGTGCCACCTTCATCGTTCATAATATACAATTTCGCGTTTGGTAAGACGGATTCTAAGGTTTCCATAATAATTCGCTGTTTTGTAACTTCTGGATTGCTTTCATATTCTTTGTACAGTTTATCAAATAACGCGACATCTCCCGTTGCCTGCTGAACTCGTGTCACTTTCTGTCCTTCAGCTCTGGAATTGATGGCTGCTTTTTCACCTAACGCTTCGTTGCGTTTTTGGTTTTCGTATTTTTTGGCTTCGTTAATTTTTGTGTTCATCGTCTCACGAGCATCTGTAACGTTCGTAAACGCTGCGCGTACTTCTTCGTTTGGCAGCTCAACGTCTTGTAATTTTACCGCTAAAACCGTAATGCCGATATCGTATTTTTCAATTAATGAAGCTAGTAAATCCCGTGTCTCAGCTTCAATTTCAGCTTTACCAGACGTTAATGCGTCATCGATTAATGAGTTCCCGATAATCGAACGAATCGACGCTGAAGTGGCATCGTGCAAAATGTCTTGCGGCGCTTCTGCGTTGAATAAGTATTTTTTAGGATCTGTAATTTTCCATTGAACGACGAGATCCGTCAAGACGATATTCTCGTCTCCGGTAATCATTTTTGTTTCTTTGTCGAATGCGACAATTTCACCTTCTGCGTTTTGGTTATAGCCGAATTGCAGACTATACGTTTCTTTTGATAAAATTTCTGCTTTTTGAATTGGCCACGGCATCTTAAAATGTAAGCCTGCTTCAGTAATTGTTTCATTCGCTACACCAAACGTGATAATGACCGCTTGTTCAGATTCATCTACGGTATACCAAGAAGTAAATACTGCAACGAGCAGCAGTATTCCTGCAATAGATAAACCAATCACTGCCAGCAATTTTTTCGTTGTCATGATGGGTCCCCCTTTTTGTTGTTAGCTGTAATACGGAATAATAGTGAAATAGTTTCATAAAATAAGAAAAAGAGTCCCGGGGAAGGGACTCTTTTCAAATCATGCGGTTGAATGGGGGTTCTAGTTAACTTTAACACCCAAGTGTGAAGCTAGTGTTAAGCTTCTGTAAAATCACCACTGATTGTTTTTATACTTCTTATAATAGTTAAACTGACGCGCTAATAAGTACAGTTTACGTTTTAAATGCTTATCTTTCTTATAAAATAGCGGATTGCCATATTGGCCTTTTTTAATAAGACGTTTAATGTCTTTGAGTACGGCTTTATTATGAACAAAGTTACGCAATACGGCTTTTGGAACAACTGTGAATAAGAAATCTTCATTCAAATACGTGACCGGCTTTTCTGTTTGATAAATTAAATCATCTACAAAATACTCCGCCATGTTGTGACCAAGAGCTGTAACGTAATAACTTGAACGACCTTGGCGAATGTTTACTTCAAACACTTTGAATTTCTTATCCCGCGCATCGTATTTCAAATCGAAGTTTGCAAACCCTTGATAGCCAACCGCTTCAAGGAAATTTTGCAATTTGACCATCATGTCTTTGTCAAAACGTGTAATCAATGCTGTGTAGTTTCCGATTGCTGTTACCGTATGTTCTTGCAATACAACTTGGGCAAAAGTAACTAATTGCGTTTTCCCTTTAGAATTGGCATAAATAACCGAATCCCACATAAATGTGTCGTCTCCAGGAATGTAATCTTGGATAATTAACTCATCGCGGTAGCCGCCTGCTTTGATTTGTTGGATGACTTCATGCAACTCTTTCGGACTTTCCACTTTATACACTTTTTGCTGACCTTCAAATTTGTTTCGGCTATATTCAATGCCATTACTCGGCTTGATGATCACAGGGAACATCATTTCTTCTTCAAACGGTTCTTTTGAATTGCAGTCATAAAAGAAGGTGGTCGGTGTATCAATGCCATGAACTTTACAAAGCTCGTAAAAATTAGCTTTAACTTGCAGCTGATTCATCAAATCTTCGTTAATATAATTAAACACATAATGCTCACGCAAAACTTTTGCGTTTTCAATAATTAATCGAACATACAGATCGTTCGTACCGATGAGTAAAAGAGTTTTTCCAGGTGCTCTGTATTTATCTGCAATATCCATTAAAATATTCGCAAATTGAGCATCATCTGCTAAACCAGAACGCAATTCAATCGTTTCAGTAATAGTACTTAATGATGTAAATGATAAAGGTTCTTTCCCGACCAAAATCGGCTTAATGCCATATGCTTCGTGAAATGAAATGGCCATGTTGTATGCATTCATATCTGTGCCGACGATAATCGGTAAAAATGGGTGTTTAGTTTCCATGCTTTCCTCCTAGATTAAATAGCCAAAGGCAAATAAATTGTAAAAGTGGTGCCTACTCCGACTGTACTGTCGACTTCCACTTTTCCATCATGAGCCTCGATTAAGTGTTTAACAATAGATAGTCCAAGTCCGGTGCCGCCTGAATTACGGCTTCGGGCACGATCAACTCGGTAAAAACGTTCGAATAACCGGCCAATCTCAGAGCGCTCGATGCCGATGCCTTGGTCTTCTACTTGTATAACGGCTCGATTGTTTTTTCTAAAGAGCCGGATGGTAATTTCTGTGTTATTGCTTGAATATGTAACAGCATTGATCAGCAGATTCATCATTACCTGGATTAATCGATTGGCATCCCCTAAAACGGTTATCGGTTGAATCTCCAACTTCAACTGAATGGATTTTTCAGCGATTTTTGGTTGGATCATTTCTCTTGCTCGTTTAATGACGGCTTCCATATTCGTAGGTTGCGCATTTACTCGAAAACCACTTTGTTCCACTTTCGATAAATCAAGTAAGTCATTAATAAGCATCTCTAATCGATTGCTCTCGGTATGAACAATTTCCAAAAATGACAATAAAGTTTCCGTATCTTTATAAGCACCATCTAACAAGGTTTCAGTAAACCCTTTAATAGAAGTTACGGGCGTACGAAGTTCGTGAGACACATTGGCCACAAAATCTTTGCGTATCTGTTCCAACTTTTTAAGCTCGGTAATATCTTGAAAAACAATAACGATGCCTAACCAACGCTCGTGTTCTCCAATTACCGGTGCCCCGTACACATTAAAGTTTTTGATTTTGAACCCTGATAAAAATTCGATTTGCACGCGCGAATGCGTTTCCGTCATAAATACACTTTCAATGAAATTTTCAACTTCTATCGGAACTTGAATTTCTTTATAAAATTTTCCAAGGACAACTTCCGATGATAATCCAAATTCTTCTGAAAAAGGCTTATTAACAAGAGACACGGTCCCTTGCTTGTCTATCATGATCAATGCACTACCCATATTCTCAATGAGTGTTTTTAATCGCTCTTGTTCCATGACACGAATCGCAGTGATTTCTTGCAAATTTCGTGCCAAAACATTGATGGTTCGGCTCAATTCAATACTATTATAGGCATTGGATTCAGAGGCACGGGCCACATAATTGCCTTTAGCAAGCTCCATCGCCGTTTCTGTAGCATTTTCAATTGGTTTTATCGCCACCCCAATAACTCGGCTACCCACAATTGCAGATAACACCAGCGCCACAATAAATGAAAAAAACAATAGCATCCATATATCGGATTTATTTTCAGCATTTTCGTAAATTGGCAGTAGCTGCAATACTACGATAAACAAACCGGTTAGCATCATGGTTATCCAGACTAATAACGTGGTTAACAAACGATGGCGTAAAAAACTCATACGCCCTTTGGTTCCTCAAATTTATAACCAAGTCCTCGAATTGTTTTAATAAACGTTGGTTTCCGACTATTTTCTTCTATTTTCTCACGCAAATGACTAATATGAACATCGACAATACGCGTATCTCCCGCAAAATCGTATTTCCACACTGCACTCAGTAGCTGGTCACGTGTTAGTACGCGATTTTTGTTTTCCATCAAATAAACGAGCAACTCAAATTCTTTTGGCGTAAATTCTAACTGCTCTTTGTTTAGGAATACTTCAAAACGATCCGGATAGACATCCAATTTGCCAAGAGAGATAGGTTGAGAAGAATCTTGCTGTGGAATTGGCACATTGCTCGCTCTTCTTAACACTGCTTTTATGCGAGCCACAACTTCTCGTGGACTAAATGGTTTTGTCATATAATCATCAGCACCAAGCTCTAGTCCCAATACTTTATCAAATTCATCACCTTTAGCTGTCAGCATAATGATCGGTGTATTGACTTTTTGTTGACGCAACGATTTACAAACTTCTACACCATCCATAGATGGCAACATTAAATCCAACACAATCAACGCTGGATTTTCACTCAGTGCCAGTTCATAACCTTGCTTGCCATCATTAGCAATAATTGTTTCAAATCCAGCTTGCACCAAATTATAAGATAGTAATGTCGCAATTGAATGTTCATCTTCGATAATCAATATTTTTTTCAGCATTTTACATCCTCCACACTCAGTTTGAAACCCCCATCTCAAACCGCGTTAGAAATCATTTGTTGCTTGAGGCGTCAATTATTCAATTGTCCGGGGCGGATTAGCAGTAATTTGTCCTTGCACTACAATCTCACCTTGTTCATCGATTCCTTCAACTTGGACGTTCACTCTATTGTGCACGATATCCACTTCGACAACTTCCAATGTAAAGTCGATTGTCGCGTAATGATAGACAGGTTTCAAAAAATTCAACTGTTGGCTAGTAATGTACGACCCAGGCCCTGGTATATATTTTGAGATCGCAGATGTTAAAATACCCGTCAACATAATATTCGGTACGACAGGCTTTTCAAAAGCTGTCTGAGACGCGTAATCATGTTGAATATATAACGGATTACTATCATTCGTTAAACCAAGATAAAGAAGAAGATCCTTGTCTTCAACTTTTTCAGTCAGCTTTAAGTTCTCACCAATTTTGATGTCTTCCACACGTCGACCTAATTTCCGCTTTTTCCCAAGCAACAAACAACATCCCTCCATTTTCTTGATATCCTTATAGTATCAATTTAGCCAATGAAAGTGCAAGCGCCTAAGGTAGTAGGCAAATTAGAGCTTCTCTACTTAATTGAAGAAAACCACATAAAAAGGGGGCACGAAAACTTCCTGCCCGCTTTTCTTTTTATTTATGTTAATACTTTCATAACTGCTTTAACCGACTCAGCTGATTGATTTAACAAGGTTTGTTCTTCTTTATTCAACTCGATTTCAATAATTTTTTCAATGCCACCAGCACCTAAAATTGTTGGTACGCCTAGATAAATACCATTCATACCATATTCACCTTCTAAATAAGCTATAGAAGGCATAATACGACGCTGATCTTTTATTATGGCTTCAGCCATTTCTACAAGCGAAGCGGCTGGTGCATAGTAAGCCGAACCACTTCCTAATAAATTCACGATTTCAGCACCACCTTTACGCGTTCTAGCCACAATTTCATCTAAACGATCTTTAGCGATTAACGCTTCTAACGGCACACCTCCCGCATAAGAATAACGCACTAGCGGAACCATATCATCGCCATGCCCCCCTAGGACGAACCCTGTAACATCTTTAACCGAGACATCCAGCTCGTCGGCCACAAAAGTTCTAAAACGTGCTGTGTCTAATACTCCAGACTGCCCAATTACACGTTCTTTTGGCAAGCCGGATGCTTTGAATACGGTATAAGTCATTGCGTCGACCGGATTTGTCAAAACGATGATTGTTGTTTCAGGAGAGTATTTCACAATTTCTGCCGTTACAGACTTCATTACTTTTTGGTTGGTTTGAACCAAATCATCCCGGCTCATACCTGGCTTACGTGCAATTCCAGCAGTAATAATTACTAAATCTGAGCCTTTTGTATCTTCGTAATTCGCCGTACCTTTTATGCGGGCATCAAAGCCCAGTACTGGACCAGCTTCTGCCATATCTAAAGCTTTGCCTTTCGCTGGGTCTTCCATATTCGGAATATCCACTAACACGACATCACCTAATTCTTTTTGAGCCAGCAAGAAAGCTGCTGTCGCCCCAGTAAAACCAGAACCAATCACAGAAATTTTCGTGCGTTTGAATGTCATGAACCATCTCTCCTTTTAACGTATTTTCACTTTATTAGTTTTACCTGAATATTTCAGTATCCCCCGGTCACATTCTAGAATTAGCTTTGGAATTCTAGTTTCTAACTAGTAGTTGATCGATTTTAGGGACGCGGTGAAGACACCAACTTCTGCATCGCTCTATTCACTACATAAAAAACTCTGTCTTAAGCGAATTTTTCGTTCTCAGTATTTATACCCTTAAAAATTAAATTTAACTTGCTTTTAGGTAAAAAAAAGAGAGGGGAAAATTCCCCTCTCTCTTTAACTCTTATAGGTTTTTGATTAATTCGTCAGCAAACTCAGAACATTTCACTTCTGTTGCGCCGTCCATTAGACGTGCAAAGTCATAAGTTACAACTTTAGAAGCAATTGTTTTCTCCATAGAGTTAGTGATCAATTTAGCAGCTTCAGCCCATCCTAAATGTTCAAGCATTAATACACCTGAAAGAATAACAGATGACGGGTTTACTTTGTCAAGACCAGCGTATTTAGGAGCTGTTCCGTGAGTCGCTTCGAAAATCGCATGTCCAGTATCGTAGTTGATGTTCGCTCCAGGAGCGATACCAATTCCGCCTACTTGAGCAGCTAAAGCATCAGAAACATAGTCTCCGTTTAAGTTCATTGTTGCAACAACATCGAACTCGCTTGGACGTGTAAGAATTTGTTGTAAGAAGATATCAGCGATTGAATCTTTAACAAGAATCTTACCTGAAGCAAGAGCTTCTTCTTGTGCTTTGTTCGCAGCGTCTGTACCTTTTTCGTCTTTAATTGCATCATATTCGTTCCATGTAAATACTTTATCGCCGAATTCTTGTTCAGCCACTTCATAGCCCCAGTTTTTGAAAGCTCCTTCAGTGAACTTCATGATGTTCCCTTTATGAACAAGTGTTAATGATTCGCGGCCTTCAGTAATTGCATAGTTGATTGCAGCACGAACTAAACGTTTTGTTCCTTCTTCTGAAATTGGTTTGATACCAATACCTGAAGATTCAGGGAAACGGATGTTTTTAACGCCCATTTCGTCTTGTAAGAAGGCGATCAATTTTTTCACTTCATCTGAACCGTTAGCGTACTCAATACCTGCGTAGATATCTTCAGTGTTTTCACGGAAAATAACCATATCAGTATCTTCAGGGCGCTTAACTGGTGAAGGTACACCTTCAAAGTAGCGAACTGGACGTAAGCAAGTGTACAAGTCTAATTCTTGACGTAAAGCTACGTTCAATGAACGAATACCGCCACCGATTGGTGTTGTTAAAGGACCTTTGATTGCGATCAAGTATTCACGGATTACTTCAAGAGTTTCTTCAGGAAGCCATTCGCCAGTTTCGTCGAATGCTTTTTGTCCTGCTAAAACTTCTTTCCAAACAATCGATTTTTCGCCGTTATAAGCTTTTGTTACTGCTTCTTCTAAAACGCGTGATGCTGCGTTCCAAATATCCGGTCCAGTTCCATCACCAATAATGTATGGAATTACTGCATTGTTAGGTACGTTCAAAACACCGTTTTCTACTGAAATTTTTTCGCCGTTAGTCATGTTAAATTTCCTCCTGTAGTCAAAGTCATAGGGCTGCACGGAGTGCAAGCCCTATAAGTTGTATTTTTTTATCGTACAAATAGATGAAAATTTCTTATCTTTCTTCAACTGGCACGTAAGTTTGCATACCCGGTCCGATGTATTCCGCACGTGGGCGGATCAAACGGTTGTTTGAGTATTGCTCCAAAATATGCGCTAACCAGCCCGATGTACGCGAAACCGCGAAAATCGGTGTAAACAAATCATGGTCAATGTTCAGGCTGTGGTAAACAGATGCTGAATAGAAATCGACGTTTGGTGGCAGGTTTTTCTCGCCTGTCACGATGTCGTTAATTTTTACAGACATGTCGTACCATTTTTCTTCGCCACGGATTTTCGTCAATTTCTGAGACATTTCACGCAAATGTTTCGCGCGTGGGTCGCCATTGCGGTATACGCGGTGACCAAAGCCCATGATTTTTTCTTTGTTGGCTAATTTTTCGTGGATGACGTTGTCAACGTTTTCGACTGAACCGATTTCCGTTAACATCTTCATCACTTGTTCGTTTGCACCACCGTGAAGGGGTCCTTTTAATGCACCAATCGCTGCAGTAACACCTGAGTAGACATCCGACAACGTCGCGACAGCAACGCGCGCAGTAAACGTTGAAGCGTTTAATTCGTGATCTGCATGGAGCACAAGCGCTTTGTTGAACGCTTCTTCTTCGATTGCTTCTGGCAATTCTCCAGATAACATGTACAAGAAGTTAGCTGCAAAGCTTAAATCTGTTTTCGGTGCTACCGGTTCTTTGCCGCTGCGAATGCGTCCAAAAGCCGTTACGAGTGTTGAAATTTTTGCTTGGATTTTCACCGCTTTGCGGTAATTTGCTTCTGGTTCCATTACTTCCGCTTCTTCATCGAACAAGCCAAGCATTGAAACAGCTGTACGAAGTGCCGCCATTGGGTGCACGTTTTGAATGTCGTATGTTTTAAAGTGATCCAGCACAGCTTGTGGAACGGCCATGTTGTCCGCCAATTGTTGCTTGAGTTCCGCCAATTCAGCTGCTTTTGGCAAGCGCTGGTGCCATAACAGGTAAATTACTTCTTCAAAGCTGGCATTTACGGCTAAATCATCGATATCATAGCCGACATATGTAAGTGTGTCATCAATGATCGAACTGATCGCGGATTGTGTTGCTACTACACCTTCTAAACCTTTTGACGATGTCATTTAAATCGCTCCTTCTTCAATATAGTTCATCATTCCAAAAAAAAATGCAGAATGATGGCTCATCTGCTTTTATGAACTTCTATTTTAACCTTACTAAGCTATTATAATCAACTTTGTACAGTTTGTGAATGAAAACGCTTATAGAATTTAAAATAACTAAAAAAAATGAGGGAAACACTCGGAGTTATCCAACGATAACTCGAGTGTTTTTCATTTTTTTATGAATCATTCGATAAATAAACGGTTTATATATTTTTTGAGTTGGACTAAAAAGCATCGTGAATCCTATGGCATCTGAGATAAACCCAGGCGTTAACAATAGGACACCTCCAACTAAAATAAATGCCGCATTCAACAATTGATCCCCAGGAGCTTGAAAACTATTCATTCCTGCTTGTATATCTTTTATTGCTTTAATTCCTTGTTTTTTGGCAAGAAAAGCACCCAGCAAACCAGTTGCCACGATAATTGCCATCGTCGCAACTAATCCAAGCTTGCTTCCTGCCCAAATTAGCAAAGCTAATTCAAGAGACGGTACAATAATCAAGGCTAGGAAAATCCATTTCATCATGCTGACCTGCCTCCTTATTATGAATTACAGAACGCTCGCATGGCCGTGATAAACTATGCCTGATTCTGAATCCATTGTTATATCATAATTATTCTTGATAAGTGAAGTGGCTTCTTTAACACCAACAATTACTGGGATTCCAAGACTCAAGCCCACAACTGCTGCATGGCTCGTTAAGCCACCTTCTTCAGTAATAATACCTGCGCATTTGTTGATCGCCGGCATCATGTCACGATCTGTTCCAATAGTAACAATGATTTTGCCTTCTGTGTCTACCGCTAATGCTTCTTCTGCATTGCGAACAACGACAGTTTCAGCGAACGCGACTGTTTTGCCAATTCCTTGACCTTTTGCCAAGATATCGCCAATTACATGAACCTTCATCAAGTTCGTTGTTCCTGCATGTCCTACCGGAACACCTGCAGTAATCACAACAAGATCGCCATGTTTTACATAACCGTGTTTCAAGCTCTCATCCACAGCTGTTTCTAACAATTCATCTGTAGATTCTACTGATGGACCAATAATTGGCTGAACTCCCCAGACTAACGATAATTTACGAGCTGGACGATCTGAAGACGTTACGGCAATAATTGGTGCTCCTGGACGATATTTAGAAATCATTTTAGCTGTTGTGCCGCTCTCAGTTGGTGCAATAATCGCTTGTACTTTTAAGTTTAAAGCAGTGTAGGCAACAGCTTGACCAATAGCTTCGGTCATATTCGATTCTTTTTCTTTTCTTCTGTTTGAAACAATTTGCTTATAATTTAATGCAGCTTCAGTTGTTGCTGCGATACGGTCCATCGTTTCAACAGATTCAACTGGATAAATCCCTGCTGCCGTCTCACCAGAAAGCATAATTGCATCTGTACCATCAAAAATTGCATTGGCAACATCACTTGCCTCAGCGCGCGTTGGACGCGGGTTACGTTGCATAGAATCTAGCATTTGTGTTGCTGTAATAACCGGTTTACCTGCACTATTGCATTTATCGATTAAAGATTTTTGAACCAATGGCACTTCTTCTGCAGGAATTTCTACACCTAAATCGCCACGAGCAACCATTAACCCATCAGAAACCATGATGATTTCATCAATATTATCGACACCTTCACGGTTTTCGATTTTTGGAATGATTTGAATATGTGAGCCATCATTTTTCTCAAGCAACCCACGAATTTCCATTACATCTGAACTTCTTCTCACAAATGAAGCAGCAATAAAATCAACGTTTTGCTCGATACCGAACAAAATGTCTTGTGCATCTTTTTCTGTAATTCCTGGCAATTGAACCGATACACCTGGAACGTTTACGCCTTTTTTGCTTTTCAATGTTCCAGCATTTTCAACAATCGTATGGATGATTCCATTTTCAGTATCTAAGCTTTCAACACGTAATTCAATCAAACCATCATCTAATAAAATGATTGAACCAACATGAACATCTTCAATCAATTGTTCGTAAGTAATTGAAAAACGCTCAGCAGTACCAAGTACTTCTGTCATTGAAACTTCGATCTTTTGACCTGTTTCGAGTTCGATGGAATCGTTCTCCATTTGATGAGTACGGATTTCCGGACCTTTTGTGTCTAACAAAATCCCAACAATTTTATCTGCTTTGTCAGCAGCTTCACGAATCCGCTGGATGCGTATAGCATGTTCTTCATGATTACCATGCGAAAAGTTCAAGCGGGCTACGTTCATACCTGCTTCAATTAATCGTTCCAGCATTTCAGGTGATTCACTTGCCGGGCCAATGGTACAAACTATTTTTGTTTTTCTCAATAAACTCACTCCATTTATGTTGTTTTAAATTGCTAACTCTTTGGACAATGTATATAAACTCATATCAGCATTATGCTCTGCAGTAAATGCTTCTGTCATATCATAGTCTACCACCTGGTGATTCTTCATGCCAATAGCTCGTCCCCCGACACCTTCCAGAAGAACTTCCACTGCACGCGCACCAAACAAACTTCCTAACACACGATCTCGTGCTGTCGGAGAACCGCCGCGTTGAATATGGCCAAGTACGGAAACGCGTGTTTCGATATCTGCTTTTTCTTTAATGCGCGCTTTTAGTTCGTTACCACCCATTACGCCTTCTGCTACGATAATAATACTGTGGCGCTTGCCGCGTTTACGTCCTTTTTGTAAACGATCAATCATGTCATCAATGTCATAGCTTTCTTCCGGAATCAGAATTGTTTCTGCTCCCCCGGCAAGACCTGCCCATAATGCCAAGTCTCCTGCATCGCGTCCCATTACTTCTACAATAAATGTCCGTTCGTGACTTGTTGCTGTGTCCCGAATTTTATCGATTGCTTCAATAACCGTATTTAAAGCTGTATCAAATCCGATCGTGTAGTCTGTTCCTGGAATGTCGTTATCGATTGTTCCTGGAACTCCAACACAAGGAAATCCTCTTTTAGTCAAAGCCATTGCTCCTCGATATGAACCATCTCCACCAATAACTACTAGTCCTTCAAGGCCTTCTTTTTTCATTTGTTCAATCGCTTTTAGTTGACCAGCTTCCGTACGAAACTCTTCACAACGTGCTGAGTACAATTTAGTTCCCCCACGTTGAATGATATCGCCCACATCACCGGCTTCTAAGTTTTTAATATTGCCTTCGATTAAACCTTGGTAACCTGAATATACGCCTGCAACTTCAACACCGTGATAAATTGCTTTACGAACAACCGCACGGACAGCTGCGTTCATCCCCGGTGAGTCTCCTCCACTTGTTAATACTCCAATTTTTTTCATAATCATTATCCTCCTGCAGTCCATTTACTCTCCTAACCTTACCATGCCAGAGCCTTGCTGTCAGTCTTGAATCGCTTCTTGCATGTTAAGATTTTAGATCTTTTTTATATTCTCTTTAAGATATTGTTAACGTCATAATAACTTATCTAATCAAAAAAACCGCCGAGGCGGTTTTCTATCATTCGCTAAAGACACCAATTGATTTGAATTTTTTGTAGCGCTGTTCGATCAATTCTTCGGCCGACAAACCATTCAATTCTTCTAATGAGCGTCTAATGGCTTCTGACATAATAGCTGCTTGTTTTTGCGGATCGTGGTGAGCTCCCCCGCGTACTTCCGGTATCATATGTTCAATAATGTTCATTTCTAACAAATCGGGTGCCGTAATTTTCATCGCTTCCGCTGCAGTTTGAGCAAGAGCGGAATCTTTCCAGAGAATTGAAGCAGCTCCTTCTGGAGAAATTACTGAGAACGTGGAGTTTTCTAGCATTAAAATTTGATTGCCAACACCTAATGCTAATGCTCCTCCACTTCCACCTTCACCAATCACAATAGATAGAACAGGTACTTCAAGTCCAGCCATTTCAACCAAGTTGCGTGCAATGGCTTCACTTTGACCACGCTCTTCTGCTGCTTTCCCTGGATATGCACCTTTTGTATCGATCAAACAAATAATTGGACGCTTGAATTTTTCAGCTTGTTTCATTAAACGCAACGCCTTCCGGTATCCTTCAGGATGAGGCATACCAAAATTCCGTCGAACGTTTTCTTTTGTATCTTTGCCGCGCTGATGTCCGATAATTGTAACCGGCTGACCGTTAAAAGACGCAATACCACTAACGATTGCTTCATCGTCTCCGTATAGACGATCTCCGTGTAATTCAATAAAATCATCAAAGATCATGGGTATGTAGTCCAAAGTTGTTGGACGTTCTGGGTGTCGAGCCACTTGTACGCGATCCCAAGGCTTCATATTTTCATAAATCTCTTCTTCTAGTTTCGAGAATCGATCTTCTAAAGATTTTATTTCCGAACTCAAGTCCACGTCGGCTGTTGTCGTATATTCTTTTAGCTCTGAAATTTTCGCTCGCAACTGAATAAGCGGCTCTTCAAATGCTAAGGTTTTTTTTCCGTTTTTCTTAACCATTTGCGATTGCTCCTTTCGTGTGAAGGCGCACAATGGTCGCCAAGGTTTGTTGCATCGAATCACGGTGAACGACCGCATCTAATTGCCCATGTGCCAATAAAAACTCAGCTGTTTGAAAATCTTCAGGTAGTTTTTCGCGTACGGTTTGCTCAATAACACGACGCCCCGCAAAACCGATTAAGGCCTTTGGTTCCGCAATATTAATATCGCCAACTGAAGCAAAACTTGCAGACACGCCGCCCGTCGTCGGATGCGTTAAAACAGAAACAAATAATAACCCTTCATTGCTGTGACGTTTTAATGCGACACTTGTTTTCGCCATTTGCATTAACGACAATACGCCTTCTTGCATACGAGCTCCGCCACTTGCTGTGAAAATGATAAATGGCAATTTGCGGTCTGTTGCAGCTTCGATTGCGCGAGTGATTTTTTCGCCTACTACAGATCCCATAGAACCCATTCGGAAATGTGAATCCATCACAGCGAGCACAATATCCTGACCTTGTAATTTACCAGCACCAGTCAATACAGCTTCGTTCAAGCCAGTTTTCTCACTATCTGCTTGAACTTTTTCCGAATACCCTGGAAAGCCAAGTGGATTTTCCGATTTCAAATGATCGTCCATCGACTCAAAACTTCCAGCATCCAATAATGTATTTATGCGTTCATAAGCCGTCATTTTAAAGTGATGATCGCATTTCGGACAAACTTTTTTATTTTTCTCTAAATCTTTTGTTAACGTAATTTCTTTACAAGAAGGACACTTTGTCATCAATCCTTCTGGGACATCTTTTGCAGATTTTGAAGGCATGGTTGCTTCCTTGCTATCTTTATTGCGTTTAAAAATATCACGTATTATTGCCATTGCTTATTCTCTCCTTTTTTAACCATTCACTCCAAGCCTGAAACTCTTGAATGGCTGTATCCGCATCTTGTTGCTCAATTGCCAATAAGGTGTTATTCATGAAGTCAATTTCCTTAGAAGAAACGGTTCCAGCGTATGGATTCCCGCTATATTGTGTTAATAAAAACCAGATTTTTAAAGACAATCGATTCCCAGATAGGACCATCAATTCTCGAACAAAATCTTCGCGTTGAAAACTTTCGTCTTTTAAACGTAAGCGAAAGCTGTCCCAAACTTTCATTTGGCTTTCCGTCTCACTTTTGCATATCGCTTGAATAGCTGCAATTTCATGAAGCAACCGGGTTTCCCACACATCTTCATGTGAACGATTGTCCTGCAAGATAAACGTAGATAAGACTTCAACCAATTTATGGTTTCTATGATCAGACAAAAAGGTTCCTTCACCTCGGCGCGTTTCGATCAATCCTAATAATTCAAGACTGCGGAGCGCTTCGCGTAAAGTAGAGCGACCTACTTGCATCTTTTCAGCCAATTCCCTTTCAGATGGAATACGGTCCCCCGGTTTGATTTTTTCTTGCCGGATCATATCACGAATGTCCCGTACTATATCTAAATATCGTTTAGATTGATTCATGAAGGTTCCTCAGTTCCCATTTTTTTGAAAGTGGTCTGACCACTCATATTCTCTACAATACAAAAAAAACAATCCCACGTAAAGAAAAAACTGCTTTTCTTTTCGAAAAGCAGTCAGGTTTCTATGTTTTTGCAAATAATCGCCGTTTTGTGATTTCTGTTTTCAACTAATCCTTGAATTTCAAGAGTGGCATGAGGTTCTAAAAGCAAGTTGAATTTCGCGTATTCTACTGGAAACAACGTAACAGAAGCAGGACCCGTTTCATCCATTAATGTTAAAAATGCCATAGCGTCTCCTTTTTTAGTACGAATCCGTTTAATCTCTTCTATGACACCCAATACTTTCACCGGTTCCCGGTCACGCTTCGACTTTAATGATTTAAGCGCATCATACGACTTTTGTCGATTTTCTTTTTCTCGTTCAATCGGATGTTTAGACAAATAAAAGCCGAGCACTTCTTTTTCAAATTCAAGCTTCAAACTTTCGGGCATCTCTGAAGCTTTCGTGTATTTGGGTTTCATAAAACTCGCGCCCATCTCATCAAACAAGCCAGGTTCATCGTTTGGTTTTACAAGCTCTGCGTGTTTAATAGCGCTATCTAGTGATGCTAAAACCACGCCACGGTCTTGTCCGAAATCGTCAAGAGCCCCTGCTTTAATAAGTGGTTCAAACGATTTTCTGTTAAAATGCAAAGCTGAGATTCGTTCAGCGATATTAAATAAGCTACTAAACGGAGCTTCTTCGCGAGCGGCAAGCAACGCTTTAATAGTTGAACCTGGTACGCCCTTAACGGCATTTAAACCAAATCGGATTTGACCGTCTTCTACCGAAAAGGTATGGCGACTTTTTTGGACAGACGGAGGAAGTAACGGAATTTTCTTTTCTTTGATTTCCTGCAACAACTGTTTTGTTTTTTCGGCATTGCCAGCACTATTGGACAATAAACTGGTATAAAAATAAACCGGATAATGGGTTTTCATATAACTCAATTGATAGGAAATCATGCTGTAGGCTACCGCATGACTTTTTGGAAAACCATAATCGGCAAAACGAACGATTAAATCATATACTTCCGCTGCTTCCGCTTCAGTAAAACCTTTTGCTTTTGCCCCTAGCACAAAATGCTCGCGTTCTTCATCTAAAATCTCTCGTTTTTTCTTGCTGACTGCACGGCGTAATAAGTCAGCTTCACCAAGAGAAAATCCAGCCATTTTCGACGCAATATGCATAATTTGTTCTTGATAAACGATAACACCGTAAGTTTCACTTAAAATTGGTTCTAAAATCGGATGAACATATTTCACTATTTCTTGACCATGTTTTCGCCGAGCATACAACGGGATAAACTCCATCGGACCTGGACGGTATAACGCATTTACTGCAACAATATCGCCAAAAGCTGTCGGTTGGATCTGCTGAAGCGCCTGGCGCATGCCATCAGATTCAAGCTGAAAGACACCCGTTGTATCTCCTGATGCCAATAATTTAAAGGTTTTTTCATCATCTGAAGGAATGCCACTGTAGTTGATTCTTTGTTTTGTGTCCCAATAAACCAAGTTGCGAATTTGTTCTAAAATGGTTAAATTACGAAGTCCCAGAAAATCCATCTTTAATAAGCCAATTGCTTCGAGTTCTTGCATTGGCCATTGCGTCAAATAAATGCCTTCGTGCCCTTTTTCAATCGGTACATGATTGACCAGTGGGGTGGGACTTAAAATTACACCTGCAGCGTGGGTAGAGGCATGTCTCGGAAGACCTTCCAATTTTAACGCAGTTTTAAACCAAGATTTACGCTCTTCTCGCTCAATAATCCAGTCATTAAACTTTGAAGATTCTTTTAAGGCCGAACGCAAAGTTGTTCCGGGACGATTTGATATCAGTTTTGAAATAGCTTCAAGCTCTTCTGCTTCAAAACCAAATACGCGGGCAGTATCTCGAGCTACTGCTTTTGCAGACAATGTACCAAAGGTAATAATTTGCGCAGTTCGAACAGCTCCGTATTTTTTGGCTACATAGTCCACAACTTCATGACGTCTATGATCAGCAAAATCAATATCGATATCTGGAAGCGTCACCCGTTCTGGATTTAAAAACCGTTCAAACAACAAACCATGTTTAATTGGGTCGACATCTGTAATTTTTAATGAATAAGCAACGAGTGAGCTCGCTGACGATCCACGACCAGGACCTGTCATAATGTCTTGATCCTTGGCGTATTTCATAAAATCCGCAACAATTAAAAAATAATCGATAAAGCCCATTTTTGCGATAATCGATAACTCGTAATTTAACCGCTCTTGATAGTTTTCCGGAAATCTTGGTACTCGCTCTTCAAGCCCTGTCTTGCATAATTGTGCAATGTAAGTTGCTTTATCGACTTGTTCTGATAACGGATAAACTGGCAACAATTGTTGGTTCATTGGGATAGTCACTCGACAGCTTTTTAACATATCTGCAGTTTGTTGCACCCATTCGTTTCGGTCTGCAAACCAAGTCAAAAATTCTTGTTGGTTTGGTACGTAAGCGTTCGTATGTTCTGGCGTTTGTCTTGCTGGATCATTCATTTTTAGACCTTGACCAATTGCGGAGGCTACTTCATAAGCAAAGGCATCTTGTTGATGTAAATAATGAACTTCATGGGTGGCCATAATGGGTAGTTCGAGTTGGGCACACAGCTCAATAAAGTCTGATTCGTATGCAGAGACTACCCCACCTGGACGTTCAATGCTCCCAAACGCTGATTGGCCAAATAAACTTTTAATATAGCCAATCGCTAAACTCCGATCGGTCATGAGCCATTCAGCTTTGTTCGGAATCACACAAATTAATCCTTCTTTATACGCCTTTAACCATTGTTCAGGAATCGCTTTTTTGTCGCGAGTAGATAATGCGCTCGAGATTTTCAGCAAATTGTCATAGCCGTTGTTGGACTGGGCATATAACACGACCGGATAATGTTGTTCTTCATATTCGATAAAAGCCGAAAGGCCGACAACCCCATGGATGCCGGCACGGCGACACGCTTCCCAAAATGGGAGCATGCCATATAATTTTGTATTGACGATTGCAGCTGAAGTCGTTCCTTGCTCCTTTAAAAACGGGAAAAGTTCGTCAAGGCGCACCGTGCTCTTCAGCAAATCAGCAGATGTGCTTATATGCGGATAAACCATTGACACTAGACTCTCCTCCTTAGTTTGCGGCTGCACAAATTTCTGCCAGGCGTTCGATTACGCGATCAGCTTCTTCCCATGAATACGCAGTGGCACCAGAAGCCATTGGATGTCCGCCGCCACCAAATTCTTTCGCTAATGTGTTAATGACCGGTCCTTTTGAGCGCAAACGCACACGAATTTCTTTTTCTTCTTCAATAAAGATAACCCAAGCTTTCATTCCTTTTACGTTGCCAAGTGAGCCCACTAATAAAGACGTGTCCGAAGCCGTAACATTAAATTCTTTTAAAATGTCTTTTGTGATTTTTACGTGCGCTGCACCGTTTTCGTCCATTTTAAAGTTTTGGTACATATAACCTTGTAAATGCAATAATTTCCGATCCATCTCGTACATGCCATTATGTAACGCATTGCGATCAAAATCATACTTGATCAACTCTCCTGCAACAGCAAAAGTTTTTTGAGTTGTGCTCGGAAATAAAAATCGGCCCGTGTCCCCAATAATCCCTGCGTATAACAAGCGCGCAGCTTTTGCATTCATCGTCCAATTTTCATGTTTGTGGCCATATTCATAAAGTTCGTAAATGATTTCAGAAGCAGAGCTAGCTGTCGTGTCGACGTGAACAATGTCGCCATAGGCATCGTCATTTGGGTGATGGTCAATTTTAATCAGCTTGGCACCCGTTTTATAACGTTGGTCATCTACACGGTCCGTATTCGCAGTGTCAGTTACGATGATTAAAGCCCCTTCAAACTCTCGATCTTCAACAACATCTGGAAAATCCAGAAAATCCATTGTGTATTCATGCGTCCCTGCAGCTAAAATACGCTTGTCTGGATAGTTTTGCTCTAATAAATATTTTAAACCAAGCTGAGATCCATATGCATCTGGATCTGGTCGAACATGACGATGAATAATGATGGTATCATATTGCTTAATTGTGTCGATGATTTGACTGTACATGTTTAAGTTCCTCCATTTATAAGGAAATCCATTCGCAATTTCACTCAATTCTCAGTACAATGAGGTATGAGTTTCGGAATTCAGGAGGTCCTTATGTTAATTTTTGTAATTTTAATTATTGTATCATTTGTCATTTATTTTTATAACAAAACAAAACAATTTCGTACACGTACCGTTTTACCTATTCGCAAGAAATGGTATGCTGCGCGCGCTTCAATGGCCTTAGGTAGTTTTGTTACCTTTTTCGGCATCAATCAGCTATTTGTTTTTCAGTCAACACTCACGTATATCATTTCAAGCATTTTCATCGTATTAGGATTGGCTTTAGTTTATTACAATTACAAAGCATCAAAACATTACCATGCATTTCTTGAAGAAGAAGCAGATTTAAACCCATAAAACTTTTTAGATTTCCAAGCAGCAGACACACTCAATTACTGAGTGTGTCTGCTGCTTTTTTCATTAGTTACATTGTATTAACGGTCTAATAATTGGAATGTCAACATCGCTTTTCCAACAATTTCGTTTTCTAACGCTACTTCAACATCCACTTTGGCTGACTTTCGACTAATGTCCAAAATTTGAGGTCGGACCAAGACGAGCGCATCTAACTGAACTGGTTTTAAAAAGTAAATAGATGCGTTTTCAAGTACACTGTCTTTCCGATTTTTTGTTTTCAGAATCGCCGACGCGGCTTCTGTCAAAATCATCGTATATGCAGCGTGAGAAATTGAACCATAGGCATTGGTCATTTGAGGTGTCACACGAAACTCCAAAATCAATTTATCACTTATTTGTTGATGAAGTTGACTCTTGATGATGTCATCAATGGTTTCGCCTTGCTGAGGTTGACGTTGAGCGGTTTGAATCGCTTTTAATACATCTTGTCGACTGATAACCCCTTTTAACTTGCCGTAATCATCTGCGACCGGCATTAAATCAATGCCTTCCCAAATCATTCGGTGTCCTGCAGCTGCCACACTTGTTTGCATGGAAACAGTTAACGGATCTTTAGTCATTACTTTTTCCACTAATTCTGTAGCAGAATGACCAATGACGTCACGTGACGTAATAATCCCAACTAGCTTGTTCGTATGATCAACTACTGGAAACCCACCATGAGTTGTTTCTTCATTTAGCTCATGGTATCGACTGATGGTCTCTTTATGATGTAAATGTGCGGTGCCTTCTAACGGGATTAATATATCTTCAATTAATAAAATTTCTTTTTTAATCAATTGATCGTAAATCGCACGGTTGATCATAGTTGCTACTGTAAACGTATCATAGCTCGTTGAGATAACAGGTAGTTCAAATTCATCCGCTAATTTTTTCACTTGATCGGCAGCTTCAAAACCTCCAGTTACAAGTACGGCTGCGCCGGCACGAAGTGCATATTCATGTGCTTTATACCGGTTACCGACAATCAGTAAATTACCTGCTTCTGTATATCGCATCATGTCTTCTAACTGCATTGCACCAATTACGAATTTGTTCAATGATTTGTGCAATCCTGCTCTACCGCCTAGCACTTGTCCATCGACAATATTAACAATTTCAGCATATGTAAGTCGCTCAATATTTTCTTTCTTTTTGCGTTCAATTCGAATGGTCCCAACACGTTCTATCGTCGATACCAATCGCTTTGTTTCTGCTTCTTTAATCGCTCGGTAAGCTGTTCCTTCGCTTACTTGCAAATCTTTTGCAATGCGCCGCACTGAAATTTTCTCACCTACGGCTAAAGTCTCAATATACGCTAATATTTGTTCATGTTTAGTCGCCATGATTTCACCCATTCTTTCTACGTTCCTATATCCTCTAGTGTAGCATAACTTACGAAAAGTTGAGAGGGCCGTTTAGTTCTCGACAGGCAGAAGACGCACCGGCGAAGTGGCGTTCTTTGCCACACAGCTGGGGTGACTTATGTCCCGAGAGACTGGTCCTCGAAACTAGACATAAAGAAAAGTTGAGAGAACCGTTTCGTCTCGACAGGCATAATAGAACACAAGAAGAACCACGAGAAGCCGGAGCTTTTCGTGGTTCTATCTTGTACAAAATCAATCATCTAAACAACCCAATTTTATTAGCGGTTCGTAGAAATAGATTCTAAATCCACATTTTCTCCCGGTTGTAAAATGTTTACTTGAACATCTTTTACTAATGATTTGAAATGCTCAGGATCTTGCTCAATAGGTGGAAATGTATTGTAATGAATGGGCACAACCATTTTCGGTTTTAATAATTCGACGGCATAGGCTGCGTCTTCTGGTCCCATCGTGAAATAATCACCAATTGGGAGAAATGCTACATCAATATCATTTCGTTCACCCAACATTTTCATGTCGCCAAACACTTCTGTATCGCCCGCATGATAGATAGTTTTGCCTTCTGCTTTGAACAAAATTCCAGCAGGCATACCACCATAAACAACTTCTCCTTCATCCGTTGTAAAAGAAGAGCTGTGGAAAGCTTTTGTAAACTTTACCACTCCAAAGTCAAAATTATGCGCACCGCCCAAATTCATACCGACAGCATCTACGCCTTGACTGCTTAAATAATTAGCTAGTTCAACCGGCGCTATCACTTGTGCATTATTGTTTTTTGCCAATTCTACTGTGTCCCCGACATGATCGTTATGCGCATGTGTTAATAAAATAGCATCTGGTTTTTCGTCTGCTACCTTCAAGTCCGTAAGTTTGTTTCCACTAATAAATGGATCAATTAAGATTGTAAATTTCCCAGTTTTAATTTTAACGACTGAATGACCATGATATGAAACGTTCATATTATCCCTCCAAGTTTTGAATAAACTAATCCTAACTTTCGTAGCTGTATTATACCCTGATTTTTGATATGCTACACATGAAGAGGAGGAATATACATATGAACAAGATTACACAATTACAAAATTATTTACAGGAACAATCGATTGACGCAGCATTTATTACAGACCCTTATAATGTTTTTTACGTCAGTGGTTTCAAAAGCAATCCACATGAACGTTTATTAGGCGTAATGGTGTTTGCTGAAGCTGAACCGTTTCTAATTTGTCCGAAAATGGAAATTCCAGACGCGAAAAATGCAGGCTGGGCTGGTGAAGTGGTTGGCCACGAAGATACGCAAAATTCAATGGAGATTTTGTATCAAACGGTTCTTGCACGTGGAGTTGACTTAAAAACAATGGCTGTCGAAAAAGCGCATATGACTGTTGAGCGCTACGAATCACTCTTGTCATTTTTTGGCTCTCTTTCAATCACACAATTGGATGAGCAACTAAATGCCATGCGCGTCATAAAAGATGATGCAGAACTACAAATATTGAGAGAAGCTGCTGCATTGGCTGACTACGCAATTGAAGTAGCGGCTCGAACGATTAAAGAAGGGATTACTGAGATTGAAGTCATGACTGAAATCGAATTAGCATTAAAAAAACGTGGCGTTACGCATATGTCATTTGATACTACTGTATTAACTGGTGATCGCGCAGCTTCGCCGCATGGTAAAACTGGTGAATACAAGCTTAAACAAGGTGATTTAGTTTTGTTTGATCTTGGTGTGGTTCACAAAGGCTATTGCTCAGATATTACCCGTACATTAGCACTTGGTGAACCGAATGAAGAGCAAAAAGAAGTTTATGACGTTGTTTATCGTTCTGAAATGGCTGCTCTTGAAGCGGTCAAACCAGGCGTTACGGCAGCTGAACTTGATCAAATTTCACGTAAAGTGATCGCAGATGCGGGGTATGGAGACTATTTCACTCACCGTCTTGGTCATGGTCTTGGAATTGATGTTCATGAGTTCCCTTCAATTCACGGAGAAAACACAATGAAAATAGAAAAAGGTATGGTCTTCACACTAGAGCCAGGCATTTACGTACCTGGTAAAGTTGGTGTTCGCATTGAAGACGACGTAGCTGTAACAGCTGACGGCTATGAAGTATTAACAAAATATCCAAAAGAACTTCAAATTATAAAAAACTAATCATAAAAGCGGCTTCGGAAAAATTCCGATGCCGCTTTTATACGATATAAATAATATTTCATTAAATAGACAAAAAATTCAGCAAATTAACTTCAATTAAGCAGGAACTCTTCTTTTTATAGCGAATGAGTACCTATAGACAGATGAAGGAGGAATGTAGGATGACTTTAAAATACAGTCAAATTCTTGTAGCGGTAGACGGTTCTAAAGAAGCAGAGTGGGCATTTAAAAAATCAGTAGGTATTGCCGAACGAAACAACGCCACATTAAACTTAGTCAACGTAATCGATACACGCTCTTTTGCTGCAATCGAAGCTTATGATCGATCCATCGCTGATCGGGCACAAAAGTTCGCTGAAGATTTATTGGAAGAGTATAAAAAAGAAGCTCTAGCCGGTGGAGTTGAAAAAGTAAACATTGTCGTCGATTATGGTTCTCCAAAATCAATGATTTCGAGAGATTTAGCTCAAAAAGTTGAAGCTGATTTAATTATTTGTGGGGCGACTGGATTAAATGCGGTTGAACGCTTTTTGATTGGTAGTGTATCTGAACACATTGTTCGTTCTGCAAAATGCGACGTATTAGTCGTCCGGACAGAAGAAGCGCAAGACGATGCCCCAACCGAATATTATTCAGCTGATAAAGCTGGAAAACCTGAAAACTTCTAAACTAAAAAAAATCCTTTCGCTAGTTTGAAAGGATTTTTTTATTTTATGATTTTATTTTAATAATAATTTTTCCGCGAGCATGATGAGTTTCGCTCAATTCATGAGCATCTCTTACCCCTTGCTCTGAGAAATCAAAAACATGACCAATTGTTGGTTTTAATTCGCCAGATATAAAAAGGTTGGCCAGTTGATGCAATTGCGCACCATTTGGCTCTAGCCAATAACTCGTCGCATGTACTCCATGTTCTTCGGCTTGTTCACGTGATGGTTCTCCTGCAATGGAAATTAGCTTGCCGCCTTTTTTCAGTACTTTGAAACTTTTCTCTAAAACTTCCCCGCCCATCGTATCTAAAACGGCATCAAAATTCTCCAGCAATTCACTAAAATCTTCTTCACTATAGTTGATCACACGATTTGCTCCTAAAGATTTAACCAATTCGTCATTGATATCACTCGCAGTCGTAGCTACATACGCTCCAATACTATTAGCTATTTGAATAGCCATAGTCCCTACTCCACCAGCTCCTGCGTGAATTAAGACTTTTTCCCCTTTTTTCACGTTCGCAAAACCAACGATACATTGATAAGCAGTTAATCCAGCTAAGGGAATGGCTGCACCTTCTTCAAATGACATACTTTCAGGCATATGTGCAAGTAAGTTCGCTTCTACTGGTACAAATTCCGCATAGGTCCCTTGGCGTGTTGTCGCAGGTCTTGCAAAAACACGGTGTCCTACTTTAAAGTGCTTAACGTTTGCTCCAACTTCAGCCACTACCCCAGCCATATCCCAACCTAAAATAATTGGAAATTCCCAAGGTAGCATATCTTTTAAATAACCTTTACGTAATTTCCAATCAATTTGATTGACCGAAGTAGCATACACTTCAACAAGCACTTGGTCATCCGTAATAGCTGGCTTTTCAATTTCTCGCTCAACTAATTGCTCTCTACCGCCATAGTTATTAATAACAATTGCTTTCATCTCGGACCTCCCCTTTCGTTGTTATATAAATATACCCTCTTTCAAGAAATTGTATACCTCCATAGAGATGATATTTGCAGTCTTCTTTTTATAGGTAGATATGTTATTATTAATCCTGTTCATTAAAGAGGTTCGCAAACTCCCTCTCTAAAAAACTAAGGAGTGTATCAGATGAAGAACGAAAAAGCAGTCGTCGTTTTTAGTGGCGGCCAAGACAGTACCACTTGCCTATTTTGGGCGATCAAAAACTTTAAAGAAGTTGCAACAGTAACTTTTGATTATGGCCAACGCCATTCTGCTGAAATTGAATGTGCTCGAAAAATCGCTGATGAACTTGGTGTCCTTTTTAAAGTATTGGACATGACGTTGATCAATCAGTTGTCCGCCAATGCATTAACTCGAGATGACATTGACGTAACAGCTGAAGAAGGCGAACTTCCATCTACGTTTGTGCCTGGTCGAAACCTCTTGTTTTTATCTTTTGCAGCTGTTTTTGCAGATGCTATCGGTTCGCGGCATTTAATCACAGGTGTTAGTCAAACAGATTTTAGTGGCTATCCTGATTGTCGAGATACGTTTATTCGGTCATTGAACGTCACATTAAATTTGGCAATGGATAAACAATTTATCATTCACACCCCTTTGATGTGGCTCGACAAAGCAGATGTATGGGAACTTTCCGATACACTTGGAGCGCTTGATTTTGTTCAAGAAAAAACATTAACATGTTACAACGGCATTCCGAGCACTGGCTGTGGTGAATGTCCAGCTTGCCAATTACGCAATGAGGGTCTCGCACGCTACCAAGCGAAAAAATCGGCAGGTGCAATGACATGATGCAGCAATTTTACCCAACTGTTTCTCACAACTATCAATTTGAGCTCAATAAAGACATGCATTTTTCCGCAGCACATTTTATACCAAGTGAAGAGGCTGGAAAATGTAAAGTGATGCACGGGCATACTTATCACCTCAATATTACAATTGGCGGTAACGAGCTCGATTCCATTGGTTTTCTTATCGATTTTAAATTATTGAAAGAATTGATCCATAAAAAATACGACCATAGTGTGTTAAATGACCATCCTGAATTTACAAATAAATTCCCAACAACTGAACTTCTTGCTCAGCAAGTATGGCAGTCGATTCAAACAATGCTCCAAGCAACAATCAATCGACCAAACTGTCTGCAAGTTATTGTACGTGAGACCCCAACAAGTTACGTTGTTTATCGTCCACGTCAGGAGGATTTATCATGAAAATTCCGGTAATGGAAATATTCGGTCCAACTGTTCAAGGTGAAGGCATGGTGATGGGCCAAAAAACGATGTTTGTTCGCACAGCAGGCTGCGATTATTCGTGCTCTTGGTGTGATTCCAAATTTACTTGGGACGGCACTGGGACTAGCGTTTCGAAACAACCTGCTGATATTATCCAAGAGTTAATCCACATAGGTGGCAAGAATTTTTCGCATGTGACAATTTCAGGAGGCAACCCTGCTCTTCATAAAGGAATTGGCGAACTAGTCGAACTTTGTCATCAACAAGGGTGGAAAGTGGCAGTCGAAACACAGGCTTCAATTTGGCAAGAGTGGATGACGGCAATCGACGACATCACCTTGTCTCCAAAACCACCTAGTTCTGGCATGAAGACCGATTTTACGAAGCTAGATTTGTACTTGGAGAAATTGCAAACAGCTAACGTCAGTTTAAAAGTTGTAATTTTTGATCAAGACGATTTTGCTTATGCTGAAACCCTTCACCAACGCTATCCAAATGTTCCGTTCTTTTTACAAACTGGAAATGACGATACGGTTACAACAGATGATGCGAAACTCGTGTCAAACTTACTCGAGCGCTATGAACAATTAATCGATTATCACATACAATCCCCCATCATGAACGATGCAAAAGTGTTGCCACAATTGCACACTTTAGTATGGGGCAATAAACGCGGAGTGTAATTACGGGTTTATGTTGACTAATAAAAAGACCTCGCTTAAAAATTGAGCGAGGTCTTTTTATCTTATGCTTTTTTCACAAATTCTGATTTTAGTTTCATTGGTCCAAAGCCATCAATTTTGCAGTCGATATTATGATCGCCTTCAACTAATCGAATGCTTTTTACTTTTGTACCCATTTTCAATGTTGATGAGCTACCTTTAACTTTCAAATCTTTAATAACCGTAACTGCATCGCCATCTTTTAAAATGGAGCCATTTGCATCTTTCACAACTTTTGCTTTTTCCACTTGTTCTGCCTCAGCAACTAAGCTCCATTCGTGCGCACATTCAGGACACACTAACATATTCCCGTCTTCATAAGTGTATTCCGAATTACATTTAGGACAGTTTGGTAATGTTTCCATGTTCTCCTCCACTCGGCCAATCTGTAAATCAATGAACCATAAGACCATTCTTTTTATCCATTATACCAGAATTCCAAGTAGACTATTTAACAACCAATACCGGACAATTTGCGTGGTTAACAACTTTTTGACTAACACCACCAAGTAATATTTTTGAAACGGGATTTAATCCCCGGCTTCCAATAACGACTAGATCAAACCCACCATCGTTTGCCATTTCAATAATGACTGGTGCTGGACGACCATGCATTACTTCGATTTTATAAAACGTTTCATTTAATTCCAATTGTTCTCTAATTGATTGGACTTTTTTCTTACGGGATAACTCAAATTCAAGTTGGCCACCATCATGTACTTTTTCTTGACTGTCTTCATTAAAATCAGAAACATACACAACGGTTACTTCTGTGTCTTTACTCAACGTGGCTAACTTTGCAGCGTGTTTGCCTGCTCGCTTCGAATTTTCGGAACCATCTACGGCGACTAAAATTTTTTTATACATTTTCTCCACCCCTTCGACTAATTTCCGCGGCTTGGTAACAAAACGCACTTTATAGTACTATTCGACCTTTAAATCTTTTATCCCTTTAAATAAAGAAAAACCGGTAATATGTAGCATCACCGGTTTTCTTATTTTTTTCTTATTTAAAAGTTAGTGTTTTTCCTGTAAATCCAAATAACACGGTCAATACCGGAGAAAGCAAACAAAAGAAAGCAAACGGCAAGTACTCAAGTGTGGGCACACCGATAACGCCGGTGATGAAGATTCCACACACACTCCAAGGTACAAGCGGATTAACCACTGTTCCCGCATCTTCCATCACTCGACTTAAATTTTTACCAGCAAGTCCTACTTTGTCGTACGGTTCTTTAAATGCTTGACCTGTTAACAATATAGATAAGTATTGTTCGCCGATCAAAATATTGATGCCGATCGCAGTCAAAGCCGAGGCTGCAATAACAGAAGAGACTTTTTTCAACAAACTTTCAATTTTAGCTAAAAGACACTGAACAATTCCTAACGTAAACAGCAACCCACCCATACTGAGTGCTAATAACACTAAAGCAACTGTAAACATCATGCTGTCCATTCCCCCACGGGACAATAAACTATCGATTTCTACTATGCCTGTCGTTGATACATATCCTCCAAACAAAACGTTAAAAATCTCTGAAGCTGTAGAAATTTGGTGGATAAATGAAACCCCGATAGCTGAAATCGAACTAAGTGCTAATGTCATCAAAGCCGGGATTTTCATAAAAGTTAAGACAATGAGAACAATTAACGGAAATACCGTATACCAGTGAATCATTCCCGTTGCCAGCAGTCCTTCTTGAAATTGCATAACATCTTGCACAGTTCCTCCTGTAGCTTCTGGAGAAAGCAAAGCGAAAAAGAAGAGCGTTAACACAAAAGCGGGTACCGTAGTCCAACTCATGTTACGAATATGCTCAAACAAATCTACACCAACAATTGCAGAAGATAAATTTGTCGTATCCGATAATGGTGACATTTTATCACCGAAAAATGCCCCAGAGACAATAGCGCCTGCCGTAATAGCTAACGACAAGTCCATCGCTGTTGCCATTCCGATAAAAGCAACACCAATCGTGGCGACTGTTGTCAATGAACTACCAATCGATAATCCAATTAACGATGTCACGATAAAAACAATTGCGTAGAAAAATGTCATTGAAATTAACATGAATCCGGTAAAGATTAATGTAGGAATAGTCCCGCTTATCATCCAACTACTAATCAACATTCCGATAAAGAAAAAGAGAAATACAGCACTCATGCCTGCACCAGCACCTTCTACTAAACCTTTTTCAAGTTTTTGGTAAGATACACCTTTTACTAATCCATAACCAAACAGTAATAAAATTGATACTAAGATTGGAATATGAGGAACCGATCCAAACTTAATAATACTAACGCTAATCAGCAGAAATATAGTAATGGTAAGTACTAAGGCTTCTGAGAATTTTGGCGCGATGACTGACTTAATATTGTACATGCTAATCTCTCCTTTTCTAAAAAAAAAGAAAAAACCTCTCATCCCAATAAAGGGACGAAGGTTTTCTCCGCGTTACCACCCAATTTGATGTTCTGACTCACCAAAACATCCACTTGATTTCGAACCGATCAAAACTGATAACGTATTTCATCCAATTTGCTGCCTGAATTTCCAGCTACCATTCAGTCTCTTATTGCTGCACACAAATTGCCTACTAAATTATCGATCGACTTATTTATAAACTATGTTTTTATTGCTTAGTCCGAAACATTTCAAATCATTATACTTTTATATATGATTTTAAAAAGTATAATGAAATAACTTTATCACGTCTCTCAGACAAGTCAATACTTTTTAGGAAGAAATATGATTAGTATTGAAAAAAGACAAGAAGTGAATACTCCTTGTCTTTTCATTCACCTAAAAATGATCATGTACCCATTTTACGACGATTATTGCTTACTTTTTTCGATTGTTGGCTCTTCATTTTTTTAGTTGAAAGTGAAGCATTCCCGCCACTTTGTTTATCTGCAGCTTGGTTTTTCTTTGCTTCTAGTTGACGTTTGATAGCTTCTTGAAGACTAACTTTTTTCGGCGCTTCGTTTGACTCAGTCATTGCGCATCCCTCTTTTCATCCAAAATGGTACATATGGCTTTTGATAGATTCAGTATAGCATATTTTGCTTGAACTATTCTTTATTTTCTTTAAACCAGCTTGTCACTTGTGAAAAGAATTTAGACATCGATTCCGGTTTTGACATATTCGGAACGCGCGCTAACAAAACTTCTTTCGGTGCTTTAACACCTTCTTGTTTTTTCTGTAGCACCAAAATTCCTTTAGCATGTGCTGAGTTTTTAAATAAGCTTTCCGGTAATTCCATAACCGACTGAATATGCGCATGTTTTTTCAAAAAGCTATGTAATTGACTTGCATGTTCAGATTCAAACAAAGCTTTTGGCACGATGAAAAACAAATAACCCCCATCGGCAGTATGTTTTAGCGATTGCTCGATAAACAAATGATGCGCATAGGACATGCCTTTTTCTGCTTTTAATTCGTACATAGCCGATGTTTCTTCATCTGGGTAATAACCTACCGGTAAATCTGAGACAACCACATCTACAGGGTCAATCAATAACGGTTGCAATGCATCTTGCAAGTAAAATGTAATGGGTTGTTCAACTAAATTACCAGCATTTGATGCAAGACGCACAAGAAGGTCATCCAGTTCGACACCCGCTCCGGTCATACGTCCGTCTAAGTAATTCATGACAGTTAACAGCAAATTCCCTGTTCCAACAGCCGGATCTAAAATAACTGCTTGTTCTTTTTTCACAAACAACTCAACTAAATACCCAACTAACAAACCAAGAGCATCAGGCGTCATTTGGTGATGGGGTTGAATATGTTCTTTCATGCCCTTTAAAACCGCTAATTGTAGTGCTTTGCGAATATCTTCTTTGCTCGCACCTTCTTCTGGCTTGATCAAGCCATCTAACCATTTTTCAGTAGTGGTCAATAAGCTCTCTAAATAAGCATTGTCTTGTTCTTGCTGGATTTTTGTTGTGTGATTATCAATAAAATTAAAGGTTTTTTCCATTGCTGAATTCATCTATTCGCCGTCCTCAATAAGGAAACCCACTCTCTCGAGTGGGTTTCTTGTATTATTTTGTTAATTCTTTAACTGCATTTAGCGCTTTTTCATAATCGGGATGATCGGTTCCTTCAGAAACATACTCTACGTATGTAACCTTATCATTTTCATCAAGTACAAAAACCGAACGAGCCAACAAGCGAAGCTCTTGCATCGTTAACCCGTAAGCTTCTCCGAATGACAAATCACGATGATCTGACAAAGTTGTGATAGCATCTACTTTGTTAATTTCTGTCCAACGTTTTTGCGCAAATGGTAAATCAGCTGAGATTGTTAAGACTTCAACATTGTCTCCTAAAGAAGTAGCTTCTTCACTGAAACGTTTTGTTTGGTCTGAGCATACGCCCGTGTCTAGTGATGGAACTACACTCACTAAACGAACTTTTCCAGATGTATCTTTTAATGATACTGGTTCTAAACCATTTGATAAAACCGTAAATTCAGGAGCTTGATCCCCTACTTTTACTTCTGTGTTAGGTAAAGTAACCGGGTTATTCTTGAATGTGATTTGTGCCAATCAATACGCCTCCCTTTTCATAATATCTTCATCATACTAAAACGTTCCGGTCTCTTGCAACTCAGACCCCTCTAACTTTTTCTTCTGGACCATTTTGTTTTTTCTAAATGAATCTTCATGAACGACTGTTGTATCCGCAATATAATCGTGGACTCCTTGTTTTAATGGTGTAAAGCCAACAATCCAATAAAGCGGCAAAATTGTCACCGAAATAAAACGACCAATCCATTCACGGAACAAAAGCGTCATAATCGAAAGTTTATCCGATTTCAACGACACAACACGAATGCCCATAATCATCTTGCCCACTGTTTGGCTAAAAAACTTTGTCATTACAACAAAATAACCATAGAAAATCACAGCCGACACAATAGCATAGGGTCCGTACCAAGGCATATTCGTGGTTTCCAATCCGGATAAGGCAAATACTGGTTTAACTAAAATAGAAGTAAGAGCCGCAACAACCAGCAAATCGATTAAATAAGCCCAGAAGCGCACCCAAAATCCAGCTGGTTTCCGTTCGTAAAAAAGAACTTCTTCATAACTCGGTGTTTTTGGAAGTTCCTTTTCACCTTGCAGTTCTGCTGATTTCTCTATTTCATGATCTGTCATGATGGTCCCTCCTTATTTGTCACCGTATAAATACATCATACGCGGAGAACTGAATTCAGTAAGTAATTTTGAAATCATTTGCGTCTCTAGATCGTTCCCAAAGAAAGAATTAACTTTCATCGAGAGTAACGACCCCCAGCCTTGGTCGTTTCCATATTGGAATACTTGTGCGTTGCCTAAATCAAAATCTGTTTTTATTTGTTCAATGACGTCTTCTTCATAACCAAAACCATCTGCTAAATTCGCTTCTACAGCTTGACGGCCATTCATAATGCGACCATCTGCTACAGCTTTTACTTCTTCTTCTGTCATACCGCGACCTTCTTCAATAACATCTACAAAAGATTCGTATGAATCATCGAGCATTTCTTGAAGCAATGCACGTTCATCTTCGGTCATATCACGCGTAGGACTCATGATATCTTTATAAGGACCCGACTTGATCGTTACGAAATCCACACCGTAACGTTCTGCGAGTTCCCCATAATTGACGCTTTGCATAATCACACCAATCGAACCTGTTAATGTTTCTTCATTCACGAAAATCTTTTCTGCCGGTGCTGCAATATAATAGCCACCAGAAGCTGCAATTGCTCCCATCGACACATAAAATGGTATTCCGGTTTCTTCTTGGATTTCTGTGATTTTGTCGTAAATCTCAGCAGACTCTACAACGCCGCCTCCCGGAGAATTTACAGCAAGTACAACTGCTTTAACCGATCCATCTTCTTTAATATTCTCTAATTGTTCCATAAAGAACGAGTGATTATAGCCAGTTGTTCCGAAAAACGAAGCTGCATCACCTGTGTCTTGAATAACACCGTCTACATTTAAAACAGCTACGCGACTATTAAAATCGCCATCTTCCACTACTGTTTCCGACAACCCTGTTTGCGTAGTCCCTATTAGTTCTTCTACGCTTTCACTAAATCCACCTTGAAGAAATGCGAAGGCTGAGTTGATAACCAGCGAAATTCCCAATACGGCGGCAGCTACGACTAAAGCAATCCAACGTTTCGTATTCATTTTTACCATTCCCTCCATAGTTTCTACTACTTACTATACGTGAACCATTCAATAATGTTTCATCAAAAACGCTTAAACTGAAACTTTTCGATTTGCCCGTCGAATTCCTCTAGCTTCTAAAAATTTTGAGGACGTAAACAAAATTAACGCACTCCATATTAACGAAAACGAAATGATTTTGACTACATCAAACGATTCTCCATATATAAATACGCCAATTAAAAGCATCAATGATGGAGCAATGTATTGAAGAAAGCCAATCATATACATCGGGATTAATGGAGCTCCGATGGCAAACAACAATAACGGAAATGCTGTAATCAATCCACTAGCTAACAATAAGCTATCTGTTGGCACTCCCAATTGTAAAAACGAGACTCGATTAATAGAAAACAAATAAACATAATAAGCGATTGCAAATGGGAAAACAAATAAAGTCTCAATGGCTAGTCCTCGAAGAGCATCGAGTCGAATTGTTTTTTTAATCAATCCATAAAAAGCAAAGCTAAACGCCATGCCAAGAGCTAACCAAGGCAACGAGCCAAAAGAAAATGTTAAAATCAAAACACCTGTTGCAGCTAATAAAAAGGCAACTTTAACTGCTGGAGATAATTTTTCTTTTAAAAAGATGGCACCTAATAACATCGAAATCAATGGATTGATATAATAACCAAGGCTCGTTTCAACAATCCGGTCATGCGAAACGGCATATACATAAAAAAACCAATTGGCGGAGATTAAAAAGGACGCTAACATTAATAAGAAAAATTTCTTCTTAGATGCCCATAAACTTTTTAAGTCTAGCCATAATTGACGACCACCATTAATTAACACAATAAACCCAAGAGTTAATACAAAAGACCAAATAATTCTGGCTGCTAACACTTCATCTGCAGGAACATGTGCGAGTTGCTTCCAAAAGATCGGCATGAACCCCCATAATGTATAAGTTAAAATAATGACCAAAACACCTTTTTTAGAATCTATCATTCGACATCGCGCACCATTCTTATAATATTTTGTATTTCGAAATAACAGTCTCATTATAGGCTGCTAACAAGCAGAAAGTAAATGCAGCTGCATTAATATTCAGCCATAGAAAAACAGCCGGTAGTTGAAACACCTCTCTACTAAATGAGAAGCGTTTCTTTTTCCGGCTGTACTTAATTTTTCACACTTTCTTGTTGTCGCAATTCTACGCGTCGAATTTTTCCTGATGCTGTTTTGGGCAATTCTGTTCGGAAATCAATGGCACGCGGATACTTATACGGTGCCGTTAGTTTTTTTACATGATTTTGCAGTTCTTTTACTAAGTCGTCTGATGCAATTTGGCCTTCTACTAAAACGACAAAAGCTTTAACGATAGTGCCACGTACTTCATCTGGTGCACCGATTACTGCACATTCCTGAACTGCTGGGTGCTTGACTAATGCATCTTCGACTTCAAACGGCCCGATTGTGTAGCCAGAAGAAATGATGATGTCGTCTCCGCGACCTTCAAACCAGAAATAACCATCCTCATCTTTAGATGCTTTATCGCCAGTGACATAATAATCTCCGCGAAACTGCATGCTCGTGCGTTCAGGATCTTTAAAATACTCTTTAAACAACGCAGGCGTTTCTACATGAACTGCAATATCTCCCACTTCGCCAACAGCACAAGGAACTCCCGAATCACCAATAATTTCGACACGGTTACCCGGTGTCGGTTTGCCCATAGAACCTAGGCGAGACTTCATGCCTTTCATAACTCCAACCAGTAAGGTATTCTCTGTTTGGCCATAACCATCTCTTACTTCCAGCGAAAAATGTTCTTTAAACACATTAATCACTTCAGCATTTAGTGGTTCACCTGCTGATACTGCGCTATGTAACGCTGACAAGTCATATTTCGCTAAATCTTTTTGCTTGGCCATTAATCGGTATTCTGTTGGTGTACAACAAAGAACATTAATCTTACGTGTCTCCAAAAGCTCTAAATATACTGCAGGGTCAAATTTTCCGTTGTACACAAAACCGGTAGCTCCACTGCCCAATGTTGCTAAAAACGGACTCCAAATCCATTTTTGCCAACCCGGACTTGCAGTTGCCCATACAACATCGCCTTTTTTCGCTCCAAGCCAATGCTCTGCTGACGTACGAAGATGTGCATATGCCCAGCCGTGACTATGAACTGCGCCTTTCGGATTTCCAGTAGTGCCTGATGTATAGGACAAAAACGCCATATCGTCTTTTTTCGTTGGGGCTGCATTATATTCTTCAGAAGCAATTTCCATTTCATCTAACAGCGAAATCCACGATTGATCTGAATGACCGATAACAAACTTCACCACATCATCCATTTCTTTGACACCTTCAAATTGATCCATAAATGGTTCATATGCAATAACTGCTTTTGCATCACTATGATTTAACCGGTATGCAATGTCTTTCGCACGCAACATCTCAGAACTCGGAATAACGGCTAAGCCCGCTTTTAATGCGCCTAAGTAGGCCACATACGCTTCAATAAGGCGAGGTACCATAACGAGCACAACATCCCCTTTAACTAAACCTGCTTTTTCAAAGCTGTTCGCTGCACGATTCGCTCGTTTGATCAATTCATCATATGTAAGTTGGTGTTTTTCACCTTTATCGTTTTCCCAAAGAATCGCAAGCTTGTCTTCTCCTGTCGCGTATCGCTCAATTTCTTCAACCAAATTATACGATTCTGGTGCTAACAAATCTTGTCTATTCAACCTAATTCCTCCCGCTCTGGATGTAATGGTTAACTCATTATTATTATACAATAGAATTTTAAGTATTCATATAATTTCATATAATTAGACTACTAGAAAGATAAATTATACCGAAACATTTTTTCTCTTTAATCTTGTTTTTTATCACGCCTTCTATTTTATGCAATATAAAAAGCCCCCTTTAAGGAGGCTTCATATTTATAACAAATCTTCAAATTGGTTAACTTTAGGGCGTGGGAATTTGATAATTTCACGCTCGGCTACAGCTTCTTCGATTAACTCATCAAAAGACACAAAGTTTTCGTAGTACTCAACTTTTTCAAGTTTTGGCTTTGTCTTCGGATTTGCCGGGGTGAAAATAGTACAGCAATCTTCAAACGGACGTATCGAAATATCGTAAGTCTCTATTTGTTGTGCAATATCAATGATTTCAAGTTTGTCCATCGCAATAAGGGGACGCAATACCGGCGTGTGCGTCACTGCATTGATTGCTTGCATACTTTCTAAAGTCTGACTTGCAACTTGTCCTAAGCTTTCTCCCGTGACAATTGCTCGGCAATTGGTCTCAGCTAAAACTAAATCTGCTACACGCATCATCATACGGCGCGTAGAAGTCATCGTGATATTATCTGGCACTTGCTTATGCACTTCTTGTTGAAGTTTCGTAAAAGGAATAACATGCAGCTTGACAGAAGAACCAAATTGCGACAATCGCTCAGCTAAATCAAAAACCTTTTCTTTAGCGCGGTCATTTGTAAACGGCGGACTGAAAAAATGGATTAAGTCTAAACGAACGCCCCGCTTTAACATATGATATCCTGCAACTGGACTGTCTAACCCGCCCGATAGCATGAGTAACGCTTTACCACCCGCTCCTACTGGCAAGCCACCTGCTCCTTGAATCACTTCCGCCATCATATAAACAGCTTCTTTGCGAACTTCTACTTTCAAATCAATTTCAGGGTCTTTCATTTGTACTTTCAAATCCGGAAAAGCTCTTAATACATGCGAGCTTAGTTCTTTCATAATTTCTGGTTTTTCATAAGGAAATTCTTTAAATGGTCGTTTTACCGATACTTTAAAACTTTTTTCGGTATCTCCGATTTTAGCAATCACTGCTTCTGCCGTTTTTTTCATCGCTTCGATGTTTAATTCACAGGCTGTTACTGGACTAAACGATTGAATGCCAAATACATACGGCAAACGCTCAATTACTTGCGCTAGTTCTTGTTCGTCGTCTGAAGTAATAAACATGCGATCACGTTCAGCCTTTATGTGAATTTGTTCTAAGTCAGAAAATGTTTGTCTGACATTGTCACGCAGTCTTCCGATAAATGAGCTACGATTCTTCCCTTTAGTTGATAGTTCTCCATATCGTACAAGAATTTGATTGGTTTTCATAACTGTTTAAACTCCTTTAATCATGCGGTATACCCGCTGAAACGCTTTTTTTAGCGCGTGAATATCTTGTTCTGTTGTAAATTCGCCAAAGCTGATTCGAATCACACCGTCCTTAAACTCACGCGGCAAGCCGATCGCTCGAATCACCGGACTTGCTTGGCTATTTTTTGATGAGCATGCACTTGAAGTAGAGACGATTACCGATTCTTTTTGTAAACCGGATACTAAAATTTCGCCTTTCAATCCTTTTATCGCTACTGACAAAATATGCGACGCCCCATTTTCTGGACTTACAATTTTGACATCCGCAAATTCCGAGAAAAACTGACGTAATTCTTGATTCCACTGGGGATACAGAGGATTTGGCTCAGCCAATCTCAAGGCTTTTGCTAAAGCTACTGCATTTGGCACAGAAACGGTACCGCTTCGCATTCCGGATTCTTGCCCGCCACCATACTGAATAGCTTGCATATCTACTCCAGTATACGCTAATATCCCAGTGCCCTTTAAGCCATGTATTTTATGTCCTGATATAGACAATAAATTTGGCATTGCAGTTGGGTCAAATAGGAGTTTCCCTATACTTTGTACAGCATCCACATGAAAAAAAATTCGCCGTTTTTTCAAAAGATGTGCAATCTCTGCAATTGGATGAACCGCTCCAATTTCATTATTCACATGCATGAGTGATACCAAAATCGTATCGTTTCGCAAAGAATTTTTCAACTTGTCAATGTTGATTTCTCCAAAATTGCCAACGGGTAAGCGCGTAATTTCAAATCCTTCGCTTTCTAATGCAGTCACACTTTTCAACACAGAAGGATGTTCTGTTTCTGCAGTTATAATATGCTTTCCACGGTGTTGATAGTTTCTGGCCGTGCCAATTAACGCTAAGTTATTTGCTTCTGTACCGCCAGATGTAAAGATAATCTTCTCCATATGCAGCAACTCTTTTAATTGCCCCCGTGCCGTTTCTAACAAATCTTCCGCTTGATTGCCTAGTTCATGTAGGGAAGCTGGATTGGCATAAAATTGCTCGTTCACTTTCACAAACGTATCAAGCACTTCTTTTCTTGGCTTAGTCGTGGCACTATTATCCAAGTAAATCATCTTTCCACCTCCGAAAAGAAAACCACCAGCAAGAGTAGCTGGTGGCTTTACATTTTGTTTTGTTTAAATGTTCCAGGCATCTTCTTTGACCAATACTTCAATTCGTTTCATCGAACCTGGTTCAAAATTTTCCACTGCAGTTGCAGCTTCTTCTAATGCTTTTGTATAGCGAAGCTGTCTGAATGATTCTTCTGCTTCTTCGAGTTTCGCATCCAATTGAAGATTGGATTTGCGGTAACGGTTTCCATATTGAATAATGCGCTCAATCAATAAGACATTTTCAACCATTTCAACTGCTTTCGCATGACCATCTTCAATACTTTGTTCAGCCTGTTCTAAGTAACTATGCACAAGCTTAATGTTCAATGGAACTTCACGTAAAGTTTGCATCGTCACAAAAAGATGTTCTTCAGCTTCTTCTAGTCGCACATCCATGTCTTCCGGAATTCCAGGAATATTGGCTTTGTGTAACAATCGATCGGTTTCTTGTAATTTGCGTTTTAAAAGCGCTACTTTTTCACGAGCCTTGTTTTCTTCAATACGCAAGCTCTTTAACGAAGTCATAAAGTCTATTTGAGTCGAATCGACAATCGATAGATCTTCGCGAATGTGAACTAGTTCTTCTTGAAGACTTGAGTACGCTGATTGATCTTCTTCTAAACGAGTCATTAGCAATTCAAAACGTTTAGCCAATTGCTCCATTTTATCCATACACGATTTTGGAATAGCCGCTTCGCTTTCGCTAATTTTGTAGCTATGCTGCACGTATCGGCTTTCCTCTTCCATTTCTTTTGTGTCGCGCGCCACAACTTCTAAATGACGTTCTGTATCCACACGATGTTCGTCCACATACATTTTCGCTTCAACTTCTTTTTCCAACATTTCATAAAACGAATCAATGCGGTCTTTTATTTTCTCAACAGCAATTTTTGTTTGTGTCATTTCTAAATTGGCAATGTTTTCTTTCAACACTTCCAACTCTTCTTCGATTTCATCGAGTTGAAGGGTTAACTCTAAATGTCCAAGGTAGTAAGAGTTTTCTTCCATTTCACTCTTACCTTGACGCAATTCAGCGATATAAGAAGGAATTTTCGTTTGAATATCAGCCAATAGAGATGGAATATCATCTACTAGTAAAAATGCTTCTTCGCCTTCCGCAGACAATCCAATAACAATTTCACGAGCTTTTAAGTAATTGCCTTCAGCTGTTAATTTTTCGTATTCGTCAAATAGCGGAATAAATGATTCAAGTTTTCTCTCAAGTGGCTCGCCTGCAGCTCCGTAAGATTGTTGGTGCGCCAATAAATTTTTACGTGCACGGCGGTATTTTTCTTGTAGAAGATCGATTTCGCTACGATTTTTCTCTTCGCTACCAATCAATTCTTCCAACTCGACCAAAATGCTATTCATCTGCTGGTCGACACTATCGATTTTCATTTCTGTTTCTTGCTCTAGTTTTGACGCTTTGTTAAATCTAAAGCGATTGATTGCTTCTTCAGCGTCATATAAAGAAGCATCGATTTTCGGAATATGTACATCCATAATTTCAGTCCATACGTTGCGCCAGCGTTCGAACATTTCTTCCGTCTGGCCGTTCATGTTTAATTGTTTCACTTTAGTTAGTTCTTCAAGAATTGGTTTATTTTGTATTTGCAGTTTTAACTGTTCCAAGCGTTCAATTTCAGCTAAATGTTTTTTGCGAAACATAAAACCAATGATTGTTACCGCTAATAGAATGATGACCGCAATGATGATATACTCCATCATAAGTCACATAGCCCCCTGTTCCAAAATCACATTACCAGTTATACGTAAATGTATTCATGATTCTTCTATTTTAACATGTATTCTACTCTTTTGTTTGCCAAATTAGAAGAAAAGCGATTATATTTTTTAATAAGTAGAAAAGAGGATGCCTTTATGAAACGAGATGGTCACATTCATACCCGTTTTTGTCCACACGGGACAAAAGACTCAACCGAATTGTATATTGAAAAAGCGATAAAGTCCGGGTTTACGGATATATCATTTACAGAACATGCACCGCTTCCGGTCAATTTTACCGATCCAACACCCGAACAAGACAGCGGCATGCGTGTAAATCAGCTAACTGCCTACATAGATGAAATTACCCATCTTAAGCACGTATATGAAAAAGACATTCGCATTCGTTTAGGTTTGGAAGTTGATTACATTCAAGGCTTTGAAAAAGAAACAGCTCGCTTTTTAAATGATATTGGACCTGTTCTAGACGATGCCATTTTATCGGTTCATTTTCTGCAAGTAAACGACCAGTATTTTTGTGCTGATTTCAGTAAAGAAGTATTTGCAGAGCTCGCAGCAGCTTGTGGATCTGTAGAAGCTGCTTACCAGCTTTACTATGACACACTTGAAAAGTCGATAAATGCAGATCTTGGCCAATTCAAACCAAATCGAATTGGACATCCTACGCTGATTCACAAATTCCAAAATGCCCATGGTAAAAAAATTGATGATGACAAGCAAATTCGACGCATTCTTCAGCTTATGAAAAAAACAGGATTTGAACTAGATGTGAACGGTGCAGGCTACTCGAAACCAGATTGTTTGGAAGCATACCCCCCGCTCTCTTATATTGAATTTGCTAAAACACTTGGCATACCGTTAGTCTTTGGGTCAGACGCTCACAGTGTCAATGGCTTGCATAAGCACTACGAGAAAATTTATACTTACTTAAGTTAACGAGATTTAATTCACAATATAATCTACCACTAATTGAAATGAGGGAATTCTTTATGTTTTCACAAACAAATTATAGCGGCAGCAGTATCGAACAATACACTATGCTAACAAAGCAATTAGATGCTTTGTTAGATGGTGAGAAAAACAGCATCGCCAACTTGAGCAACGCCTCTGCTTTACTCAATCAATTTCTTGAGCGCATCAACTGGGTTGGGTTTTACTTAATGGAAGAAGGAGAGCTTGTTCTCGGTCCTTTCCAAGGTCTTCCAGCTTGCGTTCGAATTCCAGTTGGAAAAGGCGTTTGCGGTACAGCCGTTGCTGACAAAAAAACCATGTTAGTTGAAGATGTGCAGGCGTTCCCTGGACATATCGCCTGTGACGCAGCTTCGCGTTCTGAAATCGTTATTCCTTTAATGAAAGAAGATCAAGTCATCGGCGTTTTAGACATCGATAGCCCTGAACTAGATCGCTTCACAAAAGAAGATCAACAAGGCTTAGAAATATTCGTTAACGTGTTAATGAAGCATTTATAATAGAAGAAAATACCCGAAACTCATTTACTGAGTTTCGGGTATTTTTTAAATTTCTTGAAGTTTAGGTTTTACTTGCTCAAATGCTTTGTTCAAATCGTTTATCAAGTCGTCCGTATGCTCAAGTCCAACCGATATACGCAGCAACGAATCGCTAATGCCCATTGCTTGTCTGCTTTCAGGAGGTACTACTGCATGTGTCATTGTTGCCGGGTGTTGAATTAAAGTTTCAGCATCGCCTAAACTAACTGCAATTTTGATAAGTGACAGTGCATTTATGAAGGCTTGCGCTTCTTTTTTACCACCTTGGATTTCAAATGAAATCAATCCGCCACCTTCTCGCATTTGCCTTTTCGCAATATCCACTTGCGGATGACTGTCATCAAATGGATAATAGATACTTTTCACAATTTCTTGTTGTTTTAAGAAATTTAATACAACTTTTGTATTGCTAACATGGCGATCCATTCTAACGTGAAGGGTTTTTAGCCCTCTAAGCAATAACCATGCATCAAATGGAGACATAATGCCACCCACGTCTTTTTGTACTGTCATTCGAATATGTTGCATTTCATCTGCATCGCTACCAACTAATACTCCGCCGACCACATCCCCATGGCCATTCAAGTATTTTGTTGCGCTATGCAAAACAAAGTCTGCACCCATTCGTAGCGGATTTTGCAAGTAAGGAGAGCAGAACGTATTGTCTACTACAACACGAATATTGTGTTTTTTTGCAACCGCTACTACAGCTTCTAAATTCACAATTTCCATTGTTGGATTGATTGGTGTTTCGACATAAATGCAAACCGTTTCTGGACGAATCGCTTTTTCAACTTCCGCTTCTGTGGTCATTGAAACCAAGCTATGCGTAATGCCATATTTTTCTTCCATGATTTCTAATAACCCAAACGTACAGCCATAAATGCCTCTTGAGCAAAGAACGTGATCTCCCGCTTTAGTCAAATAAATCAAAATCGCACTAACCGAGGCCATCCCCGACCCGAAAGCTAATGCACCTTGACCCCCTTCGATTTCCGCCATACGCTCTTCGAGTACACTTACTGTCGGATTGCCAAGGCGCGAATAAATATTCCCCTCGCAATTTCCTGCAAAGCGATCTTCCCCTTGTTCTGCATTTGCAAACGAGTAGGTCGAGGTTTGATAAAGCGGTGTCACCAAACTATCATGATGCTTAGTGCTGTCATAGCCTTTATGGATAACCGCCGTTTCAATATTCATTGCTTTTTCTTTCATTAACTATACACCCCTTAGTCTTTTTAGAAAGCGCTTACATTGATACTCATTTCCATTCTAACTCGTCTAATAAAAAAAAGAAAGCTAGTGCTTCCAACTATTCTACGGCTTGCTGTTGACTTGAGCTCACAAAATCAGTTATACTATTCTTTGTGTAAAATAATCGCAGCAGTTGTATGTGCGTGTTCGTCCATTTTATTCCTCATAGCAGGTGTATCGTGTAACTCTTTGGCTGCTGAGCGAAGGTACAAGAATATAAAATGGCTTGCAGCATGAATGCATCTGGTTTTTATTTTACTCTAAAAACCAAAAACAGAGGAGGAGACTTATATGTCTCGTTATACAGGTCCATCATGGAAACTGTCACGCCGCTTAGGAATTTCCCTTACAGGCACAGGTAAAGAATTAGAAAAACGCCCTTACGCACCAGGTCAACACGGTGCTAACCAACGCAGAAAAGTTTCTGAATATGGTTTGCAATTACAAGAAAAACAAAAACTACGCTTCATGTACGGAGTTAACGAACGTCAGTTCAAAACTTTGTTCAACAAAGCTGGTAAAATGCCTGGTAAGCACGGTGAAAACTTCATGATCCTTCTTGAAGCTCGCCTTGATAACGTTGTTTACCGTTTAGGTCTTGCGCGCACTCGTCGCCAAGCTCGCCAAATCGTAAACCACGGCCACATCCTTGTTGATGGCAAACGCGTTGACATCCCGTCATTCAGCGTGAAACCAGGACAAACAATTGCTTTCCGTGAAAAATCAAGCAACCTTGATGTAGTAAACGAAGCAATCGAAGTAAACAACTTTGTTCCTGAATACGTTACTATCGATACTGATAGCAAAACAGGAACTTTCGTACGCCTTCCAGAGCGTAGCGAATTGTCTGCTGAAATCAACGAACAGTTGATCGTTGAGTACTACTCACGTTAATTCCAACTTGATTTCGAAAACCTCTCAAAACCTTTTAAGGTTTTGGGAGGTTTTTTCTTTATATTTGCGACTTTCGCAAACAAACTTGGGTATCGCGCAAACAAACAGCTCGTATCCGCAAACAAAACACTCCATCCCGCAAACAAAACCAGCGTTCCTCATTATAAATCACAAAAAATCCCTAGAACCAGTAACGGTTCTAGGGATTTTCACATCAAAACGAATCAACTTTATTTTGTTTTAGTGCTTGGGCTAGTGTATTGTACACTTCAATATCTACAAACTTAATACCTAACTGCACAGCTGTTTGAGCGATCACTGGACTAATACCAGATAACGCCACCTTCACGCCGATAATTTCCAAACCTTTGATTAGCTGAAATACTTGTTGTGCAACCATCGTATCGATCATGGGCACACCTGATAAATCAATAAACAATTTTTCTAAATCGTGTTTAGAACTTTGAGCTAATGTTTTTTCAAAGATAATTTCAGCTCTGTGTGGTGTAATTTCGCCAACTAGCGGCAGCATTCCAATTTTGTTCGCTAATAAAATGACCGGTGCACTCATTTCCACAATCATCTGCTGCTGTGAATTCATACGTTTTTCAGCAGCCTTCGAATTTTGGTCCGTAAATTCGACAATGACTTTGCTAATGATGCGGACAACTGCTTGTGTCCACTCCATCAATTGCTCATGACTAACTTGTTCTTTATGATCTAATGCATACTTTGCAAGTTCGCATAAATATTGTTCTTGAGTACGGAAAAACTCACCAATCACCTCTACAATGGGTGTTTCAAGATGAGCTTCATCTTTTACGATAGATTCGATCCATCCTTGAAAATTTTCTACAAAATCCGTGTTTTCTTTTTGAAACATGGTGCAAAAGCGTAGATGAAATTCGTGATTCTGTTTTTTAAGCAATGCTATTTTATCAGGATCCGTCGAACCGTAAACACCAGCCTTACTTTTGTCTAAAGAACTATACCAGTCCTCTGTCATTTTTGAAGTCCGTGCGCTTAAGTGTTCATATAAGTCTTGATCTTTCAACATTTAACAGCTATTGCTTCAAATCGATTGTCCATACACATGTTCAAACTTGCATCGATTCGGCAATAGCTTCACCCCGCTCTCGCTATTAATTTCACATCAATTGTTTAGTAAACTTTATTAAATCTGTTTTTATCTACACCTGTATATCTACCCAAAACTCAGCTAATTAAACCAGAGCTCTTTTTTCAGAGATAGTTGAAGTATGTAAAAAAGTGTTCCTGTATTTTACAACTTGTGTTCTTTCTTCCTTATAATACTTTGTTTTCACAGTTTCTTCAAATAGGAAGAAACTTTTTGGTTAGTCATGGTAAACTGGAAAAAATGGAGGTGGAGTTAGATGCGAATTATTTCAATATGTCCAAGTAACACGGAACTTTTAGCATTTTTAAACGCTGAACATTTGTTAGTCGGGATTGATGATTATTCTGATTGGCCTAAAGAAATTACGACTTTGCCTCGACTCGGACCTGATTTATCCATTCGTATGGATGAGCTCGAGGCATTAAAACCTGATATAGTTTTGGCTTCGTTAAGTGTTCCAGGAATGGAAAAAAACGTGGATGAATTAGTAAAACGAAATATTCCACACCTTGTCCTCGATCCGCAATCACTTGACGAAATCGGACAAGACTTATTGCAAGTAGCTGATGCATGCGGGATTGATGCAACGGCTATCCACTCTGAATATTTGGCTGTTATCGAAGACATTAAGTCGCGCGGAAACCGAGCAAGTAACCGGCCTTCGTTATACTGGGAATGGTGGCCAAAGCCTGTGTTCACTCCTGGCAACATCAACTGGCTAACTGAAATTAGCCGCATGACCGGTGCTCGCAACCTTTTTGATGACACCGAATCTGCCAATATTCAAACCGATTGGGCGGATGTATTAGAACGTCAACCCGACTACATTTTACTTGCTTGGGTTGGTGTATTAACATCAAAAGTAAAACCAGAATTAATTAAAAAACGGCCTGGCTGGAAGGATATGAAAGCTATCGATCACATTCATGTGATGGAAGAAGAGTTGTATTGTCGTCCTTCTCCACGATTAATTGAAGGCGCAATCCGTTTAGGTAAACTAATTCATCCTGAGGAATTTAAAGACATGGAGTTGCCTCGCTTTATCAAAGAAAAACAACTATAACTTAAAAAGGACGACCGAAAATTTCGGTCGTCCTTTTATCATTATTATTGAAATTGAACCATATGGTATTTCTTTTTACCGCGACGAATAATGGCAAATGCATCATCTAAGCGATCTTTTTCGTCAACCATGTATTCTACATCCATTACTTTTTCACCATTTACTGAAATTGCACCATTTGTAACATCTTCGCGGGCTTGGCGTTTTGAAGAAGAAATGCCTGCTTCTACGATTAAATCTACAATCGACTTGTCTTCTTTAGACATTTCTATAGAAGGAACATCTTTAAATGCAGCTTTCATCTCCGAAGATGACAAAGCTTTCAAATCTCCACTAAACAACGCTTTAGTAATGCGCTGAGCGTCAGCTAATGCTGCTTCTCCGTGAATAAGTTTGGTCATTTCTTCAGCCAATGTTTTTTGTGCTTGGCGCAAGTGCGGTTCTGTTTCTACTGCTTTTTCTAACGTTTCGATGTCTTCACGGCCAATAAACGTGAAAATCTTCAAGTACTTGATCACATCTGCATCTGCAGCGTTAATCCAAAACTGGTAAAACTCGTATGGAGAAGTCTTTTTCGGATCTAACCAGACAGCCCCACCGGCTGATTTTCCGAATTTGGTGCCATCTGCCTTTGTCACAAGTGGAATGGTAATACCAAATGCTTTTGATTCTTCATCATGTGTTTTGCGAATCATTTCAAGGCCTGAAGTAATATTGCCCCATTGATCAGATCCACCGATTTGAATACGGCAGTTGTGTTCGTTATACAGGTGATTAAAGTCAATCGCTTGGATTAATGTGTACGAAAACTCAGTAAACGAAATTCCTGTTTCAAGACGTGAAGCAACCGAATCTTTGGCTAACATGTAATTTACGGAAATCAATTTACCGTAATCACGTAAAAACTCGATGACACTCATTGCTCCTATCCAATCACGGTTGTTGACCATTTTCGCCCCATTTTCAGATTTAAAATCAAAAATTTGTTCCATTTGAACTTTAATTCCTTCAACGTTGCGGTCAATTTGTTCAGTCGTTTGCAATTGACGTTCTTCATTGCGTCCTGAAGGGTCTCCAATCATTCCTGTCGCTCCACCCACTAGTAAAATTGGCTGATGACCATGCATTTGAAAACGACGTAATGTGAGTAACGGAACAATATGTCCAATGTGCATACTGTCTGCTGTAGGATCGACTCCGCAGTATAATGAAATTTTCTGTTCGTTTAATAATTTCTCCATGCCTTCTTCATCGGTTTGTTGGTACAACAAACCGCGCCATTGTAAATCTTGAATTAATTCGTTCGTCATTGTTGTTCCTCCTCTAAATGGTTGATCGATGAGAGCGTTAAAAATCCCCATAAAAAAGTCCCTGCATGAATTGTTCATGCAGGGACGCATTTGCGCGGTACCACCCAGCTTGGAGAACTTTGTCTCCCTCTCATCATGTGCCGAACGGGGCACTTCCGTAAACTCCAAACCTGTAATTCGATTCATGCATTTTGACCGGTTTGCACCACCCACCAGCTCTCTATACAAAATTGCACAATCTACTTCGGATTCTTCACTGTTTAAATATGAAATATACTAGTATTTTACTTTATTATTGCAACTTGTCAATATGCTTAGATGCAATTATAAGAATATGATATACTATAAAAGATTTTAGGAGGGCGATAATGTGCGTGATAAATTTAAGTATTGGCTAGGTAAAGCAGAAGAAACAACCGATAGATTGACTTCAACAAAATGGTTCAAGCGAATGAGCATAACAACAGGAGTGATTTGGAACTTAGCATTGATTCTGGCGATTGTTCTAGTTACAGTCGGAGTTTTTGCCGCTTCTGTTGGAGCAGGTTATTTTGCTTCACTGGTAGACGAGGAAAAACTTCGTCCTAAAGAAGAAATGCTCAAAGAAATTTATAGTTTTGAAGAAACTTCCGAAATGTATTTCGACAATGATGTCTATCTCGGAAAACTTCAAACAGATTTAGAACGAAGAGTTACTTCATTAGACAATGTATCAGATTATGCAATAAACGCTGTTCTAGCAACAGAAGATGAATATTTCCATGAACACGAAGGAATCGTTCCAAAAGCGATTTTCCGTGGTTTGATGCAAGATGTGTCAAATGCAGACACCCAAACAGGTGGTTCTACTTTGACGCAACAATTGATAAAAAACCAAATACTAACCAACGAAGTTTCTTACGAGCGAAAAGCAAAAGAAATTCTTCTTGCTATGCGTTTAGAGAAATTTATGGATAAAGACGAAATCATGGAAGCCTATTTGAATATCATTCCGTATGGCCGAATTTCCTCAGGTGCACATATTGCCGGCATTGAAACAGCCGCTAAAGGAATATTCAATGTATCGGCTAAAGATTTAAACTTGCCACAGTCGGCATTTATCGCCGGCATTCCAAAAGCTCCTTACACTTATACGCCCTATGCTGAAGGCGGAGTTGTAAAAGAAGAAGAAGCATTAGCTCCAGCTTTGGATCGAATGAAAACCGTTCTTTTCCGTATGAAAGAAACGGAATACATTACACAAAAAGAATACGATGAAGCAATGGCATATGATATTGTTGCGGATTTCCGTACAGGTGAAAAACGCTCATACTCCGAGTTCCCGTATGTCACAGTTGAAATCGAAAAACGGGCGTCTCGTATTATTATGGATGTACTAGCAGAGCGAGATGGTATCGATCCTGTTACCTTAAAAGAAAACAACAAACTTTATGAGGAATACGCAATTTTAGCGGATCGAGCTGTTAGATCTAATGGTTATCGAATTCACTCGACGATCGATAAAGACATTTATCTAGCTCAAGAAGAAGCTCAAAAGTCGTATGAATCTTTTGGTACAACTGCGTTAGGTAAAGGCTATAACGAAGTTGGAGAAGTAATAGACAAAGAGTATCCTGTTCAACTTGGTAGTATTATGATTGAAAATGGCACCGGACGCATCCTCAGTTTTGTTGGTGGCCGAAACCATGAAATCGAAAAGTTAAACCATGCGACTTCAGCTTATCGTTCAATGGGATCTACCGTAAAACCTTTATTGGTTTATGGCCCTGCTATTGAATTGGGTCAAATTGGTGCAGGTTCTCCTCTTGTCGATGTAAAATTCGAATATATGGATGGCAATGACATATGGAGTCCTAGCAACTTTATTTCATCTAGTGAGCAAGGAATTATGCCTGCACGAGATGCGTTAGCGCAATCTCAAAACTTACCGACAATTCGCTTGTTTGCTCAAATTCAACAACAACTGCCGATTCAATATATGATGAATGCGGGCTTTACACGCGTTGAAGAATCGGAGAATAATAATCCATCTTCTGCTTTAGGCGGCGGAATTGAAGCCTCTGTTGAAGAAATTGCCAGTGGTTATGCAATGATTGCGAATAACGGTCAATATGTAGCGCCAACCATGATTGATAAAATCGAAGACGCTGATGGCAACGTTATTTACGAACATAAAACAGAAACAAAAGAAATATTTACCCCTGCTACGTCTTATGTGTTAACAGATATGCTACGCGATGTTTTTAAAACAGATCGTGGTACTGCAAATCGCGCAAATCGTTTGTTGAAATTCGATGCTGATTTCGCAGGTAAAACTGGTACGACTCAAAGTACTACAGATGTATGGTTAGTCGGTTATAACCCGAACGTAACGATGGGACTATGGCTTGGCTACGACACAGAAAAAATCAAGTTATCGAAATTTGAAAACCGTGATTTGCCCGCTTCATTGCGCGTCAATCAAGTATGGGCTCGCTTAATGAACGCTAGTTATGATGCAAAACCAAAACTTGTTGGCACTGCAGAGAAATTCAAACAGCCTGATGGGGTTGTTACTAAATCGTTCTGCGGTATTTCTGGACTAGCTCCAGATGAGGCCTGCAAAAACGCAGGACTTGTTCGTTCAGATTTATTTAATGCTAAAGCTATGTTGCCTACAGAAAAAGACGATAGTTTTACAAGTGGTTCGTACACAACAATTGATGGCAAACGTTTTGCCGTGTTGTCTAATACACCAAGCGACTTTATCTCAGGCGGTGGAATTGGTGTTTCACAAAAATACATCGATCGCATGATGGCTCCGTTTGGAGGAGATGCGAGCAAACTATTCCCAGGCAACTCAAAATTCTCTTCGATTGTTGCAAGCGCTGAGTTTAAAGCGGATGATGCTGCTCCTGGTAGTGTTCAAGCAGCAATTAATGGGAAAACCATTACATGGTCCAACTCTGGATCAAATGATGTTGTGGGTTACAGAGTTTACAAAGGTGGTTCGCGTATAGCTTCAATTTCAGAAGCTCAAAGCAATTCCTATACGGCGAGTTCTCCTGGAAGCTATACAGTTGTAGCGGTAGATATTACAGGTAAACAATCAGCGGCTTCAAACAGTGTCACAATTGCCGCACCAAAACCGGAGCCGAAGCCAGAACCAAAACCGGATCCTGAACCAAAACCAGATCCTGAGCCGAAGCCAGATCCTGAACCAAAACCAGATCCTGAACCAAAGCCAGATCCTGAACCAAAACCAGATCCTGAACCAAAACCGGATCCTGAGCCAAAACCGGATCCTGAGCCAAAACCGGATCCTGAGCCAAAGCCAGATCCTGAGCCAAAGCCAGATCCTAAACCAGATAAACCGGAAAAACCAGAAAAACCAGATTCTAAACCCGATAAACCAGCCGAAGGTGACGCAACCTAACAACATGAACCCGATTCGCTTTTCTAGCGAATCGGGTTTTTTTAATTCAAAAAGCAGCGGACAGAAATTACTGTCCGCTGCTTTGAATGATCAATCTTCCATTGTAGACAAGTCACCTGCTGGCAAATCCAATTCCCATGCTTTTAAGACACGGCGCATAATTTTCCCGCTACGTGTTTTCGGCAGTTTGTCTTTAAACTCGATTTCGCGCGGTGCTGCGTGTGCAGCTAATCCTTTTTTAACAAACTGTTGAATTTCTTGTACTAATTCTTCTGATGGTTCGTATCCATCAACTAACGCTACGAATGCTTTGATGATTTCTCCACGAACCGGATCGGGTTTACCAATGACGCCAGCTTCAGCAACGGCTGGATGTTCAAGCAATTTACTTTCTACTTCGAACGGTCCAACGCGTTCTCCTGAAGTCATTATGACATCATCTACACGTCCTTGGAACCAGAAATAGCCTTCTTCGTCCATATAAGCCGAGTCTCCCGACACATACCATTTATCCTTCAAGAAATACGAATCGTATTTTGCAGGATTGTTCCAAATTTGGCGCATCATTGATGGCCACCCTTTTTCAATCGCCAAGTTCCCCATTTGGTTTGGTGGCAATTCATTTCCTTGGTCGTCGACAATAGCAACATTGAGTCCAGGAATGGGTTTCCCCATAGATCCTGGTTTAATGGCCATTGACGGGAAGTTACAGATTGTTTGCGCTCCTGTTTCTGTCATCCACCATGTATCATGAATGCGTTTATCAAATACTTGTGCTCCCCATCTCACCACTTCTGGGTTTAACGGTTCACCTACCGACAACACGTGTCGAAGTGTAGATAAATCATATTCTTTTACCAATGCATCTCCTGCTCCCATTAACATACGGAATGCCGTAGGCGCACTATACCAAACCGTCACACCAAAGTCTTCAATCGCCTTATACCAACCTTCTGGTGAAAATCTTCCGCCAAGAATAACCGTAGTAACCCCGTTTAACCAAGGAGAAAACACACCATAAGCAGTACCAGTTACCCACCCTGGGTCAGCTGTACACCAGTATATATCCGTTTCGTTGAAATCCAACACCCATTTACCTGTTTGGTATTGCTGCACCATTGCATATTGGGCATGCAGTACACCTTTAGGCTTACCAGTAGATCCAGAAGTATAATGAAGTACCAATCCATCTTCTTTATCTAACCATTCAACTTCAAATTTATCGGAGCTCACTGATAAATGTTTCATGACATCAATATAGCCATCCTTTTCTTCGACGTCATCCCCAACAAGGAAAATCGTTTCTAAGTTTGGCAAGCGATCATACGGAACACGCTCTAATAATTCTGGTGTTGTAATAATCGATTTGGCTTCGCTGTCATCAAGTCGGTCGTAAATAGCACCTTCCATAAACGCTTCAAATAACGGTCCAACAATAAGTCCCATTTTCAATGCGCCAAACATTAAGAAATACAATTCTGGAGAACGTGGCATGAAAATAAAAATACGATCTCCTTTTTCTAGGTTTGAATTCGCTTTCAACAAATTCGCTGCACGATTGGTCATGCGTTTCATTTCATAAAACGTGTATGATTCATTTCGGTTTTGATCTTTATAATAAAGAGCGACTTTGTTTTTCCGGTCAGAATCTGCATGGCGGTCAATGGCTTCGTGAGCCATATTTACTTTACCGCTTTGGTACCAACTAAATTCTTTCTCGACTTCTGTCCAATCGAAGTTAGCTGCTATTTCTTCGTAATTATGTAATTGATGTACTCCTGGTTTTGCTTGTAATGCTTCTACTTTCATTCCATTCACCCTTTCGTATTGATTACTTACATTCTACAACAATGTCACAATTGAATGCGAACTATTTTAATTGTTTAGAAAAAACAGCTAATTCTGTCGGCTTTTTTCCAAAACATTTATTGTTCATGTATAATAAACCTAATTGCATCTGACAGGCGGTGAATTGATGGAACACAAGAAAACCTATAACTCTATGGAATTAGAAACTGAACATGGCTCAATCATGATCGAAGGTCCGATTGCGGGAAAAGAACTAAGTGAGCTTGAATTTCACGAAGATTTAGTGGCTTTTAGGCCTCCCGCTCAGCAGCATAAAGCCATTATCGAAATTGCGGATTTGCCAGAAGGACGTATTCTCATCGTTCGGGCTGACAAGATGATTGTCGGCTATGTCACTTTCCTTTATCCAGACCCTTTAGAACGTTGGTCGGAAGGAAATATGGACAACTTAATCGAACTTGGGGCAATTGAGATCATTCCAAAATACAGAGGCAACGGTGTCGGCAAAGCCTTACTGAAAGTTTCGATGTTGGATGATGCTTTTGAAGATTTCATCGTTATTACAACCGAGTATTATTGGCATTGGGATTTAAAAGGAACTGGATTAAATGTATGGGAATACCGAAAAGTCATGGAAAAAATGATGCAGGCCGGCGGATTAGAATATTATGCCACCGACGACCCTGAAATCAGCTCACATCCAGCGAATTGCTTGATGGCCAAAATTGGCAGCCGAGTCGATAATGAATCCATTCAACAATTTGATCGACTCCGGTTTATGAATCGCTATATGTATTGATTTACTTTTAAAGGGGTGCTTTTATGTTAGTTGAAGAAATTATGAAAACCGATGTGCACATATTAAGTTCGGACCAAACGGTTCAAGATGTGATGGATTTGTTTAAAGATAAACGAGTTCGCCATGCACCAGTTGTCGACGATGGGAAAGTAGTCGGCATCGTGACAGATCGAGACTTAAAAGAAGCAGTTCCTTCACGGTTTACCGTAGCACCTAAAGGTGAGCCATATAAAAAGAAAGTCGCTGAAATTATGACGGCTAATCCTGTTATTGCTCACCCGCTTGACTTTGTCGAAGAAGTTGCGATGATTTTCTATGAGCATAAAATTGGCTGCATTCCTGTTGTAAGCAATCAACAACTTGTTGGCTTTCTAACAGAAACTGACCTTCTATATACTTTTATCGAATTAACAGGGGCACACCAACCAGGCTCTCAAATTGAAGTACGCGTCCAAGATCGTTCGGGTGTGTTGTATGAAGTTTCAAAAGTTTTTCAGCACCAAAATGTGAATGTGTTGAGTGTTCTTGTATACCCCGATAGAGAAAATAAGGCGAGTAAAATTTTAGTTTTTCGTGTTCAAACGATGAACCCTTTAGCCATCATCAATGAACTACGAAAAGAAAATTTTGATGTATTATGGCCAAGTACGCCACAAGTGAACGAATGAAGCACGCTGTATTTATCTTTTCAGAAGATCAACTGGGGTATAAATTTTCTGAAACGCATCCTTTCAACCAGAAAAGACTTGTTTTAACGATTGATTTATTAAAAAAAATGAACGCGCTTTCAAGTGATGCTATAGTCCCTGCACGGATTGCAACGGATGAAGAATTATTATTAGCGCATGATCAACGCTATATTGATATTGTCAAAAAAGCTAGCCGCGGAGAAATCACACCCGAAGCTGGAGAAAGTTACGGCATCGGCACAGACGATACCCCTATCTTTGAAAATATGCATGAAGCTAGCGCACGATTAGTTGGAGGCACATTAACAGCTGTCGATTACGTTATGGAAGGCAAAGCTCAGCATGCATTAAATTTAGGGGGCGGACTTCATCATGGCTTCCGGGGCAAAGCATCTGGCTTTTGTATTTATAACGACAGTTCAGTTGCAATCAATTATTTAAAAACCAAATACAATGCTCGTGTCCTTTATATTGATACCGATGCACATCACGGTGATGGCGTTCAATGGAGTTTTTATGACGATCCTGATGTTTGCACTGTTTCAATTCATGAAACAGGACGTTACCTTTTCCCTGGAACTGGTAACATTAATGAACGCGGAAGCGGCCAAGGATATGGCACGTCTTTTAATTTTCCGATTGATGCATTTACAGAAGATGAATCTTTCCTTGAAATTTACCGAACTTCTATGAAAGAAATCTTTGAGTTTTTTAAACCTGATGTCATTTTGACACAAAATGGTGCAGACGCCCATTATCTCGACCCTCTGACCCACCTGTATGGCACAATGAATATTTACAAGGAAATACCTAAGATTGCCCACGAACTTGCTCATGAGTATTGTCAGGGCCGTTGGATAGCTGTTGGTGGCGGTGGCTACGATATTTGGCGAGTTGTTCCACGGGCATGGTCGTTAATTTGGATGGAAATGAACAATTTCCCTATCCCTTCAGGAAATCTACCTGCATCTTGGATCGGAAAATGGCAACCAGAATCCCCCGTGAAATTAATCGAAACGTGGGAGGATCCACCAAATATGTACAAAGCCATCCCACGAAAAGCGGAAATTACCGATAAAAACTTACAAATGTTAAACAAGGCTTTATACATGATTCGCAATAATTAACGACGCATACCCATAATTTTTTCAAAAAAAGAAGACACCTTGCTTGGATGAAATGATCCAGGCAGCGTGTCTTCTTTTTTGCAACTATTATTTTAGAAAAGAATACTAATCATTTTTTGTAGATTGTCTTTCTTCAATTCGATACGGCAATATAACTTGCTTTTCTTCAATTTCTTCGTTGTTCATGTATTTTGTTAACAAGCGCATAGAAACTGCCCCAATGTCATAGAGAGGGAAAGCCACTGACGTCAACATTGGACGTGCCATACGTGCCAATTTCGAATTTTCATAGCTTATAACTTCAACATCCATTGGAATTTTCTTCCCTTGCTCTTCTACGGCATGAATAACGCCAAACGACATTTCATCATTGCTGACAAAGTAAGCAGTTGGCTCTTCAGGAGCCAAAGTTTGAACAGCCTCCATAGCTTCATCATATGAATTATTGCACTCAACAATAAGCTTTTCATCATAGGCAATACCCGCATCTGCTAATGCTTCTTTATAAGCTTTTAACTTGTATTCTTTGTTGATCATCGACGTTAACGGTCCAATAATAAAAGCGATTTTTTGGTGTCCATTGTCGATTAATTTTTTTACAGCTTCATAAGCTGCCCCATAATAATCGATATTTACTGAAGCAATCGCCGCTGATTCATCAATCGAGCCCGCTAATACGATTGGAGTCGGTGAACGTTCCATTTCTTTCAGAAGTTCAGCAGAGATCACATCACTCATAAAGACAATTCCGTCTACTTGTTTTCCGAGCATGGTTTCCAATAACTGAAGTTCTTTGTTCTCGTTTTGATCAGAGTTAGATAAAATAATGTTGTAGCGATACATTGTTGCGATATCTTCAATTCCACGGGCTAGTTCAGCATACATGCTATTGGAAATATCGGGTATGATGACGCCGACCGTCGTTGTTTTCTTACTTGCAAGTCCACGAGCAACAGCATTTGGACGATAGCCTAATTCTTCTATCACTTTTAATACTTTCTTTCTTGTAGCCGGTTTAACGTTTTGATTGGCATTTACTACACGTGACACTGTAGCCATGGAAACGTTTGCTTCTCTTGCCACATCATATATCGTAACGGTCATTGTGCGCCCTCCTTTTCCAGTCTTTCTCTAATCATACGATAAAAACTTCCTGAATATCAACTAAAAAAAGAAAAGCCGGAGTAACTCCGACTTTTCCGATTTACATTTTCATTTCGTATTGTTTCATGAACTTCATCAATGCATCGTAGTATTCATCGAATTGACCAATATCCATTTGCTGTTGTGCATCAGATAATGCAACAGCTGGATCTGGATGAACTTCAGCCATAACGCCATCCGCTCCAATTGCGATCGCCGCTTTAGCAGCTGGAAGCAATAAGTCACGACGTCCTGTTGAGTGAGTTACGTCTACAAATACCGGAAGATGCGTTTCTTGTTTCAAGATTGGCACAGCCGAGATATCTAATGTGTTACGCGTCGCTTTTTCGTATGTGCGAATTCCACGTTCACATAAAATGATGTTTTCATTTCCTGAAGCAATAATGTATTCAGCTGCATGGATAAATTCATCCACAGTTGCTGACATCCCACGTTTTAGTAAAACCGGTTTATTGATTGAACCTACAGCTTTTAACAATTCGAAGTTTTGCATATTACGCGCGCCAACTTGTACAACGTCAACGTAATCTAGAGCAGCTTCTAAATGCGAAGGTGTCACGATTTCTGAAACCACTGCTAAGTTGTATTGATCAGCTGCTTTTTTCAGCATCTTCAAGCCTTCTAAGCCTAGTCCTTGGAAATCGTAAGGTGATGTACGTGGCTTGTAAGCTCCACCACGAATCATTTTCAGACCTTTTCCACCAATAGCTTCTGCAACTTTCATCACTTGCTCTTGAGACTCTACTGCGCATGGTCCGAAGATGAATGATGGATCTCCAGCGCCAACTTGTTCGCCGTTAATATTGATAATCGTATCTTCTGCTTTTTTCTTACGTGAAACAAGTAATGCTTTGCGGATATCTTCCTCTTGCATATCCAATGCTGATTTGAAAATTTCTTTGAAAATATGATCAACTGTTTTCTGATCTAAAGGTCCAGCATTATTTTCTTTTAACAGATTTAACATATGGCGTTCACGCAACGGATCGTAGCGGTTAACACCTTGTTTTTCTTTTGCTTTTCCGATTTCTTGAATTACGGAAGCTCTCTCATTAATAAGAGACAGAATCTGCAGGTTGACTGCGTCCACTTTTTCTCTTAGCTGCTCTAACTCTAAATTACTCATTCTATAAACTTCCCCTTTCGCGAATAACCTTTAACAGGTGACGCATATTAACTTGATAGGACTATTATAAGCAAACTATTCAGGAAAGTCACGAAATTTGTTTTAACGCTTCAACGCGTTAAAGTATTTATTGCGCAAAAAAGCCGAAGCAGCAAGGCTTCGGCTTTTTTATTAAGCGATAAATTCTTTCATAAACTTGCTTTTAATCTTGCTATGGGAAGCGTGCCAGTCCATTTTTTGGCTCGAAAAATGAAATAATTGTGGTGACTCATGCTTTACTTCCGTAATTTCTTCAATTGCTTTAGAAAGCTCTCGATCTTCCTGTACAACGAGATATAAAAATAGTTGGTTTGGATGCAATGAGGCATATTCATTATATTCATTCCACGCACCAGCGGACACTGAGCACGTACTGCTATGTTTAAACAACCAGTAATGTTGATTGCTTCCTACTGCCTGCTTTAGACTGTCCATACTGTCTACACGCACTAAGTTTTTCATCTAAACCGCTCCCACATTAGTTAATTCTTTTGATCGTAGCTTTTGTTTGATCCATTTGATGATTTATTGCTGTTGTTGTTGCTGCTGGTCGTGTTTGGACCTTTGCTTGCATTTGCTGTATTGCTGTTCGTGTTGCTGCCTGTGTTGCCAGCCGTTGACGAATTTGAACCTGATTTTTTTTCTTCTTTAACTTCTTCAACTGCTTGTTTTAACGCATTTGCAGTTGACGTGAATTCTTCAGAACTTTTCGTTTCAGTTTGATTTTGTGTATTTTGAACTGTCGAAAGAATATCAATCGACTCTTCGCCTTCTGATGAAGCTGTACCGTCGTCCATTGGAGAACTTCCAGCTTTCATGTTTTTTACTTTCTCAACTACTTTGTTAGACTGTTCTTTTAATTGATTCGCAAAACCTGTACCATCATCACTAAAGTCTGCTTGTTGGGATGCTTTTTCTTTCAAAGATGTTGCTTGAGTTTTTAAATCTGCTTGGAATTCTTTGCCTGTTTTAGGCGCTAAGAACAATGCGGCTGCCGCCCCGATAACACCACCGACTAAAATTCCAACTAAGAAGCTTGAGCCACCAGATGACTCTTCGTAATCGTAAAGGTCATCATAACGATTAGATGCACCATAAGATTGGGGTACATAATCGCTTTGCTGATAGTTTTTGCCACTGTTTTGTCTGTATTGGCCACCTTGTGTATAATAATCTTGGTTATTTTGTGAATCGTTACCATTTGACTGATTGTACTGGTCTTTGTTTCTACTCATTAATATTCCCCTCCATTTAGTTAGTAGTAAAAAATTTAGTATTGGCCATTATGAGGCAATTTTTTCTGTCCTGGTACCGGCGTTTGTGTTGCATTTGTTTGAGCTTCATAAATTTTTCGCTCATTCCATTTCTCACGAATGCCCATAAAGACATTACCCCATTGAACTACTTGAGCAATCTTATCTTCATTTTGTTCGACTTGCACGCCAACGCGTGACGTAATGCTACGAACCGTTGAATTTAAATCAGTAACAGAGTTGCCGACACCTTTAACCGCATCTACTACTCCATTTAATTTTTCTGATTTCACCTGAATGTCTTCAGCAAGTTCATTTGTTTTATGCAATAAGTTTGTTGTTTCCAACGTTACCCCTTGCAATTGATTTTCAAGACCAGCAACGGTACCTGAAACTTCTTTTAATGTGTTTTTCAACGAATTTAATGTCATTGCCAACGCTACGCATAAAATTAAAAATCCAATAGCGGCTACGATCGCGGCAACGTAAAGTAAAATCTGCCAATCCATCTTGTTTCCTCCTTTTAAATAAATTATGTTATATCCTTTTCTACTTCTACCCTTGAGCAGTTTGGATTAAACACGGGTCTTTATTATTATTCGACAAAAACAGTTCTACTCCTGCAAAAAAAAAAACAGTTTAACTCGAAAGTTAAACTGTTTCCCCTGTATTCAATGCATTTTCGAATGCTTCTTGGAACTTTGTAACATCTCCCGCACCCATAAACAAATAAACGGCATTGCCATGCTCTGCTAGAGAAGCCACTTCATCTAACTGCAAGATATGACTGCCTTCAATTTTTTCAGCCAAATCTTGAATCTTCAAAGTACCCGCTTTTTCACGTGCAGATCCGAAGATGTCGCAAAGATAAACGTGATCCGCTTCAGTTAAGCAATCAGCAAATTCTTGCAAAAATGTTTGAGTTCGCGTAAATGTATGTGGTTGGAAAATAGCAATAAGTTCCCGCTCCGGATATTTTTGACGAGCCGATTGCAAAGTTGCACGAATTTCAGTCGGATGATGCGCATAGTCATCGATCAAAATTCGATCAGCAATGGCTGTTTGTGTAAATCGACGCTTTACGCCCTCGAAATCTTCAAACTGTTGTTGAATGATATCCGCTGGAATACTTTCATAATGACAAAGCGAAATAACCGCCAATGCATTTAAAATAGCATGATCTCCAAACATTGGAAGTTTAAATGTGTGGAAAAATTCGTTGCGAATAACCACATCAAATGTAGTTCCGTCCACAGATTTCACGATATTTCTTGCTTGGAAATCATTTTCTTCTCCAAAACCATAATACACAACAGGAATTGGTGCTTGAATTTGTTGCAAATATTCATCATCGCCACAAGCAATGATGCATTTTTTGACTTGCTGAGCCATTTCTTCAAATGCCTTAAAAACATCATCAATTCCTGTAAAATAATCCGGGTGATCAAAGTCAATATTCGTCATAATTGCGTAATCAGGATGATATGCAAGGAAATGACGACGGTATTCGCAAGCTTCAGCAACGAAGAAATGAGAATCTTCTTGGCCAACACCTGTTCCGTCTCCAATTAAATACGACACGGGTTTATATCCACCTAACACATGGGCCATCAAACCAGTTGTTGAAGTTTTGCCATGGGCACCTGTAATCGCAACAGAAACATATTGTCTCATCAAATCACCTAAAAACTCGTGATAACGAATAATGGTCGCTCCTAATTCTCGCGCTTCCACCAATTCCGGATGGTCATCACCAAATGCATTACCGGCAATGATCGTCATATCTTTTTCTATATTGTTTGCATCAAATGGCAGAATGGTAATACCTCTTTCACGCAATCGATCTTCAGTAAAAAAATGTTGCTCTATATCTGAGCCTTGTACTTGTTTACCCATGTCATGCATGATTTGTGCAAGCGGACTCATACCGGAACCTTTGATCCCAGTAAAATGTAAAACTGTCATAAATGGACCTCCTGTGGGAGTTAAAAATTAGTCTACATAAATCGCAAAGCGAATTCTATAGCTAGTAAAGATAAACATAGTACAACATTATATCATAAATTTGTCTTTTTTTAAATGCTTCTGTATTCTATACATTTCAGCAACAAGAAATTACGGGGTGTTGAAGAAAACCGAAGTCGCCTGCAGTATACTAGCAGACGACTAACAATCAACTAAAAACTTTTTCAATTTCATTTTCGGTGATTAAAACCGTACGTGCTTTACTACCATTCTGTTCAGAGATAAAGCCATGCTGTTCGATTAAATCCATTAAACGAGCGGCACGATTGTAGCCAATGTGGAATTTACGTTGCAAGAGAGAAGTCGAAGCACTTTCATGCTTCATGATAAAGCGGCAAGCTTCCTCAAACAAATCATCTTGTTCAGCAGGAGACTCACTCCGCTTGATCAATTCCTCTTCTTTAAAAAAGTATTCTGGCTTCCCTTGCAGCCTCACATGTTCGATAACTTTTTCAATTTCGTCATCGGTAACAAATGTTCCCTGCAAGCGACTAGGTGCTGACATGCCATTTCCTAGATACAACATGTCCCCTCTTCCAAGTAATCGTTCGGCTCCTTGAGAATCGAGTATTGTCCGGCTGTCCACTTGTGATGACACTGAAAACGCAATACGCGTTGGGATATTCGATTTGATCAAACCAGTGATAACATCCACAGATGGTCGTTGCGTCGCAATAACTAAGTGAATGCCACAAGCACGCGCTTTTTGAGCAATCCGACAAATCGAATCTTCAACATCTGAAGGCGACATCATCATCAAATCTGCTAACTCATCAATCACAATTAAAATATACGGAAGATGTTGCGCGTGATGTCCTTTTTCTTTAACTCGTTTATTGTAGCGACTAATATCGCGCACTTCGCTATGAGCAAATAATTGATAACGACGTTCCATTTCTTGAACTGCCCATTTCAAGGAGGCAGTTGCTGCTTTAACATCTGTAATTACAGGGCTAACAAGATGCGGAATATGATTATACGGTGCCAATTCAACCATTTTCGGATCAATCAACAATAGTTTTAAATCTCTTGGAGATGACTTATACAACAAGCTAACTAACAGAGAATTGATACAAACGGATTTACCCGACCCTGTCGCGCCTGCGATCAAACCGTGCGGCATTTTGCGCAAATCCAACGTAACAGGTTTGCCTGTTAAATCTAAGCCAAGAGCCGCTTCAAGAGGAGATTCCGATTCTTCAAAAACCGCACTGCCGATAATTTCAGAAATGCGCACTGCACGACTTGTACGGTTCGGAATTTCAATCCCAATCGAGCTTTTCCCCGGAATCGGTGCTTGAATTCGAATGTCTCGTGCAGCCAAAGCTAATTTTAAATCGTCTGCTAAATTACGGATTTTGCTGACCTTAATACCTTGTGCTACTTTTAGTTCAAACTGTGTCACAGCAGGCCCCTGAACCGTACTCAAGATTTCGGCTTTAACTTGGAAGTGAGATAAAGCTTCAACTAGTCGCTCTCCCTGTTCTTCCATCCACTCTTCATCTTTACGATCGTTTTCAGGAACCATTAAGTATTCTGGTAAAGGCAATTGATAAGCTTTTGGCTCAGTCGAATCTGTTAAATCTGGTTCAGGTGCTACTTGTTCAACTAAATTTGCCGTTTTTTTTTCCGCTTCTGTCACTTGCGCTACAGGTTTTTCATAGCTTGGCGTCGTCACCGTAAGCGATTTGGTCTTATTTTTCAAAGACTCTTTATCCGATTTAAGCATTAATACATTAAATGGCACTGTTTTTTCACGCTTTGGTGCAACTTCTGGTTTCGAATCTACTTGTACTTCTAAAACTTGTGATTCTTTTGTTGCTTCTGTTTTTGATTCTTCTATTTCTTCTGATGTTGGATTTGAAAACTCTTCTGTTGCGTCATCCACATCCACATCTAACTCTTTGTGCACTTCTGGTTTCTGCTCTGTAATACCTAGCTCAATTTCTGTTTCTGGCTGCATTTCGGGTTCTACTTCAACAAGTTCTTCTTCTTTTTCCTCTACTGAAACCAGTTCAATTTCTGGAGAGGTCTCGTTTAGTTCGGTCGTTTCTTTTAAAGCTTCTTCTTTTAATAACAAAGCTTTTTCTTCACGCTCTCGTTCGGCTATCACAAACGATACGGTATTTGACATAACGCTTGTTGCTCGAGATGCTTGTTTAACTTCTGCTTTTGGCTGTTGCGCCGGCTCTTTTTCATAAGAGGAACGGCGGTCAGCATCAACTTGAGTTCTTGGTTTATGGAATCCAGCTCTAGCTTTTTCTTGAATGGCTTCATCATACATTTCGCGATCTAGTTTACTTTCACGCTGCTCTTCTACCTTTTTTTGAGTGGGTTCAGGTCGCGACACGTTATAGCCATGGACCGGTGACACTGAACGACTTGGCTCAAAACGACGGGCATTTTGAATAGGCAATTCGGGTGCTTTCCGTTTGGGTTTAGCTGCTGAACGAATAGGCGCTTCTTTTGGTCCCATAATTGGAGACTCAACTTCTTTTCGAAGAATTTCTCTTTCTTGTTCATCGAAAATCGCCATTCTAGGACGTGGTTCTGGACGCTTTATATCATGGATAAATTCATTTTTTTCTTCATCTGGAATAAGCGGGAAACGAAATGGTGCTTTTTCTTTTTTCTCGGTCGGGGCCTCTTCATAGACAATTTCTTCGTCGACTTCTTCGACATTATCTGTATCTGTGAACATACGATTCCATACATTTTTAATCCAGCTCATAATGCGTTACACCTTTACTTCGAAAGCTGAACCAGTTTCTGCATCTTCAGACAAGACAAGAATGCCTTTTTCCTCAGGTGCATTTGGCAAAGCCAACTCTTTTGCTGAACAAATCATTCCAGACGATGCCACTCCCCGAAGTTCCGCATCACGAATAACCATTCCAGAAGGCATAACAGCCCCCACTTTTGCTACAACAACTTTCTGACCTTGCTCAACATTTGGAGCACCGCATACAATCTGCAGTTTTTCGTCGTCCCCTACAACAACTTGGCAAACATTCAATTTATCTGCATTTGGGTGCTTTTCTTTTGCATCCACAAATCCAACAACAAATTTCGGAGAAAAATCGACTTCAAGCGTAAAATCTACGCCATTTTTAGCCAATGCATTTTGTAAAGAGGTAACAAGCTGTTCTGACACTTCAATTTGTTGGCCTTCAGCCAAGTCCGTATAACTAGAAGCATTAAATACATTAAATCCAGCAATTGTTCCCGCTGCGTCTTTGATCAACGTAATGTCCCCAAATTGTTCAGGGTGAATTTTTTCTGGAGTTTCTGTTTGTAGTTGTACGAGCAACACGTCGCCAATTCCATCTTTGTTGTAAAATACATTCATTTTTTATCGTTCTCCTCGTTAGGTCTATTTTTCGCCATAATAAATATCGGCTCTAATTCATCATTTTCATAAATGAACGATAAGGAAGTGATCGGCACTTTGCCATTCGTAAAGAAATGCATAGCCATTTGTGCGAGCACATCGTATCCCGTTTCATTTCGGATATCTCCAATAATTAATACATCTTGATGAGGTACAGATACGGTCATATCACCCGTAATTTTTGTTTTCATTTCTTTTAAAAATGATTCGTTCAACACTCTTGAAGCGTCATATCCATCATTTTCATTTAAAAAATAAAACACATTCCCAGCAACATGATCTTCTTTTACAGCCGTTTTTAATTTTTTCACTTGAAACTTCGCAATTTCTTTAATCTGTTCTTCAGTCAGACTTAATGAATTTACCACATTTTCGTCAATTAAGCGATAGGTAGTGCCAGCGTCTAATGCAAAATAAATACGTGTTTCCGCCGTATGTTCAGCCGTAATAAACTTATGGCCTTCATTTGATTCTAATGGAAATGATGTGGACCGAATAACTGGAAAAATATGCTCAGTCGATTTCATTTCACCTTTTGCTTCTCTTTCCATTGCCTCAAACGTTTCTGTAATTGTATATACGATTTCTTGAATTGCGGAATCACCTTTTGCATCAAAACGATTAATAACTTGCGGCAAAGAAATGCTCATGCCTTTGCCCAATTCTTTGTGTTGTATCGTTGCAACATCTTTCTCACGATCAAAGCGCCACTCTAGTTGGCGGCTTGGCATACGCTCTCTTAGTATATTAAAAAGTTCTGTAGATTTCATCGTTGTTTGGCCTCACTTTCATAAATAAACGGTTCAGCCTATTTAGGCGAACCGTTTTTATTGTTATTGTGACAAGTTCGAAATAAATGCTTCGATTTCTGCCTGCGTTTTACGATCTTTGCTTACATAACGGCCCGCTTCTTGACCATTCGCGTAAGCTAGGAAACTAGGGATACCATAGATATCCAATTCGATGCACAAATCAATAAACTGATCGCGATCTACCGATACAAATACGTACTCTGAAAATTTTTCTTCAATCTCCGGCAAGATCGGATCTATTACGCGACAATCCGGGCACCAACCTGCTGTGAACATAAAAATTGTCGCTGGTTCTTTTGTTAATGCATGAAATTCCTCAGTCGATTGTAATTTTCTCATTGGGTCAATCTCCTATTCATCAAGTTCTACTGAACGAACCGTTTTCATCATCCAGTCTATATTTTTAGGAAGGTCGTTTTCTGTTGAAATGGTTGTCATTTTAACACCACCAGCTCCAACTGCAAGTTCCAACTTATCTTCTGCAATTTCTGTTACGGTCACAAAACCAAAACGACCATTTTGATGAAACTTTTCATCGACTAACCATAATTGTTTTGGATCTATTTTTTGCAAATCATAAAACAACGTGCTCGTCGCTTTTTCGTTTGGGTTAATGGTCAACGAAAACGAATCGCCACCTTTAGTGATTAAGCCATGAAAGTCATCTTGCGGTTCTTCAATAACATAGCCATTAGGCACGTAGAGATCGGTTTGACCCATTTTTTCATTATCTGATTTTGGTTCTGCTTCAAACGCATCACGCGCGTTCGATACTCCTTGAACAACCAGGTTTTCTGATGTAGCGCTACAGCCAGCCATTAGTCCGACTGAAAAAAGTAACAACACCATCCATCTAGCTCGAGGCACGCTCATTCCCCCTGACATTACTGCTATTTATTTTAAAGGTGTTTACAAGGACATGCAACTTAATCGCTGTGTCGTTGATATTGACCCATCAATAATTTAACGACATGCCCAAACATTTCTCCTCGGTTCACCAGGCCGTTTGTTAAAATACCGACCGCGCCTTTGTGTTGGCGAATTCCACTTTCATTAGCATATTCGTCCATAATCGGTCCGAGCTCTATTCCTTTACGCAAACCGTCTGCAATTTCTTCCGGCAGTGGTATTTGAGCACCAGCAGCGGTAAATATATGTCCATCCTGAGTGGCCAATGCACCCCAGTTGCACAAGTACAACATCCCTTCCATTTCATATACGCCGCCTTCTAATCCGATCGCAAAATCATATTCTCCTAAGGCATTTTTTGCTCGATTCATAGCACCTTGACGGGTTTCTTGTTGTGAAAATGGCTGTGCGGACACTTCTGAATCCGCATCTATTGCCGATAAGTCAACTGCCCATTCTATATTTTTGAGCACATTTGATACGGCATTAATTTTTGCAGGGTTTTTAGATGCGATTGCTGCACGAATTTTTTTCATTGTCGTTATTCCTTTCAAAAAAAAGAGCCCGTAGGCACTTTTTCACACATTTTGTTTAATAGTCTCTAGAGTCGTGCGGTCAGTTGCTTTCACTAACTTTGTCAGTAATTCTTTCGCTGCTGCATAATCTTCTGTATGAATGATAGATGCTGATGTATGAATATACCGAGAACAAATTCCAATTACGGAACTCGGAATCCCTTCATTGGTTGTATGTACGCGACCTGCATCTGTTCCACCTTGTGAAATAAAGTACTGATAGGGTATATCATGCGTTTCAGCTGTATCGAGTATAAATTCACGCATGCCTCTGTGAGTAACCATGCTTTTGTCTAATATGCGCAATAAAGTTCCTTTACCAAGCTGTCCGAATTCGTTTTTATCACCCGTTGCGTCGTTAGCTGGACTTGCATCTAATGCAAAGAATAGATCTGGCTGTATCATTGAAGCTGCAGTTTGTGCACCACGCAACCCAACTTCTTCCATTACGGTTGCTCCAGAAAACAATTGGTTTGGCAACTGTTCATCTTTCAGTTCTTTTAAAAGCTCAATCGCCAACCCACAACCGTAACGATTATCCCAAGCCTTTGCCATAATTTTTTTATCATTCGCCATTGGTGTAAAAGGACTAAAAGGCACAATTTGCTGACCTGGACGAACCCCAAGCGCTAATGCATCTTCTTTGCTGTCTGCTCCGATATCGATTAACATATTTTTTATTTCCATGGGTTTACTTCTCAATTCTTCACTCAACAAATGTGGAGGAATAGATCCAATAACTCCTGGAATCGTTTTTTCGTTTGTAATAACGTCTACTCGTGTCGCCAACATCACTTGGTTCCACCAGCCGCCTAAAGGCTGAAAACGCAACATACCATTATCTGTAATTTGGGTAACCATAAATCCAACTTCGTCCATATGTCCTGCTACCATGATACGCGGTCCATCTTCTTGACCATCTTTGACACCAAAAACGCTTCCCAAATTGTCTTGGATCAATCGATCTGAATACTTTTCTAGTTCTTGACGCATAAATTTACGAACCGCATGCTCATTTCCTGGAGCTCCCGGCAGTTCTGTCAAAGTTTTAAACATTTCACGTGTTTCAGAATTCATATTAAAGTTCCCCCTAAATAAGTTACCTTTATTAAGTTTAGAGCTTTATTCAGATAATTTCCAGTTTAGTACTCTCTTTTTTAAAGTATGTTGACTTTCATGCTATCATTTCGTCCTTCAAAATATTTATGGTACAATTTATCCAGTAAATAGAGGAGGGATTTTAGTGAGAAATCGTGATTTACTTATTGGATTTGCTACAGGAATCGCCGCAACGTATTTAGTAAAAGAACTTTACAATCGTTCAGAAAAACTATATCCAGCTGATGACGTTTTAAAAGAAGTAAAATCTGCATTTAAAGAAGAAGGCCCGATTGACGGTTCATGGATTTTCATGAAAACGGAACCTTATAAGCAACATGCGTTAACAACTGAAGTTTACAAAGGCGGCATCACACGTCATAAAGAAGACGAACTTCAACAATTCGAATTTTTAGCTGATGCGTATACAGGCGCAGTAATCGAAGTAAAACAAGTATAAAAAAAGAGCCCAAGGGCTCTTTTTTTATACTTTCTTTTCTTTGCGAACTAATGATTCAACAATCTCTTTACCGTCTGCGCTCCACTTTAAGATGCGGTAATACGCATCATGGTAAAAGCTGAAATAATAACCGCTTTCTAACGCTTGTTTCATCAACTTTTCTTTCGCGTAGATGGAATCCATTGGGTAGTCATCAAATGCTAACACCCACAAAGGATTTTGGTGGGCATGCGTAGGCATAATATCTCCCATATGCAAAATCGTTTCATTGCCGCTTGTCATTTTAATAACACTGTGACCATTTGAATGACCGCCTGTATGAATCATGGTGATTGCACCGAATAAAGTTTTTTCTTCTTCAAAGGTTTCAACCTGATCAACAATCGGCTCCCAATTTTCTTTCCAGTATGTATTGCGTGACCGGATATTTGGATTTTGCATTTCATCCCACTCTACAGCTGACACATAAATTTTGGCATTTGGAAAAGTTGAAACCAACTCTTCTCCCTGCCATTTTGTAAGTCCTGCTGCATGATCTCCGTGTAAATGAGTCATTAAGACCGTATCGATGTCTTCAGGTTTTAACCCAAGCTCCGACAAGTTTTCTTCTACACGAGACTGTTCTGAAACCCCTAAATTGCGCAACTGACGCTCTGTCAATTTGCCATCGCCAAGACCGCTATCGATCAATATATTGTGTCCTTCAAATTGAACAAGTATTGGGTGAGTTGGCAATTCGATTTGATTTTTTTCATTGACCGGGTAACGTTTCGACCAAATAACTTTTGGTACGACCCCAAACATTGTACCACCGTCTAAAAACGTAGTTCCCCCATCAAGCCAGGTTAAGTTCATTTCGTGAAATTGAAATTTCTGCATCCCTTTTCCCCCTTGTCAAAATCAACTAGCTTAAAACTGTGCTTCTAACCGGTAAATTGGCTGACCTTTTTTCGAAAACTTTTCTTCATATTCGGTCATGATGTTCCATTCAGGTTCGTTATCGTGAAGATCTAAGGAGACATCTGTTAATAACATACCATATTCAGAAATGCTCGTAAGCGAATATTCAAAAAGTTTGCGGTTATCGGTTTTAAAGTGAATTTCACCTTTTTCAGGTAAAACGGCTTGATACAGTTTCAAAAATGATTCATGTGTCAAACGGCGTTTCGCATGACGTGTTTTTGGCCATGGATCTGAGAAGTTTAAGTACAATCTGTCTACTTCTCCTTTTTCAAAATACTCAGCGATTTTTTTCGCATTGACTTTTAAAAGACGTAAGTTCGGAATTCCGTTCTCTTCTTCAAGTACTGTCTCAAGAGCTGTAACAATCACGCTGTCGAATAATTCAATACCGATGTAATTAATGTCTTGATTTGCTTTAGCCATTCCGGTGATAAAGCGGCCTTTCCCTGTCCCTGCTTCAATATGCAACGGATTTTTGTTACCAAACACTTCTTGCCATTTCCCTTTTTTCTCTTCTGGGTTCGGAATAACAACTTCCGGATGTGAATCGATTAAATCTGCTGCCCATGGTTTAAAACGTGATCTCATATTTCATCCTCTTTCTATTTTCCATTAATGTATTGATGACCAATTATGCGGACTAACTGCATAGACAACCATTTCATTTTGAGGGCTCATCCCGGCATCGTCCCCATCTACATGGCGAAAAACCGATTTGTCAGATGATAGCCGGAATTCCGGACTGCTCATTTGGCTGACCTCTTTGAAACGTGTATGTGCTCCGCTGAATACCGTACCAAAAACGAGCAAGAGTTTCAAACGGGATATTTGATGAACGACTGTCAATTCGAGCAATCCATCATCTGTGTAGGAAGCAGGAGAGATTTTCATGCCTCCACCGAAATATGGTTGATTGCTAACAGTGGCTAACCAAACGTCTTGATAAACAAAGGTTTTGCTCTCGCTTTGAACCGTCAATGTAAAGGTTTCAAACTTCACTAAAGTCTTAATGACATACAGATAATAAGCGATTTTTCCAAGGCCAAACTGATTTAGTTTTTTCTTAAGAGACGACTGATTTACAGCGATTGTAATCTCTGCATCAAAACCAATTCCCGAACTGCTGACAAATTGAAAGGGTTGTCCGTTCGCAAATTCACCAAGGTCTTGCTGTTTAACAAAAGGTGTTTTTTGAAATTGTTCAATTGCCCGCGCATCTTTGAACGTGCCGTAAGCTCTTGCAAAATCATTGCCAGAGCCTGCCGCTACAGATCCAACAATTATCTTTTTCGCACCCACTGCTCCTACTACGATTTCACGCAATGTCCCATCCCCGCCAAAGCCGATTAACAAAACTTGTTGCTCTTCATCTTTATAAGCGGCAGCTATTGCCGTAGCATGTCCTGGAAACTCCGTTAATCTGTGTTCGTAGGGGAAGTGGAGCGTTTCTTCAAAGCGCAGCCATTGTTTTAACGCCCGGCCATTGCCAGCTGTAGGGTTAATAATAAATACCGTTTTCATAAACACTCGCCTTTAAATGTAGTAGATGCATTTTCTAACGGATAATTTGCGATCTTTTGGTACCGTGGCATTTCTTTTGGTGCAATTCGGAACAACGAAAACTCGGTTACTTCAAATCGCATAGTGGCAATTGAAAATTGGCGTTCAGTTGGTTCTCCCCCTGCCCATCTGCTAGCCAATGTGATATGTGGCACAAATTTCTTTGGATCGGGTTTGATTTGCAACGGTTCCACGGATTTATGCACTTGTTGTTGCAACTCGTTTAACTCCCGACTTGTTTCAAGAGATGCATAAATAATACGCGGTGTTGATGGATTCCCAAAAGTTTTAACGCCATTTATGCTTACCGTAAAAGCTTGTTGCTTAATGGTCCCCAGCAATTTTTCAACTTGGTCGATTTCACTATGCACGTCTTTGCCGATAAACAATAAGGTAATATGCATATCTTGCGCCGGCGTTTGCCTTTTGTGACTTTGCAATTGCCAACCTTCTCGTTCTGTAGCCAAAGTTCCGGCTATATCTTTTGGTATTTTAATCCCAATAAAATAATGGGGTTTCATTTAGCATCACCTGAGTTTAGTTTACCATGCTAATAAGCGCAAAAAAATAGTGATTGGCCGGAGCCAATCACTTTTATCTCTATTTTACGATTTCACAGCAACTTGTATGCGTGCTTCAAACGCCGTCTGTAATTTACGCGTTAATTCTCCCGGAACACCGTGACCGATTTTATGATCACCAATTGCAACAACTGGCATTACTTCCGTAGTCGTTGACGACATGATGAATTCATCCATTTCAAGAGCTTCTGTTTTGGTAAATGGTCTTTCTTCTACTGGAATTTCTAATTCTTCACAAAGTTCAAGAATTACTCTTCTTGTAATTCCATTTAAAATAAGGTTGTTCGCAGGATGTGTATAAAGAATGCCATTTTTAATGCCGTACATATTCGATGAACAACCTTCTGTTACTGTTTCGCCTCGGTGCAAGATTGCTTCGAAAAATCCTTCTTCGTATGCCTCTTGCTTCGCCAATACATTACCAAGCAAGTTTAAGCTCTTAATATCACAGCGCAACCAACGAATATCTTCGATAAATTTAGCGGTAACGCCTGAGTTTAAGCTTGCCACTGGACGTTCAACTGATTTTGTATTACCGGTAATCACTGGTGTTGCTTGTGTCGGGAATTGATGTTGACGTTCTGCAGCGCCACGTGTGATTTGCACATATACTTGGCCCGTTTCAATATTGTTTACTTCAACAAAATCGTAAATCATTTTATGGAAAACGTCTTTTGTATAAGGAATGACGATTTTGATTTTGTCCGCACTGTCGTAAAACCGGTCAATATGCTCTTTAGCCGTAAACAAATTGCCGTCGTATACACGAATTACCTCATAAATTCCATCACCAAACTGGTATCCACGATCTTCTTTTGAAATCACCAAATCTTCTTCACGAATAAATTCTCCATTGTGCAATATCAAATCCATATCCATTCCTTCTTTCCTCATTTTTTACAAGCTAATTGATAAATGGCTTCTGCGTAAATGGCAGTCGCTTTTATTAAATTGTCGATATCGACAAATTCATCCGCCTGGTGGGCAACATCGGGTTCGCCAGGAAACAGCATCCCAAAAGCCACACCTTTGTCTAGTACGCGGGCATAAGTGCCTCCGCCAATGGCGATTAAATTAGCTTTTTCACCCGTTTGTTTTTCATATGCGCTTTGCAGCGTTTTGATGAACGGATCGTTTTCATCCACATAATGAGGAGGAGAATTGGACGCAATGTCCAGTACAAAATCCTTCAACTGATAAGCATCGATTTTTTCTTTGAATGGATAGCTAATCGAGTAACGCATGCTCACGGTAATCATAGCAGTTTTCTTTTTTTCAAACCGAATAATTCCGGCGTTAAATGTGGTATCTCCAGATTGTTCATCTGTGTAATCTAATCCAAGCTTACGTCCACGCGAATCTTTATAAAACGTATCTGCGACAAACTCAACAAACTTTTGACCATCGCCTTCTAAACGGTCTTTCAAAAATACAGCTAGTAACACACCGGCATTAATGCCATCTTCTGGTTCCATCGCGTGTGCTGATTTTCCGTTTAAGGTTAATTCTGTCGAACCGTTATGCTGTTCAACTTTACCTGTTACGTCATGCTTTTTGCAAAACGCTCGAAAATCTTCTTGCCATTCCGCTAACTGCCCATTTAAAATCGCCGTTGCTGTGTCAGGCACCATATTGGTTCGATGTCCAGCGATAAACGATTCCAAAATCGCATCTTCGTGCATAGAAAATGTCGAGAAAACCAGTGACGCGATTCCTTTTTCTGCATTGATGATTGGGAAATCAGCATCTGGCGTAAAGGCTATTGCTGGCATTTCTTCTGTTTGAAAATAGCGTTCCATGCAACGGAATTCACTTTCTTCATCTGTACCGATGATTAAACGCACACGCTTTGTAAATTCAACACCCGCATCCTTTAAAATGTTCAAAGCAGCCCATGCGGCAATTGTTGGTCCTTTGTCATCGATGGCGCCACGACCGTAAAGTCGTCCATTGTGAATTTCTCCACCAAATGGAGCTTTTGTCCAACCTTCACCTACTGGCACCACATCAACATGTCCTAGAATTCCCAGCAATTCCTCACCTTGACCAATTTCAAGATGCCCTGCAACATTCCCAACATTTTTCACCGTATATCCTTCTGCTCTACCTTTTTCTAGAAACCAATCCAATGCCTGTTTAACTTCTTTTCCAAAAGGAGCTGTTGGCGTGGTTTCATTGCTTAATACACTGGGAATCGCTAGTAACTCTTGCAATTCGCTCAGTATTTTTTCTTTGCGTTGTGTAGCTTCTAACTGCCAATCCATGTTTCACACTCCTTTTTGTTATGGCTATTGTACACCTTTTTTCAGGAAATTAAAGAATTTGTCGTTAATTCACATAAAAAATTCTGTCTTTTAAGCGTTAATTTTTTGTAAATTCAGCTAAAATCCTAGAATTCGAGATGTTTTTCCGTTATAATCAAATTGTCAGATTAGTAAGATTGACATATTTTTTAGGAAAAGGGGCTGTCTTTGGCATCAATTATACTTGCTGTATAACCTCAGCACATCGTCCGCTAGTCTTTGCCAATGGGAAAAAAGATGAAGGAGTGGTTCTAGTATGAAACCCACAACCGATCGAATGCTCATTCGAATTAAAGATATGTATAAGTACATTCTCGAGAATGGGACTGTAACGACGCAAGATCTTGTCGACGAATTCGGCATCACTCCTCGCACCATTCAAAGAGATTTGAATGTGTTAGCCTTTAACGACTTGGTGACCAGCCCAACTCGAGGCAAATGGACAACGACGCACCGTAAAGTGAAAATGACGTCCTAACAGATTTCCTAAACAAAGAAAATGACCGCATAATTGCGGTCATTTTCTTTGTTTTAGTTTATTGAAATATTTTCCTTTTTCCACCTGCGAAGCGACTTATTCCAATGAAAAACTGTAGACAACTCGAACAACTCGAGTTTATCTACAGCCTTTCGTTACATTATTTTCTATCTTTCAAGCTAGCTACTTCTTCCTCTGTTAAGTGACGATATTCACCAAGTTCTAATTCGGGATCAAGACTTAATGGTCCCATCGACAAACGTTTCAAGTAAACCACGCGTTTGCCGACACTTTCGAACATTCGTTTAACTTGATGAAATTTGCCTTCCGTAATCGTTAATTCAATTTTAGATACTGCAGCGCTTTCCAAGATACTTAAACTCGCAGGCTTTGTCTCATAGCCATCATCAAGCACCACACCTTTTTTAAATGCTTCTGCATCTTCTTCCGTTACGACTCCTTCAACATGTGCAAAATATGTTTTATCCACATGCTTTTTAGGCGACAGCAATTCATGTGCTAGCTTGCCGTCATTTGTTAGTAACAAAAACCCTTCTGTGTCTTTATCTAATCGCCCTACCGGAAACGGCTCGAAATGTTGCTCATCTTCCCCCAGCAAATCGATGACCGTTTTATCGTACTTATCTTCCGTTGCCGAAATCACACCTTGAGGTTTATTCATAAGCAAATAAATAAACTCTGTGTAGGTAACAGCTTCTCCTCCGACCGACACAAGATCCGCATGTTCATTGACATGAACTTTTGGGTCTCGAACGATTTCACCGTTAACTTCTACAGCTTTTGACTTTAATAGGACTTTCACTTCTTTTCTAGAGCCATGGCCCATATTCGAAAGGTATTTATCTAAACGCATTGTGTCACTCCTAAAAGCCTAATTTCCGAGAGATTTTGGTTATTTTTGAGCCCATTAACTTTTGCGCTAAGCCCGTTTTCAAGCCGAGGTAGCCATAAACAGCTGCCCCTACACCACCGATTAAAATGATGCGAATCATAGATAGGAATTTATTGTCCATACCGATAACTAAGTCGATTCCTGACATCGATACGTAAACCGCACCTGCCATGATCAAGTTCAAAATAACAATTAACATTACGCGTCTTGTAACCATTTGCGAATGATAGTTCATTGTTTTAACAATTACGAGCATGTTCATCCCAATCGCTGCCATATAACCAATAATCGTTGCTGCTATCGCCCCGTCTGTTTCAAAACGTTCGATCAACGGTGTATTTAAAAGAGCTTTTAATAATAGACCTGTAGACAAGTTGATGATGATCCATTTTTGTTTGTTGATACCTTGTAAAATAGAAGCTGTGACTGGGAAAGCCGAAAACAAAATTGCCACTGGCAAATAATGCGCCAAAATCTCAGATCCAATATCACTTACTTCGTAGAAGACATGATACAACTCATCAGATAGCATGGTCATTCCAATTACCGCAGGCAATGTTAAGAATAATAACAACTGGATGGATTGATCTAATGTTCGAGATACTTGCAAATATTCTTTGCGTGTAAAATGTTTGGTGATTAATGGAATTAATGCCATGGAAAACCCAGTAGCAAGCATAACAGGTATCATGACAAGTTTATGTGCAGTTAAATTTAAAATACCTAAAAGGTCGATTTCTGAGAAATTTCCACCAGAGCTCATCGCCCGGTTAAATGTCATTAAGTCAACAAACTGAAACAAGGGATTGGCAATGCCAAGGAAAATGACCGGTATGGCATAAAAGACAATCTCTTTGTACATATCACGCAATTTAACGTCATAGGATTCAACTGAATTCGCTAGCAGTTGATTGTATTCGGGCTTTTTCTTTTTCCAGAAATAACCCAACGTCACAATCCCACCTAGCGCTCCGACAGCTGCAGATAATACCGCAAACTGAATCGCTGTTTTTGGCGTACCATCAAAAATGTAAAGAACCGCAAATGCGCCACCTAATAGGAAAATAATGCGAACAATTTGCTCGATTAATTGGGAAACAGCCGTTGGCATCATGTAGTTATAGCCTTGGAAAAATCCTCTCCAAAGACTCATAAATGGTACGACGATCAATGCAAAACTGACCCAACGAATCGCTTCAGTTACGTCACCAACCGAATAAATTCGTTCATCTTCAGAGATAGTAATACGCGCTAGTGGCTCTGCGAAGATATAAAGCAAAAGAAACGAAACAAAACCGGTAATCATCATCGTCAGAAGACCTGACTTTAATAATCTCCTACCTGTTTCATAATCACCGAGGGAATTGTATTTAGCGGTAAATTTCGAGAATGCGATTGGGGCACCTGAAATAGCTAGCGCCAGCATCAAGTTATACGGGATATATGCATATTGATAAAGCCCGATATTGTCTTCTCCTACCATGCTATAAAACGGAATAATATAAATAACTCCCAATATTTTTGACAAAAATAAACCTAATGTTAAGATGGCTGTACCTTTAACTAATGACGACATTTTACACTTCCTGACTTGTTCATAATAAAAGCAATCTACACGATAGTTTACACCTATAGATGAAATTACTCAACGTGTTTCGCTGCATCGTGTATACTAAAAAGAAAACGAAAGCGAGTTCTTAATATATGTATGACGTTATAATCATTGGCGGAGGTCCCTCCGGCTTAATGGCATCAATTGCCGCAGCTTCAAATAATCAAAAAGTATTACTGATTGAAAAAGGAAAGAAATTAGGAAAAAAATTAATCATTTCCGGTGGTGGCCGCTGCAACGTGACCAATCGCTTGCCACTAGACGAAATTGTGAAACATATTCCAGGAAACGGACGTTTTCTTCACAGTCCTTTTTCTGTATTTAATAATGAAGACATTATTTCTTTCTTCGAAGGACTTGGTGTTGCGTTAAAAGAAGAAGATCATGGGCGCATGTTCCCCGTATCTAACCGTGCACAAGATGTGGCGGATGCCATGTTCAAAGAAATGGACCGGTTAAATGTAACGGTGATGCTCGATTCACCTGTTAAAAAATTATTAATGACTGATGAAAAAGTGACCGGCGTTCGCCTTCATACCGGAGAAGAGTATACAGCGAAAGCAATCGTCGTCGCTGTTGGAGGCAAAGCAGTCCCACAAACAGGCTCTACTGGAGACGGCTACCCATGGGCAGAAAAAGCAGGTCATTTGGTGACCGATCTTTATCCAACGGAAGTTCCATTATTATCGAAAGAACCATTTATCGTAAGTCGCGAACTTCAAGGTTTGGCTTTACGTGATGCAGCTGTCACTGTATTAAACAAAAAAGGCAAAGTGCTTGTCACACATCAAATGGATATGCTGTTTACCCATTTTGGGTTGAGTGGTCCTGCAGTTTTACGCTGTAGCCAATACGTCGTGAAAGAAATGAAGAAAAACGGCGGCCAACCAGTCGAAATGCGCATCAATTCACTGCCAGATGAAAATGCAGAATCTGCTTTTCAATTGCTTGTGAAAATGATGAAAGACGAACCAAAAAAATCCGTTAAAAACGTTTGGAAGAGCCTTGCTCAAGAACGTTGGCTGTTATTCTTACTAGGACGTGCTGAGATTGACCCACAACTAACTGGCGCGGAATTGGCAAGTGACAAAGTTCGGGCGTTCGCAAAGCAACTGACAGCCTTTACAATGTTCGTTAACGGTACACAACCAATCGAAAAAGCATTTGTAACAGGTGGCGGTGTATCGATCAAAGAAATCGAACCTAAAACGATGGCTTCTAAAAAGAAACCCGGATTGTATTTCTGTGGTGAAATTTTAGACATCCACGGATATACTGGCGGTTACAATATTACGTCTGCATTAGTCACAGGCAACGTAGCCGGCCAAAGCGCCGCTCGATTCGCGAAAGAACACAGAGTAGAGAGCAAAGCTTAATAGCTACTGGCGTTCTTTGCCTGGCTTCTTGTAAAAGCCATGCCCAAAGCGGCCGAAGTGACTCAAATGAGATATTAATCTATCAAACATACAAAAAAGAGGCAGACTGGAAATTTTCCAGTCTGCCTCTTTTTATAATTCTTCTTTCAAAATGCTCCCGGAAGGTTTTGCATTTTTATGTCTACTTTTTTTAACCTACTACGATGTTAACCAATTTCCCTGGAATAACAATTACTTTGCGAATTTCTTTGCCATCAGTTGCCTTTTGAACATTGTCATCCGCAAGCGCTGCTGCTTCTAGTTCTTCTTTTGTGCTGTCTTTAGCAATCGCTAGCTTTGTTTTTACTTTGCCGTTTACTTGTACGACTACTTGGATTACATCATCAATCATTTTCGACTCGTCGTATTGTGGCCAGTTTTCGTAAGTTACCGATCCTTCATGACCCAATTTCTCCCATAGCTCTTCTGCTACGTGAGGTGCGATTGGAGATAACAGTTTCACAAAACCTTCTACGTATTCTTTTGGAATGGAGTCGACTTTATAACCTTCGTTAATAAAGACCATCATTTGTGAAATCGCTGTGTTAAAACGCAATCCTTCAAAGTCGTCTGTTACTTTTTTAACGGTCTGGTGATAGACTTTTTCCAGTTTACCATCGTTTGAATCCGTAATTTTTGCACTCAATTGCTCTTCGTCCATCAACAAACGCCAAATGCGGTCTAGGAATCGTCGAGAACCATCTAGGCCATTTGTTGACCAAGCGATCGATGCTTCAAGTGGACCCATAAACATTTCGTACATGCGCAATGTGTCTGCACCGTGGCTTTCGATAATTTGGTCAGGGTTAACGACATTGCCTTTTGATTTCGACATTTTCTCGTTTCCTTCGCCCAAAATCATGCCTTGGTTAAATAGCTTTTGGAAAGGTTCTTTTGTTGAAACCACACCGATGTCGTAAAGCACTTTATGCCAGAAGCGCGCATATAGCAAGTGAAGTACAGCGTGCTCTGCTCCGCCAATATACACATCAACCGGCAACCAGCGTTTCAATAGTTCTGGGTCAGCCAACATTTCCTCATTGGTTGGGTCGATAAAGCGCAAGTAATACCAGCAGCTTCCAGCCCATTGTGGCATCGTGTTGGTTTCGCGACGCCCTTTCATTCCGGTTTCAGGATGAACAACATTTACCCAATCGGTAATATTAGCAAGAGGTGACTCTCCTGTTCCACTTGGCTTAATATCTGTTGTTACTGGCAACATAAGTGGCAAGTCTTTTTCTTCCACAGGCGTCATTGTGCCATCTTCCCAATGAATGATTGGAATTGGCTCGCCCCAATAACGCTGACGGCTAAACAACCAATCGCGCAAGCGGTACGTAATTTTCTTTTCGCCCACTTTTTGATCAACTAGCCAATCAATCGCTTTTTCAATTGCTTCTTTTTTGTTCAATCCGTTAAGGAAGTCGGAATTGATCAATTCTCCGTCGCCTGCATAAGCTTCTTCTTCAATATTGCCGCCTGATACCACTTCGACGATTGGCAAATCAAATTGTTTCGCAAATTCATAGTCACGTTCATCATGTGCTGGAACGGCCATGATTGCACCGGTACCGTAAGTTGCCAATACATAATCAGCAATCCAAACTGGCATTTTTTCGCCACTTGCCGGATTTACTGCATAAGCGCCTGTGAAAACACCTGATTTGTCTTTCGCCAAATCTGTGCGTTCCAAATCACTTTTCGTTTTCACATCGTCAATGTATTGTTCAACAGCTTGTTGTTGTTCTGCAGTTGTAATTGCAGCTACTAATTTATGTTCTGGCGCAAGCACCGCATAAGTTGCGCCGAAAATTGTATCTGGACGTGTTGTAAACGCGCGGAAAGAATGTTCTGTATCTGCTACTTGGAATTCCAATTCAGCGCCTTCTGATTTGCCGATCCAGTTGCGCTGCATGTCTTTCAAACTTTCTGGCCAATCCAACTCATCTAAATCTTCAAGCAAACGGTCTGCATAATTTGTGATGCGCAATACCCATTGGCGCATTGGACGACGCTCAACCGGATGCCCACCGCGTTCTGATTTGCCATCGATGACTTCTTCGTTTGCAAGAACTGTTCCAAGTGCCGGACACCAGTTAACCGCTACTTCGTCAACATAAGCCAGCCCTTTTTTATACAATTGGATAAAAATCCATTGTGTCCATTTGTAATAAGACGGATCTGTTGTGCTAATTTCACGGTCCCAGTCATATGAAAATCCAAGCTCTTGAATTTGACGCTTGAACGTTTCGATGTTTTTAGCTGTAAATTCAGCTGGATCATTTCCAGTATCCAGTGCATATTGCTCTGCTGGAAGACCAAAAGCATCCCAGCCCATTGGATGCAAAACATTATATCCTTGCATGCGTTTAACACGGCTTAAAATATCTGTCGCCGTGTAGCCTTCTGGGTGACCCACGTGAAGTCCAGCGCCTGATGGATATGGGAACATATCAAGTGCGTAAAATTTTGGTTTAGACGAATCGTCTACCATTTTAAACGTTTTGTTGTCTTGCCAATATTTTTGCCATTTTTTCTCAACTAGTTTGTGCTTGAATGTCATTTCCAATTCCTCCTCAAAATAAAAAATCCCGCCCCTTAAAAAATAAGGGACGGGATTTTCCCGCGGTACCACCCAAATTAGCGACTGCTCGCTCAACTTGACTCCTTAACGCGGAAAACGGTGTATCTTACTTAGTTTCACATACACTGACTCCAAGGTGAGTTCGTTTGGGCATTTTACCGACTTGCACCAACCGCCGGCTCTCTGTGGAAAATACGCAAACTACTAGTCCTCTTCGCTGTCATTACCTATTGTCTTTATTTTAGACGAGTCGCCGTTTTTTGGCAATAGCTTAAGAGACTTTAACGTTTTCTGTGTTTAATGGCGCATCTGTTGAATCGATAATATCTTGAACCGTAAAGCCATCAAAGACTTCTGTTAAGACCAATCCAGCATCTGTCACTTCAATCACAGCACGTTCTGTAATGATTTTGTTAACGACACCTTTGCCTGTTAGCGGCAAATCACATTGTTTTTTTATTTTGGCAGAACCGTCTTTTGATACATGATCCATAATAACGATTACTTTTTTCGCACCGTGCACCAAATCCATTGCGCCGCCCATGCCTTTAATCATTTTTCCTGGAATCATCCAGTTCGCTAAGTCCCCATTTTCAGCTACTTCCATCCCACCAAGGATCGCGACATCAATATGTCCCCCGCGGATCATCGCGAATGATTCAGCACTTGTGAAAAAAGCCGAGCCAGGAATCGTTGTAACCGTTTCTTTGCCTGCATTGATTAAGTCCGGGTCTACATTTTCTTCTGTTGGATACGGTCCTATTCCTAAAAGTCCGTTTTCTGATTGAAGAACAACACTTTTATTGTCGGAAATAAAATTCGCCACTAAAGTTGGCATACCGATTCCTAAGTTAACGTAATCGCCGTCGTTGATTTCTTTTTCAGCTCGTTTTGCAATGCGCTCTCTGACTAATTGTTTATCCAAGATTTTCTCCACCCTTTCTTAAACCGTGCGTGTTGTAAGACGTTCGATCCGTTTTTCTTGGTGTGCTTGAAGCAAGCCTTGTACATAAATGCTTGGTGTTTGAACGTGATTCGGATTAATGTCCCCGATTTCCACGATTTCTTCTACTTCTGCAATGGTAATTTTCCCAGCCGCTGCAGCAAGCGGGTTAAAGTTTTGTGCGGTTTTGTTGTAAACAAGGTTGCCCATTTTATCCGCTTTATGCGCTCTCACTAATGCAAAGTCAGCTCGTAATGCGTGTTCAAGCACATATTCTTTGCCATCAAATTCACGAATTTCTTTACCTTCTGCAACAGTTGTGCCTACGCCAGCTGGTGTAAAGAAAGCTGGAATTCCAGCTCCGCCTGCGCGCATTTTTTCAGCTAATGTTCCTTGCGGAGTCAATTCAACTTCGATTTCGCCTGATAACACTTGGCGCTCGAATTCTTTGTTTTCTCCTACATAGGAACCGATCATTTTTTTAATTTGTTTGTTTTTCAATAATAGGCCAAGACCCCATTCGTCTACTCCACAGTTATTGGAAATGACGGTCAGATCGGTTACCCCTTTATCAACTAGTGCTAAAATAAGCTGTTCAGGTATTCCTACTAACCCAAATCCGCCTACCATAATTGTGGCACCGTCTTGAATTTGTTCAACTGCTTCTTTTGCAGAACTGTAAATCGGTTTCATTCCATTATGCCTCCTCTGACTCATCCACTTAAATTCATTATTAAAACGCTTCCATTTTAATTTAAACAAACTATTGCTCTAAACGCAATATTCATAAAAATCAATTGCGCAATCAACAAGCATTGTTTGCCGTTTTGTCGTCATGCTACAATGGCTTTTGAGGAGTTGTTTCGATTGAATATAGAGTTTCCTTTTTCATCTGATGGAAAACGTTATTATACATGGAATCGCCATTTGCGCGATCATTTTGGTTTTAAGGTCATGAAAATCGCTTTAGATGCCGGGTTTGATTGTCCAAACCGGGACGGCACAGTTGCACACGGGGGCTGTACGTTTTGCAGCGTTGCAGGATCTGGTGATTTTGCTGGAGACCGAGTTGACTCGATTCCTAAGCAGTTTGATCAAATTAAAGAAAAAATGCATCGCAAATGGAAAGATGCCAAATACATGGCGTACTTTCAAGCTTATACCAATACACATGCGCCGTTACCCGTGATTAAAGAAAAGTTTGAAGCGGCACTCGAGCAAGAAAATGTTATCGGTTTAAGCATCGCAACACGTCCCGACTGTTTGCCAGATGACGTTGTGGATTATTTGGCCGAATTAAACGAACGGACGTATTTATGGGTCGAACTTGGATTGCAAACGGTTCATGAGCGAACGGCCCTTTTGGTCAACCGTGCGCATGACTTCGATACTTATGTAGAAGGTGTGACGAAATTACGCAAGCGCGGCATTCGCGTATGTACACACATCATCAACGGCTTGCCACTAGAAGACCGAGACATGATGATGGAAACCGCGCGTGAAGTAGCAAAACTCGATGTACAAGGCATTAAAATTCACTTGTTGCATTTATTAAAAGGCACACCAATGGTCAAGCAATACGAAAAAGGCATGGTTGAGTTTCTAGAAAAGCAAGAATACATTAACTTAGTCGCCGACCAACTTGAAGTGCTGCCACCTGAAATGGTTGTTCAACGCATTACAGGTGATGGGCCGATAGACTTAATGATTGGGCCGATGTGGAGCGCCAACAAATGGGACGTCTTAAATGGCATTGATGCAGAACTTGCACGCCGCGAAAGCTGGCAAGGGAAACGGGCTACAGGGAGTGTGACTTCATGACGATACAACGCGTATTGCCTTTTACAAAATCATTGCTTGAACAAGCAATCTCTCCGGGAGATGTAACTATTGACGGCACTGCTGGCAACGGACATGATACACACTTTCTTGCAAGTTTAACTGGAGCAAACGGAAAAGTTTTCGCTTTTGATATTCAAGCAGAAGCAATACATGCAACGCGAGAGCGAGTCCAAGAATTTGACCATGTCGAGCTAATTCACGACAGTCACGCAAAAATAAAAGATTATGTATCAGAACCTATTGCAGCTGCTGTTTTCAATCTTGGCTATTTGCCAAAAGGTGATCACTCTATTATTACGAAAGCAAAAAGTACGCTTGCTGCTCTCGAACAATGTTTAGATCTTTTGAAAATAAAAGGCGTTTTGTTAGTTGTCGTATACAGTGGACACGAAGGTGGCAGCGAAGAACGTGATGCCGTTATGGAATTCGTTTCCTCGCTCCCACAAAAAACGTTTGATGTGCTGAAATACGAATTTATCAACCAGCAACATTCCCCCCCTTTTTTATTAGCCATTGAAAAAAAACATGCAAGCAATTAAAAAAGCAGAAAAGAGCACATGCTCTTTTCTGCTTTTTTAGCTTAGTTTTCTATTTCCTTTTTTTCTGGCGGATTTGCTAGTAACGCCGCCACAATACCGAGTAGCGGGAAAATCATAATAGCCCATAACACTTCTTTATAGCCACCAAAGAAATCGTAAAACAAGCCGAACGGTAACGGTCCGAGAGCAGAACCAACGACCATAAAGGCCATTGAAATACCGGTAATGCTACCAAGGTATTGTCGACCAAAATAATTCGGCCATACGACACTCAAAGTTACTCGTTCAATTCCCAACATAAAGCCCCATACAACCGCAAACAGAATCGCGCCGGAAAACAGGTCTGCTTCTTTCAATAAGAAAATCGAGGCAATTTCCCCAACAAAAACAAAAGCTAACATCCACTGGACGCGTATTTTATCAAGCAAATAACCTGCCAGAAACGTGACCGGAAAACCGATAATTGCCATTAAACTCAAGACAGTTGCCGCTGTTTCAGGTGCTAATGATTGAATCGAAAAAATAGACACCAAATGGAAAGTCATTCCCGTATTAACCAAAGCAGGAACCACTACACAAAACAAAAGGAGCCAAAAAGAGCGAGTTTTTTTCGCTTCTTTTACCGTCCAACTAATATCTGAAGATAAAGGCTTTTGTCGATCTTCTTCTCTTGCTGAAGGTCCATTATCCGGCAGTAAGCCAATATCTTCTGGCCGATTTCGGATAAAGAAATAGGCTAATGGCGTAAAAATAACCAGGATTGATGCGCCAAGAATTTGCCAAGTCGTCCGCCAGCCGTATGCTTCAATTAGCCAAACATTGATCAATGGAAATGCAGCCGATCCAATCATCCCACCTAACGCTGCTAACCCAAGTGCACGGCCTCGTTTTTGGATAAACCATTGTGGCACTAACGCATTTGGAACGAGCGTCATCGAGCCTTGTCCAAACAGCCGTATAGCGAAAAAGCCCATAAACAACATTACCCAATTGACTACGAAACTATTAAATATACTGGCTGCTGCTAAAATTAAAGAAACCGCAATTGCCATTTTTCGTGCACCGACTTTATCAATCATTCGACCAATGATAAACAATAAAAATCCTGCCAGAAGTGTTGCTGAAGAATAAATACCGGACACGGTCGAGCGACTCCAACCAAATTCTTCTATGTAATAATCTATAAAAATGGCATTTGAATATGTTTGTCCAGGTCCAGAAAAAAAGTGAGACAATCCCGCGAGAATGACAATGACCCAGCCGTAATAAAATGGCGTATGGATAACGCCGTTCCCATTAACCCAATTTTCTTTCGTACGCTTCATAACAGTCCTCCTTCAATGAAAAAAGTGCCCATTTAAGCTCTTGTTATCCGTTCTATTATTTTACAATTAACACTGGACAATTTGCACGTTTTACCACTTTATGGCTAACACACAAAAGAGACCTTGCCCCATCAATAGGCAAGGTCGTCTTAAGTGATTTATATCACTTTAAATTCTTTTTAATATACTGCACAACTTTACGAAGTTCTGTTGCGCTTGGACGTCCATAAGGGCTCGTTTGCTGCTGTTGATAAAGAATATCCCCTTTTTCATCAAGCAAATAATGAGCAGCTTCCCCGTGGATTCCATGATCTTCATATGGTGCATCTTCTCCATGGTAATAAGCACCGTACTGGTCTAATAAATCTGTTGTAAGGTCAGACAGGAGCGGAAAGCTTAAGCTATGCTCATTTTTCATCCCTAACGAATTTTCTTGGCTATCTGTTGATAGAGCCGTAAAATAAACGCCTTTTCCTTCAAAATAAGAAAGGCTTTCTTGAATTTCTTTTAAATCTTGGTTACATACTGGGCACCATGACCCTCTGAAAAAGACCAAAAATCTCCAACCTGGACGATCCGTTAAATCTTGTTCCAAAGAATAAGTACCACCTTCTGCTAATGGTAATTCAAATTGTGGTGCTTTATCACCGAGTTGTAATGTTGTCATAGGTAGTTTCCTCCTTATTTTAAAAAACAATCAAGTAAACGTTACTTCCACTTTAACAATCCAGTTAAATCATCAAATATATAATCCGGCTCTAGGTCGAGCTCTTCAACTGGCATTCCTTTTCGGTTGATCCAAGCTGTTTGGAATCCGAAACTTTTCGCCCCCGATACATCCCAGCCGTTAGACGACATGAAAAGAACTTCATGGCTTTCGATTCCAAGTTGTTCTAATGCATATTGATAAGATGCCGGTGTTGGTTTAAATTGCTTCACGTCGTCAATACTCAGCACTTGATCAAACAACTCTTCTAAACCAGCATTTTTAACTAATGGATCCAGCATATCGTGAGAGCCATTTGAAAAAACCACTAAGTTTTTATCCTTTAACTGCGTAAGAACTTCTTTCGATTCTGAGTAAAGCGGTAAATGCAGATAGGCATCCAATAACTTTTGCTCGTTTTCTTTACTTGCCTGCAAGTCATTTTCATTTAGTGCATATTTTAATGCATCATGTGTAATGGCATAAAGCGTGGCATAATTGCCCATCAACTGGCGCAACATAAAGTATTCAACTTGCTTAGATCTCCAAGTCTGACTGATCTTCTCACCGTATCCAGGATATAATTCCTCACATTCTTTTTTTATCGCCGTAACATCGAACAAGGTTCCGTAAACATCGAACACAAAAGCTTTGATTGAATTCTCCACGCCACATCCTCCTTTTGTTGACTCTGCAAACAATTTACTAATTTGCTTTACAGCCTTTTACTTCTATACCCAAAGCCAGTCGGATTAATCGGAAATAAACAAATTCATCGAACAGAAATATAAAAAAACCCGAACCGGCGCACTTTTAAAGTGCTTCGGGTCGGGTTAAATCTTTCCTTTTGTAACTATTTTAGAAGAAATTCATTGGATTCACTGCATTTGAGCGAGCACCATTCCACGGACCAACATGGATTTCAAAATGAAGATGCGGCCCGGTAGATCGTCCTGTACTGCCAACGAGTCCAACGTTTTGACCTTGTGAAACGGCCTGTCCAGATGAAACATTGATAGCACTCATATGCGCATAAACAGTCGCATACGTTTGGCCATTAATGGAGTGCGTTAAAATTACTACGTTACCATAACCACCCATGTTACCGGCATAGGAAACATAACCAGTTGCCGCCGCAGAGATTGGTGTACCCGTTACATTGGCAATGTCTTGTCCCAGATGTGATTCGGCACCGTCACCAATATCACGTCCACCAAAACCTGAAGAATGTCGTCCAGAAGCTGGCCAAATAAACATCGCACTAGGTGCTGGTGCTGGTGGCGCAACTTCTACTTTTACAGGTGGAGTCACAGCAGGTGCTGGTGCTTTCGGCTTGCTTACTGATTCCGCTTTGGCACTACTTTTAGCTTGAGCCTGTGCTTCTGCCTCTGCTGCAGCTTGTGCACGAGCTTTTTCTTCTGCTGCGGCTTTAGCAGCCGCTTCTGCTTCTGCTTTTGCACGAGCCTCTGCTGCAGCTTTTTCAGCAGCAATTTTTCGTTGACGTTCCTCTTCTTCTTTTCTAGCAATTTCAGCTAAACGAGCTTGTTCGTTCATGATTTGTTTTTCCAAATCTGCGCTAACTTCAAGAACTTCGGCATGCTCAAATTCTAACTCATTTTTTTCAGCTGCCAGTCGTTTTTGTTCTTTTTCTAAGTTTTGAACAGCTTGTGCTTGTTCTGCTTTTTTACTGCTGAGTGAAGCTTTTAATCCAACCAATTCTAAACGCCGAGATTCTTGTTCAGCTAACTTAGACTCTACTTGTTCTTTTTGTTCAGCTAGCAGCTTTTTATCTGCCGCTTGTTCTCGCATGATCTCTCTATCTGCTTCTATTAACGTATTCACTGCAGAAAAACGATCAATAAAATCAATAAAACTATTTGCGCCAAGTAAGACATCTATGTAATCTACAGAACCGCCACTTAACTGGATAGCACGCGCTCGTTCTCTCAACAACTCTTCACGTTCTGCTATTTTTTGTTCAAGTTCTTCAATTGACTTTTTCAGCTCGTCAATTTCTATTTTAGTTTTATCGATTTTCGCTTGAACATCACTGATTTTTGTTTCTGTACCCGTAATTTGTTTGTTCAATTCTTCGATTTTCGCTGTTAATTGGTCTAACTTTGATACGTTTTGATTGATTTGTCCCTCTTTTTCACTAATATCAGAAGTTAATTCACTTTTTTGTTGCTCTGTTTCTTGCTGTTTCTGTTCTAATTCATTTAATGTATCTGCGTTAGCTGTCGGTATCAAGATTGATAAAGCTAATACAGAGGATAAACTAGTTGCTAGCCATTTCGATATCACGTGTTTTATCCCCTTTCAATAATTACGATTGTTTCATCTATGTGTAAGTTAAATGTTCAATTGACATAACACAAAAGCATCTATTTTAATGCAACATGCTCAGTATAACAGTTCGGAATCTTTATTCTGTTACAGCAGTATTTCAATTTATTCTAATTGTGAAATATTTATGTAATATATTAGAAGTTATAATCTTTGGAATGTTGAGATTTTAAACTGGCAATGCCTGAAATTTAATTATAATAGCTTAATTTGTTGCTGTATATTCATTTTTCACCTTTAGAAACAACTAAATCCAAAAAAGAGCTATTAAGGTGTAGCTCTTCTTTGGATAGATTATTGAAATGCATTTCAGTCTATTTAAAGTTTAAAATTATAATACACCGTAGAAATTGCCCAACCAGTTAAATGAATCATTAGCAACGTACCTACTACCTCAATTGCTGCTAACTCCATTCCGAAAATCACAAAGATGAAGTGAATATATAAGGCTACTAATGTGATCTTCCAGGCATTTGCTAAAGCTTTCGTAGTGATACTTGTGTACCGCTCATCGAGTCCTCTGTTTTCGGCAGCTTTCTTCCGTCCCCACCACAGTCCAAACAGTCCTCCCGTGGCTCCGAGCAATAATCCCAATAAACCTAACAGTTGGTTTGTTTCCATGCTTATTCACTCCCTTTCTCAAATATGAACACATCTTCAATACAAAGTTGAAATAAAGTAGCGATTTTATACGCTAATTCCAATGACGGTTTGTAGCGTCCATTCTCAATTGAAATGATTGTTTGTCTCGAAACACCTAATTTCTCAGATAGCTGCTCTTGTGTATACCAAAAAGATGTTCTTAGCTCTTTCATCCGATGCTCCATATTTTATCCCTTTATACAAAGCTCACTTTACGTGAAGCATACTTTACTTCTTCCAGAATATAAAGCCTGCTTTACTTCGAATACTATTTATGAAATAAAAAAGAAGCTCTCACTGGAGCTTCTTTTTTGGTAAGAACGTACATTACCCTATTTATATTTACTTAACAACGCTTCTGGGATATGACAATAATCATCGGGACATCTCGTTAGTCGGTCTTGATGTTCTTCCGCACTTTTCACATAATTCAAAAGCGGTAGCACTTCAACAACGATGCGTTCACTATCGCTTCTCTCACGAATAAATGCTTTTACCTCTTCTAAATGCTTTGGATTTTCACTATACATGCCTGTTCTGTATTTTTCCCCAACATCTTGCCCTTGCCGATTTAAACTATAAGGATCAATGATTTCAAATACATACGCCATCAAGTCTCGAATCGTCAACATTTCTGGGTCAAACTCTGTTTTCACACATTCCGCGTAGCCATCATAGTTCCCATCAAGTGTAGGACTCGTCCCATTTGCTCGTCCTGCTTCTGTCGCCTTTACTCCAGGCAAGGTTTTGATAAACGCTTGTACTCCCCATAAACATCCACCCGCAATATATATGACTTCCATATGGAACCTCCCACTTTGTAAAGCACATTTTAACGAACTAGGAACAGTATAACATTGTCATATAGTCTGCTCACTAGTTGGTACTTACTTCTGATAATTCGTCATATGTTAACTTCATAATTAATCCGGAACATCAATACACTTGCACAACCACTTCATATCCCTCGAGCCAATTGTCTGTCTCTACCTCTTTAATATCGAAGCTCAAGGAAATCGAATTTTTGAAGAACTCCAGATAATCTCCGGAGATGATGACAGTAATTTGACCTTCTTTCTGTGCATGCGCTTTGATGAAAAAAGGCTCGGTTTTTGATACATCAAAAAGGGCCTCATCAATTTTCAACGTTGCAACCTCAATACGAATATCCTTTTCTGTCTTGTTTTCCATTTGAATTTCAAGCGTGAATGCTTTGGTGACTTCATTTATAGAAATAGAGACTATAAGAAAACGATATTTTTCTGTATTCAACAAGGGTATTTCTAGATGATGATCTTCTTCAGTTCCGACGAAAGCTGCCCATTCCTCTGGTGACCATTCATTCATTTTGCTGGTATCAAATTTACTTCTGCCTTTTGTTAAATCTATCGAGATGAACTTTCGCTTCTTCGCATGAGAACGTTCCATACCTCCCTCATCCTCTCTGAATACAAATTTCAGAACCTCTTAACATTTTTTCTTTTGAGCTCGTCATGAGAGTTGATTTAACTTCTGATAACTCATGATATGTAAACTAATAGCTCAGTCCAAAATATCTTCTTAAACTTATCCTATGCGAGGATAACCCCTTCCCTCCGACTATTCATTTTCTACTATTGTACTTGTAGGCAAATGGCTAATGAGTCTTTCTAATGTTTTGTATCGTTCATTACTCGTATAAAGATTAAACCCTTGCCCATCATGCCAAGTTGTTATAACTGTAGAATTTTCCTCCATTTGAAAGGAAGGCAACATATAAGGCTTCTCTTTTCTCATTACTGTTTTTTTCATAGCCAATTTGTACGTGCAGTTATCGGTAAAGGAAAAGGCGAAAAATTGATTGGCAGCTGCCATCCAAAACGTCTCTTCTAAGACAAGCTGCAAATCTTGTACATCCTTCAGCGTGATCGTGAAAACGGGAAACATTCTGCTTCCAATACCTTCTACACGAGAAGTATAAGAAATCGCATTGTCGTTAAGCAACTTTTCAAGCTTTACTGCTTGATCAATGTAAGGTTCAAAGGTGAGAAAAACGGGGAACGAATCCTGCATGCAGATAAATTCAGACAAGAATTCACGGGTTCTATCAGCATAGTCTTCATAATCTGAAGGTCCGATATACCATTTCGAAACCTTCTGAGAATCATTAAATATAATAAACTCTTCTTCCGATCCCCAATCTTCCTGACTTATGTAAATCTTGGCCAAAGTCTATCACCCCTTTAGATTTTTAAGGCCGTTAAACCATACAAAGCTCTGTTCTATTTTTCAACAGTTCCGGTAAGTTACCATTTAATTTTATGCCATCTATATCAAAAGGCACTAGATGCGTTCGTATATCTAATCCCATTCCTTTTGAGATTTATGCTTTAAAAGCTTACAGAATAGCATTCTGAATGTATCATTTTTTCTAATGAAAATAGTTTGAAATGATTTTCTGGTGAAGTCAGTAAAATCGGGGAACTGAATGTAACTTAATTAGACTTATGTTACATTCAAATCCCTGATTCGTTATTGGTATATTATTCTTGAAATGCCTAGAAAAGGGCAATGTTAACTGCTATAATCAAAAGGCTCGGAAATTTCATTAAACGGGCCATAGCTATTTGAGGAGGCGTTCATTATGACAAACACAATCACCGTTACCATCAATGAGTACAAGGGGATAACGCCTAATTAACTTTTCTATTTCGCGTTCCCCGAAAATCGAAAGGGGAAAATTATGAATACAGAAAATGTGAAAATCGTCGAATTAAACAAAGAAAACTGGTATGACTGCTGTGAACTAGAGGTATCTGAAGAACAAACGCAATACATGGAACCAAATGCCGTATCGATCGCTCAGTCAAAGTTTGAAACTAGCTTAAAACCTTATGCCATCTACACAGGCGATAAAACGGTTGGCTTTTTGATGTATAACTCTGTACCGGAGGAACTTGACGGCTATTGGGTATACCGAATAATGGTAGACAAAGCCTTCCAAGGCCAAGGAATCGGGAAAGCTGCAACTAAATTGATGATTACTGAGATGGCCAAATCACTGAATGCCACAAAAATTGTGGTCGGCTATCACCCAGCCAACTTGAATGCCCATAATTTATATGCGAGTTTGGGATTTGAGAACCATGGAGATCGGTTTGGCAAAGAAATGGCCGTTGTAAAACAGCTAATCGATTGATAAATTAAAACCACATTTTAGTGAAAGGGCCATTTTAAAGGTCCTTTTTCTTTTATAAAAAATCAGTATTTCCTTTGTTCTAAATGTAACTTAATTGCTATTAAGTTACATTCAGAACATCTACTCGCCAATCATTTATCAACTCATATTGATTTTTTCATTAGCTTTCTTTTTATTAATCGTTTGAATAACAAACCCTATAAGCTGCAGTCCTAATCCTATTACAAAAGCTACCGTGGAGCCCGTATTGAAATATATTATTACGAGCACTAATCCGACTAAATATATTGCCCATGCCAACTTCATAATCGATATCCTCATTTCTAATAACTTTGCTTGAACTCCTAATGTGAATGTAACTTAATTCACATTAAGTTACATTCAGTTTAAACAATAGTGCTATGATCTTCCTCCAAAGAAAATATCGATTTGCAGAAGGTAAAGCTTAAAATGAAAATTTTTCACTAGACAAAGCCGTCATATATTCAATTGAGCTGCCTTCGTTTCTCTCTAGATACCATTTTACAAGGTAGTATCCCAGCGAATAACCGCCCCAAAAAGGCAAGTTTCCTTCTTTGCTTCCGAACATGTAGATGTCAGTTCTTTCACCTAGTTCGTTGCGACATAATTTGTATGTACTTTCCCATAAATTTTTGGCTTGTTTTTCGGTTAGTGCATCTTTATAAGGACCAAGATAGGCGTCACCTAATCTGATTTTCACAAAATGTTCCGCTAAACCTTCTAATATCAATCGGTCCATTAGTGTCTGATTCTGTTCAGTAATAGTTAAGGCATGTGTTCGCCAATGATGATGATATTCGTGGTTAATGACTGACTTTAGGGTTGAACGAACTTGAGCGTCAGGAAGAACTGCGAAAAACATTTTGCCACTCCAGTCAGTGAATGCTGAAACACCTCCAAGCTTTTCTCTGACAAATCGATCCTGTTCATCAAGAATGAACAACTCAAATTCGACTGCTTTCGAAACAGGGAATTCTTTTTGGAGAAGCGTTAATTCATCCTTTATAAAGTCTTCATAAGCAAGGCTGCGCAGCTTATTTAATTGGGTTTCAAGTATTCCTATCTCACTTTCTAAATTAAATATTCCAAAGAACGCTATCGTTTCTAATTCTTCTTCTGAAAGATTAAATATTTCTAGGAATAGCTCTTTCCTGCTGTTCTCTGGATGTGAGACTATTGCTTCAAGAAAAATTTCCATATGGGTAAGCCGAGGGACTATTTTAACCAATCTATTTTTTTCGCTAATCTCTAACCACTCCTGTCTTAAAAGTTGAATATAACTTAACTGCACTTAAGTTACATTCAACTTAGCAAAATAAAAGCTTTAGTAAAGTTATTTTTATTTATTTCTGGCGATAGAGCTTCAGAGAATATTGACTCCACTCAGCTTGAAGTTTATCAAAACCAATGATTTTCCAAGGGTTGAAAAAGGTTTGTCCGTTCTTGTTAAAGAAAAGCTTGTTCCCTACATGAAAAGAAGCATGCTGAATTTGACCTTCGTCGGTTTCCCATACAGCCACATCCCCTTCAATCAGCTCTTCTGATTTAATAAGGTGATGTGTCATCCGCAATTTTTTTATAAACGTTTGAGGGTGTATCCACTCATGAATCATCCATTCTTGCTGTGAAATGGCAAAGAGGGTTGCAGACAAGCAATTGCTACCTGCTTCGATTGGAAAAGTGTTTGCGTATTTCTTAATTATTCTTGGGAGATAAACTGGCACTTCTTCGCTTCCCCAATCATCCCATTGCTGTGCATACTTCTTTAGCAATTGTGCCTTCGCAGAAAACGATGTTTTTTCCCACAGATCAGCGTACAAAACAACCGATTCACCCTCTGAATTTATTACACCCTTTTCATTCAGAGGGAGCGATCCTATCGGAAAATAGGATCGTGGGAAAATCAAACCTCTATTCATCTGCACCTGAATCTGCAAAAGTATTTCTTTTTTAGCAGGAGCTATTTTTGTAATCCAATTTGCATGAGCTAGAATCACAAATTCAACTTCTTTCGACAAATTACAGTACTCGTAGCTGTTTGCCAGCTGAATTTGTTTGTAAGATGCATGATTGAAAAACTCTTCTTCCGGAATAAACAATGCCTGCAAAATCTCTTCTTCAAATAAAGAGACGTGCTCTTCTTTAACAAAGAACAGGTCTTTTGCAGGCACATATTGTTCAATCCATTTTTTCATCTGATCATTTGACGGCTGAATAGTGGTTTTCAATATGACTTCTCCTTTTATCCAGTAAAGTTTTATAGAAGTAGCTCGTTACTAAACAACCATACTTCCCTTATTTAACTTTAACATATATATCCAGTAGAAAGAGGTTGCTTCTAGTCCCAAAAGAGATTCAAAACACTTTTAATTAAACTTTCAAACCGTTCGTAAAAGTACACTTTTACGAACGCTCTAAAATTTGGCCAGAACTACGAAAAAGGACGTTCGTAAACGTATAGACACGTTTACGAACGTCCACATTTTTCATATACATTTACGAACGCTTTTTTTACATCCTTATTAACATTTAAATACCTTTAACATTAAGATTGATAGTGTAACTCTTTCTTTACATATTCATTTCTCACTCAGATGTACGATTTTCTTGGTAAGAAAGTGTATCCCAGAACGAGATGTCCGCATCCTCAATAGAATCATCCGCAATTGCGCGAACTGTGGCATCGAGTGTCGTGATGGTTTGTTGGATTAGATAGCCATTGCTCTTTTGTCCCAAAACATACGACTCGTAAGAATGATCCGACATGCCGCGCATCTCGAATAACAGGGTAGAAATTCCATATTCTACTGCAATCCCATTTCGACTAATGGTTTCGGCATTTCCACCTCTGTACTTTCCTAAATGGCCCCATCCTTTTGAATCGATAGCATCGAAAACTACAGCTCCTAGCTGCTTGGATTTAAGTAGTACATCTGGGTCAACGTTCGGTGTAGTCGGATACAAAATAGAACCGGATACCAGCTCTCCATCTCGCTCACTTTGAGTACCTTGATGATGCAAATCAATCATGTAATCAATATCATATTTTCTCATCACATTTTCGTGGAAGGCTTTGGTTTCAGGTTGAATTTTGGTAATGTGATCACGGTTCAAATCGATGCCGTCCGCGTTATAGCGTGTGAGATTCCGATCTCCTTTCGCTATGTAATCATCTAATGAAAAATTCACATCTCCCATTGCTCCATCTGGATTGAGCATCGGCACGATTAAAATATTGACTCCATCTGTTACCCCTTTCATCTTGCCTGTTCCAAGGTGTTTGATAAATTCAAGTGCGCCTTCTGTTGTCAGTTGTTCGTTGCCATGTTGTTGAGTCAGAAAAAGAATTGTCGGATTTTCAGGATTTATTACATACTTAACTAAGTACAAATCACGCCCTTTAATGCTTTGTCCAATTACTTCAAGTTCCATGTTTTTTTGTTTGGCTTCTTGTGTTTGTAAAAAATCTGCCATTTCATCATACGTGGTCAGTATCGATGTATTGATGGTTTCGTTGCCACCATAAGCTGGTCCATTTCCTACAGCGCCGACTGCGGGAGACATAAATGGTGAAGCGCTCAACACCATCGCTCCAGCAATTGTTAATGTCATCATTTTTTTGCGAATCATCGTCTTGTTAGCTGTTTTCGTCACATTCATTTTCTTCATTCATTATCCACCCCTATGATTTTTTTTAGAAACGGTCTTGAGAAAAATACTTCAGCTCCTTCTACAGCCTCCATTCAAAAGTATTTCGTTACTCTAAGTTCTTTTCTTCTCTTTTATTTGAAATCCTTTAAATAATTGTAAAATGATCTAAAAGAATTAGCCTATTTAACATCAGCAGTCTTTTAGTCGTGTTAAATCTTACATCTTTTATCTTCACATCAAAAAACCACTCCCTATATAGGAAGTGGATTTTTTGATGTGGAGAAAAGAAATAGTATAAAGACTTTGTTCCAACACCTTTTATTAATAACGTTCTTTGTAAGAAAATTTCAATCGTTTTCGCTTTTTTCTTATTAGGGCAGACTTTAGCGGTGGCGCGTCTACGGGGTAGACGAAGCAAGAAGACAGGTGGTTTTCCTGGCTTCTTGCGGGAGTCATCCCCAAAGCGACCAGCGCGGTTTGTAAGCATTTGAAAACGATACAAGTGTACTTTCAGTCTCAACCCACTTCCTATATAGGAAGTGGGTTGCCTTTTAACTGTACTTATTATCTATCTAGAAACAAAGCAGTTTCAGTTTATGAACGTTTCTTCATTTCTTCCGCAATCAATTCATAGGTTTTGAGTTTGTCTTTAAAATCATAAGCTGCAGAAACTAACATAACTTCATCTGCTCCGTATTCAGAAGCTAATTTTTCTAGTTGGTTTGCAACGTGCTGTGGTGTGCCCACTATCATGCGGCGACGATTCTCAGCGACAAGTAATTTTTCGAATTTAGAGTATGGATAAGCAACTGCTTTTTCGGGTGGTGGGGTGCCTTGTGAAGGCATGCCCTGTGCGCCCATTGACAGGGATAAATCCAAAGAAGACGCTACCCATTCTGCTTTTTCTTGCGTTTCTTGGCAAACAGCAAAAATCGCAAATCCGACATAAGGTTTACTGCCATCATACGATTTAAATTGCTTACGGTATTCTTTTGTAAAAGATTGACCGCCTTCTCCATTGATAAAATGGGCAAATAAATAAGGAAGTCCTTTTTCTGCGGCGAGCAGTGCTGAACTTCTGCTCGATCCTAATAGCCAAATAGGTGGACTACTGGGTGACACTGGTGTCGCCTTCATGCCGTAATAAGGGTGATCTTCAGGAATAGAATCGGTTAAATACATCCGGAGCTCATCTAGTTGTTTAGGAAATAAGCTGGTGTCGCGTTTTTTTCCTTCATTTAATGCGAAAGAAGCACGCGGCATGCCGCCAGGAGCGCGCCCCATTCCTGCATCAATTCTTCCAGGATACAAGGCTTCAAGTAATTTGAAGTTTTCGGCTACTTTAAATGCCGCGTAATGAGGCAACATCACACCACCTGAACCGAGCCGAATGGTAGATGTGACGGCTCCTAAATGCGCAAGTAACAGTTCCGGAGAAGAGCCAGCTAAAGTAGGTGCATCGTGATGTTCTGATACCCAAAAGCGCGTATAGCCCCATTTCTCGGCGTACTTTGCAAGTATGGCCGTATGTTTTAATGCTTCCTGCGGCGAACTGCCTGCTGAAATTGGCGATTGGTCTAATACGCTATACGTTAACGCCATAAGACTCACTCCTTTCCTTTCTAAACAAGGCATTTTTATTCTTCGATCAAGTAACCAACCGAACGCAATACGGTATGGATAAAGCCTTGTGCGGCTAGAAAAACTTCTTCTTTTTCAGGTTCTTGAAAAATATCATGATAGCAATATTTCCATTCTTTATAAGTAAACTCAGTTAATTGTTGTTTTAGTAACCATTGACGAGCCGCTTCTTTTTCCGTGATTACATCCCGCTCCGCCGTATACAAACATGTCGGAATTTGTGGATATACTTCAATAGCCGCAGCGGTTTCTTTCATATAACTTTGTAATTCTTTATACCAGCCCGCCGTAATAACCGTATGATACAGCTTGCTTTCTGTTTCTTGACTAAAAGAAAACTGATCTCGCGTTAAATGACGCAATTCGATGCCGTGGTCCATTTTTCGGCGACCCGTTAATTGAGCAACACCTGGGAAAGTGTTTAGTGCTTTTGGTGGCAGTTTTTTTAACTGTAGCCAAGGAGACGTGAAAATGGCTCCCGCTACATTATATTTACGATGCCCCAACACATTCATCGCTACCGTAGCACCTAGTCCATGGGCAATCACAAATACCGGTAAATCATTATCTGAAGCCAGTTTCAACATTTCAATCACCGCTTGTTCATATTCATCAAACGATTCGCGGTGAACGTTGTCAGCTCCGGCATTTTTGCCGTGACCCGGTAAATCTCCTGTGTACACATGAAAGCCTACCGATCGCCATTTTTCAATTTGCCACGCATACCGCATATGCTGTTCATATGCACTATGGATTAACACCACTACTGCTTTAGCTGTGCCTTCAGCTTGCCATTTCCACATAATCAAACTTCCTTTCCTTGCCGATCAGCTCTTAACGCTATATTGTCATTTGACGTTTCGTTTTGTTTTGATACGATTATAGAATATCTTATCTTGTTTAAAGGAGCTTTGCCATGATTTATCCATTTAAAGACAAATTTCCACAAATCGACACATCCGCTTTTATTGCAGACTATACGACAATCACTGGCGATGTGACGATTGGTGCTGACTCATCCGTTTGGTTTAATACGGTCATTCGCGGTGACGTTTCTCCTACCATCATCGGCAATAAAGTTAACATCCAAGACTTGTGCATGCTTCATCAAAGCCCAGGCAAAACTTTGCTTCTTGAAGATGAAGTAACAATAGGGCATCAAGTAACGCTTCATAGCTGCACGGTTCGTAAAGGTGCGTTAGTTGGCATGGGTTCTCTTATTCTTGACGGAGCTGAAATTGGAGAAGGCGCATTTGTTGGTGCGGGTAGTCTCGTGCCGCCAGGAAAAGTCATTCCTCCTGGCATGCTAGCGTTTGGCCGTCCTGCAACAGTTGTCCGTGAACTTCACGAAGATGATAAAGAAGACATGAAACGCATTGTCCGTGAGTATGCAGAAAAAGCTGCTTATTATAAATCACTTCAAAAAGCATAACAAACAGAAAAAGGACGACCGGGCATCACTGCCTAGTCGTCCTTTTTGTGTAGTTAACTTAAACGCCAGCTTGTTCTTTTAAGATTGCTGCTTTGTCTGTACGTTCCCACGGCAAATCAACATCCGTACGGCCAAAATGTCCGTAAGCTGCAGTTTGCTTGTAGATTGGGCGACGTAGATCCAACATTTTAATGATGCCAGCAGGACGCAAGTCAAAGTTTGCGCGTACCAAATCATCTAATTTGTCTTCATCAACAATGCCAGTTCCAAACGTATCAAATGCAATAGATACAGGATGTGCTACACCAATTGCATAAGCTAATTGAACTTCACATTTATCTGCAAGACCAGCTGCTACGATGTTTTTCGCTACATAACGTGCCGCATAAGCCGCTGAACGGTCAACTTTTGTTGCGTCTTTTCCTGAGAATGCGCCGCCACCATGACGAGCATAACCACCATAAGTATCAACGATGATTTTACGTCCTGTTAAACCTGCATCTCCTTGAGGTCCGCCAATAACAAAACGACCAGTTGGGTTGATAAAGTATTTTGTTTCTTCGTCAATCCATTTAGCTGGTACAACTTCATTAATTACATATTCTTTAATGTTGCGTTGAATTTGCTCTAATGTTACTTCTGGGTGATGTTGAGTTGAGATAACAATTGTATCCACACGAAGCGGTTTGTTGTTTTCATCGTATTCAACTGTTACTTGTGTTTTGCCATCTGGACGCAAGTATGGAAGAATTTCTTCTTTGCGAACTTCAGCTAAACGACGTGCCAATTTATGTGCCAATGAAATCGGCAATGGCATTAATTCTTCTGTTTCGTTGTTTGCATATCCGAACATCAACCCTTGGTCACCTGCTCCGATATCATCTAATTCTTTATCTGTCATTTGGCCATCACGTGATTCTAGCGCTACGTTAACTCCTGCAGCGATGTCTGCTGATTGCTCATCAATTGCTGTAAGAACAGCACTTGTTTCTGAGTCAAAACCATATTTAGCGCGTGTGTATCCAATTTCTTTTACTGTTTGTCTAACAACTTTCGGAATATCCACATAAGTAGATGTCGTGATTTCTCCTGCAACTAGTACAAGTCCTGTTGTGACAGTTGTTTCACACGCAACGCGTGCATTTGGATCCTCGGTTAAAATTGCATCTAAAATAGCATCTGAGATTTGGTCACAGATCTTATCCGGATGTCCTTCTGTTACTGATTCTGATGTAAATAATCTACGGTTTTTCAAAAAATGTTCCTCCTTATATCCTGCGAGATTGCTCTCGAAATTGATACGGTACTCGTTTCCCATGTCAAGTCCGTTCCAGAAACTCTGGATTGAACTTCAAGCCGTTTGTGGCCTTTGCACACGAGGATTAAGGGCATTTCATAAAAAAATCCCTTCACTCATTCTGCATGAGGAAAGGAAAAATCATCATAAGCACCTTTCACTCTTATCATCCAAGGCCTGTTCGCCTTGTGTCAGGTTGGGCACCATCACTACATATGTAGCAGGTTGCCGGGTTTCATAGGGCCTGCCCCCTCCACCAGCTCGGAATAAGAGTATCCGTTCAATTTTTCATCATACGGAAGTAGCACTGCGATGTCAACATTTTATGCAAATTAAATTGACAGACTTTGCATTTAACGTTTAAAAACCACCATAAATTCGAAATGATTTACTATTCTTTCTATATATAGTGTTAATGTCATCCAATTTTTTTAATTTCTGCAGCGGATTAGTGTAGACTAATAAACCTAATGTGTTATACTAATGAACGAATATACATCCTCCCCATTGCTATGGGAATAACAGAAAAGGAAGGTACATATATATGACTTCAGTGAACTTTGCAAACGACTTGAAGGAACTTTTAACTGGCCAAAATGTGCATGTTCAATTATCAGTGCCACAACTAGTGGAAGCAGCAACATCCCGCAAGGAAGCGGTATTAACTCGGGAAGGCGCTGTAAAAGCGGAAACAGGAAAATATACTGGCCGCTCACCGAAAGACAAATACATGGTGGAAGAAGAAAGCTCTAAAAACAAAGTCGACTGGGGCAATGTGAACCGTCCAATCTCAAGCGAAGTGTTTGAAAAGCTCTACGCTAAAGTGATTAAGCACTTAAAAGACAAAGATGCGCTTTACGTTTTCAAAGGATTTGCTGGTGCTGACCACGAATCACGTGTACCTATCCAAACAATCAATGAATACGCATGGCACAATCTATTTGCTCACCAATTGTTCATCCGTCCATCGGCTGAAGAATTACAAACACATGAAGCTGAATTCACTGTTGTGTATGCTCCAACTTTCCAGGCAGACCCTGAAGTTGACGGTACAGCTTCTGAAACTTTCATCATCGTATCAATGGAGCAAAAGATCATTTTGATCGGCGGAACTGAATACGCTGGCGAAATGAAAAAATCGATTTTCTCTATTATGAACTACTTACTTCCTGAAAAAGGCATTTTACCTATGCACTGTTCAGCAAATGTTGGGCCAGAAGGCGATGTCACATTGTTCTTCGGTTTATCTGGTACGGGTAAAACGACTTTATCAGCTGATGGCAATCGTAAGCTAATCGGTGACGATGAGCACGGTTGGTCAGATAACGGTGTATTTAACATTGAAGGCGGCTGCTACGCTAAAACAATCAATTTGTCTCGTGAAAACGAACCACAAATTTACGATGCAATTCGTTTTGGTTCAGTTCTTGAAAACGTTGTAGTCGATCCTGAAACACGCATTCCAAACTATGACGATGGTTCATTAACTGAAAACACGCGTGCTGCATACCCAATGCAAGCTATCGACAATATTGTAGACCCTTCAGTTGCAGGACATCCTAAAACGATTGTCTTCTTGACGGCTGACGCATTTGGCGTATTGCCTCCAATCAGTAAATTAACAAAAGAACAAGCTATGTACCACTTCTTAAGTGGATACACGTCTAAACTAGCAGGCACAGAACGCGGAATCACAACTCCTGAAGCAACGTTCTCAACTTGCTTTGGTTCACCTTTCTTACCGTTACACGCAACAGTATATGCTGAAATGCTAGGCAAGAAAATCGACGAGCATGGCGCTCAAGTTTTCCTTGTAAACACAGGTTGGACTGGTGGCGTATACGGAGTCGGTAGCCGCATGAAACTTTCTTACACGCGTACAATGGTTCGAGCTGCGATTAAAGGTGACTTAAACAATGTACCAACAGAAAAAGAAGCCATTTTCGGTTTTGAAATTCCAACAGAAATACCTGGAGTTCCAACAGAAGTATTAAACCCACGCCATGCATGGGATGATAAAGAAGCATATGACAAAAAAGCGAATGAATTAGCACAAGAGTTCCAAGAAAACTTCAAAAAGTTCGGCACGGTTGCACCTGAAATCAGCGTGCACGGCGGACCAACTCAAAAATAATTTCACAAAAGCCCATTCGGAGTAAAATCCGAACGGGCTTTTTTTACTTTTCTTTTTCTCTCACCCACTGACACACTGCTTTTACAGTTTGCCGATTGGCTGCAGGTGGAAAGAAATGCGTGTACTCTGGAAAGTACCATGTCTCATATGGTTGATCGTTTAACTTTAACGCTTCTTCTAACAAATACGCTTGTCCAGGTGAGACGTTGTCATCTTGTAAGCCATGAATGATTAAAACGGGCGCCGTATTTTCTTCAATACGGAGTAATGGATTGCGCTCTTCAAAATGACTTAAAGCGGTATTTGGGGTTCCCCCGTATAGTCGCTTCATCATACGGCGCATATCGGGGCGTTCTTTATAGGTTAATATTGTATCTGTCACACCTGCCCACGTGACGACCGATGCAATGTCTTGACGTAAAATTGCTGTCCATAATGCCATAATGCCGCCACGTGAAAACGCCAATAAATGAACATTTCCATTGCTGAATTGTTTCAATACATCCACCGCATGCACAGCATCCCACCGGTCCTCCCCTGCAAATTCATCGCGCCCTTCACCGCCTCGATTGCCTCGATAATACGGAGCAAACACAACAAAACCTTGCGCGGCAAATTGAGCAATTCGTGCTGGACGTACCATCCCGATCGATTGAATGCCTCCTCTTAAATACAAGATGCCACTATAGCTGTCTCTTTTTTTCGGTTCAGCTAGCATTCCTTTTACTCGCAATCCTTCTGACCAATACACGATTTCTGTCAATTGAACATGAGGATTTGGAGAAGGATATCGTTTTTTTGTTTCAATCGTCCCATTTTCCAAGTTGTTTCACCTTCTCGATTATGGTTGCCATTCCGTTATCTTTCATTAAGAAACTAAATTCATCCGTGAGTTTTAAGTCTTTTAGCATGATGATGCCTGTTGTCTCAAGAAGCGGAATGGTGTCTATTTGGTCGACCTTCCCGATAAAAACCGTTTTACAAAAAGGCTGTTCAGTATAAACAACATATTCTGCAAACCATTCCAATCCTTCAACATGGGCTCCCGTTTCTTCGTAAACTTCCCTCTTAGCAGCCTCTTGTAAACTTTCGCCTGACTCTACTTTACCGCCCGGAAACTCTAGACCGCGTTTATTGTGTCGCGTCAAAACCCAGTTTCCCTTATAGCAACAGATCACTAACACATGTTTGCTTTCAATTGAAAATCGGTCTTTTTCAAATGTTAATTCGCACGAATAGCCATTCAGATCTTGATACTGCATTTCTTCACCCCGTTGCCATAAGAAAAACGTACACTAAAAATCAGTGTACGTTTGTATAATCTTATTTTACTTCTTTTCGCCCAAAAATGCTGATAACATCCAAGAATGTTTTTCAAGGTTTTGGTGAAGAGCATTAAACATGTCTTCTGTCATGTCATCACCATCTTCCGCAGCTAAGCGCATGCCTTTTTTCAAGGATTTCATGATTTTGTCATAATCGCTTACTAAAATATCGACCATCTCTTCTGCCGACTCTTTGCTGCTAGCTTCTTCTACTACAGAAAGCTCTAACTGCTCTTTCATCGTTGCCACTGGTTTTCCACCTAGCGCAAGTAAACGTTCTGCAATTTCATCCATGTGTAACGTTGCTTCGTTATACAATTCTTCAAATTTCACATGCAACGTAAAGAACGAGGGCCCTTTCACGTACCAATGAAAATTATGTAATTTTGTGTAAGCAACAGACCATGTAGCCACTTGCACGTTTAATTCGTGGTTTAATTCGTTTGACATTTCCAATCACTCTCCATACGGTTTGATAAGTTCTTATACTTTATTTATACCTCTCCTGCCCCTACAATAAACATATAAAGTAATTTGACGAAAAGAGCTGAACCATTTTGAAAACAGCCTTACTAAAAACATTCCGCTTTTATCAGCGATTTATCTCACCTTTATCGCCACCAAGCTGCCGATTTTATCCAACATGTTCCCATTATGGAATCGAGGCCGTCGAAAAACACGGTGCATTAAAAGGTGGATATTTAGCCACAAAACGTATTTTAAGCTGTCATCCTTTTCATAAAGGCGGTATCGATTTTGTTCCGGAAGAATGGCCACCAAAGAAATTGAACTGACCCAAAAAAGTTAGACAAAAAAATTAAGCAGCTTGTTGTACATGAGTCCGGTATTCAACCGGACTCATGTTTTTTAATTTCTTCTTCATTCGTTTCTGATTGTAGTAAATCATATAGTCATCCAGTTCCTGGCGGAAGTGTTCAAGACTTTCAAATTCCTGCAAGTAGAGGAGTTCCGTCTTCAGGATGCCAAAGAAATTTTCGATCACGGCGTTGTCGAGACAGTTCCCCTTACGGGACATGCTTTGGGTGACGTTCCGGTTGCTCAATGCCATCTGGTATTTCTTCATCTGATAATGCCAGCCCTGATCCGAATGGAGCACAAGCTCATCTTTTGGGTCGAGGCGTTTCAAGGCTTGTTCAAGCATGGTGGAAACCAGGTCATACGTCGGCCGGCTCTGGATGGTGTAAGCGATGATTTCGCTGTTGTACAGGTCCAGTACAGGTGATAGATAGAGCTTCTGCCCGAAAAGAGAGAACTCCGTCACATCGGTTACCCATTTTTGATTTGGTTTCTCAGCTGAGAAATCTCGGTTCAGGATATTCGGTGCCGCTGTTCCCACATTGCCACGATAGGAACGGTATTTCTTCATCCGAACCCGGCAGGCGAGACCGATTACTTTCATCAATTTCAATACCGTTTTTGGATCCAGGTGGATTCCTATTTTCCCTAATTCGATTTGGATATTCCGATGTCCATATCGTCCCTTGTGTGCATGAAAGATAACGGCAATCGCTTCTTTTGCCTCTTTGTATTTGTCGGGACGAGTGTGATGTTTGATCCAATAATAATAGGTACTTCTAGGAATGGACGCTATCTTGATGAGGTCAACGACCTTGAAATCATGCCTTAGCTCATAGATTACTTGCGCTTTGAGTTGCGCTGTGACAGTTCTTTTTCCTTCACTAAGGCATTTAACTTTTTTAAATACGCATTCTCCATGCGCAGCCGTTCGACTTCTTCTTGAAGTGATTCGGTTGGTTTCTTTGGTGACACAGGTTTTTTGGATTTCTCTTTCATGGATGGATGCCCCCTTTGTTTTGAAATAAGGGCGTCCATGCCACTTTGATCAAGTGCTTTCTCCCATTTCATCACGGTCGTTCTGGAAGGGATATTGAAAACAGCAGCTGCTTTCATAGGGGACGCCCCGGTATCGTTCATAAAGTTTAATACGTCCATCTTAAACTCAGGTGTATAGTTTGTATAGCGTTTCATCAATCCCTCTACGCCGTGATGTTGGTACAGCTCAATCCATTGATGGAATCCTCTTTTGTTTACCCCATACCGCTTAGCGACTTCATTCATCGAGTCATGCCCAGTTAAATACTCCCGAACAGCGCGTATCTTATCTTCAACTTTAAATTTCGCCATAAAAAACTGCACCTCCATTGTTAGTTGTGTCTAACAATTTCGGTGCAGTTCAAAATAATGGGTGGTTTTTTCTTGTGTTTTTACAGAGCTTACGGTAATATTCTACTAGTCAATAAAACGTAATTGTTACATTTTGGAGGTTAATATGAAGAAAATCCTATTTTTGCTATCTTTAATTTTATTATTAGCTGCTTGTGGAAAAACTAGCGAAGAAGCACAGAGTATCGACAATGATGACTCGAATTTGCAAGTGTATACAACGGTTTATCCACTTACTTATTTTACTGAACGCATCGGCGGCGATTTTGTCGAAGTTCAATCGATTTATCCTGCTGGTTCTAATGAACACACGTTTGAACCAACACAGCAAGACATGATCAAACTGGCAGATGCAGATTTGATGTTCTCGATTGGCTTGGGTCTAGAAGGGTTTATCGACAATGCGAAAAAGACATTGGAAAATGAAAATGTTGAATTCGTAGCGACTGCGGATCAAATTACAGATGAAGATTTAGAGGCCGCACTGGGCCATCAAGAAGATGCTCATGAAGAAGATGTAGTTGAAGATGAGCATGCGGAGGAAGCTGAAAGTCACGATGGTCATGATCACGGTTCAACAGATCCGCACGTTTGGATGTCACCTGTATTGAGTCAAAAACTAGTAGAATCGATCAAAGGTTCTTTAGTTAAAGCAGATCCAGAAAATGCGGAAGTGTACGAAAGTAATTATACAGAACTGATTATTGAACTAGAAAATCTAGATCGTTCATTCGACTCTTTAGCAGAACGTGTCAGCAAAGACACATTTTTTGTATCTCATGCGGCGTTTGGTTACCTTTCAGAACCATACGGCTTTAAACAAATCGCCATTGCTGGTTTAAACAGTCAAAACGAACCTTCGCAAAAAGAATTGACGGAAATTGTAGATTTAGCAAAAGAATACGATTTACAATATATTGTTTTCGAACAAAACGTTTCCTCTAACTTAACACAAGTCATCCAAAAAGAAGTCGGTGCAGAAGCCATCGAAATGCACAACCTTGGTGTTTTAACACAAGAAAACATTGATAACGAAGAAACTTACTTTACTTTAATGGAGAAAAACCTACAAGTGTTGGAAACGATTTTGAAATAAAATACAAAAAAAGCGGTGGAATGAGTGTTAAACGCTCATTCCACCGCTTTTTTGTTTTTTGATAATCTGTTCCATCACCTTATAGTTTATACTACTTTCCTGACGTCAATTTCGTCAATCGCTTTGTCAAAAATTGGCGCCATTCAGCTGCTAATTCTTCCGCTTCAAGCACTTTCATAATTCCGTCAACATCTTTTGGTTTGTGAAAATTGATTTCATTGGCATAAAGAACAGACACTTGCGTTGGACTTTTTGAGACTTTTCGAATGATTGAATCAGCTCGAACGGTTCCTTCTTCTAACACACGACAAAGATACCCTGTATAGCCTGTTTTCACCATTGCTTTTAACAAAGGCTTCATCTCAAGACGTCGGTCGATTGTGTTGCAAGGAACTCGTCCTTGGGTAACTTGAACGATGGCATCGCCTATTTGAAAAATATCACCGATGCAAACATCTCGCTCTAGCATGTTCGTCACAGTTAGGTTTTCCCCGAAAGCAGCTGGAGGCAAATTCGTATCAAATTGATCGTTCCAAAAAGTATAATGTTCATAAGGATATAAGCACACAGCGCGGTCCGGCCCCCCGTGATATTTTACATCCGCCACTCCATCTCCACTAAAACCATCTTTTGTTAAAAACGCTTCTTGCACAGGTTTTTTACGAATGGCCGTTTCCATTTTCTCGCCGTTTCCATACGTCATTTTTTCAGGTAAACCAATCGCAAAATGTTTAATGACCGCCTCTTCTGAATTCCCCATATGTTCCCCACCTTATGATTCGCCAGCGAATCGACTCTGATTTACTTTTCTGTATTATACACCCAAAAACACAGCAGTCGTTCAAGAACTTTTCATCAAATTAACGAAATATTTTATTCGGCAAGATTTACCGTATACCCTATTCCGATTTGATCGCTCAACTGAATTTCACCATTGTCGACAATGATTGCTGGCTGAATAATATCCTTTTCCCAGAAATGGGTGGAGGCAGAAAAATCACCTGGATAGTCAACACTTGGCAACGATGCTAATGCTAAATTATGGGCTTTCGAGACACCAAACTCAATCATGCCGCCAACCCACATACTTATCGAGTGCTCACGGCACAAGTTCACGACTTTTAAAGTTTCCGTCCAGCCACCAAGGCGACTCATTTTCAATACGACGATATCTCCCGCTTTACTCTCGATCATTTGCTGAACATCTTCTACACTAGCAATGCTTTCGTCTAAGCAAATTTTGGTGTTGAGTTGTGCTGTTGCACGCGCATGTAACACCCACTCACGCTCTCCAAATGGCTGTTCAATAAGTGCAAATCCCACATCATCAAATTCTTTTAATCGCTCAAAATTATCTTTATTGAAACTGCCATTGGCATCCGCGAAAAATAACAACTTGGGATAGCTATTAACAACTGACTTCAACATAGACGGATCTGTATCCGGATGGATTTTAATTTTGATTCGCTTGTACCCTGCATTATTCGCTTGCGCTACTCGTTCTTCGATTTGTGCCGAATCTGCAGCTACGACGATGCCAGCAGGAATTGCTTTTAAAGTGCCTCCGACAAATTGCCAAAGCGGTTGCTGCTGTTGTTTTGCAAATAAATCCCACACAGCCATCTCTAATGCTGCTTTCGCCATCCGGTTGCCTTTTACAGCATTGAACAGCTCCCAAACTTCTTTTGGATGTTGAAGATTTTGACCCTTGAGTAGCGGCAGTAACACGTGCTCGAGTACAAAACGACAGCTGGTAATGGTTTCTTCTGTGTACCAAGGAGTTTCAAACGCTACGCATTCTCCGTAGCCAATGTGTCCTGACTCGTCTCGCACACTCACAACGATCACTTCTCGCTCATCTACTTGCTGTAAAACCGATTTAAACGGGGTTTTGAGCGGTCTTCGCATTGTCTTTAAGCCAATCTCTTTAATCGTTATACCCATGCTCTCAGCTCTCTTCTCAGCAGCTTATTGGAAGCATTGCGTGGCAACGACTCAACAATGGTTAATTGATTTGGTACTTTGTAAGACGCCAGCTGTTCGCGACAATACGCTAGTAATTCTTCTGCTGTCACCTCTTTTTGCAATACTACAAATGCAACAGGAACTTCTCCCCAATCTTCACTCGGTGCACCGCACACGCCAACTTCTTGCACAGCCGGATGAGCGGATAACACTTTTTCAATTTCAGCAGGATAAACATTTTCCCCGCCAGAGACGATCAAATCCGAACGGCGATCCACAACAAACAAAAAGCCTTCGTCATCTAAATAGCCTATGTCTCCTGTATGAAGCCAGCCATCTTGCTGAACCTCTCGTTCGGAAAATTTCCCGATATAGCCAGGCGTCACTTGAGGACCACGAATCAGGATTTCTCCTATTTCCCCAAGCTTTTCTGTTTTCACTTCATATAAAAATAACGGCTTACCTGCAGATCCAATTTTCCGCTCTGCGTCCGCCACTTGTAACGTTGTCGTTTGCGACGATGTTTCCGTCATACCGTATGTTTGCAACACCGGAATTCCACAGTTTTTAGCACGTTTCATGTAAGCAATGGGAATCGGTCCACCTCCAGCAAGCACTACTTTAAAGCGATCCGACGCTTGCATAGAAGCTTGTTCAACACTCGTTAAGATACGCTCTAACGTCACACCGACAACTGATATATGCGTCACACTGCCATTGCAAATTTCTTCTGCACTTTGATCGGCATCAAACTTCTCGTATAACCGAACCCCCATGCCGTAAATCAACGACCTCATCAAGATTGAAAACCCACTAATGTGAAACAATGGCACGGCACATAACCAAACATCTTCTGGTGTTATACCAATATTTAGCGCCGACGACACAGCACTTGAAAAATGATTTTCTGCTGTTTGGCGAACACCTTTTGGATGACCTGTGGTACCAGATGTATACATAATCGAAATGGTCCGGTCTTTTGCCCATTGTTGCTGCGGTTCAAATTGAACGGATTTGGCATTTTCAATTTCACCAAATAAAACCACGCGCGAATCGTCTACTTTTTGTTTTAACACATTAGCGACAAGTATAAACGCAACTTCTGCATCATTTATTTGATAGGCTAACTCGTTACTTGATAAACGTTCATTTAGCATGACCATTTCACAGCCTAAGTGAAGACAGCCATACAAAACAAAAACAAATTCAGGAGTGGATTTTGCCAATACCGCGACACGCGAACTTTCATTTACGCCAAGCGCGCTAAGTTTCCCTGCATAATCAAGTGCAATCGTATTTATTTCAGAAAAAGTCCATTGTTGTTGCTCAAACGACAAGGCCATACGCTCGCCGCTCAAATAACTTCGCTGACTCAACCAATTCGGATAGGTCATGTAAAAAATCCTTTCTTCAAAAAAAGCTGTCCCCAGAGAGGACAGCTTTCAATTATTCAATAATCATGGGAAACGTGGGAATTGACCAAAGTCCGGTTTGCGTTTTTCTTTAAACGCATCGCGTCCTTCTTTTGCTTCGTCAGTTGTGTAATACAATAATGTTGCGTCTCCAGCCATTTGCTGCAATCCAGCAAGACCGTCTGTATCAGCATTCATCGCCGCTTTAACAAAACGAAGTGCAGTTGGGCTCATTTCAAGCATTTCCTGACACCATTGAACCGTTTCGTCTTCTAACTGCTCAAGAGGTACAACTGTATTAACTAAGCCCATGTCCAATGCTTCTTGTGCGTCGTATTGACGGCATAAGTACCAAATTTCACGTGCTTTCTTGTGGCCAATAATACGTGCCAAATAACCAGAACCGTATCCAGCATCAAACGAACCAACGCGTGGACCTGTTTGACCAAAGCGTGCGTTATCTGCAGCAATCGTCAAGTCACAAACAACGTGCAAGACGTGTCCGCCACCAATTGCATAACCTGCCACCATTGCAACAACTGGTTTTGGAATCACACGGATTAAACGTTGTAGATCCAATACGTTCAAACGTGGAATTTCATCTTCCCCAACATAACCACCGTGTCCGCGTACGGATTGGTCGCCACCTGAACAGAAAGCTTTTTCGCCTTCACCAGTTAAAACAATCACGCCTACATCTGAATTATCGCGTGCACGTGAAAATGCATCGATTAATTCGTGAACAGTTTTCGGACGGAATGCGTTGCGCACTTCCGGACGGTTAATGGTAATTTTTGCAATGCCGTTAAAAATTTCATACTTAATGTCTTCATATGTACGTTCTGTAATCCACTCGCGTGTCATGATTTTCCTCCTTGATAGTTCATACTTAAATACTCTCTTACTATTGTAGCAAACTCCGCAGGTTTTTCCACATGAATTGTATGTCCCGCCTCAATAGTTTTATGCACAGCATTCGGAAGTCGCTCAAGCATCTTTTGTGCAATTGTCTCAAACTTTACATCTAAACGTCCCGTTACTAACAAAACGGGTATATGCAAACCTTCTAGCTCTTGCCAATAAGACCGTTGAACCCCTGTTCCCATGCCGAGCAAACTATTTGCAAGGCCTAGTGGGTTTTGTGCCAACCGTTCTTGACGTACTGATTGCTGCACCCGTTCAGGCAACTCTTTTTGACTTGCAAACAACGCAATATTTTCCCAAGCATCCACAAAATTGACGAGTCCCCCTGTCATAATCCGCTCTGCAAGATGTGCATCATTTGTTTGACGGTCTTTTCTTGCTTGTTCACTATCAAGTCCAGGCGATGCACTCTCAAGTATTAATCCCGTCAACCGCTTCGGATAGTGACATGCGTAAGCAAGCGCTATACGCCCCCCCATTGAATAGCCAACGAGTGTAAAGGTATCTAGTGCTAATTGATCGAACAAAGCATCTAAATCTTCTAACTGACGTTCCATCGAATAAGCTTCAAGCTCTTGTGGACTAGAGGACGCTCCATGACCGATTAAATCAATCATAACAATTTTGGTATCCGTCCACTTTTCAATAACCGAATGCCACGTTTTCGTGCTTCCTGTAAAGCCATGCAGAAAAACCAAAGTCTTTGCTTTTTCCGAATTTCTTACTTCAACATGATAAATAACGCTGCCAACTTCTAGCTTCATCGCTTCGCCAGCTCCTCGTCAAAACGGCTCCATAATTTACGGTGCGTTGTAACATTGTTTTCACGATTGGTAAACACTTCAATCATTTTCACTGGTTTCGTTTTGGGCTCATCTAAAGCTGCCGCAAATTGTTCCGCTGTTTCCGCTGATAAATATTGCGCATCGTACATGTTCGCAGCATCGCTAAACTTTAGTCCAGTCGGTGTGCCAAACAACTCTTCAAAATAAAGCTCTTCTTGAGACTGCGGCAAATAAGAGAAAATGCCGCCACCATCATTATTCATAATCACAATCGTCAAATCCGTCTCCTGCATTTTTGACGCGATCAATCCATTCATATCATGCAAAAAAGCCAAATCCCCGATATACAAATAAGCTGGACGTTTTTTTGCTGCTTGCACACCAAACGCCGTTGAGACAACCCCGTCAATGCCATTTGCTCCGCGATTTGCATAAAGCATTATATCCCGTTCGGTTGTTTGGAAATACGTATCTACATCTCGAATTGGCATACTGCTGCTCACAATCAAATCACAATGATCTAACCGGTCAAAAAGCACTTTCGCTAATACTCCTTCATCTAGTTCATCCTGACAATGCCGTTCGACAACTTGCCAATATAAATGAGAAGCTTGCGTCCATTTTTCACGATACGCATTTGGGGATTTATTTTCCACCGGTAATTGCCATAAGTTTTTTTCAGCTGCTTGAATATGATGCGTCGCGACAGATTGCGGGTCACGCAACATTGAACTTTCATCAAACACCACATAGGTTTCTGGCTTTACTGCCGCTAAAAACAAGCTCAGTGGTTTTGAAACCGGTGGGGGCCCAACACGAATCACTGCATCTGGCTTAACCACATCTTTAAACCTCTCGCTTTTAAGCAACGCATCATAAGAATCAATAATCAACGACTTTGCCGATTGCGGCACATTTCCACGTACGTTCGATAACGGATCCGCCAATACCGGCCAATCCAATTTCTCAATAAACGTCCAAAATTCTTTAGGCATATTTTGCGTCTGTTCTCCAACAATTAACAAACCCTTTTCTTTTTTTAAGAGTTGCTGTAAAAACGTGCGACTTTCCGCATTTAACGACCGTTCTCCGCCCAAATGAGCAATTTCATGATTGCTTACATAATCTTGTTCCAAATCAATACGCAGTGGCTCACGGAATGGCACATTTAGATGTACCGGTCCTCTCGGTTCACTCGTTGCATTTTGTACAGATCGATGCAAATGACGTGTTAAAAACGCCAATTGATTTTCCGTTTCTGGCATCGGCAAATCGGTTGCCCATTTAACGTGTGATCCAAATATATTTACTTGATTGATGGCTTGTGGCGCGCCGACTTCGCGTAGCTCATGTGGACGGTCTGCTGTAACGACCAATAAAGGCACACGCGCATAAAATGCTTCAACAATAGCCGGAAAATAATTAGCTGCAGCCGTTCCCGATGTACAAAGAAGCATAACTGGTTTCCCAGAAGCTTTAGCTAAGCCTAACGCAAAATAAGCCGCGGAACGTTCATCTATTTGGCGATAAGTTGTTAAACCTTCCTGCTTCATACAAGCATATGCAAGAGGGGTTGAGCGAGATCCCGGACTAATGACGACATCGCTAACCCCTTGCTCAACAAGTGAATGAGTAAAGGCTGATACATATTCAGTTAATGCTTTACGATTCGTCACTCAATTGACCTCCCAATGCCCGGAGCATCGGTCTAAATTTAACCCATGTCTCGTCATACTCTGATTCAGGAGTCGAATCTGCTACAATTCCGCCACCTGCATATAAATAAGCTTTTTCTTCATCTAACAAAGCCGAACGAATAGCAACCGCAAATTCGCCGTCTCCTTGAGTATCAATCCAACCAATCGGAGCTGCATAATACCCACGATTCATCGCTTCGTATTTGCGAATCATCGCCAATGCCGCTAATTTCGGCTCTCCTCCAAGCGCTGGTGTTGGATGAAGAAGTTCTACCAAGTCAAATAATGTAGATCCTGCATTTAAAAGGCCTTCGACTGGTGTATACAAATGCTGAATATCTCTAATTTTCATCAATTTCGGGGTTTTCGGTACAATGGTTTGACTACATGTTGCTTTAAACACATCGCTAATCATGCTCACCACGTATTGATGTTCTGCACGATTTTTAGGATCTAGCAATAAAGTTTCGCCAAGTTCTGTATCTTTTTCTATGGTTTTCCCACGCGGCGTTGAACCTGCTAAACATGTAGATAACGCTTTTTCATTTTCTACTTTCACAAGTCGTTCTGGCGTTGCCCCAAAGAAAAATTGCTCTTCTGCCTCTAAACCGAATAAGAAACTTTCCGGTTGCTCATTGGCTACTTGGTACAATGCAGAAGTCGGTGATAGTTTCTTTTCAAACCCCAGCTTCACTGTACGCGCAATCACAACTTTCTCGACTTCTTTCGCTTTAATAATATCTGTTACGTGTTGAATCGATTCTAAGTATTCTTCTTTTCTTAGTTCGGTCCGTTCAATCACATTCGGTTTATCGTACTTATCCACTTCAGATACTTGTGCGGCATGAAGTAATTTATCTCGTTCTTTTCGTAACGCATCGAATTCATTAAAACTGTCTTGTTTTTTCGTGATCAAGTGGATACTAACAAACGCTTGATCTCCTTTTAAAATCAACTGAAAAGTTGGCACTACAAAATAAGCCTGTGGGAACCTTCTCCACTCACTCGGCTTCGTGTTGAATGGGTCAAACGAAAATCCTCCGAATAAGACCGGATGAACCGAACGTTCTTCATTCACGATTTGGCGACATAAATTTTTCCAGTCGTTTTTTATATTTTCAAACCTTCCAGCTGTCTCATCAGAAGAGAGAACATGCGCGTGTCCAATTCCAACGAGTGTAAAGGTCTTTTCACGATTTTTCCAATACATGCGTTTTCCTGCGTGGTCGTTTCCGCCAGCTTCAAAAAATGCTAATGCAGACATATGGGTAACTTCGATTGTTTCAGTATAAAATCGATAGCCTTCAAACTGGTCTGCCGCAAATTGCTGGGTCGATGAAGACGATTCTGAATTCACCTGATTACCTCCGTTTTAAGACAATAGTCTAGTTTATTCCACTCACTGTTTCACTTTTTAATCTCTACCCTCTATCATACTCTTTTCTACTAAAATCAGCACATCATTTGCTGTATTCTAAACTATTTTAAAGTACAATGAAGAGTGGATAGAATTAAAGGAGAGATTAAGATGACACATTCCCTACAAGCAGACAGCGGATGGCGCGTATGGTGGCAATTGACACGCCCTCATACACTGACCGCTTCCTTCGCTCCCGTATTTCTCGGAACGATGATTGCTTTACATTATTCCCCGATCGACTGGATTTTATTCCTAGCAATGTTATTTGCCAGTTTACTAATCCAAGGAGCAACCAATATGTTCAATGAATATTACGATTTTGCGAGAGGTCTAGATAATGAGAATTCCGTTGGTATTGGCGGTGCTATTGTTCGTAATGGAGTGAAACCCAAAACCGTTCTAGTTTTAGCCTTAGTGTTTTACGGTATCGCTGCAGTTATCGGCATCTATATTTGTTCACAAACTAGTTGGTGGCTTTTAGTTGTAGGCGCAGTTTCTATGGCAATCGGCTACTTTTATACAGGCGGTCCATACCCAATCGCCTATACGCCATTCGGTGAACTTTTCTCAGGCGTAGTTATGGGCTATTTAATTGTTATTATTGCCTTTTATATCCAAACAGACATGATAACCACAGAAGCTTCTCTACTTGCTGTACCAAGTACTTTATTAGTAGCAGCTATAATGCTAGCTAACAACATTCGTGATATCGTTGGCGATGAAGAAAGTGGTCGCAAGACACTCGCGATTTTAGTTAAAAGACCGGCAGCTGTTAATATTCTTATGGCTTTCTTTATCCTAGCTTACGCATGGATCGTCGTTCTAGTTATTTCAGGAACATTAACACCATGGACGTTCCTCGTATTTCTAAGCGTTATTAAACCAATTAGAGTGGTTCAAATATTTAAACACCACACGGCACCGCTAAAAGTAATGCCAGCTATGAAAGATACAGGAAAAACAAACACACTTTTCGCCTTATTGCTTGGTATCGGTTTACTAATAGAATATTTATTATGATGTTAATAAAAAAGGGATTTCAGCTGAAATCCCTTTTTTATATCCAAATTTAGTTTTGTAGAACTTTTGAGTATGCGTTATAGTTGAGAAATAATTCAAAATACTGATCGGGAGGACATTGGGTGAAACCTATAATTATTGGAAGCATTGCTGCTTTTTTCTTTGCATTTACTTTTGTTTTAAATGCCACAATGGAAGCTAGTGGTGGAAGTTGGATTTGGAGCGCTTCTCTTCGTTACCTTTTTATGATTCCTTTTTTGCTATTAATCGTTTTATCTAGAAGAAACTTAAAACCACTATTACAAGAAATGAACAGAAACAAAAAAGCTTGGTTTATTTGGAGCTTTATCGGATTTGGCTTATTCTATACGCCTCTCTGCTTTGCAGCTGCTTATTCTCCTGGTTGGTTAATCGCAGGTACTTGGCAAATTACCATCATTGCAGGAACTCTTCTCGCTCCTCTATTTCTTATTACTGTACATACTAAAGAAGGGACATTTCAGTTAAAAGGAAAAATCCCGATGAAAGGGTTAATGATTTCTTTCATCATATTGGCGGGAGTCAGTCTCATGCAATTAGAACATGTTGCAATTGTTTCCCCTGCTACACTCTGGTTTGGTTTTATTCCTGTTCTTCTTGCTGCATTTGCTTATCCACTTGGCAATAGAAAAATGATGGAGATATGCGACGGTAGATTAGACGCATATCAAAGAGTTCTCGGAATGACCTTAGCCAGTCTGCCTTTTTGGTTACTATTATCGTTGTTTGGGTTATTCACGGTTGGTGGGCCATCTGCTTCACAAAGCTTCCAAACTTTAATTGTTGCCATCAGTTCTGGTGTCATTGCCACAGTGTTATTCTTTAAAGCTACAGATCTTGTTAGAGGAAACATGCAAATGTTAGGAGTGGTTGAAGCAACTCAATCAATGGAAGTTTTATTCGCTTTGGCTGGAGAAATTCTCTTCTTATCAATAGCACTACCTTCAGGATTATCATTAATAGGAATTCTTATTGTTATGGGCGGCATGATTCTTCATAGCCAGAATTCCAGTAAAACGAAAAAAAGAGTCATGCAATTAAATGCATGACTCTTTTTTATGATGACCCCTACGGGATTCGAACCCGTGTTACCGCCGTGAAAGGGCGGTGTCTTAACCGCTTGACCAAGGGGCCAAATACTGGCGGAGAAGGAGGGATTTGAACCCTCGCGCCGGTTGCCCGACCTACACCCTTAGCAGGGGCGCCTCTTCAGCCACTTGAGTACTTCCCCAGTATGGCTCCGAAGGTAGGACTCGAACCTACGACCATCGCATTAACAGTGCGGTGCTCTACCACTGAGCTACTTCGGAATGGTGGGCCTAAATGGACTCGAACCATCGACCTCACGCTTATCAGGCGTGCGCTCTAACCAGCTGAGCTATAGGCCCATATGTAATAGTATGGAGCGGGTGAAGGGAATCGAACCCTCATCATCAGCTTGGAAGGCTGAGGTTTTACCACTAAACTACACCCGCATAAATGGTGGGTCAGGACGGAATCGAACCGCCGACACTTAGAGCTTCAATCTAATGCTCTACCGACTGAGCTACTGACCCACAACATTGAATAAAAATGGCGGTCCCGACCGGGATCGAACCGGCGATCTCCTGCGTGACAGGCAGGCATGTTAACCGCTACACCACGGGACCATTTGGTTGCGGGGGCAGGATTTGAACCTGCGACCTTTGGGTTATGAGCCCAACGAGCTACCGAACTGCTCCACCCCGCGACAATATTATAGGTACTAATTTGAATCGATTTCTTTTAAAAATAATTGTCCACACATTTAGAAAAAATGGAGGAGGAAGAGGGATTCGAACCCCCGCGGGATTTGACTCCCCTGTCGGTTTTCAAGACCGATCCCTTCAGCCAAACTTGGGTATTCCTCCGTGATAAAATACAAATGGTGGACCTTGCAGGACTCGAACCTGCGACCGGACGGTTATGAGCCGTCTGCTCTAACCAACTGAGCTAAAGGTCCTAAAAAAGTGGCGGCAGAGGGGATCGAACCCCCGACCTTACGGGTATGAACCGTACGCTCTAGCCAGCTGAGCTACGCCGCCAGGATCTTTAATAATATAGTTGGTGGAGCCTAGCGGGATCGAACCGCTGACCTCCTGCGTGCAAGGCAGGCGCTCTCCCAGCTGAGCTAAGGCCCCATTGTTTGGTCGGGAAGACAGGATTCGAACCTGCGACCCCTTGGTCCCAAACCAAGTGCTCTACCAAGCTGAGCTACTTCCCGAACTTAGATGCTGAGTTTGTAAAAAATATGGCGCGCCCGAGAGGACTCGAACCTCTAACCGCTTGATTCGTAGTCAAGTACTCTATCCAATTGAGCTACGGGCGCTTTATGCTATTGTTGTAAATGGTGCCGAGGACCGGAATCGAACCGGTACGGTAGTCACCTACCGCAGGATTTTAAGTCCTGTGCGTCTGCCAGTTCCGCCACCCCGGCTAGGGGTCGAGATTCTGTAAAACAATTATGGAGCGGAAGACGAGGTTCGAACTCGCGACCTCCACCTTGGCAAGGTGGCGTTCTACCACTGAACTACTTCCGCAAAAATGGTGCGGGTGAAGGGAGTCGAACCCCCACGCCCGAAGGCGCTAGATCCTAAGTCTAGTGCGTCTGCCAGTTCCGCCACACCCGCGTGGCAATATCAATATTAAAATGGTGAGCCATGAAGGATTCGAACCTTCGACCCTCTGATTAAAAGTCAGATGCTCTACCAGCTGAGCTAATGGCTCGAGAAAGTGGTGCCGGAGAAAGGAGTCGAACCCTCGACCTACTGATTACAAGTCAGTTGCTCTACCAACTGAGCTACTCCGGCGAAAAAATGGTGGAGGATGACGGGATCGAACCGCCGACCCTCTGCTTGTAAGGCAGATGCTCTCCCAGCTGAGCTAATCCTCCGATATGTATTGCCCAGCGACGTCCTACTCTCACAGGGGGAAACCCCCAACTACCATCGGCGCAAAAGAGCTTAACTGCCGTGTTCGGGATGGGAACGGGTGTGGCCTCTTTGCCATCATCACTGGACTATTTGGTTTTGAAAGACAAGATTTATTATACCAGTATACCACTGGTTTTTTCAAGCTTTTTTTCAAAAAACTTTTTTCTTATTCTTTCAAAACTGGATAAACGACATTGGAACAGGCAAGTCTTCGTGTACATGGTTTTGGTTAAGTCCTCGATCGATTAGTATTCGTCAGCTGCACATGTCGCCACGCTTCCACCTCGAACCTATCTACCTCATCGTCTTTGAGGGATCTTACTTGCTTGCGCAATGGGAAATCTCATCTTGAGGGGGGCTTCGTGCTTAGATGCTTTCAGCACTTATCCCGGCCACACATAGCTACCCAGCGATGCCCTTGGCAGAACAACTGGTACACCAGCGGTGTGTCCATCCCGGTCCTCTCGTACTAAGGACAGCTCCTCTCAAATTTCCTGCGCCCGCGACGGATAGGGACCGAACTGTCTCACGACGTTCTGAACCCAGCTCGCGTACCGCTTTAATGGGCGAACAGCCCAACCCTTGGGACCGACTACAGCCCCAGGATGCGATGAGCCGACATCGAGGTGCCAAACCTCCCCGTCGATGTGGACTCTTGGGGGAGATAAGCCTGTTATCCCCGGGGTAGCTTTTATCCGTTGAGCGATGGCCCTTCCATGCGGAACCACCGGATCACTAAGCCCGTCTTTCGACCCTGCTCGACATGTACGTCTCGCAGTCAAGCTCCCTTCTGCCTTTACACTCTGCGAATGATTTCCAACCATTCTGAGGGAACCTTTGGGCGCCTCCGTTACTCTTTAGGAGGCGACCGCCCCAGTCAAACTGCCCGCCTGACACTGTCTCCCAAGCCGATCAGGCTTGTGGGTTAGAATTTCAATACAACCAGGGTAGTATCCCACCGACGCCTCCTCCGAAGCTGGCGCTCCGGGCTCTAAGGCTCCTACCTATCCTGTACAAGTTGCACCAAAATTCAATATCAGGCTACAGTAAAGCTCCACGGGGTCTTTCCGTCCTGTCGCGGGTAACCTGCATCTTCACAGGTACTATAATTTCACCGAGTCTCTCGTTGAGACAGTGCCCAGATCGTTACGCCTTTCGTGCGGGTCGGAACTTACCCGACAAGGAATTTCGCTACCTTAGGACCGTTATAGTTACGGCCGCCGTTTACTGGGGCTTCAATTCGCACCTTCGCTTGCGCTAAGCACTCCTCTTAACCTTCCAGCACCGGGCAGGCGTCAGCCCCTATACGTCACCTTACGGTTTTGCAGAGACCTGTGTTTTTGCTAAACAGTCGCCTGGGCCTATTCACTGCGGCTCTCTCGGGCTATACACCCTACCAGAGCACCCCTTCTCCCGAAGTTACGGGGTCATTTTGCCGAGTTCCTTAACGAGAGTTCACTCGCTCACCTTAGAATTCTCTTCTCGCCTACCTGTGTCGGTTTGCGGTACGGGCACCTCCCGCCTCGCTAGAGGCTTTTCTTGGCAGTGTGAAATCAGGGACTCTGAGACTCAGTCTCTTGCCATCACAGCTCAACGTATCAGGAATGGGATTTGCCTCATTCCACGCCTCACTGCTTGGACGTGCACAACCAACGGCACGCTCACCTTATCCTTCTGCGTCCCCCCATTGCTCAAACGGCGGGGAGGTGGTACAGGAATATCAACCTGTTGTCCATCGTCTACGCCTATCGGCCTCGACTTAGGTCCCGACTAACCCTGAGCGGACGAGCCTTCCTCAGGAAACCTTAGGCATTCGGTGGACGGGATTCTCACCCGTCTTTCGTTACTCATACCGGCATTCTCACTTCTAAGCGCTCCACCAGTCCTTCCGGTCTGACTTCAACGCCCTTAGAACGCTCTCCTACCACGGATCTCTTACGAGATCCATCCACAGCTTCGGTAATCCGTTTAGCCCCGGTACATTTTCGGCGCAGTGTCACTCGACCAGTGAGCTATTACGCACTCTTTAAATGATGGCTGCTTCTAAGCCAACATCCTGGTTGTCTAAGCAACGCCACATCCTTTTCCACTTAACGGATATTTGGGGACCTTAGCTGGTGGTCTGGGCTGTTTCCCTCTTGACTACGGATCTTATCACTCGCAGTCTGACTCCCAAGCATAAATCACTGGCATTCGGAGTTTGTCTGAATTCGGTAACCCGGGATGGGCCCCTAGTCCAAACAGTGCTCTACCTCCAGGATTCTCTATCTTGAGGCTAGCCCTAAAGCTATTTCGGAGAGAACCAGCTATCTCCAGGTTCGATTGGAATTTCTCCGCTACCCACACCTCATCCCCGCACTTTTCAACGTGCGTGGGTTCGGGCCTCCAGTAAGTGTTACCTTACCTTCACCCTGGACATGGGTAGATCACCTGGTTTCGGGTCTACAACTGCATACTCTGTCGCCCTATTCAGACTCGCTTTCGCTGCGGCTCCGCCTTCTCAGCTTAACCTTGCATGCAATCGTAACTCGCCGGTTCATTCTACAAAAGGCACGCCATCACCCATTAACGGGCTTTGACTACTTGTAGGCACACGGTTTCAGGATCTATTTCACTCCCCTTCCGGGGTGCTTTTCACCTTTCCCTCACGGTACTGGTTCACTATCGGTCACTAGGAAGTATTTAGCCTTGGGAGATGGTCCTCCCAGATTCCGACGGAATTTCACGTGTTCCGCCGTACTCAGGATCCACTCTGGAGGGGCAAGGTTTTCGGCTACGGGGCTGTTACCCACTGCGGCGGACCGTTCCAGGTCGCTTCGCCTAATCCTACCTTTTGTAACTCCGTATAGAGTGTCCTACAACCCCAAGAGGCAAGCCTCTTGGTTTGGGCTGATCCCGTTTCGCTCGCCGCTACTCAGGGAATCGCATTTGCTTTCTCTTCCTCCAGGTACTTAGATGTTTCAGTTCCCTGGGTCTGCCTTCTCATGTGCTATAGATTCACACATGGATACTACTCGATTAAAAGTAGTGGGTTCCCCCATTCGGAAATCTCCGGATCACAGCTCACTTACAGCTCCCCGAAGCATATCGGTGTTAGTGCCGTCCTTCTTCGGCTCCTAGTGCCAAGGCATCCACCGTGCGCCCTTTCTAACTTAACCAATGGTTAATTAAAAAGTTGTGACTAAAAGTCACGCGTACTTGAATTTCTTGCATTATGTTTCAATGTCGTTTTATCCAGTTTTCAAAGAACAAGTTGTTGAAAGTCACAAAAAAAGGCGTTGCCGCCTGAAGGTGAACCTTCAAAACTGAACGCAAAACGTCAACCCCGGAGCGCTAGGCGCCCGGTTCCGAATTTATCCTTAGAAAGGAGGTGATCCAGCCGCACCTTCCGATACGGCTACCTTGTTACGACTTCACCCCAATCATCTGTCCCACCTTCGGCGGCTGGCTCCACAAGGGTTACCTCACCGACTTCGGGTGTTACAAACTCTCGTGGTGTGACGGGCGGTGTGTACAAGGCCCGGGAACGTATTCACCGTGGCATGCTGATCCACGATTACTAGCGATTCCGGCTTCATGCAGGCGAGTTGCAGCCTACAATCCGAACTGAGAACGGTTTTATGGGATTGGCTCCCCCTCGCGGGTTGGCAACCCTTTGTACCGTCCATTGTAGCACGTGTGTAGCCCAGGTCATAAGGGGCATGATGATTTGACGTCATCCCCACCTTCCTCCGGTTTGTCACCGGCAGTCACCTTAGAGTGCCCAACTAAATGCTGGCAACTAAGATCAAGGGTTGCGCTCGTTGCGGGACTTAACCCAACATCTCACGACACGAGCTGACGACAACCATGCACCACCTGTCACCACTGTCCCCGAAGGGAAAAGCGTATCTCTACACCGGGCAGTGGGATGTCAAGACCTGGTAAGGTTCTTCGCGTTGCTTCGAATTAAACCACATGCTCCACCGCTTGTGCGGGCCCCCGTCAATTCCTTTGAGTTTCAGCCTTGCGGCCGTACTCCCCAGGCGGAGTGCTTAATGCGTTAGCTGCAGCACTAAGGGGCGGAAACCCCCTAACACTTAGCACTCATCGTTTACGGCGTGGACTACCAGGGTATCTAATCCTGTTTGCTCCCCACGCTTTCGCGCCTCAGCGTCAGTTACAGACCAGAAAGTCGCCTTCGCCACTGGTGTTCCTCCACATCTCTACGCATTTCACCGCTACACATGGAATTCCACTTTCCTCTTCTGCACTCAAGTCCTCCAGTTTCCAATGACCCTCCACGGTTGAGCCGTGGGCTTTCACATCAGACTTAAAGGACCGCCTGCGCGCGCTTTACGCCCAATAATTCCGGACAACGCTTGCCACCTACGTATTACCGCGGCTGCTGGCACGTAGTTAGCCGTGGCTTTCTGGTGAGGTACCGTCAAGGTACCAGTAGTTAATTGGTACTTATTCTTCCCTCACAACAGAGTTTTACGATCCGAAAACCTTCGTCACTCACGCGGCGTTGCTCCGTCAGACTTTCGTCCATTGCGGAAGATTCCCTACTGCTGCCTCCCGTAGGAGTCTGGGCCGTGTCTCAGTCCCAGTGTGGCCGATCACCCTCTCAGGTCGGCTACGCATCGTCGCCTTGGTAGGCCATTACCCCACCAACTAGCTAATGCGCCGCGGGCCCATCCTGCAGTGACAGCCGAAACCGTCTTTCCGTGCAGCCTCAGGAGAGGCCGCAAACTATTCGGTATTAGCACCGGTTTCCCGGAGTTATCCCGATCTGCAGGGCAGGTTGCCCACGTGTTACTCACCCGTCCGCCGCTAAACCAGAAGGAGCAAGCTCCTCTGGTTCCGCTCGACTTGCATGTATTAGGCACGCCGCCAGCGTTCGTCCTGAGCCAGGATCAAACTCTCCATTATAGAGTAGTGTTGATTGCTCAATACTGCTGGCGTATCGCCGTCCGAAGACGCACGATTCGCTTTGATCTGCATAATGCTGATCAGTAAGTTTTGCGCGGGCCGTTTTGCGCGGCCGTTGCTGTTTGTTGACGTTTTGCTGTTCAGTTTTCAAGGTTCAGTTTGTTTCATTTTGTTTGCCGCGCTCATTGGCGACTTTATTAATATATCTTGTTTCATTCTCGATGTCAATACTATTTCAAAATATTTTTTCGAGTTGTCGTAAGGACATATATAAATATAAACCGCCACGCGCCAAAAATCAAGCGTTTATTTTAAAAAAGTACTTTTTAATTTTCCTGTAGTCTGTAACAAACAACATAATCCCCGCTAACACTACACTTCCGCCTACAATTTGAGAAACCGTTAAATATTCTCCAAGGATAAAATAAGCAAGTATAGCAGCACCTATTGGCTCAAAAAGAATTGCAATGGAAATAACATTTGTACTAACCCACTTTAAAGCCCAATTAAATAAAGTGTGCCCTAGCAAGTTCGGAATGATCGCTAAGAGTAAAAACCACATCCACTCTGAAGCCGGATAAGGCCCGAATGACTCTCCCTTTAATACAATATAGAAGAATAATGTTATTGTGCTGATACTATAAACAACAAAAGTGTAGGTAACCAATGACAACCTTTTTCGAACATCTTGTCCAAATAACAAATAAGCTGTAATTAAAGCACAAGCTATTAAGGCTAATAAATCTCCATACAGAGCACTTCCGCTCACTTGAAAGTCACCATATCCTATTAAGACACTACCTAATATTGCGATAGCTCCTGAAACAAGCGTTTTAATAGAAAGTTTCTCTTTGAAAAAGAAATACGTACCTGCAAAAGCGAATAATGGTTGAAGTGTTACCAGTACAGTTGAACTGGCAACCGAAGTATAATTCAGCGATTCGAACCACAAAATGAAATGAAACGCTAGAAACACACCCGCTATCGAAGCAAAAAGCCAATCTCTCTTGCTTAACTTTTTGATTTCGTGGGTATATTTTAGTAAGAAGACTGGACTCATAATTAAAACGGAGAATAACATACGATAAAAAGCTGTCACTCCGGAATCCGCAGCTGTCATTTTCACAAAAATTGCTGACAACGCTACCGAGAAAACTCCTATTATAATAGGTATATATGGATGAATAGTCGGTTTTTCCATGTCCACACCTCTTCTTCTGCTTTTTCTCTACCGACAACCACTAAATAAGTTTGCCACTTTCTTTATACAGAATCAATATAAGTTAATGAAATTGGAGGTTTTCCTCATGGAGTTTTTCAGCGCATTGGAAGTTTCTTCATTAGAAACTTTTTTCAAGCTACTAATAGCAGCTCTTTTAAGTTTAGTAATTGGATTGGAAAGAGAATTAAAGCGTAAACCTGTTGGATTAAAGACCAGCATCGTTATTTCTACGTTTAGTTGTTTAATCACAATTATCTCAATTGAATCTGCCTATATTGCACAAGGCAGTGAATATGATAATGTTAATATTACAATGGACCCTCTACGTCTAGCCTCACAAATTGTTTCAGGTATCGGATTTTTAGGAGCCGGCGTCATTTTAAAACGCGGAAATGATTCGATATCAGGTTTGACGACGGCTGCTATGATTTGGGGAGCTGGTGGCATTGGCATTGCTGTGGCAGCAGGATTTTATATTGAAGCTATCACAGCTGTGCTGATTGTTCTTTTTGCAATAGAAGTTTTACCTCCCCTTCTTTTTAAATTCGGACCGACCCGACTAAAAATGGTCGAAGCTAACATTAAAGTGGTGGTAACTGAACGTTCGGCCATTCGGGAAGTGTTAGACGAATTAAAAGCAGGCGGATCTATTGTAGAAAGTTTATCGATTACCCACTCAGATAAAGAGAGTTCTTTTTCTTTTCATGAGTTGGCAATACGCATGTCTGTTTCTCACGATAAGGATACCATTGATCTTTATCAAGAGTTATCAGATATGGAAAAAGTAAAAGAAGTTGAAATTGAATTGATTTAATCGAGGAGGAGTTTTATGAAAGAGTTTTTTGGTTTACTGAAAAAGGGCAATAAGCCGTCATTAACGGCAGCAATCATTAATACGTTTATCGCAATAATGAAAGGTGTCGCATTCTTTTTCACAGGAAATGTTGCGATGTTCGCCGAAACAATGCACTCTATCGGCGATGCAGCCAACCAATACTTTGTGTTTATTGGATCCGCTCTCTCGAAGAAAGCACCGACAAAAAGATTTCCGAATGGTTTTGGCCGCTTATTAAATATTGTACTTTTAGGAGCAGTTCTTATTGTCGGCGTTATGGCTTATGAAACGATTGTCGAAGGCTGGCATCAATTAACTGAACCAGTAGAAGCAGAAGGATTCATCATTAGTGTCGTGGTATTATCTATTGCCATTCTTCTTGAATTTTTTGTTCTATATAAAGCGGGCAAAGAAATTTTACATGAAGCGGGCGTGAAAGGTGGCGCAATGGCACCTCTTACTACAAGTTTTGCGCATTTAAATCGTGCAAAGCCCGCAACAAAATTAGTGTTTCTAGAAGACCTAGTCGCAACTGCGGGCGGAGTGTTGGCACTAGCTGCCGTATTAATTGCCCATTCTACAGGATTTCTACAAGTTGAAGGAGCTGCCTCTATCGCAATCGGACTTATGATGTTGTACGTGGTCGGCAAAGTGTTTATGGATAATGCGCGCGGAGCAATCGGTGAGACGGACGAGCAAATGGTTAATCACATTGCTCATATATTAACTGATCACCCGGATGTTCGAGACATTCGCGAGTTAGAAGTGGTAAAAGAAGGAGAATTCCTTCACGTAGAAACTAAAATAGAAGTTGATCCACATTTAAACATTATTCAAGCGGACGCTTTACAAGAACGTTTAGCAGAAATCATTTTGAGTCAGCCAAGTGTCGACGACGTTATTGTTTCTCTTGATGCAGATGATGGCGAAACGCATTGGAAACATTTAAGTAAACGACCAGATCAACTTCATAAAAATTAATAAAAGGCTCAGCGCTAAGCGCTGAGCCTTCTTTTTATAGTGACGCTTGTAAAATTTCTTTTACATCTTCACCTTTTAGTTTTGCAAAGTTACCAAATTCTCCGTAAACCATCGCTTTGTCAACCATCGCATCGATTTTGGAATCGTCGATGTCGTAGTAGTCCAAGCGAGTTGGTGCTCCTAAAGAAGTCCAGAACGCTGACAAGCGATCAATCCCTTCATAAGCCACTTCTTCTTCTGATTTGCCCTCTGGATTTACATCAAAGACACGAACGGACATTTGAGCAAAGCGAGCTGGATTTACTTTCACGTTATGACGCATCCATTGCGGGAATAAAATTGCCAATCCGCCAGCATGTGGAATGTCGTAAACTGCAGATACGGCGTGTTCGATGTTATGCGAACCCCAGTCTCCTCTGTAACCCATTTCAAGGAATTTGTTCAATGCCATTGTACCAGCGAACATAATTGTTTCGCGGTGCTCGTAGCTTTGAAGATCATCCATCAATTTCGGAGCAGTTTCGATTACTGCTTTTAAGACACCTTCACACATGCGGTCTTGAACAGGTGTGCTTGTTGCATCATTAAAGTACTGTTCAAAAATATGAGACATCATGTCCACAATTCCGTATACTGTATGATTTTCCGGTACAGACAATGTGTATGTTGGATCTAATATAGAGAATTTCGGGAATGATAACGGGCTTCCCCAACCGTACTTCTCTTGTGTTTCTTCGTTCGTAATTACTGATCCTGCATTCATTTCTGAACCAGTTGCAGCGAGTGTTAACACTGTTCCAAAAGGTAGTGCATCTTCCGGCTGTGCTTTACGAGAAACTAGGTCCCATGCATCGCCATCGTACTTTGCGCCAGAAGCAATTAGCTTAGTACAGTCAATAACTGAACCGCCACCTACTGCTAATAACACATCAATGCCTTCTGTTTTACAAATTTCAATGCCTTTTTTAGCAGTTGAAATTCTCGGATTTGGTTCTACTCCAGCTAATTCAAAAACTTCAAGTCCAGCTTCAGATAACATTTGAGTCACTTCATCGTAGAGGCCATTCTTTTTAATGCTGCCTCCACCGTATACAAGTAATACTTTTTTACCGTATTTCGGCAATTCTTCTTTAGCAGCTTGTAATTGCCCTTTACCAAAAATAAGTTTTACTGGGTTGTAAAATGAAAATGCGTTCAATCCAATCATCCTCCTCTATTCAAATTTCATTATGAAGTTATGCGAAACAAATTGCAAAAAATTGAATCCAAAAAACCGCCTGGAAAAAATCCAGACGGTTTGTTTGTGTCTTAAACCCATCCACGGAAGCGTGAAGCTTCTGCAGTTCTACGAGCGCCGACCATATAAGCTGCCAAACGCATGTCAATATTACGTGTAGTCGCAACATTATATACGTTTTCAAAGGCATCTACTAATTTTTTGTTGAGTTTTTCATCCACTTCTTCTTGTGTCCAGTAATAACCTTGGTTATTTTGTACCCACTCGAAGTAAGAAACTGTAACTCCACCAGAGCTCGCTAGAACGTCAGGTACCAAAAGGATCCCGCGATCTGTTAGCATCTTCGTCGCTTCTGCAGTTGTTGGGCCGTTAGCTGCCTCAACTACAATAGAAGCTTTAATGTTGTTGGCATTTTCTTCAGTGATCTGATTTGCAATAGCCGCCGGTACTAAAATATCGCAATCCAATTCAAATAATTCTTTATTTGTAATGGTGTTATCAAACAATGTAGTAACTGTTCCGAAACTATCACGACGGTCTAGTAAATAATCGATATCTAAACCATCTGGGTCATGAAGAGCACCGTATGCATCTGATATTCCAACTACTTTCGCCCCAGCGTCATGAAGGAACTTCGCAAGGAAACTTCCTGCATTACCAAAACCTTGAATAACAACACGCGCACCTTGCATATCCAAGCCACGTTTTTTTGCTGCCTCATTAATACAAATGGTTACGCCTTGAGCAGTTGCTTTGTCGCGACCTTGAGATCCACCAAGAACAATTGGCTTACCTGTAATAAAACCAGGAGAATTGAATTCATCAATTTTGCTGTATTCATCGTACATCCAAGCCATGATTTGTGAGTTGGTGAATACATCTGGTGCCGGGATGTCTTTGTTTGGCCCAACAAATTGACTGATTGCTCGGACGTATCCACGACTCAATTTCTCAATCTCGTGCATCGACATTTCACGTGGATCACAAATAATGCCACCTTTAGCACCGCCGTAAGGTAATTCTACAATTCCACATTTCAATGTCATCCACATTGATAATGCAATTACTTCTTCACGGTTTACATCCGGGTGGAAACGAACTCCACCTTTTGTCGGACCTACCGCATCACTGTGTTGTGCACGGAATCCCGTAAAGACTTTTGTTTTGCCATCATCCATACGGATAGGAATGCGCACTTCTAACATTCTCATTGGTTCTTTTAAAAGCTCGTACATCGCATCTTCGTATCCAAGCTTATCTAGTGCAGTTTTAATAACATTCTGCGTAGACGTCAACAAGTTCAAGTTTTCAGTCATTGTATTAATTCGCCTCTTTATATTTAGTATTTACTCAGCAACTAGTGTAACACATTTGAAGATTTATTTGCCATGTAGAAATTAATTAGCGAATACTTTTTGAATGCGTTCGATCGCCCAATCTAATTCTTCTTTTGTAATGATTAATGGCGGAGCAAAACGGATTACCGTATCGTGCGTTTCTTTACACAATAGCCCCAACTCTTTCAATTGTTCGCAATACGGTCTTGCTGCTTCTGTTAGTTCCATACCGATGAACAACCCGCGGCCTCTAACTTCTTTTACAGAAGGGTGCTTGATTTCACGTAATTTGCCCATGAAATATTCACCTAGTTCTTGAGAGCGTTCTGATAATTTTTCATCTAGCAATACTTCTAATGAAGCAACAGACACTGCACATGCAAGTGGGTTACCGCCAAAAGTAGAACCGTGTGACCCTGGGTTGAATACGCCAAGAATGTCTTTATCCGCAACTACACATGAAATTGGGAATACACCGCCACCAAGTGCTTTACCTAAAATGTACATATCCGGGTTTACATCTTCCCATTCGCAAGCAAACATTTTACCTGTACGTGCAAGTCCACATTGGATTTCATCTGCAATAAATAGGACATTGTTTTCGCGGCAAAGTTCTCTCGCTGCCTTCAAGAAACCTTCTGGAGGCATGATGATTCCTGCTTCTCCTTGAATTGGTTCGATTAAAAATGCTGCTGTGTTTGGTGTAATTGCATTTTTCAACGCTTCTAAATCGCCAAAAGGAATTAAGTTAATGCCTGGCAGCATTGGTCCAAAACCTTTACGGTATTCAGGGTCTGATGATAATGAAACAGCTGTCATCGTACGACCATGGAAGTTGCCGTCGCATGCGATAATTTCTGCTTGGTTTTCAGTAACACCTTTTACATCATAAGCCCAACGACGTGCAGCTTTGAAAGCGGTCTCAACTGCTTCTGCGCCTGTATTCATTGGTAATGCCATTTCTTTCCCTGAAATATCGCAAATTAATTGGTACCAAGGAGCTAATTTATCGTTGTGGAAAGCACGTGATGTTAATGTTACACGGTCCGCTTGATCTTTTAATGCTTGAATGATTTTTGGGTGGCGGTGACCTTGGTTAACCGCCGAGTAAGCTGACAACATGTCCATAAACTTATTGCCTTCTGGATCTTTTACCCATACACCTTCAGCTTCTGTAATAACGATCGGAAGTGGATGATAATTGTTCGCACCAAATTTTTCTGTTTGTTCAATAATTGTTTGTGTTTGTGTCATGTAAATTCCTCCTCTTTTTTAAAAAAGGCAGACCGTAGTCTGCCTTTTAATGAATTATTATACCATTTGGTGATAGATTAATACATCTCAGAAGTTGTTTTTGCTTGCATGTGAAGAACGATATAATCTGGGCCGCCTGCTTTTGAGTCAGTTCCAGACATGTTAAATCCACCGAATGACTGATATCCAACGATTGCGCCTGTGCAGCCGCGGTTGAAGTATAAGTTACCAACGTGGAAATCTTCACGTGCTTTTTCTAGGTTAGCGCGGTTGTTTGTGATAACTCCACCAGTCAAGCCATATTCTGTGTTGTTCGCAATTTCAAGTGCGTGGTCAAAATCTTTAGCTTTCATTAATCCAACAACTGGACCAAAGATTTCTTCCTGCATAATGCGAGCTTGTGGGTCAAGGTCAGCAAAGACAGTTGGGTTTACGAAGAATCCTTTTGAATCGTCTCCGTCTCCACCAGCAACTAAGCGTCCTTCTTCTTTACCAATTTCGATATAGCTCATAATTTTGTTGTATGAGTTGCCATCAATAACTGGGCCCATGTAGTTAGACTGATCTGTTGGGTCACCGATTGTTAATTCTTTTGTCAACTCGATTACGCGCTCAAGAACTGTATCGTAAACATCTTCAACAATTACTGCGCGAGATCCAGCTGAACATTTTTGTCCGCTAAAGCCAAATGCTGATTTTACAATTGATTGTGCTGCAAGTTCAAGGTCTGCTTCTTTATCTACGACCATTGTGTTTTTACCGCCCATTTCAGCGATTAAACGTTTCATCCAAATTTGCCCTTCGTTCACTTTAGAAGAACGTTCTGCAATGCGCAGACCTACTTCTTTAGAGCCTGTGAATGAGATAAAGCGAGTGTTCGGATGATCTACTAAGTAGTCGCCTACTTCAGATCCTGGTCCTGGAATAAAGTTAACAACACCAGCTGGCATGCCCGCTTCTTCAAGAACTTCGATAAATTTATAAGCAACTACCGGAGTCGTTGATGCTGGTTTTAATAGAACCGTGTTACCTGCTACCATTGCTGCTACAGCTGTACCAGCCATGATTGCGAAAGCAAAGTTCCAAGGTGAAATAACAACACCTACGCCTAAAGGAATATAGTCATAACGGTTGTCTTCGCCTGGACGGCTTTCTACTGGCATACCATCTTTAAGACGTAGCATTTGGCGAGCATAGTATTCCATGAAATCGATTGCTTCAGCTGTATCTGCATCTGCTTCGTTCCAAGGCTTACCAGCTTCTTTTGTCAAAAGTGCTGAGAATTCGTGTTTGCGGCGACGTACAATTGCAGCTGCTCTAAGTAAAACATCCGCGCGAACTTCAGGTTTAACTTTTCTCCATGTTTTAAAAGCTTCATCAGCTGCTTGCATTGCTTTTTCAGCTAATTCTTTGTTCGATTTAGAAACTCGTCCAACCAATTCTTCTTTGTTAGCAGGGTTGAAAGAAATAATTTTATCTTCAGTAGTGATTCGTTCTCCACCAATAATTAACGGATAATCTTGTCCAAGGTAAGCTTCAACTGTTTTCAAGCCCTCAAGGTAATCTGTGCGGTTTTTTTCAACCGAGAAATCTGTGAATGGTTCGTGTTTGTAGGGAATCATGTAAATCCTCCTTGAATTTTAAGTGAGCGCAAAAAAAATTTGCACTTTCAAACTGTTTCCACTTATAATAATGCAAAAGATTGTTGCATAATTCAAGTCTTTTCGTTTAAAAAATCAAAATAATTTTGGAGTGAGCGTTTTGAAGCCGGAAGATATCGATTTATCACCGTTTTATAAATTTGCCGGAGAGCATGTAGCTATTGGAATTCACGCCATAGACACAAAAGGAAAGACCGTTTTATATAATAAGAAAATGCGAGAAATTGAAGGATTCGATTTCGAGGAACTTGCGGACCGTTCGCTGTTAGAATTGTTCCGGTTTGACCAACAAGAAAGCACAATGTTACAAGTGCTTCAAAGTAAAATCCCTGTTTTCAATGTCAAACAAACTTATTGGAACCGTAAAGGCCAAGAAATTACCACCATTAATGATACCTATCCGGTATTTGATAAAAATAAGTTGATTGGTGCAATCGAGTTATCGCGCGATGTCACAACTCTTGAAAAAGTCATTTATCAACCATTAAAAAAATACGACGAGCCCATTACCTTTTCAACCATATCTGCCGTATCGAAAAGCATGAAAAAAGTAATTGCTACTGCTGAAAAAGCAGCAATTGCAAATTTGCCGGTACTTCTAGTAGGTGAATCTGGTACTGGAAAAGAGTTGATTGCAGAAGCGATTCATTGGGCGCAATCTTCCGAAAGACCCATGCATACGCTTTATTGTCACGGAACCGACGGAACGATTATCGATCAACTTGGTGAAGACATCAAACAAATTAACGAAGGCACCATTTATTGTGAACGAATTGATTTGCTACCTCTGCCTTTGCAGGAACAGTTGCTAGAGATGGTAGAAGAACGTTCGCGTGGAAATACGTATTTTATCGCCAGTGTCGGTGAAGACCCAGTCGAATTAATCACGTCACATAAATTGCTGAAAGACCTTTACTATTTCTTTTCTTCTATGACGATAAAAGTGGCACCACTTCGTCTGCGTAAAGAAGACATTTTGCCATTTGTAAATGATTATTTTTCACGTCACCGAATGATGGTAGGATCTGTTGTCCATGGGCTAGACAAAGAAGTCACAGATTTGCTACATGACTATGACTGGCCCGGGAATTTAAAAGAACTGGAATTGCTATTAGATGAAATTACGTCCATGTTGACAACCCAAGAAATTGTTACAGCAGATATGTTACCGCATCATTTCATGCTGAAAAATCATTTGAACGGAGCACAAAAACCTGAAGATTTTATCGTTCAGTCTACTACGGAGTTATTGCCACTTGAGGAATATTTGTTTGAAGCTGAAATGTATTACTTGCAAAAAGCGATGGACTTGCATCATGGCAATGTCACAAAAGCAGCTGCTGCTCTTGGTATGAGTCGACAAAACCTTCAATACCGTTTACGAAAAATCAAAAAAAACGAAGCGCAGACATAATGTCTACGCTTCGTTTTTTGCTTTCTTACTGTCCAGAACGCTTGATCCACTCTTGCATTTTTTCTTTCAAAGAGTTGAATCCTTCAGAATCACTTTCGTTCACGTGTGACTGAAGAGATTGTTTTGGTTTTTCAGTTTTTTGAGCTGCTACTGGCTGCTCTTGAAGTGCGCGAATTGATAAGCTGATTTTTTTAGATTTTGTATCAACTTCCAATACTTTTACGTCAACTTCTTGTCCTACTTCCAAATACTCACTAACTTCTTTCACGTAACCGTGAGTGATTTCTGAAATGTGGACCAATCCTTGTGTTTGGTCGTCTAAAGCTACGAATGCGCCGTATGGCTGGATTCCTGTAACTTTTCCTGAAACCGTATCGCCTGTTTGGTATGTTTTTGTCATGTTTACCCGCTCCTAGTCATATCTAATTATCCTGTACACCTATTGGCATCTGTATATTATAGCACAACTATATGCCGAGAGTAAAATCAGTAATTATTCATGTTCGCCATTCGCCACCCCTTTTTGGTTTTCTCCATAAAGAAATGCTGTTGGAACAAGCCTTCATGCGAATTTAACTCATATTTAATTTCTATAGAACCATCATGTCCTGATGAAACGAATGGCGCAAAATGTGTTTTAAATGTTAGTTGAGCCAATTCGGAAAATGGTCGGAGATTATGCATTTCAAAAAAGGTTACAAATTCTTCATCTCCCATATCGAGTCCAAGCATCAATTGCTTTACCGTTGGAATATCTTGCTGTTCCACAGCTTTAAAAAAGACACCTGCTATTTCGCCCGGTTTAGCGTTTTCTAGATGCTTTTGTTCATGATCTACTGCAAACGCTTGATACAAATTTTCAACTCGTTGCACAAACTGCTGATTTGTGTCGAGTAAATCATAATCTTCGAAATGTCTGTAGTCGATCTGCCAAATTTGGTCTTTTTCCGTAACTAATAGTAAATCCATTCGTTCTTCAAATTCATCCATATTAACTTGTGGATAAATATAGACCTTTTCTTTTATACGCTGTCTGAATGATTCAGCAGACAATTCGACCCATCTCGCTTTTTCGGTAAGCTCAGGAATTGGTTGCCACTCTTGTACGTATGTTTCAAGTGTTGGTTTAAATGGACTATCTGCTAGTAAATACCATTGTGTTTTTGGATCTTTAATGAGATTGGCGTAATGATACATAAATAGCACATCTAAAGGTGGTACTCCTGCTAACAATTGCAAATCATAGCTCGTTTTAAATGAGTTGTATAAATCCTTTATTCGGCTATAGTTAAATTCTTTCATATCGACTAGCTCGTCTTCGATCGCTAAATTGCCATTGGGCAACTTATTCGCAAGCTCCCCTGACTTTTCCATATCGACAGCATCTGATAAATGATGAAATTCCAATTCATCATAAGATTTTGAAGCGGTCCAGTTGCTCGCTTCCATTTCTTTCAAAATCGGCAATATGATATACGCCATTGGATTGGATGACGCAATGCGATTCCAGGCATCTCGGTATTCCAGTTTTACAGTCCCGTTGTCGTCAAAGATCATCGTATTTTCACTCCCTTTTACGAGTTGCCAAAACATTTGCTGGTATGTAACATCCACCGCATCAAATAAAGAACTATCTATTCCTTCTTCTAACAAGGCTTGCTCCATTGCTAAGAGCTGTTCTGTTACTTGTTCTAGGCTCCATAAAAACCCACTATCATCCATATAAGGATCTCCAGCCAACCAACTTAAATATTGAAAAGCGTAAGGATCGCTGTTAATCAAGTTTTGTCCATAAAGTGGATTAACACTTCGTATGGCCCTGAACCGCTCTTTATTTGGATGGGGGATGATCATTAAATTGTATTCAGCTAAAGCTTTTGCAACGAGATGCACCTCTTCTGGGTAATTGTGAGATTGAGCTATTAGCTTTTCTGAAGACAACTGCTCCATGACGACAATTCCCTTTAGCTCAGATTGGTATTTGATAAGTAGTTCGTCTACATAGCCGCGCAACTCGTCTGTTTTCACTGAGTAATCTATTAAAAATTCTTCCGTTTCAGCAGCTAACATCGAATGACGAGATAAGGCCTCGACCATTCCTTGCGGCGTTTCAATTTTTCTAAACAGACGATTAACTGTCGCTTCCATCTCAAGAGGATTGTTTTTTAAGGAGTTAACTTTTTCCTTACTAAAAACAAGCTCCATTTCCTCATCAGCTCGTTCTACATAGTCGAGTTTTTCATATTGTTCAGCTGAAATCCCTAAACGGCCGGGGGATGTTTTTTTAATATCCTCGTATTGCTCTCGCCATTCTGCCAATTTTTCATCTGTAATTGTTTCCGGTTGCTGTTGCTCGGTTGATTTTCCAGAATCAATTGGCTGCTCGTTCATAGCAAAACTTACACCTACTACAGTGGCTAAAAAAAGAAATGCCGCCCCTAACATAAAGCTTGTTTTTTTTCGGACAGGCTGTGAAACGGGATTGGGTTTCGATTTTTCAGATGCCACTTCTATCGTGGAATTGTCACTCTCTTGCGCAAGTGGCACAGGTGGAGTAAACCGCTGATAAGATTTATCCAGCATTGAAAATCGTTGCTTTAACTGCAAATGGTCTAAGTTGAGTTTTTCTTGAAGGGTTTGCATACCTGCAGTGATCAACTCTTCTATTTCTTTTTCTGTTTTTGGTATGAGAATGCTCGTTGTTGGAAAGGAATTGGTATGGAAATAAGTAAACACGATAGCTATCCGTTGATCTGTTACTAGATTTTGTAGCTCCTTATGCAATTCAATGTCTTCTTCAAATCCCAGAACGTCGGGTTCTTCCCTGTTTGCAACTTGGGTTTTATGCAGAGATAGCCGTTCAACCATTAGTTGATACAATCGAACTGTTGCTTGGTTTTCGTCCATTTGATAAAGCTCTTTTTGAAATTGTTGTAGACAAAGGAGTTGAAAGTTCGGTAACTCTTTTAAAGGGACACCTAATTGAAAGGCAAGTCGCCCAAAAGTTGGTAATTGAGGCTCAATCCAGTTATTGAATGCAGCTCTATTTCCTTTTTTCGCCTTTTTATAATCATCTGTTACGAAAGACATACTGCCACTCCTTTTCGTCTGAATAATCTTTTTTCTTTGCCGTTACATTTAAATACGAATTTAGAAGAAGAACGTTTCAAAAATTGCTATTTTTTTTAGTGCTGCTCGTGTAAAATGAGGAAATCTACAAGAAATAGGAGTGATAACTTTGAAAAAACGTGACCAATGGAGCTCTAAGTTCGGTTTTATATTAGCGGCAGCAGGAAGTGCTATCGGCTTAGGAGCGATTTGGAAATTTCCATATGAAACCGGTGCCAATGGAGGCAGTGTCTTTATCTTGCTGTTTATCCTTAGCACAGTATTAATCGGCTTGCCTGTTTTACTTGCTGAATTTGTGATTGGTCGAAGAGGCCAGGCAGATGCAGTGACTGGACTCAAAAAACAAGCCCCGGAAAAACCTTGGTATTTAATTGGTTGGTCTGGATTTATCTTTTCATGTTTAATTTTGTCTTTTTACAGCGTTGTTGGAGGTTGGGTTCTATCCTACTTAGGCCGATCGATCCTGTTTCAACTATCGGGTTTACAAGACAGTGAATTTGCCGATTTGTTTGTCGGAATCATCACAAACCCATGGGAAGTACTCATTGCACAAGCTGCTTTCATGGGGCTAACAGTTTGGATTGTAACTGGAGGAATTAAAGGCGGTATCGAACGTGCTAGCAAAATTATGATGCCCGCTTTACTTATTTTCTTCGTTGTTTTAATGATTCGTTCGCTAACACTTGATGGTGCGATGGAAGGCGTACGTTTTATGTTTGTTCCTGACTGGTCTTACTTTAATTTTGAAACTGCATTAATTGCACTTGGTCAAGCATTCTTCTCGTTGAGCGTAGGTGTTGCGGGAATGATTACTTATGCTTCTTATTTATCAAAATCAGAAAACTTAACACGCTCTTCAGTCAGCGTAGTGTCGTTAAATATCGTGATTTCAATTATGGCCGGATTAATTATCTTCCCAGCAGTGTTCGCTTTAGGATATACACCTGACCAAGGCCCTGGATTGGTGTTTATCATTTTACCTGCTGTTTTTGATCAATTGTTTATGGGTCAATTTTTAATCATTATCTTCTTTATCTTATTGCTTTTTGCAACGTTGACTTCTTCCATTTCGATGTTGGAAATTGCCGTTTCTATTGGTGTTAAAAGTAAGTATGATCGTCGTCGTCGCATCGCGGTTATTTTCGGTATTATGATTTTCGTTGTTGGAATTCCAAGTGCTTTATCTTTCGGTGTGATGCCGCAAGAAGTTTTCTTCGGGATGACGTTCTTTGATCTCATGGACACCATAACAAGCAGAATTGGTTTACCACTTGGTGCCTTGTTTACTGCGATATTCGCAGGCTATGTATTAACAAAAGAAGATGCACACAACGAATTATCTCAGCAAAAAGTTTGGGTTGATGTTTGGCGCGTATTAGTGCGTTATGTAGCACCAGTTGCTATTATTGTTGTATTTATCCGTGGCTTAATCGCAATTTTTTAATCCAGCTTGCCCGACTAGCCTCTAATTTAAAGCTACCTTAATACTTCTCTACATGATAATATGTATTATAGAAGAAAGTTTCTTATGAGAAGGAGTGCATGAATATGAATAAAGAGTTACACGCACAATTAAAAGCGCTTCGCGAAGAACGTAACTTGTCATTAGACGAACTCGCATTAAAAACGCGCATAGGGATTGCTAGACTTCAAGCTTTCGAAAGCGGCGAAGAAGTTCCATCAACCCAGAACATTATGATCCTTTCTAATGCATTAGAAGTACCTGCATCTAATTTAGTGGACGGTTTGTAATTTTAGAAACTCAAACAAAAAAGAGCGTTCGGCAATATGTTGCCGAATGCTCTTTTTGTTTTAAATAATGTGTTTTGCTTTGAATTTAAGTGCGATTAATTTGTAGGAGATGTCTACACATTGTTCTAAAGGAATCCATTTTCCAAACGAATACTCATAATTCATCTGAATGGTTTTTGCGAGATCTGACGGATCATCTAAAACTTGCAATTGCGTAATTACATTGCCAATTTCCTGACCATACGACTCGGAACCTATAGCAAAAGGATCCCAATATTTCATGATTGTTATAGCTTTTCTGTTCATTTCATTTATATCCATTAGTTTCACCTAACATTTCTCTATCGTTAAAGGCTATAATAGCACATAAATTAAAATTCAAACTCCAACGTATTCTGGTTATCGTTGAAGAACTTCAATAGATTCGATAGTAACCTCTTCTACTGGTTTATCATTAACGGTTTCAACTGCAGCGATCGCGTCGACTACCTCCAACCCTTCAATTACTTGCCCAAACACAGTATGTCCTCCATCAAGCCAAGGCGTGCCCCCTTGTTCCAAGTAGGCATCTTGAAGTTCTTGTGGGTACTCCTTTTTAAACATGTCTTCTGTAACTTCTGGCGCTTGAACAATGAAAAACTGACTGCCATTTGTTCCAGGTCCAGCATTTGCCATAGACAAAGCACCTCGAATATTAACGAGATGATCGTTAAATTCATCTTCAAATGGTGCGCCATAAATACTTTCGCCACCACCGCCCGTGCCTGTTGGATCTCCTGTTTGCAGCATGAAGTTTTCAATAACCCGGTGGAACGTCAAGCCATCGTAATAGCCATCTTCAGCATGCGTCAAAAAGTTTTCAACCGTCTTTGGTGCAATCTCTGGAAATAATTTGATTTTCATCGTTCCCATTGAGGTGTTCAATTCGACTAGCGCTTCACCTTCAGCAACTTCTTCCGACAATTGCGGATAGCCATCTACCTCGACTTGATTGTTCTCGGTTGTTGTTTCCGTACTCGGTTCTGCTTGTTGGTCTGAACATGCTCCAAGTAAAAATGCCATAAAAATCGATACTATAATTGTTTTTTTCATCTTTTTCACCCCGCTTTATTTTAGCATAGAAATTGAAAACTAAAAATCAGCTTTTTTTGCTTGTTTCTCACTAACTTTTGCGCCTTTTTTCTGAATAAACCAATAGTTTTCATCGCTTTCTTCGTGTAACGAAGTAATATATAATAGGAACAAATGCTCCTTCCAGAAAGAAGGGTTCCATATGGATACACAGAAAAAGAATTTCTTTATTATTATGTTCACTAACTTCCTCGTTGCCGGCAGTACGACAATGATTATGCCATTCCTTTCTCTTTATATTGAATCGCTCGGCAATTTTTCGGATGAATACGTACAACGCTGGTCTGGGCTTGTGTTTGGTGTAACTTTTGTTGCGGCTTTAATCATGTCTCCAGTTTGGGGACGCATTGCCGACAAGTATGGCTTTAAGCCCATATTAATCATTAACGGCTTTGGTATTGCGACCAGTATTTTTTTGATGGGAACAGCTGATTCCGTTACAGAATTGTTTATGATTCGCTTATTTATGGGTTTGGTCACCGGATTTATCCCTACTTCTTTAGCTTTTGTTAGCTCACAAACTTCTAAAGAAACCGCAGGAAAAACACTTGGAACACTTCAGATGGGCAGTGTATCTGGCACATTATTTGGACCAGTTCTCGGTGGGTTGATGGCGGATGCTTTTGGATTTAAATATACATTTTTAATAACGGCAACCATAATTACTATTGCTGCATTGTTTGTGGTTTTTGGTTTACACGAGATCAAACGCGTTAAAGTAAAAGGCGCGCATGTATATGCTCCAAAAACGATTATTAATGGCATTTTAAATCACCGGTTAATGCTAAACGTAATGATTATCACAGCGCTAATTCAAATTGGGAACTTTAGCATACAACCTTTACTTTCACTTTATGTAGCAGAACTCACAGCCGGAACGGCGCAAGTAGCATTTCTTGCAGGGGTTACGTTTAGTGCCACCGGTGTAGGTAATTTATTGTTTGCCCGACGTTGGGGACGCTTAGGCGATTCGATTGGCTACGAAAAAGTACTGGGCTTATTGCTCGTTCTAGCATTTGTCTTTATCATCCCTCAAGCTTTTGTTACCGACCTTTGGCAATTGATTGTTTTGCGCTTATTCTTCGGTGTAGCGGTTGGCGGAATGATTCCAACAACCACTGCGTTAATGCGTCGTGAAGCACCGATTGAGATTCAGGGCGAAATTATGGGATATAATACGAGTTTCCGTTTTCTAGGGAACATCATCGGTCCTGTTTTCGGCGGTATTGTTAGTGGGTTTATCGGTATTTCGTCCGTCTTTATCGTGACAAGCATTTTATTTATCTTTGCTTTTGTCTTTCTTCGGGTAACACTTGCAAAACCACAGCAAGATTTTGAAGACGTATTGTTAGAACAAGAATTAAAGAATACGTAAAAATATAAATTGAATGGTAGACGTATCAAACTGTAGACAACTCGAATTGTCTACAGTTTTTTTATGCTTTTTTATGAAATCCGAAAAATTTTTTTAAACGGGTTTCTTCCTATTTCTAAAGTTTATAAAAAGTGCATGGAATCTGAGGGCATTAATTGATGAGCGGTGCAAATCCACTCGATTTACGTTATAATTTCTAATTAGAAACTCATCACGTATATGCTGGAAGGAGGATTCATTTGTCATTTGTGTTTTTAATCTTTTTACCTTTGCTTGCAGCCTTGTTTGTTCCGCTGTTATTTAAGAAAGTCGGAAAGATCCATACTGGCTGGTTTGTTTTAATTGTTCCTGTCGTTTTATTCAGTTACTACGTTTCATTACTTCCTACAACCATACATGGCGGTAATTTGGTGTCTGAATTCCAATGGATCCCTTCGCTTGATATCGCATTCATCGCGTATATCGATGGATTGAGCCTCTTGTTCACTTTACTGATTACAGGTATTGGTGCTTTAGTAGTGCTATATTCCATTTTTTATTTGGACAAACATCGTGAGCAATTACATAACTTTTACGTTTACTTGTTAATGTTCATGACGGCAATGCTTGGTATTGTCCAAAGTGACCACTTAATCACCCTTTATTTATTTTGGGAATTGACTTCGATTTCATCGTTCTTGTTGATTGGTTATTGGTATACCCGTGACCGCTCCCGTTTTGGTGCATTAAAATCTATGATGATTACCGTTTTTGGCGGATTGATGATGCTTGGGGGATTTGTATTACTAAGTATTATGGGTGGTACATATTCGATACGCGAATTAATACCGCAAGCGACTGAACTTGTGTCGCACGACTTCTTCCTTTGGGCGCTTGTCTTAGTGTTGTTTGGTGCGTTTACAAAATCAGCACAATTTCCGTTTTATATCTGGCTTCCAGATGCAATGGAAGCGCCTACTCCTGTTAGTGCCTATTTGCACTCTGCAACAATGGTTAAAGCCGGATTGTACTTAGTTGCACGATTGACTCCAATCTTTGCAATATCAGGTACATGGATGTGGCTAGTTACAGGAGTCGGGCTATTCACTATGTTCTGGGGTTCATTTTTTGCTTTAAAGCAAAAAGACTTAAAAGGAATCTTGGCATTTTCAACCGTTTCTCAATTGGGCTTGATCATGTCGTTACTTGGCACATCAGCTGCAGGTTATCACATCGATAATATTGCTGAAACAACGTTTAAATATGCTGGATTTGCCGCAATTTTTCACTTGATCAACCACGCCGTATTTAAAGGCAGTTTGTTTATGATTGCGGGTATCGTTGATCATGAAACTGGTACGCGAGACATTCGCAAACTCGGTGGATTGATGAGCTTGATGCCAATCAGTTTCACTGTCGCTGTGATTGGCGCATTTTCAATGGCAGGCTTGCCTCCGTTTGGTGGATTCTTGAGTAAGGAAATGTTTTTGACTGCGATGCTGTCATTAACAGAATTTGATTTGTTCTCTATGGACGTTTGGGGCATCTTATTCCCTGTTGTGGCATGGCTTGGCTCAATATTCACGTTTATTTATAGCTTCTATTTTGTGTTCCACACATTTGCTGGCGAACATAAACCAGATCAATTACCTAAACCGGCTCACGAAGCACCGATTGGGATGCTAGTTTCACCAGTATTCTTGGCACTTCTTGTTGTTGTAATTTTCTTTATCCCGAATCTTATTGGAGATTGGTTAGTTAAACCAGCAGTTTTAGCTATGCAACCTTTCTTGTATAGTTCACCTGAAGATATAAAAGTACATGTAGAAGCTTGGCATGGATTTAAACTTGAGTTCTTTATGACACTCGGTATTTTCGCGATCGGGTTCCTGATGTTTTGGACGTTGCGCAAATGGCAGAAGAGTTATGATCTTTTCCCAGATGCTATTTCGCTAAATGCACTTTACGATAATATGATGTTTTTGAGTGATACGGGTGCAAACCGTTTCTCTAGAATTTACATGACAGGCTTTATCCGTTCGTACTTGGTGTATATGTTTAGTTTTGTGGTCTTCATTGTTCTTGGAACTTTATTCTTAACCGATGCATTTGCCATTAATTTCACGAATCTTGCACCTATCGGTTTTTATGAAGTCGTAATTTTAATCGCTTTAGTTGGGTCCACATTTACGATTCTTTTCTCTAAATCTCGGCTTACGGGAATTATCGCTCTTGGGGCAGTCGGTTATTCAGTTGCATTATTCTTTGTGATTTTCCGTGCTCCTGATTTGGCTTTAACACAACTCGTGATTGAGACGATTTCTGTTGCTCTGTTCTTGCTGGCGTTTTATCATCTGCCACAGATCAGTCGAAAAGAAGAACGCATGCGCTTCCGATTTGGAAATGCACTTGTTGCAATAGGTGTTGGAACAACAATGACTTTGGTTGCTTTGTCTTCCCTATCCCAAAAAGCCATGCCTTCTATTTCCGAATTCTATAAAGAAACGGTTTATAAAGAAGCAGGCGGCGGAAATATCGTCAATGTTATTTTAGTAGATTACCGTGGATTTGATACATTGTTTGAAATCGCGGTATTAGGTATTGCCGGTATTGGCATTATCACAATGATCAAACTGCGCTTGACAAAAAAGGAGGATCAGCATGAGAACAAATGATGTAATGCTTCAAACGGCCACCAAAGTAGTGACCTTCATCATTTTGATGTTTGCTGTCCATATATTTTTTGCAGGACATTACACACCCGGTGGTGGCTTTGTCGGTGGGTTATTGACTACTAGTGCTATTGTGCTGTTGATGCTATCCTTTGATATTGCAACAGTGAAAAAGATATTGCCTATTAATTATGTGACCATGACAGCTATTGGTTTGTTGCTCGCTCTTGCTACAGCAGCTGGGGCAATAATCTTTGATGTTCCTTTTTTCACACACGCTTTTGGATATTTTGATTTACCGCTTTTCGGTAAAACTTCCCTGCATTCAGCAATGCTGTTTGACGCAGGAGTTTACTTGGTTGTTGTTGGGGTTACGATGACCATTATTCAAACGATTGGAGAGGATGAATAATGGAAATAATTATGTCCGTTGCCATTGGCTTTCTCTTTATGGCAGCTGTTTACTTAATGCTTTCAAAAAGTTTAATCCGGATCATTATTGGTACAGGCTTATTGAGTCACGGTGCTCACCTTTTACTTTTAACAATGGGTGGACTCGGGGGGAACTCGCCACCTGTTGTTTCTCACGGAGTGAGTGTCAGCGACTATGCAGACCCTCTTCCTCAAGCATTGATTTTGACAGCGATTGTCATTTCATTTGCTGTAACATCATTTTTCTTAGTGCTCGCCTACCGGTCTTATCAGGAGCTTGGTACCGACAATATGAATTTGCTGAGAGGTACTGAAGATTATGAGTAATTTACTTTTGTTCCCAATCATCATTCCTTTGTTTTTTGCTACCATCCTGATGATCTTTCCAAAAAACATAAAACTTCAGCGCGTGTTAGCTGTGGTCGGTACAGGATTTACTTTACTCTTTGCTCTTGTACTTTTAGCAAAAGTTAATGCAGATGGAGTTCAAGCGGTAACGCTTGGTAGCTGGCCAGCACCTTTTGGTATTTCCATGGTGTCGGATCCACTTTCTGCTTTACTAGTTGTCACAGCTTCATTGCTCGTTTTGTTTGTTATTTTTTATAGCATTCCAATAATTGGTGTGAAACGTGAGCAGTCGTTTTATTATCCAGGCATTCTGTTTCTAATGGTCGGAGTTAACGGTGCTTTTACAACGGGCGATATTTTCAACTTATTCGTTTTTGTTGAAGTGTTGTTAATGGCTTCTTATACGTTAATCGTTCATGGGGGCGAAAAACCACAACTACGGGAATCCATTAAATATTTGCTAGTAAATATCATTTCATCTGCTTTGTTTGTTGCCGCTGTTGCTTTTCTTTACTCGGTTACAGGTACATTGAATATGGCGGATTTGGCAGTAAAGATTCCGCAAATTGAAGAAACGGGTATTTTAACGGTTATTGCCGTTATGTTCCTCGTGGTTTTTGGTTTTAAAGCGGCCATCTTCCCTTTGTATTTCTGGTTGCCAGGTTCGTATTATGCACCGCCGATTCCGATACTAGCGCTGTTTGGGGCATTGCTGACAAAAGTCGGGGTTTATGCAATCATGCGTACATACACCTTGTTCTTTACGATGAATGTTGGATTTACTCATGAATTGCTAGGAATTATTGCGATTCTTACCATTTTGGCAGGTTGTGTTGGTGCTCTTGCATACTTTGATGTCAAAAAAATTATCATTTATAACATCATTATTGCAGTTGGCGTCATTTTATTTGGTGTCGCTCAACTAAATCAGCCAGGTATCGATGGATCTATAATGTACTTGATTCATGATATGATGATTAAAGCTGCTTTGTTTTTCTTAGTTGGAATTATTGCGGTACTTTTTGGGACAACAGATCTTCGCAAAATGGGTGGGTTGATCAAAACTTATCCGGTTTTAGGGTGGGTTTACTTATTAACTGCATTTGGTTTAGCTGGTATTCCTCCGCTAAGCGGATTTCCTGGAAAGTTACTTATTATTCAAGGCGGATTTGAAGGCCCACAGTTTTGGGGAAGTATCATCGTCTTAGCTACTAGCTTAGTTGTATTGCTTAGCGCTGTGCGAATCTTCATCTATGCTTTTTGGGGACAACCTGTCGAAACTGTTCCTTTACAGAAATCTACTTTCAATCAAATGTTTATTCCAACGGTCATCCTTGTTGCCATGACAGTGGTATTCGGGGTCGGCGCGGAACTCTTCATGCCCTTTATTTCAGGTGCAGGTGAAGTGCTGCTGAATCCATCCATCTATATTGATGCGGTCTTAAAGGAGTAGGTGACATATGGCTTTACAAATTTTATTAAATTTCTTCTTGGCCTTTGTCTGGATGTTCATGACTGTTTCCTTTAGCCCATCAGGATTCGCGATTGGCTTTCTCGTTGGCCTTGGTATCATTATTTTAATGCGCCGGTTTTTTTCATACCGGCTTTATACGTCAAGAGGATGGGCAGTTGTCTCGCTGTTTTTCTTGTTTTTAAAAGAACTCTTCAAGTCGAGTATGCAAGTTTTGTTTATCGTGATTAAACCGAACATGAAGTTAAAGCCAGCTATATTCGAATTAGAAACTGAGTTAAAAGAAGACTGGGAAATTACTTTGTTATCGGCGTTGATCACGTTAACGCCAGGAACACTTGTTGTCGGTATTTCTGATGACCAAAAAAGACTTTACATTCACGCGCTCGATTTTGATGATATTGAAGATGCCGTCAATTCGATAAAAGATACATTCGAACGTGCGATTTTGGAGGTGAGCCGCCCATGATGACGTTTTACTGGGTTTCGCTAATTCTTGTTAGCTTAGGCTTCACGGGACTTCTTTTCCGACTTGTTAAAGGACCAACAATTGCAGACCGTGTCGTAGCACTTGATGCTATCGGTATTTCTCTTGTTTCAATTATCGCGTTGTTGTCTTTAATCATCGAAACAGAATTCTTTTTAGAAGTCATCTTGCTGTTGAGCATCTTGTCCTTTATCGGAACAATTGCTTTTGCAAAATTCCTTGAGAGAGGAGAGATTTTCGATCGAAACAACCATAATTAACGTTTTAATCGTCGTATTAATGAGCACAGGGGTCATATTCAGCTTGGTTACGGCTCTTGGACTTATTCGCTTGCCAGACGTTTATACACGCACACACGCGGCTTCTAAGAGCTCTACGCTTGGTGTGCTTTGTGTATTGCTCGCTGCCTTTATCCACTTCTGGTTAATAGAAGGCATATTCAATACACAGCTCATTATCGCCATTGCGTTCTTGTTTATTACTGCTCCTGTAGGTGGACATTTGATCGGACGGGCTGCATATATGTCCGGTATCAGTGTTGCTGACGAAACGGTGCGTGATGACATGGAAGTGGCCATCAAAAATCAAAAGAACGAACTGTTAAATAACAAAACACCTGAAGAATGAAAAATAGCCAGTGAAAAGTAATTACTTTTCACTGGCTATTTTCATTTATATTTTTATTGCTCGTCTGCCATTTTTTCAACTAACATAGCAAGCGTGCGTACCATTGCGCCAGTACCACCTTTTGGTCCAAGATCATGGGCACTGTCAGCATCAGATGTTCCGGCGATATCTAAATGAATCCACGGGGTGTCTCCTGCAAATTCCCCAACAAATCCACCGCCAAAAATCATATGACCGTCGCGTCCCGGTGAGTTGTTTAAATCCGCTACATTGCTTGTGCGAATTCGTTTTTTGTCACTTTCTGTTAGCGGCAAGCGCCATACAAACTCGCCGCTTTCCATTGAGGCTTCTAAGAAAGTTTCAAAAAAGGCTTCGTTGTTTGTTAGAGCACCTGTTTTGTCTTTTCCTAACGCAACAATGACTCCACCTGTTAACGTCGCTACATCAACAATTTTTGTAGCTCCTAGTTGTTTTGCATAGCTAACAGAATCCGCTAATACTAAACGACCTTCCGCATCGGTATTTAGAATTTCAATCGTTTTACCACTCATTGAAGTAATAACATCATCCGGTTTAAAAGCATTTCCAGAAATCATATTGTCTGTTGAAGCAATTACTGCAATAACGTTTTGTTTTGGTTGAAGTTCACCAATGATTTTCATAGCGCCTAGTACTGCCGCAGCACCGCCCATATCGCCTTTCATCCCTACAATGCCGTCTTTCGGCTTGATTGAGTAACCACCAGTATCAAAGGTTATTCCTTTTCCAACAAGCGCTAATGGGTCTTCAAAGCCTTCTGTCGCTTTGTATTTCAAGACAATCAGACGCGGTTCTTCAGTAGAGCCTTGGTTAACAGCAAGAATCGCTCCCATGCCGAGCTCTTCTAGTTCTGCTTTGCCTAAAATATCTGTTTCAAAGCCATATGTTTCTCCAAGTTCTCTTGCGTATTCGCCCATTGCTGTGGCTGTTAAAATATTTGCTGGCATATTCACTAGTGTTCGTGCCTCATTAACAGACTGACCAAAAATGGCTCCTACTGTTGCAGCTGCTTCTACGTCTTCTTCTACTTCTTCTGCCAAAAAAGTTAATGTTTCTAATTTTACTTGTGTTTCATTCGATGTTGTTTTGTAATCATCAAAGCGATAGCCACCCAGAGTAACCGCTTCAGAAGCTAAATAAGCTACATCTTCACTGGTTATGGAATCGTTTTTAAATGACTCCATGTAAATCGCTGCGTGTTTTATTTTTTTCTTTGCTAGCTCTTTGCCCACTAATCCAAAGCAAGAACGAAGATCTTCTTCAGTCAATTTCTTCCGGTCGTTTAATCCAATAAACATGACGCGTGGAATCGCTCCAGAAAGTGTAGGATATGTAATCAACGATTTTAAATCAAATGATAAATCTTGCTTTGTCCAACTTTCCAATTTGCCATCAAACCGCTTTGCGAAATCGTCCCATCCTTTACTGTTCTCAGGATGACGGCTTAATCCGACCACGAGGATTTCTGCTTGACTGTCCTGTGAATGTTGTTGTAATTCGATTTGCATAAAACTCCTCCTTTTATATGTTCTTTTTAAGTGTAGCATTTAATCCGACATTCGAGTAGTTCGAGAGGCGAAGGAATAAAACAGTCCTGACATTTTGTTGTCTATGATATACTGGTAGAACATATTTAGACAGAAAGGCTGTGACACCACGTGGAAATTTTCTCTAACCTCCCTCTGATGATTGCGTTATTTGCAATTGTCTTTGCTCAATTTATCAAAATCCCTATTCAGTATGCTGTAACACGAGAACTAGACTGGAAGCTTTTTTCTTCAACTGGCGGCATGCCTAGTTCCCACTCAGCTGCAGTTACTTCTTTAACAACAGCGGTCGCATTTGAACACGGTGTTTCTTCTACGATTTTTGCCGTTTCTACAATGTTTGCTGTTATTACGATGTATGATGCTACGGGTGTCCGTTTTCAAGCAGGTCAACAAGCATTGACCATCAACAAAATGCGACAAGATATCTATATTTTCATGGAAGAAACAAGAAAATGGCCTCAAAAAAAAGAAGAAGAAAAAATTCAAGAACTTAAAACCTTACTCGGTCATAAACCAAGTGAAGTGTTTATGGGAGCTTTAACAGGCATTGCCATTTCCTTTATCGTATACGGCATCGTTATATAACCATCATTTTAACGTAAAAAAATCGCCAATCCGAATAACCGGATTGGCGATTTTTTAAAACATTTGATAACCCATTTTACGTAATATTTTCATAACAAAACCTGATGTGATCGCTCCTGCCCAACCAGCAAGCAAAACAGCAATGTCACTACCTGTCATCGATGTAATAGTATCTCCAAGCATGGCAAAAGACTCACTTGGATTGGTAAAATAATCAAAGACGCCTACATCATCCACAACCAATAAGATGACGACCGGATAAACGACAGCCATTAGCCAAGTCATCCGCAGTAACATATTTAATAAAAAACCAATTCCGAAGAACATAACATAAAAAAGCAACATCGAAATAATCAATTGCACAATCGTAAATGAACTGTTCATGAATTCTAACCTCCGTTATTCCTTTCATCAGTTTAACCGAAAAAACAAAGGCTTTCAATCCAACTGAACAGAATTCATGGCTTTGTCACTTATGCTACACCTTAGAAGGCAACTCCTTTGCAAAATTTCTACACACAAAAAAGCGAACGGAATTTTTCACTCCGTCCGCCATTATTAAACCGATTATTTTTTCCCTGAACCCGAACAGCAGGAGCACGTTTCTGAACCGCCCAGTCGCAATTGAAAATAGCCTTGTCCTGAACAATATGGGCAATTATTGACATTCTTATCCTTTTTAAACATTGTCATCTGAAACACCTCCTTCTATTCTTGTTTGTAATATTCTGATAATATAGCACGTCCTTATCCAGAGCGCAATAGATAAAGCTTGTATGTAAACGCTACCATCAAAATTTTCTTGATTTTTTACGTATAGCTGCTATTTTCTAAAGAATAATTTGTAATCTGAATAGCCAAAAACTGTTCCAGGGTCTACATGACTTATAGGTGATAGCCCGATTTCTAATGAATAAGAAGCCATTTCGACAAGCATTACAGAAGCTTCTTCGCTAGTAACTAATTCTGTAGGAGTTAACCAATCTGCTGAATACAACTCAGACAACTGTGCTACTACCGGTTGTTTCTCGTTTATTGCTTTCAATAAGAAAATCCCCATATTGTCACTAATTTTTTCTTGCAGAACGCCAGAACGAAACCCAATCAATTCGATGATTTCACAGTCAATGCCTGTTTCTTCTTTAACTTCTCTTAACGCTGCTTGGTCAATTGTTTCGTTGCCTTGTACAAAGCCCGCTGGCAGTGACCATTTCCCATGCAAACCGCCATATCTTTTTTTAACGACGAGCCACTCGCCTTTTGAATTTATAACGAGACCGGCTGCACCAAGCCACACATTTCCACGTTTATGAGTTGTCACAAACATCCCTCTTTCTACTAAAAGTCTTTAATCAAAACACACTAAAATTACAAAAAAAGCTCCCCGCAAAGGGAGCTTTTGATTGTTTGGTTTATAAAACGTTGAATTTACCTTTTTTCATCACCAGCATAGGTCCGCCAATCATGAACAATGCACGGTTATCAATCATTTTCTTCATGAAAGAAGCGCGTTTGCCTGTTACTTTTTTGCCAAACACTACACCGATTGCATCGTCTTCACCAAGTGAACAAACCGTTCCTTTTAAGTCAGGAACAAATTCAACTGTTGTGTCATTACTCATTAGTGCTTTTAAGTTTTTCGCCACTACTTCACCTTGCTGCATAGCGATCTGTGCAGTTGGTGGGTACGGACGATTTGTTTCTTCGTTGATCATCAATGCACAGTCACCAATGACAAATACATCATCAAAACCTGGAGCACGAAGATCTTTTTCAACTTTTACGCGAGCACGCATGTTTTCAATAGCAGTAGCTTCAATTAATTTGTTGCCGCGAATACCTGCAGCCCAAACAACTGTGCCGGCTTTGATGAATTCAAATTCATCGTCGCCTTTTTTGATTTTAACGCCTTCTGGAGTTGCTTCAACAACTGGCGTACCAATTGAGAATTCAATACCTTTAGACTCTAAATGACCCACTGCATAGTTTACTAGTTCTGGATCAAATCCTGGCAATACCATTGGTGCCGCTTCTACACATACAACACGTACTTTTTCACGAGGTACATCGTACTCTTTACAAAGTTCAGGTACACGGTTAGCTAATTCTCCTAAGAATTCGATACCCGTAAATCCAGCTCCGCCAACGATAATCGTTAAACGACTGTCGTCTTTAACTGGCTCTGCTGACCACGTTGCAAATTGGAACTCAATATGCTCTCGGATATAACGTGCAGCTTTTACGTTAGCAATTGACAATGCATATTTATCAAGACCTTCAATTCCGAAAGTTTCCCCTTCGAAGCCAAGAGCGATGACAATATAGTCATATGTAAATTCGCCATTATCTGTTGTAACTTTTTTGCCAACTACATCAATTGCTTCAACAGTCGCTTGTACAAATTTTACTTTGACACTATCGATTACATCTTTAATGTCGTAGCGCACTTGTTCAGGAAGTAATGTACCTGCAGCTGCTTCGTGAAGCCATGTGCTTTCGTAATGGTATTCGTTTTTGTTAATCAATGTAACGTCTGCAGCATCTGTGCCCAGAACTTTTTGCAAGTTTACTACAGTAGTTAATCCACCGTAACCTGCACCTAATACTAATATTGACGGTCTTTTCAACACAATCGCAACCACCTTCAAGTCATTTTTTAATCGAATATCGTCAAAATGGAGCACCCTTGACGCACCGATAAACATCTATCCTCTATATTAGACCTATTACTGGATGATTTCAACCGAATAATACGTTTAACCTAGACTTATCCACAAGAAAAAAGCCGGTTTGTGACCGACTTTTAACAATTTTCAGGAGTACCTTCTTTTTTCGCTGTACGGAATGAGGTACCACAACCACATGATGCAATGGCATTTGGATTTTCAATCGTAAATCCGCCACCCATTAAAGACTGTTTATAATCGACTACCGTACCTTGAAGAATTGGTGCATCTTCTTTCGCAATTAAAATCGGAATGCCAAATTGCTCGTAACGATCATCTTCATCCGTTTTTTCTTTTTCAAACCCCATACCATATGTTAATCCACTACATCCGCCACCTTTAACGGCAACACGTAAATAGGAATCTTCTTCTTCGTTGTGACGCATCATTTCTTTAATCTGGAATGAGGCTGCTTCTGTAATTTCAACTACTTCTGTCAATCTGATCACCTTCCTCTAACTCTATCATAGCAATCATTTCTATCATTGTTCAAGTTGTTGACCTTAAATTAACGTGTTATCAAGTAAATGTAAAAACTTCCGTGCTTTTCTATAGAAAAAGAGACCTCAAAAGGTCCCTTAGCATTAAAATACTTGTTCTACTTCTACGATTCCAGGAACTTCTTCTACTAACGCGCGTTCAATTCCTGCTTTTAATGTAATGGTCGAACTTGGGCAGCTTCCGCATGCTCCGAGTAGACGAAGTTTTACGATACCATCCTCTATATCAACAAGTTCACAGTCTCCCCCATCACGTAAAAGGAATGGACGTAATTTATCTAAGACTTCCATTACTTGATCTTCTAGCAAAGCTTCAGTCATTTATATCGACTCCTTTCATTATAATCATTATAATGTGATTAGCGGGAAAAAGCCACTAATGAATTTACAGGGGGTCCAAATTATGAAAAAGCCATTATCTATAGAAGTCTACGGAACCGATGTTATTTGCGCAAGTTGTGTTAATGCACCTTCATCAGTCGATACGTATGAGTGGTTAGAAGCCGCCATTTCAAGAAAATACAAAGGTCAACCATTTTCAATTACCTATATCGATATTGAGAAACCAATTGAGCTTGAACATCAAAAAGACTATGCACAACGTATTATGGACGATGAATTTTTCTACCCGTTAGTTTTAGTTGAAGGTGAAGTTGTAGGAGAGGGCTATGTGCAGTTAAAACCTGTTTACCGGGAACTTGAAAAACACGGTTTTTCAGAAGTCGAATAAAAAATGAGTAAAGGTTTTGGAATAGACATATTCCAAAACCTTTTTCTTTAGCTATTTACTCACTTTCATCAAAAAACTGTAGACAACTCGAACCAATCAAGTTTGCCTACAGTCAATATGCTTTTATTAGCCGTTATGCCATTTGTACATCCATAGTACACCCGATTTCATCAAGCGTGCAATGCGGCCTGTCACTGTACGATCTGCTAAATAAGCAAATCCTTGCTTTTTACCTAACGAGCCAAGGAATCCTTTTAATTTGATTTCAGGCATCGTTTCAGGCAATGGTTCTTCTTTCCAAATTGCTTTTAATACTTTAACGATTTGCTCTGCTTGTTCTTCTGCTAATTGAGCAGAAGGCGCCATAGGCAATGCAGCACAATCACCTACTACATAAACATGCTCATCATTCGGCAATTGATGATATTGGTTGATAACTACTCGACCAGTTCCGTCACAGTCCAGACCTAAATCACGCACGGGTTTGACAGGCTGGATGCCAGCAGTCCATACAACTGCATCTACTGGGATCGTTTCTTCGTGATTGTAAAGCATATTCGGTTCAACTTGAGTAATATTTGAGTTTGACACCACGTCAACGTTATGGTTTTCAAACCAATTTTTCACAAAATTACTCAAACGCTCAGGGAAATCACGTAAGATTCGAGGGCTACGATCAAACAATTTAATGTTTAAGTCTTTTCGACTTTCACGCAATTCACTAGCCAACTCAATCCCACTTAATCCGGCTCCTACGACACCTACTACTGCGCCTGCAGGCAAACCAAGCAAGGCTTGGTATGTAGCACGAGATTTACCAATCGTTTGAATACTGTAGGTAAACTCATCGGCTCCTGGTACGTTATGATATTTATCTTCGCAACCTAACCCAATCACTAAATCATCGTATGCAATACGATCACCATTTTCCATGAAAATGCATTTTTCTTGAAGACCGATTTCTAATATTTCACCATTAACAAGCGTTAAACGCTCATGCTCTGGAAAAGGGACACGGACATCTTGGTCCGACTCTGTACCAGCTGCTAAAGCATAAAATTCCGTCTTCATGCTGTGGAAAGGGGTACGGTCAATTAGAATGATTTCGGTATCTTGTGGTAAGCTGGTTGGCAATAAGCGAAGCAAAATTCGCATGTTGCCGTAACCGCCTCCAAGTAAGACTAGTTTTCGCATAAAAATCTCCTTTAAATTTCGTCTGTCTGATCAATTTCTCACATATGAGTATAGCTGATTGTGATAACTTTCACAATGCTTTCGCTAGAAATCAATTAATTGACTCTAGTCGCTAAAAAAGGTAGGATTTCGTTGTAGCGAGGTGACTTAGAATGAAACCAATTGTAGAATTTTGTATTAGTAATATTGCGAATGGCGCGCAAGGTTCTTTTGAAAAACTCGAACGAGATCCAAATCTCGATGTTTTGGAATATGGCTGTTTAAGCTATTGCACAAAATGTTCCGAGTCTTTATATGCCTTGGTCAATGGCGAAATCGTAGAGGCCGAATCTCCAGATGAATTGACTAAAAAAGTCTATGAATTCATAGATGAAAACCCACTATTTTAAACCGTTCCTGGTTTTTAATGCTTCACAAATGTGTTATTACACAATGCACCGTAGCCCAGCAAAGCGACTTCGCGTCACTTTACTGGGCTTTTTCTTTAAATTTTCCAGTAACTAAGATTTTCAATCGCATAAGTAGGTGGCTGCTCTTTTCTCACTACCGTGTCAGTACTACTCACCCCAGTATTGACGTGAATCGTATCGATTCCAAAACGAAGTCCTGCTTGAATATCGGTATCGTAATTATCTCCAATCATTACCATTTCACTTTTTTCAAGTCCAGATTCATGCTGTATCGCTTCTAACATATGGATTTCTGGTTTGCCGATAAAAACTGGCTCTATTCCAGTTGATGCGGATACAAGAGTCGTGATTGCTCCATTGCCTGGTAAAAATCCCTTTTCAGATGGAAAAGCTAAGTCTTTATTGGTAGATAGAAAAACAGCGCCTTTGCGAATCTCTAAGCAAGCAGTTGCGAGTTTGTCGTATGTAAGGCTTCGGTCAAGTCCTATTAATACGATATCTGCCTCTTCTTCCACTCGCTCAAGCCCTTCTTGACACAAAGCTTGATCTAATCCATCCGAACCTACCATATAAACTGTTTTTCCGGGGTACCAACGTTTGATGTATTTAGCAGCTGCAATTGCAGAAGACATGATACGATCTTTTTTAGCTACAATTCCAAATCCAGCTAGTTTCTCTTGTAATTGCTGTTGGGTTTTCGAAGCATTGTTAGTAATATAATAAGGTTCGATGTCTTGTTGCTGTAGACGTTCTACAAACTCCGCAGCCTCTTCAACTGCTTCTGTTCCACGATAAACTGTTCCGTCTAAATCAAGGCAATATGCTCGGTACGTTTTTTTAGTTTCCATCGTTTGTCTCCGGGATAAATGCAGAAACTGGTCCAAGCTCATGAACCAAATAATGTTCAACTTTAGGCCCAAATGCTTTTAAAGATTCGATGTTTTTATCTAAAGCTTCCACCACCGCTTGCTGATCAACTTTCATAAATTCACGAACTAACATTTTTCGCAAGGCAATTACTTGTTTAAGTGGTTGGTCCATTTCTTTCGTAATTACTTTTTCATCCACTAGTATATCTATAATGTCATCATAACTTCCCGGATCACGCATAATAAAGCCATCAATCATTGAATTGCCGACATCGATAATCGACTCGATAATATTTGCACCAATACGCTCTAGCGCGAGCTGCTCGCCAAACGATGTCCATTGTTGCTGTGCCTCGTAAAACTCCAATAACGAGTTCATATACTGAATTGTTTCAGTGATTTTGTTGCGATCAATAAAATACATAAAAATACCCTCCAATAGGCGTTTGAAAATCTATCTTTTCTTTCTTTATCATATCATATTGGATAAAAAAAACCCTCTAGCGGATTATTCATCCGCTTCGAGAGTTTGCTGTTCCACTTCTTCCGTCGGTGGTGTGGCTTTACCAACTTTTTTTATAACAAAATAAGCGCAACCAAAATTGCAGTATTCGTAAAGATAGTCCTGCAAGGTACTAATTTTTGTATCATACGTTGCCTTATGGTTTGTATCTTCAAAAAAGCCTTTTAACCGTAATTGTCCATAGCCCCAGTCACCTAATATATAATCATATTTCGATAAAATTTCGCTATAACGGGTAGTGATAGCCTCTTCTTTAAAGCCTTCCCGGTGGTCAATTAGTATATCGTATTGCCATTGATCCAATGTAATCATTTTCTTCACCATCCATTAGCTGTTTATAGCAGCTGCTTGTATATCGCCGAGACGCTGACGCTCTTTAGCAGCTGCATTGACTTGCTCATCCGCATGGTAGCTGCTACGAACCAACGGACCTGCCTGGCAATGCGAAAATCCTTTAGTCATCGCAATTTCCCACAACTCCTTGAATTCTTTCGGCGAATAATATTTTTGTACACTTAAGTGTTTTTTCGATGGTTGTAAATACTGACCGATCGTCATGATATCAACATCGTTCGCACGTAAGTCATCCATCACTTCGATAATTTCTTCTTTTGTTTCACCCAATCCAATCATCAATGAAGATTTTGTTGGAATTTCGGGATGCATTTCTTTTGAACGTTTTAATAGTTCAAGTGAGCGGTCATATTTAGCGCGAGCACGAACTCTTGGCGTCAGGCGACGCACCGTTTCGATATTGTGATTTAAAATATCTGGCTTGGCATCCATTAGTCGCTCTAGATTTTCATATACACCGCCCATATCAGACGGTAAAACTTCAATAGTCGTAAATGGATTTGCACGTTTGATCGCTCGGATGGTTTCAGCAAAAACTGCTGAACCCCCGTCTTTTAAATCATCTCGTGCAACTGCTGTGATAACTGCATGTTTTAAATTCATCATTTTTACAGAGGCTGCAACACGTTCTGGTTCTTGTAGATCCAATTCATTTGGCAATCCAGTTTTGACTGCACAAAAACGACAAGCTCTTGTACAAACCGCTCCTAAAATCATAAACGTAGCAGTTCTTCGCGTTCCCCAACATTCATGGATATTTGGACATTTAGCTTCTTCGCAAACCGTATTCAAGTTGTTTTCTCGCATCATTTTTTTTAAATCTGTATAGTTTTCATTGGTGTTTAATTTTATTTTTAACCAATCAGGCTTTCTGAGATGTTCTTTTTTTTCTGACATGCACATCTTCCCCTGTCTATCTTATTTGAATTGGAATCTCATTCTATTCCAAATGTATCATAAAGGTGTGTTCCTCACAAGTTGCCATAGTGCCACAAATCCATAGAAAAACCCGGAAACGTTTCGTTTCCGGGCTAGTATCTTATACGTTATTTGCAGCGTTACCGTTACGTTTCTTTTTGCTGGTGTTAACTGCGTGAAAAATACTAGCAGCTAAACCGCCCCAAACTAAAACCATTCCGATAACCATGACTAAAATTGAACTCGCTGACATTTGCTACTCCCCCTTTTAACTACGCTCATCGTATTCGTTTTGGTTTTTATGCCACTTAGCGATAGAGAACAAAATACCAAATACTATTGCCGCAGAAGCTACTGCAACGCCTCCGGATAAAGTAAACATAGTCGAATATCCTTCATAGTTTCCAGTTTCTGTTTCGAACTCCTGTAGAATATTCATTTTCAGTAGTCCGAACATCATGTAGCCTAAAACGATTGGCGTAATGATTCCAAGACTAACTTTCCACCATGCACCTAGGTTGATATCTGAAATTTCATTTGCGTGTGCTTTAAGCAAATCTGCTTTTCGGAATACCCATACTACTAGCACAACTTCTACTAGACCTACTGCAGCAACACCAAATTGGTTGATAAAGTAATCTGCAAGATCTAGGAAGAACAATCCACCTTGAGTTGCGAATAAGATTGAAATTAATGCCGCAAGTCCGCCACCAAAAAGAACAGCTTTTCTGCGAGAAATGCCAAATTTCTCAGTGAATCCAGCAACATATGTTTCTGTAATTGACATTAATGACGTTAGTCCAGCAAGTGTTAAGGATAGGAAGAATAAGAATCCAAACAATCCGTTAAAACTTGGAAACTCGTTAATGATTTGTGGGAAAACAACAAATGCAAGTCCAACACCACCTGCAGCAACATCTGCAACTGCAACGCCTTGTTGTGTCGCCATGAAGCCAAGTGCTGCGAAAACACCAATACCCGCTAATAATTCAAAACTTGAGTTTGCAAACCCTGTAATAAAAGCATTATTTGTAATATCGGATTTTTTCGGTAAATAACTTGAATAAGTAATCATGATTGCAAATGCGACAGATAAACTAAAGAAGATATGTCCATAAGCAGCGACCCAAACTGTCGGATTCATAATGGCCGTGAAATCTGGTTGGAAAAAGGCTTCCAAACCTAGCGCAGCTCCATCAAGCGTTACCGCACGAATAACGACTGCTAGGAAAATAATAACCAAAGTTGGGATGAAAATCCGGTTAGCCATTTCAATTCCTTTTTTAACTCCTGCAAGTAAAATACCAAGTGTTATCACCCACACTAATACAAGCGGGATAAAGACGCCCCAAACTACTCCACCCGTTTGTCCTGGGCTCACAGTCAGTTGTAAAAATTCGTTAAACAAGAAATCTTGTGTGTCTGTACCCCATGCTTGGTTGAAAGAAAATATAGTATAGCGCATAGCCCAAGCGATAATAACCGCATAGTATACAGATATAACAAAGGACACAAATACGGCCCACCAACCAAGCCATTCTAATTTTTTACCGCCCATACGGAAAAATGATAACGGTGCTGACCCTCTATACTTGTGGCCGATCGTGAATTCTAAAATTAAAATTGGTATACCGGCAGTCAGTAGTGCAAACAGATACGGTATGAAAAAGGCACCCCCACCATTATCAAAGGCAACATACGGAAAACGCCAAATGTTCCCTAACCCTACTGCAGAGCCGACAGCTGCCATAATAAAACCAGCACGTGTACCCCATTGCGAACGTTCCATCTCTCTTCCCCCTTGTTTTCCCATTCTTTTTACATAAAAATAGGAATTTTGTTTGTTTTCAGATTATTAACTAATCTAAAATTAGTATACCGAGAGAGCGCTTTAATGTAAAGACACTTTCGCAATATAATTGAAAAAAACTATTGCGACAAAAGTAAAAAGGCAGAGGATAAGCTCCTCTGCCTTACTTTCATTAATTATTTTGTTGTTTTTCAATAATAGTTGTTCGTTGTGACCAAACAACGAATAACACTGCTAAAACAATCAGCACAGCGCCTAATGATATCCATAAAGAGCCGGTATACCCTATGACAATATACCCGACAGCAGCAATGCCCGCAGCTGTTAGTGCATACGGTATTTGCGTTAAAACATGGTCCATATGGTTACTTCCTGCTCCTGTTGAGGACAAGATGGTCGTATCAGAAATCGGTGAACAATGGTCACCAAATACAGCACCTGCTAAAACTGCTGATAGTGCTGGCAATAATAGAGCTGGTTCCGCTTCAATCATAATTGTTCCAGCGATCGGTAAAAGAATACCGAAAGAACCCCAAGAAGTTCCTGTAGAAAAAGCCATAACGCCAGCTAATACAAACAATAAGACTGGCAAAATCGCTGTAGGAACATTGCCGTCAGAAACGACACCCGCTAAATATGCGCCTGTTTCTAATCCACCAATTAAGGAAGTCAATGACCAAGCAAATATTAGGATTAAAACGGCACCCATCATAGATTTGATACCTGCCCAGATCCCTTTGCCAATCCAGCCAACATTAGCTGTTTTGTTTGTTTTCATTTGTAGTGCGTAAAGAATAATAGATGTTAAAGCACCTAATACTCCCCCTACTAATAATGAAGCTGGTACATCGGTATTTTCAAAGATTAACCAAATATCAAATACTTGGCCAGCATTTTGGTAGCCAGTCCAAATCATTGCAACCACTGTTCCAACGATCAACAGTAAAATCGGAAGCAATAAATCTCTCACGTGTCCATGTGAATGAGATGGAAATTCTTCTTTCATTTCACCTGGAATTGTTTTTTCAGGATCAAAAAGCTGTCCTTTTGAAATAGCTAGCACTTCGTGTTTTTTCATTTCGCCAAAATCAACATCGCGAATTGCGACAAAAAAGACGATGGCAAGTGAAGCAACCACATAAAAGTTCATTGGTGCCATCCAAAGAAATGCTTCAAGTGCAGAATATTCGACGAAAGTTTGTCCAGCTAAAATGGTAGCTATAATACCGATAATTGCTGCTCCCCAACTTGATACAGGAGAAACTACGCAAACCGGTGCTGCAGTCGAATCAATAAAGTAAGCGAGTTTCGCACGCGAAACTTTGTATTTGTCTGTAATTGGACGTGCTACTTGCCCAACAGTCAATGCATTAAAATAATCATCGATAAAGATGACCATTCCAAGAACAACCGTTAATACTTTGGCACCACGGCGAGATTTAATGTGATTTGATGCCCATTCGGCGAAAGCATGACTGCCTCCTGAGAGACTAACAAACGCTGTAATAACTCCCAACAATAGTAGAAACAATAGGATAAAGACATTATAAGCGTTAAAACCGCCGTCCCAAAAAATAATTGCGAATGATGTAGCAAGTTCCTGCAAGGCCTCAAGTGGCGAAAACCACGTAAGGATAATAGCTGCTGCCACAATACCTGCACCTAATGACAATAGTACACGGCGTGTTAATAGGACCATTACAATTGCAATAATCGGTGGCAAGATCGAAAAAATTGTATTCTCCAAAATAACTCCTCCTTATTTTTGATGGGTGAAATTGAGACAAAAAAGGCTGACCTCTCCACTTGGATTCAGTCAGCCTTCTACAATTCGTCTGTGCGATAAAACATCAAACAACCCTGTAGCCCTCCATTCAAACTTGCGCTCAAATGACAGTGACATTCTTGTTCAGAATGACCCCAATCCACTTCCTATGACCATAAGAAATAAATTTCGGCAAAACTTCCTTTCAGATGCGTTCAACGCGGTCACACTCGCGCACCCTACTGATTAGTCCTGCAGCCTCTACCCACCATTATAACTTTCTTCTTTAGCATAGCCCAAAATCACTACAAAATCAACTGAATATATATTCCAACTGTCATTACTATTTTATCGCTTTGTTATGAAAATATTGACCGAATACATCACGCAGAAATTCTGGCATGAAATATGTTTTCGTCGCTCTTTTTAAACTCGGGAAAAAATAACCAAATGTCAGCATGTCTAACGTAACCAATTGATATTTTTGATCGTGTACAACCCGTTGACCTTTAATATAAAGACGGCGGTCAATGATTTCCATGTTCAAATGAATCATTTTACCAAATACTGCTCCGCGGAAACCCATTCCTTTTAACTCAATTTGTGGCCATTCTGAATTTAAAGACTGCAAATAAATCTCTTTTAATTCTGCACCGCTTAACTCCACTACACACGGATTAATCGGATGAGGCAACATTTTATGAAAATTATATCGTGTCATCGCACCTTCATGTATATCTTCCATAAATATACCGGCGTTAAATAATGCACAATCTGCACCTGTGAATTCAATCATTGCTTGCCCAAATAACGTGGCAAGCTCTGAATCCTTAAACCACTCTGCCTTCAATTTTTTATCGCTATAATACACGATTTCATTCATTTGGATTTTGCCTTGTTCAACTAGATGTTTATCAAAATCTTCTTGTACTTCGCATAACTGCGACACTTCAATTAACCGAGCTGAACTTTTTCCAAACTCCTCTTCTACTGCCATATGTCCGATATAAAAACCAAACTTTCCTGCAGCTCCAAGTAATGTATCTCCTTGCCATTTCCCATCATGAAAAACATGATGGGTATGTGCACCTAAAATAATATTGAGTTGCGGACAAAGTTCCGCTAATAGTTCATCATCTTTTATCCCTAAATGAGACAAACAAATAATTAAATCGGTTTTGTCTTTAATTTCTTCTACCGATTGAATAATCGACTCTTTTGCATCGGTGATTTGCCAACCGAGTTTGCGATAAAAAGGAGTAAACTCTGCTGTTGCCCCCACTAATCCAATGCGTGTGCCATTTGCTGTCCGAATAATTCGGTGGGGTTTGGCCCACTTTGGTCGGTTGCCATGAAGATCAAATAGATTCGATACCACAACATCAAAATTAGCTTGAACATACAAATCATTTAGCTCTTCTTTAGACAACGTAATGCCCTCATTATTACCGATTGTCACCGCGTCATATCCTGCTTCGTTAAGTAACTGGATATTGCCTTTTCCTGCAGTACCTTCTGTAAATGGATGCGAACGGTCGACATGGTCGCCTATATCCAAAACCAGACAAATGTCCCCTTCTTCTTCATGCCACCTTTTTCGTTCAGCTAAAAATGATTTAATGCGTGGCCAATTTGCAAAATGACTGTGTAAATCATTTGTATGGTAAATATGAATAGTTTCGCTCATGAAAACACCTCTTTAAATGCTAAATATTCCTTCATAAATTGAACGTATCCCAAGCACGAGTAATACAATTCTCAAAATGGTGACCAACATTTCCGAATTGAGGCGTTTGTTTAACGCTGCACCTATTTTCGCACCCATATAGGCCCCTGGCACGACTGCAAGTGTGTAAATCCACGGCACATTCCCCAACGAAATATGCGTAACAGAGTTTACCAGTGCTGATAGAAACACCATTAACATCGATGTCCCAACAGCTACATGAGGAGGGAATAAGAACAAAAGAATCATCGCTGGGACAATGATAGACCCGCCACCAATACCAAATAGACCAGAAGCAACGCCAACAAAAAATGTTAATAACAAAGCAAACCAGATTGGATAGCCATAAACATATTCTTTTTTTTCTCTGTCTGTAAACGTTGTTTTTCGACCGTTCTCCACAAACCATTGAACTGCATTAAGATGGTCACGCAATAACAGCAACAAGGATAGAAAAACTAAAAGAATCCCAAAATATAAGTTGAAGGAGGGTAAGTCTAAATTTTTATTAATAAAAGCACCGACAATTGTTCCCGGTGCACTACCTGCAAAAAAAATGAATCCACTTTTGTAATCAACTGTTCGAACTTTCATATAGGCTAACGTGGAAGAAAGACCTGTAAAAATCATCATAATAACCGATAACCCAACAATTTTTTGTGGTGAAAGTTCTGGAAAAAATGCAAAGCTAGTGCCCATAAACAGCAAAGCAGGTACCAATATAACGCCCCCACCCAAACCGATTAAAGCACCCAGTATGCCGGACATTATTCCGACAACTGCCATAACGATGAAAACCATTAAAATCCTCCTTCAAATAAATCCAACTGCTTTGGTAAAAGCCCATCAAATGATAGGTTATTCATCTTTTGGAACTGCTTCGCATTACCTGCTGCATGCCCTCCTGAATTGTTATTAAAAATCACATATACATTTTCAGTAGTGTTCGTCAATGTCTTTACGGCTCTACTAATTTCCTCGAGTTCTTCTTTATTGTAATCGTATAAATAACGAACTTCTCTCCAGTTTTGTGCACCTCCAGGATTTACCCAGCCGTGAACATTGCGACCATGTATGCGCAACAACACTTTATCTTTTCTAGTAGATACTGGCACAAGCGGAATTGAACCCTCTCCTGACTGCGGCTCATCACAAACTGAGTGAATCAAGTTATTGTTCCGAAGAAAATCCAAAGTTTTTTCACTCATTCCATTTGCATACCAGGATTGATGGCGAAACTCGATCGCCAAATCAAATTCTTTAAGACGTTCAATAATTTCTCGAAGTTGATCGACATTGTCTTTTTGACAATCAAACCATGGCGGAAATTGCAGTAACACCATTGCTAATTTACCTTCCTCTTTCAAAGGTTCGATAGACTTACGGAAAGCTTCAAACATGGCATCACGTGATTCAAATGGATTTTCACCACGAAGGTGGCCTGTCATGCCTTGATAAGCTTTGACGACAAATTGAAATTGCGCCGGCGTCTCCGCAATCCACTTGCGAATATTGCGTTCTGGTTGAACCGCATAAAAAGAAGAATCTAATTCAACTATTGGAAAATGTCCACTGTAATCACTTAATTTCTCTGTTTTCTTTGAGCCCGGGCTATAGACATCTGGATGGTCTCCCCAACCCGTCAATCCTACATAAATCATGGTCCCGCCTCCATTTTCGTTATTATTTTATGATAACATAGAAAAAATAGAACGTCTTTTTTAAAATAGTTATCTTTCGCTTCAATTGATTTTCACTCAAGGAGATGAGCCAAACATGAAAAAGCTATGGGACGATCAAGAACTAATTGATAGCTTTAAAGCAAACCGTAATCCTGAACAAATGGTTCCAATGTCTGCCTACATGCGAAATCAATTTGACTTTTTAGGGATCAAAACTCCATTGCGAACTGAATTATTGAACAAACACTTTTCAACCCATCAGTTGCCTTCCGGCCAGAAATTATTAGAGGCCGTCTGGAAACTATATGAACTGCCTGAAAGAGAATACCAATACGCAGCGATTGCCTTACTAGACAAAATGAAAGAGGAGTTAACACTCAAAGACTTGGCATTTCTACGACAACTAATTGAAAACAAGTCCTGGTGGGACAGTGTAGATTCGATTGCTTCCCGAATTCTTGGTCACGTTATTCAAAAAGAACAAGTTGAAGGGACACGCTCAATGATTGAATGGTCAAAAGCAGAAAATATATGGACAAATCGTGCGGCGATTCTCCACCAGCTAAAATACAAGCAGCAGACAGACACAATCATACTTAGTCAAATTATACTTCATCATGCTACATCTCCTGAATTCTTTATTCAAAAAGCTATTGGCTGGGCATTACGTGAATATGCCAAGACCGATGCTGAATGGGTAGAAACGTTTGTCTCTACACATGAGTTAATGCCTCTTAGCAAACGCGAAGCATTAAAACACATAAAAAAATAAGCTTAGGCGCACATGATGTGCGCCTAAGCTTATTATGATTACAGGATTTTAGAATAACCCGCCAATTCCTTTTTTAGCTATTAAGGATTTCGCAGAATCCATCAATTCTTTCTTTTCAGTTTCATCAATTTTACCATCATCATAAGCTTCTTTAGCTTGCACCAATACTTCTTTTGCTTCGCTTAAGTCTGCATTGTTCAATTTCTCTTTTAAAGCTTCGAATTTTTGACTCATGTTTTGCATACCTCCTAAGGATTTATATACGTTACTCTTATACCCTTTAAGCAAGTACCCAAACGCTTCCCTTGCATGATTAGAGATATGACTTGTTATTTCGTTCAAGCCTATAAAAATAACCCTTGGCGTGAACATCGTCACACCAAGGGTTACATATAAATCGATTAACCGATCGAGCCTTCCATTTCGAACTTGATTAAACGGTTCATTTCTACCGCATATTCCATTGGAAGTTCTTTTGTAAATGGTTCGATAAAGCCCATAACGATCATTTCTGTAGCTTCTTGCTCAGAAACGCCACGGCTCATCAAGTAGAACAACTGCTCTTCAGATACTTTTGAAACTTTCGCTTCGTGTTCCAAAGAAACGTTATCGTTTAAGATTTCGTTGTATGGAATTGTATCAGAAGTTGATTGGTTATCCATAATCAACGTATCACATTCGATGTTCGAACGTGCGCCGTCAGCTTTACGTCCAAAATGAACGATTCCGCGATACGATACTTTCCCGCCTTGTTTTGAAATTGATTTCGAAACAATCGAAGAAGACGTATTTGGAGCCAAGTGAATCATTTTCGCACCAGCATCTTGGTGTTGTCCTTTACCAGCAATTGCGATTGACAATGTCATGCCACGTGCGCCTTCGCCTTTCAAGTAAACCGCTGGATATTTCATCGTCAATTTCGAACCGATGTTGCCATCAATCCATTCCATTGTCCCGTTTTCGTACACAAATGCACGTTTCGTTACAAGGTTAAAGACGTTGTTTGCCCAGTTTTGAATTGTTGTATAACGGCAGTAAGCATCTTTTTTCACAATAATTTCAACAACAGCTGAGTGAAGTGAATTTGTTGTGTAAACAGGAGCTGTACAACCTTCTACGTAATGAACGCTTGCGCCTTCATCTACAATGATTAGCGTACGTTCAAATTGACCCATGTTTTCCGAGTTAATACGGAAGTACGCTTGAAGTGGTGATTCCACTTTAATGCCTTTAGGTACGTAAATGAATGAGCCACCAGACCAAACCGCCGTATTTAACGCAGCAAATTTATTGTCTGCTGCTGGAATTACTGACTGCCAATGTTCTTTGAAAAGGTCTTCGTTTTCACGAAGTGCAGCACCCGTATCTTTAAAGACGATACCCATGTCTTCCAATTCGACTTTCATATTGTGGTAAACAACTTCAGATTCGTACTGAGCTGATACACCAGCCAAATATTTTTGCTCTGCTTCTGGAATTCCTAATTTATCAAATGTACGTTTGATTTCTTCAGGAACTTCATCCCATGAAGTTTGACTTGCTTCTGATGGTTTTACGTAATACGTAATTTCATCAAAGTTCAATGAACCTAAGTCGCCGCCCCATTGTGGCATCGGCATTGAATAAAACAATTTCAATGCTTTTAGACGAGATTTAAGCATCCATTCTGGCTCTTCTTTAATTTTTGAAATTTCTCTTACGATGTCTTCAGTTAAACCTCTTTTTGATCTAAATACTGAAACATCTTTGTCGTGGAACCCATATTTATAATCACCGATTTCCGGCATTTTTTTCGCCATCGTCGTTCCTCCGTTCTATGTTACGATTTTTCTTCGTTTTGCACGCCTTTTTCCATCGCTTTCCAAGCCAAAGTCGCACATTTTATACGGGCTGGAAATTGAGAGACGCCTTGTAGTGCTTCAATATCACCAAGATCAATCGAATCATCGTACTCTTTACCAAGCATCATATCTGAAAAGATACCGGAAAGTTTTAATGCCGTATCAACTTCCTGCCCTTTGACAGCTTGCGTCATCATTGAAGCAGAAGCCATTGAAATCGAACATCCTTCACCGTCAAACTTCGCATCTTTGACAATGCCGTCTTCGACCTGCAAAGTCAGTTGGATGCGGTCACCACAGGTCGGATTGTTCATCTCGATATTCACGCTATTTTTTTCAAGTGCCCCTTTGTTGCGAGGGGTCTTATAGTGATCCATAATAACGCGTCTGTATAATTGGTCTAAGTTATTAGAAGACATCGTTGAAATACTCCTTTGCCGAACGCAATCCTTCTACTAAACGGTCAACATCCGACTCGTTGTTGTATAAGTAGAAGCTAGCGCGTGCTGTGGCTGAAACTTCCAGCCATTTCATTAAAGGTTGCGCACAATGATGACCAGCGCGAACCGCGATTCCGCTCATGTCTAAGACAGTCGCGACATCATGCGGATGAACGTCGTTTAAGTTGAACGTCACAATACCCGCACGTTTTTGTGGATCGGTTGGTCCATAAATATCTAATCCTTCAATCAAGTTCATTTTTTCCATTGCGTAAGCAGCCATTTGATGTTCATGCTTTTCAATTTCATTTAAACCGATCTCGTTAAGAAAATCTATCGCTGCACCTAATCCCACAGCGCCTGCAATAATTGGTGTTCCGCCTTCAAATTTCCAAGGCAGCTCTTTCCATGTCGAATCGTATAAACCAACGAAATCGATCATTTCTCCACCAAATTCTACAGGTTCCATATTGTTTAATAATTCTTTTTTGCCGTAAAGAACGCCGATGCCAGTAGGACCACACATTTTGTGGCCAGAAAATGCAAAGAAATCACAGTCTAATTGCTGAACATCTATTTTCAAGTGAGGTGCAGCTTGAGCACCATCAACGACCATAACTGCTCCATTTTCGTGCGCAATCTGTGCAACTTCTTTTACTGGATTCATCGTGCCGAGAACATTCGAGACATAAACCATTGAGACGATTTTTGTTCGCTCCGTCACGACTGCGCGGACTTGCTCTAACGAAATCGTGCCGTCTTTTTCAAGCTCAACATATTTTAAAATGGCGCCGCGTTCTTTTGCCAATTGTTGCCAAGGAATAATATTAGAATGATGTTCCATATAGGTAATGACAATTTCGTCGCCTTCTTGAACATTGGCTCTGCCGTAGCTTTGCGCAACGAGGTTCATAGCGGTTGTCGTTCCTCGTAAGAAAATAATTTCTTCCATTGAATTAGCATTAATGAACTTACGAACTTTTTCACGTGCGCCTTCATAATGTTCCGTAGCACGATTCCCAAGCGTATGAACGCCTCGGTGTACGTTAGCATTATCTAATTCGTAATAAGATTTTAAGGCCTCAATAACTTGAACTGGCTTTTGTGAAGTAGCCGCACTGTCCAAATAAACCAGTGGGTGACCATTTATTTCTTGGTTGAGTATTGGAAAATAGCTTTTTATCTCTTTGTTGATCATTAGCGGACTTTCCTTTCGATAACCTCCGTCAATTGCTTTTTGACGCCTTCGATTGGCAACACTCGGACTACTGGTGCCAAGAAACCGTGAATAACAAGACGTTCAGCTTCCTGTTTTGTAATACCGCGGCTCATCAAATAATACAATTGAAGTGGATCTACGCGACCAACTGATGCTGCATGTCCTGCAGTTACATCATCTTCATCGATTAGAAGAATCGGGTTTGCATCGCCACGTGCTTTTTCACTTAACATCAATACGCGTGATTCTTGTACTGCGTTAGATCTTGTTGCACCATGTTCAATTTTGCCAATGCCGTTAAAAATAGAAGAAGCTGAGTCTTTCATAACACCATGCTTCAAAATAAATCCTTCTGAATCTTTGCCCCAATGAACAACTTGCGTTGTGAAGTTTTGTTTTTGGGACCCTCGTCCAACGACAACACTTTTCGTGTCGCCGAAAGAATTATCGCCGATCAAGTGTGTTGTATTTTCAGAAATTGTATCGCTATCATTCATCATGCCTAGAGCCCATTCAATGCGTGCATCGCGTGCTGCAACGCCACGGCGGTTTACATACGTAATAAACCCTTCTGCTAGCGTATCTACTGCACCGTACGTAATTTGAGCGTTATCTTCAGCAAAAACTTCTGAAACGATATTCGCTAAACCATTTGCATGTGGAACTGTAGAATAATAGTTTTCTACATACGTTACTTTACTGCTTGTATCCGCAACAACAATTACATGGTTAAACAATGACGCTTCTGCATCGTCATGATAGAAAACCACTTGCACAGGTTCTTCAACAACAACGTTTTTCGGCACGTAAAGGAATGCGCCACCGTTCATTAACGCAGCGTTTAGCGCCGTCAATTTATGCTCGTCTGTTTTCACGCCATTAGTCATAAAGTATTTTTTGACTAAATCACCATGTTCACGTAAAGCTGTAAAAATATCCGTTAAAATAACACCTTGTGCTGCAAGATCTTCAGAAACACGAGAAAATGCAGGTGTATTATTGTGTTGGATATAAAGATTTTTTTGTTCTAAATCTACGATAGCTTTAACATCTTCTGTTAAATCTTCAAGCGATTCAAATTTTTCACTTTCAACCGCATGCACTGGAAAATCAGTAAAGTTCCAGCTAAGAATTTTTGTTTTATCTGGTTTCGGTAGTGGCAAGCTTTGCGCTTCACCAAACGAACGAAGACGAAGCTCAGTAAACCATGAAGGTTCACCATTCATTTCTGAAAAGGAGCGCACGTCCTGCTCGGTCATTTTTAAATTTGTTTCAACCGTCATGCTAGTCTCTCCCTTCAATTATGCTTGTCCTACAGTCTCGTCTTCAATACCAAGTTCAGCTTTGATCCAGTCATAGCCTTCAGCTTCAAGTTTGTGAGAAAGTTCTTCCCCACCTGATTTAACAACGCGTCCTTGCATCATTACATGAACGTGGTCAGGAGTAATGTAGTTTAGTAGGCGTTGGTAGTGAGTGATAATAAGGCAACCAAAATTTTCGCTTCTCATTTGGTTGATGCCTTCTGAAACAACTTTCAATGCATCAATATCAAGTCCAGAGTCAATTTCGTCTAGAACAGCGATTTTTGGCTTGATCATCATAAGCTGTAAAATTTCGTTACGTTTCTTTTCTCCACCTGAGAAGCCTTCGTTCAAGTAACGTTGTGCCATTTCTTGTTCCATATCCAGAACTTCCATTTTGCTGTCTAGTTCACGGATAAATTTCATCAATGACACTTCATCGCCTTCTTCGCGACGTGCATTCATAGCAGAACGCATAAAGTCAGCGTTAGTTACGCCAGAAATTTCGCTTGGGTATTGCATTCCTAGGAAAAGACCAGCGCGAGCGCGTTCGTCAACTTCCATCTCAAGAACATCTTCACCGTCTAGCGTAATTGTTCCTTGAGTTACTTCATATTTAGGATGACCCATGATAGCTGATGCTAATGTAGATTTACCAGTACCGTTAGGTCCCATAATTGCGTGAATTTCACCTGTATTAATTGTTAAGTCTACACCCTTTAAAATCTCTTTGTCTTCGATTTTAACGTGTAAATCTTTAATGACCAAAGTTGACATGTATATACCTCCATAAAGTTAATATTGGGATGGCGGACCATCCTTAATTAGTATCATTCTAATCTTAACCCATATTCACCTTACTGGCAAATCATTAAACCACTTCAAAAACGAAGGTAAAACAATTTAGATTACTGGATTTCTCACTTATTTACAAAAGTTGGAGCGGATATCTATTATGCTTTTATATTTTCAATAAAAGAATACTAATTGAGAATTTATATCAATAAAAAACCAGCATCCTTAGATGCTGGTTTTACTCTCTTATATGCGAAATTTAGTCACGATGAACTTGCTGTTCGAGCTTGCTGGCTACTTTTTGGCCTAGCTGATAATCTTGTTCCCGACGCTGTTCTACTTCAACAATTTTGGCAGTATCATTTTGATACTCATCAATTCCAAAACCATGTGCATTTCTAAATGCTTGTTCCATCTTCTCTGTCTTGTCTATTCCGTTCGATTCAATAATGAACCATTCCTTTCAATCTTAGGTTTTATTATTTACAGTTGTTAGTATACCCCATTAATGTTGAAATAAACACCCGAATTATCTAATTAATCTGAAAATAGAACTATTGTTGGATATCTACTTAAGAAAAAAAACCCTTTGACGACTAAACGTCAAAGGGTTAACTATTACTGTGAAACTTCGTTATAAATGCTTGATGCCGCTAATTCTAGTTCTTCAAGTAATTCATTTAACTGAGCATCCGCTTCGTTGAATTTTTCATTGGCTTCTTCAAATGAAGGGGATTCTTTTGTTAATTCTTCAGCTTTTAGTTCATATGATTCACGCATAGACGCAAATGCTGAAGTGAGTTGTTCTTCTTGATCTTTTAATGTTTCTGGAATTTCTAATGATTCAACTGCATTAGCTGCCTCGTTTGCAGAAGCTATAGCAGCGTCTTTCATTGCTTGCAACTCTTCACCTTCTGGCAAAGCTTCTTCTGCTTGGTCCATTTCAAACTTATTCAAGTCTTCGTCTACAGCATTGATTGTGTTTGGAATAGCCATGTAAAATTTCATCATTTCTTTTTTCACTTCTGAAGTGTCATCTGACGGCTCTGTGCTAGTTGTCGTTTCTTTTGGCTCAGTTGCTTCTTCTTCAGAACACGCGGTTAATAAGAAAGTAGCGGATAATCCAATTGCCCACAATTTCTTCATAGAATTCCCTCCTATTGTGTATATTCATCGTTATAGTAACACAAAATTTACCAATAGGACAACACTTAGGAATAACTGCAACTTTTAGATTGATTCAATTATTTTAAACTTTACGGCCATTTGTAAAACGGTCTACAATATGCGCTAATGCACCATCACCTGTAACGTTAGCAGCAGTACCAAAGCTGTCTTGTGCCAAATACAGTGCAATCATTAAAGCTACCATTGTCTCGTCAAATCCGAGCATACTTTGCAGCAGACCGATTGCTGCCATAACAGCTCCACCTGGAACTCCTGGTGCCGCAATCATTGTGACGCCTAGCATTAAAATAAATGGGAAGAAACTACCGAAGGATGGTGCTCCGCCTGTTAGTAGCACAACCCCAATTGCACAAGAAACTAATGTGATGGTGCTCCCTGATAAATGAATTGTCGCAAACAATGGAACCGTAAAATCTGTTACTCGCTCGTTTGCTCCAGATTTTCGTGCTTGGCGCAAAGTGACCGGAATTGTTGCTGCTGAAGACTGAGTTCCTAATGCCGTAAAATAAGCAGGCATCATTGTTTTTAAAATTGAGAATGGATTTCTTCCTTTTAACGCACCTGCCGCTGAATATTGAAGCATTAGCATTGTCCAGTGAAGAACGATAATCATGATGAAGACAATCCCGAATAACGACAAGATTTCAAATACCGCTCCACCGTATGCCATATTGGCAAATATCCCAAAAATATGGAATGGTAAAAGTGGAATGATGATATATGAGATTGTTTTTTCGATAATTGCTTGGAATTCATCAAAAAACGATGCCATGGTTTTGCTTCCTGTTGATGCCATACCGATACCTAATAGAAAAGCCAAGATCAAGGCAGCCATTACACCAAATACAGGTGTCATCTCAAGTGCAATAAATGAAGATGCTAATGCATGTTCCGGATCTTCCAAATTGCTCAACGATCCTTGCTTCATAAAATTAGGCAATACAGTCGTCGCTACAAAAAATGCTAACACACCAGCCGTAATTGTGGACGCATAAGCGATACCCGTAGCAACTCCTAATAATTTACCAGACCCTTTTCCTAATTTCGCAATTCCTGGAGCAATAAATCCAAGAATAATTAGTGGAACAACAAAGTTTAAGAAATTACCAAAAATCGATGTGAATGTTGCAAAAACACGCACCAAATTTTCTGGTGCAACTAGACCAATAAGAACTCCTAAAACGATCGCCACAACTATACGCGGCAATAAACCAAAATTGAACTTCATGTACCTGTCCCCCTCATATGAACATTTGTTTCTTTTTTTATTATTCAAAAATAGCACAGACCATGTTTTATTGTAAGGTTTAAAAGAAAACACGCAATATTTTTATTGTTTTGAAAACAAATAAAAAAGCATCCCAAAGGATGCTTTCTACATATCAATCTACTGGTACTACTGAGCCGCCCCATTCTTCCAAAATGAAATCTTGGATTTCCTGAGATGTTAACACTTCAACTAATGCTTTCACATTTTCATTATCTTCGTCGCCTGCACGTACAGCAATAATATTTACATATGGCGAATCAGATGATTCTATTGCAATTGAATCTTCTAAAGGGCTGATGCCAGCATCAATTGCATAGTTGGAGTTGATCAAGACTGCATCTCCTTCACCCGATTCATATAATTGAACGAGCAAAGCTGCTTCATAGTCTGGCTCAAATTGTAAATTTTTCGGATTTTCAACAATATCGCTCACTTCAGCCGATGTTTTATCTACATCTTCTGCCAATGTGATTAAGCCTTCTACCTCAAGCAGCGATAAAATACGCCCCTGCTCCGATACCGAGTTGCTCATCAAAATGGTTGCATCTTGTGGTAATTCATCAAGAGAAGCATGTTTTTGTGAATAAACACCGATTGGTTCAATGTGAATCCCTCCAGCATTTTCAAACTCATAACCATTATCAGCTATTTGCGTCTCTAAGTAAGGCACAGTTTGGAAATAGTTGGCATCAATTTCACCAGACTCTAAATCTTTATTTGGCAGGATATAATCCTGATACGTTTCGATTTCTAAGTCAATTCCTTGTTCTTCAAGCATAGGTTTCGCTTTTTCTAAAATTTCAGCGTGAGGCACGTTAGAAGCTCCTACGCGTAATGTTGCAGATTCTTCTTCGCTCGCTCCACCATTTCCATTGCCGCATCCTGCTAGTACTAATGCTGTTAACGCTGTTCCTACTACAAATTTCTTCATCTAAATCTCTCCCTTATGGTGTGTTTGTGTATAGAACGGAAATTCCGTTTTTACCGTTTGTCAGCTTTAATTGTTACTAAATCACCAATATATTGAATGATAAAGACAATAATTAAAATTAAGATTGTTGCCATCAATGTGACGTCTTCACGACTTCGCTGAAATCCATCTAGGAAAGCAAGTGTACCAAGACCACCTGCGCCGATAATTCCCGCCATAGCTGTATAGCCAACTAATGCGATAGCCGTAACTGTAATACCAGAGATTAATGCTGGTTTCGATTCTGGTAATAAGACTTTCCAAATAATTGTGCCCGTCGTTGCGCCCATGGAACGAGCGGCTTCAATGACGCCTTTATCGATTTCTTTTAACGCGATCAAGACCATTCGTGCATAGAATGGAGCAGAACCGATTATCAATGCCGGTAAAGCCGCATTAGGTCCACGAATCGTTCCCATAAGTAATAATGTTAATGGGATTAATAGAATGATTAAGATGATAAATGGAATCGAACGGAATATGTTGACGAATGCGCCCGTCAACCAATTGACCACTTTGTTTGCCCATAACTGCTTCGGCGCTGTCAAAAACAGAAGAATCCCAAGTGCTAACCCAATAATAAATGTAAACAAAGTTGATATCGCCGTCATATAAAGCGTTTCAAGTGTGGCTTCCCACATGTTTTCCCAATCAACGTTTGGAAATAAAGACTCAATCATTTTGCATCACCTCCGCTTGAATATCTTCTGCACGAAGAAAGGCTAATGCTTCTTCAATTTCTGCCGGAGAACCTTTTAACTGCAAAATCAATGTTCCATACGCTCCTCGCTGTGTATGTGAAATATTCCCTTGAACAATATTGACGTCTACTGAATGGCTGCGAATCAATTTTGTTAATAAAGGCTTTTCAGTTTGTTCGCCAAGAAAGACCAATTTTACTAATTCACCGGTTGGGTATAGTTCCCGCAAGTTTTTAATGGTTTCTCGTGAATCTTTGCTATCAGCTACTTGTGCAACAAAGCGCTTCGTGATTTCTGCTTGTGGAGATTGAAAAACAGTTAACACATCTCCAAGTTCAACCACTCGACCGCCTTCCATTACCGCTACGCGATGACATATTTTTCGTATAACATGCATTTCATGAGTAATCAACACAATCGTTAGTCCGAGACGTTTATTAATGTCCACAAGTAAGTCTAAAATAGCATCCGTCGTTTCTGGATCAAGTGCCGACGTTGCTTCATCGCATAATAACACTTCGGGATCATTTGCTAACGCACGAGCAATACCAACGCGCTGCTTTTGTCCGCCAGACAGTTCAGACGGATATGCGTTTTCACGACCAGCTAACCCCACAAGTTCGATAAGTTCCTGTACTCGTTTTCCACGTTGTGATTTTGCCACTCCGGCAATTTCTAATGGAAACTCAATATTTTCTTTCACGGTACGAGACCAAAGCAAGTTGAAATGTTGGAAAATCATGCTTACTTTTTGGCGAGCTTTGCGTAATTCTCCACCTTTGATCGCGGTGATCATTTGACCGTTAATTTCTACAGTTCCTGATGTCGGCTTTTCCAAACCATTTAATAAGCGGATTAACGTACTTTTACCTGCTCCACTATATCCGATAATCCCGAAAATTTCTCCATCGGCAATGGATAAATCGACTTCGTCAACGGCTGTTAGTATTGCTTTGCCCGTGTCGAATTTTTTTGTTACTTTCTTTAACTCAATCATTCTTCTAACACTCCTAAATCTTAAAATAAAAAACCCTTCTGCGCATAAATGAGCAGAAGGGCAAACGTATATTATACGGAAACCAATCTCTCATCTATCAAAGCTTTCGCTTTGAGTGACTTGGCACCATTTCATTTTCATGACGGTTGCCGGGCTTCATAGGGCACTTCCCTCCACCGCTCTTAATAAGAGTTCGATATGAAATTTTTAACTAATTAAACCTGTAATAAGCGCTGGCGCTTTCCTATCAGAAAACTAATTTACCACGATCGACTGTATTCGTCAACAGCTTTTAATTTATTATACAAATAAGGTACCGAATGGAAGGCATAAACCTTTTCTTTTAGTTTGCCACCTTCTGTAATTAATAAGCAAGGTACACTCTCTACTTCATAAAGGTCCGCAATTTCTTGAACATAATTCAAGTTTGCTTTGCCCATTGGCAAATCGGGTAACAATTCCGTGATGACCGATAACATCTTAGACGCGACTTGGCACGTTCCGCACATCGGTGTATATAAATAATAGGCTGTTACGTCTTGTGTATTTTTTTCTTTGATCCATTCTTTATGGGTCCATTCTTTCATTTTTTTCATCCCTCTATTAATAACGTTTTAACTTGAATGTTTGCAGTTATGAGTACATCTTTTAATATCCGAAGCGGCGTTGTGGCGACTTCTTTATAGCACCGGTCGATATAAAAATGACTAGCTTCAGGAAATTCTCGTTTTACTAGCTTTCGCAATTTCTCACCTGACGAATCTGCATCTACCAATATGATGATGTCCTGACCTTCGTATGGCAGTAAAAGCTCTTCAAGTTTTGTTGCACTTACTGTACCATTTGTACAAAGAATCGTCACGGGTTCTGCAATGAGTGGTGCTATTCGTAACTTATCGCTAATCCCCTCTACAACAATCACCTTCATAACCCTCACCCCACCGAATCAAGAATATGACAAGTCCTACTTTCAAATCACCACATTATGCTTCAAAACTTCTTAACGTAGAAAATAATTCTTTTAGTAATTTGCTTACTTTAAAAATACCAATGATAGAGGTCCTAGTCCATTTTCAAGCTCAGAGGAAGTATAGCTAGCTACCCCATGCAACTAAAAAAAGCGCCAAGATGCTGGCGCTTTTCAGAAATTACTCGTTCGTCATTTCTTTGTATTGATCTGCAGTCATTAATTCATTAACTTCTTCTTCAGAAGGGGCTTCGATAACGACCATCCAAGCCTGCTCATAAGGCGATTCGTTAACAAATTCCGGGCTGTCTTCAAGCTCAGAGTTAACTTCAATCACTTTACCGCTAATGGGTGCATACAATTCCGAAACCGTTTTAACGGATTCCACGCTACCAAAAGGTTGATCTTTTTTCAGTTCGTCTCCAACTTGTGGAAGTTCAACGAAAACGATGTCTCCCAATTCAGCTTGCGCGAAATGAGTAATGCCGATACGTGCATTGCCATCTTCGATTTTAACCCATTCATGTTCTTTTGAATAACGAAGTTCTGCCGGTGTGCTCATCTTGACCCCTCCAAATTATGTAGTTCATTCAAATTTAGTTTGACATAAACAGCGGCGAAATACAAGCTGCCACTATGCGCTTATAACCATGTATTTTGATATTCTGCTTCTTTAAAGCCCAGTACCGCTTTTTCACCATCCCATGCTAATGGACGTTTAATCAACATGCCATTTGAAGCTAGTAGCTCTAACTGCTCTTCTTCGCTCATAGTTGACAATTTATCTTTCAAACTAAGCGAACGATAAACCAAACCACTCGTATTGAAAAACTTCTTTAACTCTAAACCGCTAGCTTTATGAATTTCTGCTAGTTGTTCTTTTGTTGGTGGATTTTCTGAAATATGTATTTCATCATACTCTACCCCATTTTTTTCAAGCCAACTTTTCGCTTTACGACATGTTGTACATTTTGGATAAGCATAATAAGTAATCAAGTTAAAACCTCCCTTTTTTCTTAGCTTACCAAAAAGAAGAACCTTGGTCGATGTATAAAAATAGGCAACCCCACTATAAATGGGATTGCCTTTTACTTACACGACGTATTTTTCAACATCGATCAACTTCACTGCTGCTTCGCGTTTTTTCGCGATTACATTATAAGGAGTTGAACGTGTTAATTTGCGTAAAGCAGATAACATCATGCGCTGGTTATCTCCTTCGATAGCAGCGATTAATGTCTCTTTTGCATCTCGTTCAATTTGATCAAACGCTTCTTGGCAATAAATTTGTGTATACAAAAGTTTTTGTTTTGCTTTTTCTTCACCTGAAGCAGCAATTGCTTTCTCCGTGCGAAGAACAACTGATTCCATCGCAAAGACGTTGCTGACGATATCTGCAATGTTGACAAGAACTTCTTGTTCAGCTTCTAGTTTCGAGCCATACGTTTGTGCTGCAAGTCCAGCAGCCAGTAGAGCAATTTTCTTCGCATTTTTCACCAAGTATTTTTCTTGGTCTAATGCTTCTGTTCCTACTTCTTCAGGCATCATCATTAATAGCTCTTCTTGTAGCTTTTGAGCGTGTTGCAATAATGGCAATTCACCTTTCATCGCTTTACGTAATAATGTACCCGGCACTAACAAGCGGTTGATTTCATTTGTGCCTTCAAAAATACGGTTAATACGTGAATCACGGTAAATGCGCTCGATTTCATATTCTTGCATAAAGCCGTAACCACCATGCAATTGAACGCCTTCATCTACAATATAGTCCAATGTTTCCGTACCGAAAAATTTGTTTAATGAACATTCTACTGCAAATTCTGCGATTGCATCTGCCACTAATTTGCCATCTGCATGCTGCTCATCCGTAAAACCACTCATGCGATCTTCGAATAAACCAACTGTACGGTAAACCGAACTTTCTACTGCATACAATTTAGAAGCCATTGTCGCTAATTTTTCACGCGTTAAGTTGAATGACGAAATTGGTGTTTTAAATTGCTGACGTTGGTTTGTATAAGGAATCGTCAATTCCATCGCACGTTTCGATGCACCGATTGTACCTACTCCTAATTTGTAACGACCAATGTTCAAAATGTTAAACGCGATAATGTGTCCACGTCCTGCTTCACCTAATAGGTTTTCCACCGGAACTTCAGCGTCCTCTAATATTAATGTACGTGTAGAAGACGATTTAATGCCCATTTTCTTTTCTTCAGGTCCAACAGAAACGCCTGGGAATTCACGCTCTACGATAAAAGCAGAAAATTTGTCGCCGTCAATTTTTGCATAAACGACGAAAACATCCGCAAATCCAGCATTGGTGATCCATTGCTTTTCACCGTTTAATACGTAATGTGTACCAGCTTCGTTTAACTTCGCTACCGTTTTAGCTCCTAGTGCATCAGATCCTGAACTCGGCTCTGTTAAGGCGTAAGCAGCGATCATTTCACCAGATGCTAAACGTGGCAAATAGCTTTGTTTTTGTTCTTCGTTACCAAATAAAACGATTGGCAATGAGCCAATTCCTACGTGTGCTCCGTGAGTAATCGAGAAACCACCCGCTTTGGACATTTTTTCAGCAATTAAAGCTGACGCAATTTTGTCTAATCCAAGACCGCCGTATTGTTCAGGCACGTCTGCCCCTAAAAGACCAAGCTCACCAGCTGTTTTCAACAAACGAACCGAGTGCTCAAATTCATGGTTTTCTAATTTTTCAACGACTGGCATTACTTCAGTGTTGACGTAATCCTCAGTAGATTTTGCAATCATTTTTTGCTCTTCTGTAAAGTCTTCCGGTGTAAACACACGTGACAAATCTGCATCTTCGATTAAAAAGCTTCCGCCTTTGATCAATGTTTTTTCTTGTTCCATGTTAAATTCCTCCTATTTTTTACTTACTTATATGATTTGTGTTATAGGTTGAAGAATTCGCTTCAGGCGGACGCTTTCCTGGGGGGCCGGCTGAAGCGACTATTAATCTACACTTATTCTCTACAGCATTTCAAAGACGCCAGCTGCGCCCATTCCTCCGCCAATACACATTGTAACCACACCAAATTGTTTGCCTTGGCGTTTTAATTCACTCATCATACGGATGGTTAAAATTGAGCCTGTTGCACCAAGTGGGTGACCGAGTGCGATGGCACCGCCGTTAAAGTTTACTTTGTCGATATCCAAACCAAGTTCCCGGATAACACCTAGTGATTGCGAAGCGAATGCTTCGTTTAGTTCCCAAACATCGATGTCATCAATCGTTAGTCCAGCTAATTTTAATGCTTTTGGAATTGCGACAATCGGTCCGATCCCCATAATTTCTGGTGGAACGCCACCTGTAGCGAATGAACGGAATTTCGCGATTGGCTTGAGTCCAAGCGCTTCAGCTTTTTCACGGTCCATGACCAGCAATGCCCCAGCACCGTCAGAAGTTTGCGAGGAGTTCCCAGCCGTAACCGATCCACGCGCTGAGAAGGCTGGACGTAATTTGCCAAGTCCGTCCGAATTTGTTCCATGACGAACGCCTTCGTCCATTGTGAACATTGATGTTTTTTCTTGGTATTTGTTATTTTCATCAACGTAACGTTTTTTTACTTCGACTGGTACAATTTCATCATCAAAATGTCCAGCTGCAATAGCTGCTGCTGCTTTTTCATGAGAACGAACAGCAAATGCATCTTGGTCTGCGCGGCTAACGCCATATTTTGTCGCAACTTGTTCTGCTGTATGTCCCATGCTCATATAATATTGAGGAGCTGTTTCCGCTAGTTTCGAGTTCGGACGAATCACGTTCCCCATCATTGGTACCATACTCATTGATTCTACGCCGCCTGCGATGATCGCTTCGGCTGACCCGACCATAATCCGTTCTGCTGCATAGGCGATTGTTTGAAGACCTGAAGAACAAAAGCGGTTTACAGTAACAGCCGGTACTGTATCCGGCAATCCTGCAAGCGCACCGATGTTACGAGCAATGTTCATGCCTTGTTCTGCTTCTGGCATTGCACAACCCATGATTAAATCATCAATCGGTCCGTCATAGCCACCTGCTCGTTGTAGCGCTTCTCGAACAACTAATGCACCGAAATCATCCGGTCGCACTGTTGCCAAAGAACCTTTTGTCGCTTTTCCGACCGGTGTTCGAGCACTGGCCACAATTACTGCTTCACGCATGTGTATTTCCTCCTTTTATATCAACGATTAATTACGTAACGGTTTTCCTTTAACCAACATATGTTGCATACGTTGCTGGGTTTTTGGTTCGGCTACTAGACTTAAGAACGCTTGGCGCTCAAGATCAAGCAAGTATTGCTCATCTACTTTTGTGCCGTATGGAACTTTACCGCCTGCTAGAACAAACGCTAGTTTTTTAGCAATTTTTAAATCATGCTCGCTAATGTAACCCGAAATGAACATGCCTTCTGCACCTAAAAGAAGCGTTGCATAACCCGGCTCACCTGGAACTGGAACTTTTTCACGTAGTGGCGCTTGGTAGCCATTTTCATATAAAGAAAGAGCCGCTTGTTTTGCATCGTATAGAAGATGGTCGCTATTGACACTGATGCCATCTACAAAGTTCAAGAAGTTGTTTTCACGCGCTTCTTCTGCTGAAGTTGACACTTTCGCCATCGCGATTGATTCGAATACCTTTGTTGCGATATTCAAGTAATCAATCGTAACGCCATTTGGTAAACCTTTTAGCTGCTTCATATAAAGCTCTTTGTTTCCGCCGCCGCCTGGGATTAGCCCAACACCAACTTCAACAAGACCCATATATGTTTCCATCGAAGCTTGTATATGCGCAGCTGGCAACGTTACTTCTGCACCGCCTCCAAGAGACATGCCAAATGGTGCTGCGACAACTGGTTTGTTGCTGTATTTAAGCTTCATCATGGCGTTTTGGAAAGTTTTAATCGTAAAATCAAGTTCAAAAATATTGTCATCTTGCGCTTCCATCAAAATCATGCCCAAATTCGCACCGACACAGAAATTTTTGCCTTGATTGCCGATTACAAGTCCTTTGTAATTTTTATCAACTTCATCAACTGCGAAATTGATCATTTGCATAATGTCTAACCCAATTGCATTTGAACGTGAATGGAATTCGAGTAACGCAATTCCATCGCCTAAATCGATTAAGCTAGCACCTGAATTTGATTTGATAACGCCATGCTTTTTCTTGTATCGCTTTAAATCAATGACTTTTTCGTTGACTGGAACTGGTTGATACGTTGTGCCGTCAAAGAAATGAAGGTCGCCATTTTCTTCTTTATAGAAGTTTTCGTTTCCGCTGTCTAAAAGTGATTGCACAAATGCCGGAACCGAATGCCCTTCTTGTGTCATTTTTTCTACTGATTTTTTCACGCCAATCGCATCCCATGTTTCAAACGGCCCTTGTTCCCATCCAAAGCCCCATTTCATGGCATTGTCGATAGCAACGATATCATCTGCGATTTCTCCGTTCAGTTCAGCCGAGTAGCGTAGTGTTGGAGCAAGTATACTCCACAATAATTCGCCAGTCCGATCTTCTGCATAAACGAGCGTTTTCATTTTAGCTGCAAGCCCTTTTTGTTGCTTCGCCATTTCTTGTGAAGGCGTTTTCAATTTACCGGCTTCACGGTATTCTAACGTTTCCGGGTTTAGTTCTAATATCTCTTTGTCTTTTTTCAAGAAGAATCCTTGACCAGACTTAGCTCCTAACCAGCCGTTTTCCACCATTTTTTTCATGAATGCTGGAGCATCAAAAACTTTTTGTTCTTCTCCTGAAGTTTGATCATAGACGTTTTTGGCTACGTGCATAAAAGTATCCAGACCGACAACATCTAATGTTCTAAATGTAGCTGACTTCGGACGACCAATTAGCGGTCCAGTAACTGAGTCTACTTCACCGATTGAATAACCGCGCGCCATCATCTCACGTAATGTGACAAGCAAACCGTAAGTGCCGATTCGGTTAGCGATAAAGTTTGGTGTATCTTTGGCAAGTACAACCCCTTTACCTAATTGATCTTCTCCGAATGTCGACATAAATTCTAGCACTTCTGGAGCTGTCGTTTTTGCTGGAATAATCTCTAGCAATTTCAAGTAACGTGGTGGATTAAAGAAATGCGTCCCTAAGAAATGTTTGCCGAAGTCTTCTGAACGTCCCTCGACCATGGCATTAATGCTAATGCCTGACGTATTAGACGAAACGATTGTTCCTTCTTTTCTAACCTTATCAATCTTTTCATATAAAGATTTCTTTACATCAAGATTTTCAACAATAACTTCAATAATCCAATCTACATCTTGTAATTTCTCTAAATCATCTTCTAGATTACCCGGTGTAATCAATTGAAGATTTTTCTTAGCTGTTAATGGAGCTGGTTTTTGTTTTAGTAGTTTTTGAATGGATCCTGTTGCCAGACGATTGCGTACCACTTTGTCTTCAAGCGTTAATCCTTTTGCTTGTTCTTTTTTCGACAATTCACGCGGAACAATATCGAGTAATACAACTGGTATTCCTATATTTGCAAGGTGCGCTGCAATTCCTGAACCCATGACACCTGAACCGAGTACAGCCGCTTTTCTAATTTGGTAAGCCACTAGCAAACCCTCCTTGAATTTTTGAATGAATACTCATTCATTTTTAGTTTAAAAAAATAGAACGTTCTTCTATGTCTTTAAGTGTAAGTTATTTTCCTTATTTTCGCAATATTTAATCGTTAAAAATTCCCTAAAATTTTCAAAGACAAATAATTTGCGATTTATTAAAAGCACGGTAAACTGAAAGAGAACCTATAAGGAGGCACTTTAAATGAAATCACTTACTACAACTGAACAATTTAATGAAGCTATTAACGGCGAACAACCAGTCATTGTGAAATTCCAAGCGGGTTGGTGCCCTGACTGTCGTAGAATGGATATGTTTATCGACCCAATCGTTGAAGAATATAATCAATACCAGTGGTTGGATGTTAATCGCGACGAACTTCCAGACATTGCAGAAAAATACGATGTCATGGGAATTCCAAGTTTACTAATCTTCAAAGGTGGAGAAAAAACAGCTCACCTCCATAGTGCGAATGCTAAATCTCCCGAATCGGTTACAAACTTTTTAAACGATCAAAACGAGTAGGCCCCCGCCTACTCGTTTTTTCGTTATACTATAAGGAGTACCAATTTTTATAAAACATGATATAGTTTGAGCAGCTACACGATTTCCCCTTATTACAAATTTCGGAGGTATAAGAATGGATCCACAACAGGAGATAAAACAATTACAAGACCAGCTGGTTTATTTTAAAAAGCTGATTAAAAATATGTCTGCGCCGATTATCCCTTCGGTTGTACCCAAAACTATTTTAGTGCCAATCGCTGGCTTTATTTTTACAGATCGCTTTGATTTGATTCGTACAGCAGTTTTAGAGTACGCAGAAAAACACCGAGATACCGAACGGGTTATTTTTGATTTTACTGGAGTAACGACCGATGACTTGATGGAGTTTGACTATAATGGACTGGCAAGTGAATTAAGCCAATTAAACTCCGCTCTTGGGTTAATGGGTTTACGCGCCATTTATGTTGGTTTTAACCCATTGTTTGTACGTGAAATAGTACATGCAGGAATTCAAGTTGAATTAGAAGTTTATACAACTTTTAAAGTAGCACTTGAACACGTTCTTAGTGAAAACAAAAAATTAGTGCCTAAAGTATGATTTTTTAACTCTTCCATAACGATGTGGAGGTCTAGCTTATGAAAAAACTAATCGATTTTCAAGGACTTTCTCAATACGATAAAAGCATTTCAAAAAAATATCGACCTTCTGCATGTGGCCCAGTTACCATAGCAGCCATATTGCACCATTATGAGGAGCTTGAAATTGGTATGAACCAACTTTACCGGCTACTCGGTTCGACTCCTTTTGGGTTGTTTACTTGGCGCCTTGTGAAAAATTTCCGAAAAATCAATGGTGGACGCTTCGAAGTTAAGAAAATCACTACAATTGAAGAAGTAAAAGAAGAATTACTAGCAGGACGTCCACTTGCGATGAAATTTGACCGTTACTTCACGTTTCACTGGTTTTCAAAACCGACATACCGTTACCATTGGGTACCACTTATTGGCTTTGAAGAAGGGGCAAATGATGTTCTTCTTTATATTCATGATAATGGACAAAAAAACCGCCCCAGTAAAATGCGGACGGTTTCTTATCAAAAAAATCGAAAAGTACTTACTTTTGTTAAAATTAAGCCCAAGGATCTGTAACATCAATATTCTTCTCAAGCTGTTTAGCGAGCAATATTAATTCCTGATCGCGACATAATTGAATATGGTCACTCGTGTAGTTAGGAACCGTAATTTCTTCTAGCGACACGTCCAACTGGATGTCACATTTGATGACAGCCAGTTTTTTTGATAGCAATAACATCTCTTTATGCTCATCGATTTTCTTTTTCTGTGCCGGCTTTAACTCTTCAATTGCTTCTAGTACACCATCTGTTGAACCATAGTTTTGAATAAGTTGAAGAGCGGTTTTTGGACCAATCCCTTTTACCCCTGGATAGCCATCACTCGGATCGCCCATAAACGCTTTTACGTCTGCAAACTGTGATGGTTGAATGCCGTACTCTTCTATAAACCTCGCTTCTGTGTAAACATCATAAACGTGAAACCCTTTTTTCATGAATGCAATATTAACCGAAGGCGTTAACAATTGCAGCATGTCTTTGTCCCCTGTGATGATGGTGAAGTCTACTTGGTCTTGCCATTGCTTTGTGAAAGAGCCGATAAAATCATCTGCTTCTATCCCCGCTTCGCCATAATTTTTCCAGCCAAGTTGCTTAGAAATTTCTTGCGCCCAGTCAAACTGGTGTACCATGTCTTCTGGAGGAGCTGGCCGATTGGCTTTATAACCATCAAACAAATCCGTGCGGAATGTTTTAGAACCCATGTCCCAACAAACTGCCATATGTGTAGGCTTCATCATTGTTTTCGCAGTTAAAACGTGACGGGTAAATCCTTGTACGCCATTTGTTGCCAAGCCTTCCGTTGTTCTAAAATACTGATTCACAGCAGATGTCGCAAAAAACGATCGGAATAGCAACGCCATTCCATCGATTAATAATACATGTGGTTTTTCCATACTAAAAATCCTCCATCTTTTTATTGCTTGAATTCCATTATAACGCTTATGTAATGAAAAAACCGCCGAAGCGGCGGTTTTAACGTTTACGTTTTATAGCTTTGTATTCGATGCTTAATGCCTTATAGAAGGAGGCCATCATTAACAACATGATGATCGAGAATGGGAACGCTACAATGATTAATACCGTTTGCAGAGTACCAAGTCCGCCTGTAGATAAAAGAATTACAGCGATAGACGATTGGGCCACTCCCCACGTCAGTTTTACAGAGTTCCGTGGATACAACGAACCGCCTGTAGTTTGCATCCCAAGAACGAATGTCGCAGAATCGGCAGAAGTAACGAAGAACGTTGTAATCAAGAATACTGCAATTACTGATAACAAGACACCAAACGGCAACTCATTAAACACTGCGAACAATGTTTCTTCTGTCAGTAAGCTAGTCAAGTCTACGCCGCTGTTTTGCACATCAATAGCAGTCGTTCCAAAAGCAGCAAACCAAAGGAAGCTGATAAACGTTGGAAGTAATAAGACGCCTAAAAGGAACTGACGGATCGTCCGTCCTCTAGATACACGAGCAATAAAAATACCAACAAATGGTGCCCATGAAATCCACCAAGCCCAATAGAAAATTGTCCAACCATCAATCCAAGCACGATTTTCACCATCGATAGGTGCTGCACGGAAACTCATCTCCACAAAATTTTGGAAGTATGTGCCGATTGTATCGGTGAACATATTCATAATAAGTAAAGTTGGTCCTAAAATAATCATCGCAGCCAGTAATGCAACTGCCAATACCATATTGGCATTGGAAAGGTATTTGATCCCTTTGCTTAATCCAGACCAAGCAGAGATCATGAACAATACAGTAACAACTCCAATGATAACTAATTGAACACCAAAGCTGTCTCCTGGTATTCCATCAAACAAATAAGCAAGTCCGCCATTGATTTGAATCGCTCCAAACCCAAGAGTAGTTGCAACGCCGACAACTGTTGCAAAAACAGCAATAACGTCTACAAAAGTTCCCCATGGCCCCTTCATTTTATCTCCAAATAACGGTTTTAAAGTCGCCGAGATCAATCCAGGTTCACCTTTTCGGAACTGAGCATATGCAAGTGCTAACGCCACTACGGCATAAATAGCCCAGGCATGAATTCCCCAGTGGAAAAAGCTGAAACGCATTGATTCGCGCATGGCTTCAGCTGTGCCAGCTTCTGCTGTTGCTGGACCAATCGCATAATGCGATAACGGTTCTGCAGCTCCCCAGAAAACTAGACCAATTCCCATACCTGCTGAAAATAACATGGCAATCCATGTGCCGAATGAGAATTCGGGTTTATCTGAGTCTTTACCCAGTTTGATTTGCCCCATCGGACTGATAAGGAAAAACAAGCAGAATAAAACCATCACAGAAACGATTAATAGGTAATACCACCCGAACGAAGTTGTTAGGAATGATTTTATATTTCCTGTAACTTCTGCAAAACTATCGGGTGCAAATGCGCCGAAGCCTATGGCCAGTAATGCCAGTGCAAGAGCAATCCAAAAAACATTGGTTACTTTCTTCATATACTATCTCTCCTCTTTCTTTTTCTGCTTTAACGCTCAGTAAATCCTATTATTCTAAATAGCAATCTTCTGACCGTCAAAGTCCGAACTGATCAACTAAAAATCAGCGGAGGAAAAAGAACCCCCGCTGATTGAAGTTTCTCTTTATCACAAGTCTAAAGGATACGGAAAATTTCCGGTCCTGTCAAATCCACTCATTGACAATTGGCTATTATCTCCTGGAAAAAGAGTTATATAAACTGGATTTTCTCGATCTTTCGATTAAGTACTCCATAAAAACAAAAAACCAGATTCTCAAGGAATCTGGTTTTTTTTGTTTATAGATTAATTGTAACTTCTGCTTGTTCACGAAGTTTTTCGATTAATGCTTGTGTCGCTTCGCTTTCTTTTTGTGCCTTCAATTGTTCTTCAATTTGCGGTTTTACTTCTTCAAAAGCTGGAATCTCTTCGCTACCCGCTTCTTCTTGCTGAGCTTTTGCTTCATCATAATAAGTTTGTAATTCGTCATCAGTCAATTTGACCTCACCAGTTTCTGAGGCAATCAACTGCTCGATCTTCACTTGCGTTTCAACTTGTTTCATGACTTCTTCTTCAGAAATCCCTTGCTTTTTTAAAGCTGCCAATAATTCATCTGAAGAGGTCAAACCATTTTGCTGAGCTAACTCTTCTAATGCTGTATTTGTTTGTTCTTCAGATGCAGTCAGTTTTTGCTTTGCAGTTTCTTGAACAAGCAATTCCTGAGCCACTAAGCTATCCGCCACTTGCTCTTTTAACTGACTTTGGTCAACTTCCTGTCCAGTCATTTGAGCTTGCATTGCCATTTGCTCGAATTGCCCCGTATAAACAGATTCAAAATCCTCTTTTGTGATTTCTTCACCATTTACTTCTGCGACAACTTCTGGAATACCTTCTAAATCAGCTTCTGGCATGTCTGGTTGTTCGCCGCTTTCTTGATCTGTTGCAACCTCTTCTTGCGGTGTTTCTTCACCCTCTGTTTCTTTAGCTGTATCATCACCACAAGCAGCTAATGCTACCATGGATCCTCCAAGTACGATTGTTAAAAACCATTTTTTAATCATGGGTTATTCTCCCTTCAAACATAATGTCGGTTATTGTAGCATATTGTGCGGAGCTGTAAAAACAATAACCTTTTTGAGGTACTTGCTCGTTTTCCAATAAGCTATACAAGTTTGCTATGTTAGTTCGTAAAAAGAGCACATTTTTAATTGTTAAGATCTATTCAACTTAAATAAATCTACAATGATTTCAGCACTTCCAGGTGAAAACATAAACAAGGAAAGTGCTATAAAGAGGGTTCCTACAATCAGTAGCCCCATCCGAATTGGTACCTGAAGTCGCTTTGTCATAAGTAGTCTAGAAATGAAAGTCCAAACAATAAAATTAAGAAATACCAAAACCCCATCCCGTCACCTCATTCGAAGTCATACGGTAATAGGACGTACATGATTGATAAAGGTTCGATGAATACTAACATCAATAGCTGCATGCATATTAAAAGGCCTTAACCCCACAAAAAAAACGCCAAAACCAGTAAAGGTTTTGACGTTTTTTATCTCACTATGGAGACGGCGGGAGTCGAACCCGCGTCCAGAAACTCCGCTACTTAAGCATCTACGCGTGTAGCTACTGATATGTTAGGGTTTTACTCATTAGGGATTATTACATATTCACGAACTCGGTTCAAAGACCTTCTGAACACTAGTATATATCATACAATTGGAAATTAAAAAGAAAATCTTATAATTTTGAGATTCTCCTTACAATAATATTATTCCAACTCAATAGTTGCTATTCGCTTAGACGCAGTTTAATACCACCGATAGATGCAGCAGCAAAGTTGCCGATTATTTAGTCGCATTTGTAAATACAAATTTAAACTCTTTTTTCATTTTCCTTCAATCCATAAATAGTAGTAGCTAGCCGACATTAGCCACTATAAATTAAGTAGACCGTCATTTTAGATATCGTAATATTTCTGCCAAAACGTTAACATCGCTTGCATTTTCAGCGAACCTATATCTATTAGCTTCACTGAAATCTTCCCATTCTACAATTTCTTTAGGTTCTAATCCCTTAAATCTCATTAACTCCTCTGGTGAAAACTCTTTCAGATTAAGCTTAATACTTTTTATAGTATTATCTAGATTGAGTGGAATTGGATTTACGAAGTTAACACTTACTACCTTCAATAACAAATTAAAAACTACATCTGAAAGAATATCATATAATATTACACAAGTTTCATTTTCACTTAGTGGATACAGCACTTCTTTGCCGTTCTCCAGAAAAACTAGATTGTACTTAGATAAATCTGCGTGTGCAAATATATTCCGTAATCCCCTAACACTTGTTTTCCCTTTATTAAGAAATACATATTCTTCTCGTGAGATATACTTTTGATTTCTTAAATTATGTATTACTTCATAAAAATTAACATCATAATCTTCAGTAATACCTTTAAATATATTTTCAGTGATATTAAATAGAAAAATTAGTGTAGCGAATCCATTAGCTGTTTCTTCTTTAGCTATTCTTTCACAATAAACCAATAAATTCCCATGATATTTCGAGTACTGATAAACATAATCTATAACTTCTCCCTTTGAATAAAGTTCAAGTTCCATTTTATCGCCTCACTATCTTTTAGTCCTTCCATTTTAATACCCGTTCCAGTCCATCTTTTCTTCCCCAAAAAATAACCATTTTTAAAAGCTGTATAAATAAATACAGAATAAAAGAAGGATGAGTATAATTCTCTTACACTTATTTTTCTTCTTTTATTATTTTACTTAATACGCTTTTAAAACTATCTCTAATATTTTTTTTCGAACCTCTTGCTTCAGAAAACTTAATATATTCTTCTAAGTGTCTAATACTTAAATGTTTTATCAGTCCATCTACAATTTCTTCAACCTTATTATTAAGTTCAATAAAATCCTCAAGAGTTTTGCTAGCGTTTTTATCATTACAATCTCTAACTTTCCAACCTATGTATTTCACATTTCTTCTAAAGTCCGAAAGTAAATTGCTGAAAATACTCATATCTTCAGTGTAAAAACTTTCATTGTTGTAAAACCTACCAGTTAATTTGTCCAGTTTCCGCAATTCCTTATAAATCAACTCTTTAATTTCGGCAACTTCTGATGTTGAAACATCTTTACCGACTTTATATATATATTCCTCTGCTAACTCTGAAAATTTATTGAAAGAATTTTCAAGAGTAGATAAGTTTGTGTTAATTTGTTTAATTGTATCTATTTCTAAATTTAACAAAATTAAATCTCTTTGCTTTCTATCTTCGTTACTAATCAAATAATACGTAGTAAATATAACCGCTAAACTACCAACTAAACCACCTAATATACTTCCCCAAAAGCCTATCCAAATATCTCTACTACCGCTTCCCCACTTTAAACTATTTCCCCAATATGTAACTAGTCCATTTACGGTTAATGAACCTAAAAAGATAACAATTGATATTATAGTAATTACAATTATAAAATGCTTTAACTTCATCAAACTACCCTCCTAATGACTTACTTTATTTCTAGACAACTAACCTCCTCAATTCGGCTTTCAAATTCACTAGCAATGTAGAGTTACCTTCTATATAATAATTGTGCATAAAAAGTTTTGATACCACCGCGTATATTGTGCATCTACTAGTCGCGGCGAGTGTCCCCCCATCCCCCATGGTGTGCCCTTATTGTGTAACTTTTTACTTGCACATATTTGCATAGCCTTTTTTGAGTGTTTTTTCTTGTTCTTTTATCAAATCATGCAGTGCTAATGCTATTACATCATCTTTAGTTAGACGCTTACCTTGTATATCGAATTGGTTCTTAATTGCTAATCTAATCATACCATCCATCAAGCTACTATTGTATTTCATTTCATTACTCCTCTCTATATTCCGCTACGCTACATATGTGGTCGTTTCACTCCCACCTTTAATATCTAATTCCGTATTTATTTCTATTCATGCACTATCACAAGGAGAGGGATAGTTGTATCCCTCGGAATGTGATTGTGTATTTTTCTTTCTTTAAGGAAACGCTTTAAAAACGCCTTGATATCAGTGTTTGCAGAGTTATTTGCTAGTTTTTTTATGCATTAAATTTCGTTATTTAAATACTTCTCTAATAGAGTTCTCATTCTACTAGACGGAATATACACATCTATTTTCTGTTGTTTACGTATAGCACTACGAAATAGCCACTGTAATAACTCAGATAGTGCAAACAATTCTTCATTAACCTTAATTCCATGTGATTGAAAATATCGTTTAATTAAAGGATTCATATAGCGATTAGATAAATAAATACATGTAGTAGCAGCTGCATATTGATTAGTTGCCCTTGCATTTAAAGGTACAAAACTCTTCTTCAATCCAACTGGAGTTAATATTTTTTCATAGTCTTTAAAACTAGTCCAAATAACTTTTTTGGTAGAACACTTTACTTTATGACGATAAAAGTTGTAGCTGTTCTTCTTTATTAAATCTTTGTACTTTTGACTTTTTAATTGTTCCGTTAAATAACTTTTACTAAAAGAATTAAACTTTTCGCCAATTTTGTTCATGTCCCTATTATCAGAAGGAGAAGAATAATAAATGTTTATTAGTGATTTAAGCTGCTTACGATTTTCGTTCATTCTACCTTCATACTCTTTGAGATAATATCCTTTTTCTTTCTCATATCCTACAGATTTTAATCTATAATCAATCTTAAATAGCTGATAATAATATGATTGTACTTGCCCTTCAAACATGTAAGTTAATATATATATTTGAGTAAAAGATTCAAAAATTTCTGCTGGAAAAAGCCAGTACATTTTGCTTTCATCAAATAAAACTAGATTCCCTGAATTAGCTATATTTCTTACAGATTGATAGTTACCATAACCGTAACTTTTAGCATTCCATTTTACTTCTCCTTTATCTCCTATAGAAATGATTTTCTCTCCATTTTCATCAACGGAATTTAGAAGGATTTTGATATCGTCTTTTGTGATATTGATTTCATCAATCACGTCTATTACTTCATCCAAAATCAAAGTGTAGTTTTCAGCTTCTAATAGTTGAATAAGTTCTGAATCACATCTTTTAAAGAGGGCGTGAGTTGAGACAATATTATCTCCGTTCACTATAGCGTTCTTCAAAGATTCTAATTTACTTCTCTTCCCTTTTGGCAGTGGCTGGATAAAAGATTTATTAGTTTTCTCAATAACTCTTTGTATTTCCGTCAAATAGGGTGTAATAAAGATAAACTTTTTACATTTTGGACTCGTGTTTATATAATGAATAGCCCAACTTGTTTTACCGCTTCCCATAATTGAATCAACGACAGTAATATTATTTTTTCTCTTAACTAATGATTCCATAACATGTCTCCCCGTAGTTTGTATTTGCTTCTTGTTACACTTACCTACTTGCAAATACTTTTATTTTTAGGACACGTTATGTAAATAATGTTATGAAATAAATTTACTTCTTTCTGTACTAGGAAAATGTTCTTCAAATAAAAATAAAAAGCACCTAAATAAACAACATTTAGGCACTTAAGGTTGAAATTATTTTAAGACTGCATATTGTGTTATATAAAATTCCTTAAATCTGTAGCTACTTCCTCTACATCTAAATCTAAATACTGTGTAGTAACAGCTAAATCTGAATGTCCTAATGCTTTACTTATAAGTGCTACGCTAGCACCTTTTTCAAGAAGATTCTTAGCATAACCTCTCCTAATTGCATGTGCATTGATATTTTTCAAATTATACCTTTTGGAATATTTGTTTAGCTGTTTAGAAATAGCACAATTTGAAGATTTACTTGAATTCATTGGTAAACCATTTTGAGTAATAAAGACATTTTTATTCTCTGTTCCATAATGCCCCCTTATACCCTCATTTAACTTTATTAGTATTTTAAAAATAGCAGCTATCTCTTCATTTATAGGAAGTTTTAAGTACTTGTGATTCTTCAATGTTGACCCATCAAGGTTTAAATAAAGACTATCAAAGTCAATGTGACGTTCTTTTAGTTCCCCTAAGGTTTTTATTCGTATACCAGTTGTATACATCAATTTGATAGCTGCTGCATCACGAAATCCGATGAATGTACTTTGGTCAATAACCGCAAGTAGCATTTCAATATCTGACTCCTTAGTTCCTTTTTTAACTTCCTTATCAATTTTGATATGGATGTTATTCCAGAACTTTTCTTTAATCCACCCATTATCAAAGAATTTACTTAACACAGCTTTAATAGATTTTAAACGAATTAACTTAGTACTCGGTGATACTTGCACAGCGTCTAGATAATGATAGATTGAATCAATAGTAATTTCATCAACGTTCTTTATTAAAGTCATTTCAATAAACTGATTGAAAATATACTTATAGCTTTCTATTGTACGTGGACGGTTTCCGCTAATCTTCATTTGTTGAAATATGGTCTCGAGTGCATTACCTATTGTTAAGCTATCACTCTTTTTACTACTTTCACGAGATGGAATTGACACTACCATATCTTCACCAACTGCAAATATTCCATTCTTTCTACTTTTAAACACAAAAAAACCTCCCAATTCATTATTTGAATTAGAAGGTCCATGAAATAAACTCGATAAAATATGTAGGGATGAAAATAGGGATATCACACAAGAGTTCAACTCCCGTACAATATCCCTAACTCATTAAAACCTTGATACCACTGCATTTAGCAGCTATCTCACTATGGAGACGGCGGGAGTCGAACCCGCGTCCAGAAACTCCGCTACTTAAGCATCTACGCGTGTAGCTCATCTATTAAGGTTTCATGCGCCATTCTGCCGATAAGCAGGCGTCCTGGGCACTAATCTGAGAATCTCTCCCGGTTGCCTCAGATGGTAGCAAACGGTGTATCCCACTAAAGTTGAGCTTTACCTAGCCACATGGGCGATGGATAGATAAAGCAGATCCGAGCTTACGCTGCGAATGCTAGGTTTTGGTTTGTTTTGCCAGTTGTTATAAATGCGTTTGTGACGAAGACGGCCCTCCGACGCGCAACTCAAGCCCAGATCATCCCTGTCGAATCCGTAACGTCCCCTCATTAAAAGAGACACGGAAGATGTATAAACAGCTTCATGTGCTATAAACCCATTATAAAGTACCAATGGTCAGACATCAAGTCTTAGCGGTTACGTTCTTTCATCGCACGGTCGATTTCTCGTTTTGCGTCTTTTTTCTTCAAGTCTTCTCGTTTGTCGTAGTTTTTCTTACCCTTACCAACACCGAGCAATACTTTAGCAAATCCATCTTTCAAATACATTTTCAGTGGAATGATTGCAGAGCCTTGCACTTTTGAATGCGCCAATAAATTCGCAATTTGCTTTTTGTGCAACAACAATTTACGCGACCGTGTAGGGTCGTGGTTAAACTGATTGCCTTGATCATAAGGGCTGATGTGCATATTTGAAATCCAAGCTTCGCCATTACGAATTCGTACAAACGAATCTTTTAATTGGACTTTGCCGTTTCGTGCGGACTTAATCTCGGTTCCTTGCAAGACGATACCCGCTTCGATTGTTTCTTCAATAAAGAAATCAAAACCGGCTTTCTTGTTTTGGGCAATTACTTTGCCTTCTCCTTTGGCCATGTGGTTTCACCTCAACTAGATTCAAAAAACGGCTCTAGAGCCGTTTTTTATTTTTTCTTTTTGCGTCCTTGTTTTGCTACATTTTCATAAAACTTTTTCTTTTTGTTTTTCGGCTTGCGTGTTGGACCGCCGCCTTCTGGCTTTTTGCCATCACGTCCTGGTTTCCCAGCGCCATCTTTTTTGTTTGCACGAATCACTTTTGGTTGATCTTTTCTTGTGCGACGAGGTGTTTGCACCATGCCGACAATTTCAAAATCAATTGATGATTCCTCAGGTTTAACACCGATGACTTTAATTTCAATTTCGTCACCAATACGGAATTGGCGGTTTGAACGTTCACCTATCATCATCATGCTGCGATCGTCAAAACGGTAATAATCATCCGTCATATTAGATACGTGCACCAAGCCTTCAATCGTATTCGGCAGTTCGATAAACAAACCGAAATTCGTTACTGAAGAAATAATTCCTGTAAACTGTTCACCGATTTTATCAGCCATGAATTGTGATTTCTTCAATGCATCCGTGTCGCGTTCTGCTTCTACTGCGCGGCGTTCACGTTCTGACGTATGCGTTGCAATATCATCCATATTGGCATCCCAATAAGCAATTGTTTTTTTCGACAAGTCTTTTTCGATTAAATATGTGCGGATCAAGCGATGCACGATTAAATCGGGGTAACGACGAATTGGTGATGTGAAATGTGTATAAAATTCGGTTGATAAACCAAAATGACCTAAACTTTCAGCAGAGTATTTCGCTTGTTGCATTGAACGCAACATCATTGTGGAAATAACCGGTTCTTCCGGTGTTCCTGCAATGGATTCAACAATTTCTTGCAAAGCACGCGGATGAATTTGTGTACCAGAACCTTTTACCACAATTCCAAAGTTCGTAACAAATTCGAAAAAGCGTTGTAACTTTTCTGGTTTTGGATCTTCGTGAATACGGTAAATTGCCGGAACTTCCATGTTATGAAAATGCTCAGCTACTGTTTCATTGGCAGCTAGCATAAATTCTTCGATTAAACGTTCCGAAACTGTACGTTCGCGAATCACAACATCTACTGGATAGCCGTTTTCATCGACTAATACTTTCGACTCTTTAAAGTCAAAATCAATAGCTCCGCGGCGCATACGTTTTGTGCGAAGAACTTCTGCTAATTCTTTCATCAATTCAAACATAGGCACTAATTCGCTATATTGTTCTTTCAGTTCTTGGTTGTCTTGCTCTAAAATTTCGTAAACATCCGTGTAGGTCATACGAGCGGACGTGTTAATGACACTTTGGAAAATTTCATGTGATTGCACTTCACCTTTGTCATTGAAAATCATTTCACATGACAATGTTAAACGGTCTACTTGTGGATTTAACGAGCAAATTCCGTTCGATAAGCGATGTGGAATCATTGGAATCACACGATCCGTCAAATAAATACTCGTAGCACGATCATAAGCTTCGCGGTCAATTGGAGAGCCTTCCGTTACGTAATGACTAACGTCCGCGATGTGAACGCCTAATTTATACGTACCGTCTTCATATTTTACTACTTGAACGGCATCATCTAAATCTTTAGCATCCGCTCCATCAATCGTTACGATTTGTTCTTCGCGTAAATCACGACGATTGTTTAGATCTGCTGGATCAATTTGGTCTGGTACATTATTCGCTTGTTCTAGTACATCTGGTGGAAATTCTGTTTCGATGCCGTATTTATGAATAATAGAAAGAATATCGACACCCGGATCGTTTTTGTGACCAAGAATTTGCGTTACCATGCCCGTGGCAGACATTCTGCCTTCTGGCCATCCAGTAATTTCTACTACAACTTTATGACCGTCTACAGCTCCTAACGTGTCGTCTTTTGCAATAAAAATATCCATATTCATTTTTTTGTCATCGGTTACAACAAAACCAAAACCTTTGTTTTCTTGGAACGTTCCAACTGCTTTTGTCGTTCCACGTTCAATAATCCGAATAATTGCGCCTTCCCGGCGATCTCCTGAAGAGCCTTCTGATATACGGATTAATACAGTATCTCCATTAATTGCGCCATTCACTTCAGTAGGCGGGATAAAGACATCGTCTAATCCTGCTTCTTCTGGGGCAACAAAGCCAAATCCTTTTGGATGTCCGATGAATTTGCCGCGCATAACATTCATGCGTTCTGGCACGCCATATCGGTTAGATCTTGAGCGGACGAGTGTTCCCGATTCTTCTAACCTTACTAATGTTTTGACTAACTCTGTAAACTCATCAGCATCTTCAAAGCCGAATTGTTCTTCTATTTCTTGTACAGTCAGCGGTTTATAAGCTTCTTCACGCATAAACACCAATAAGCGCTGTTCTAATGATTTTTCGGGATTCCCCAAATCTAACTCCTCCTTTATAACAGTTCACACACTCCAATCTAACGATTCAAGAAATGTGAGAATGTCTTCGTGCAATTGCTTTTTTTCTTTATCGAGCGTAATAACGTGACCGGAATTTTCGTACCATTTTATGTGTTTGTCGGTCGATTCTGAGTTATTATAAATGACATTAGCTGAATCTGTATCAATTACGGTATCTAATCTACCTTGAACAACGAATAAAGGCGCATAAATGTGATCTACATGCTCTTTTACATCTGCAACCAAGGCACGCAAATCAGCCAATGATTCCATCGGCTTTTCTTGAAAAGCCTCTATTTCTTTTTCGATAACTTCATCGCTTTTTCCTTCATAGTTCTTATAATCGCGCGCATATTTCAATACACCTTGATACATCAAATCAGTAGATTTCATATTCATTGGTGCACACATCGAAACAATGCCCTTGATAGGCTTTGTATACCCTAATTTCAAGCTAAATACGCCGCCAAGCGACAAACCGGCTACTGCAATTTCAGTATAGCCTTCTTCGATTAACGTATCATACGCTTGCTCTACGTCTTTCCACCAATCCGCTGGGCCTGTGCCAACCAATTCTTCTGGTGCCACGCCATGTCCTGCGTAATGTGGTGCTATGCTTGTATATCCATTGGTTTCAAGAAAACGTCCCAACATCCGAACATCTGCTGAATTTCCTGTAAAGCCATGCAAAAGAATTACTGCCCGTGGGCCTTTTTTAAAGAAAAATGGTTTTGGTTGCGAAACTCGCATGAAAACTCCTCCATTCTAATACTAAAAGAAAACGCCTAACCATGTATGGTCAGGCGATTTAATCATCTACATTAAACTTTCGTTACGGCAATAGCCAGAATAAAGAATAAGGCAGCAAGTACAATCGTTACTCGGTGTAAGACTAAGTCCAAGCCACGAGCTTTTTGCTTACCGAAAAGTTGCTCTGCTCCACCGGAGATGGCTCCTGAAAGACCTGCACTTTTTCCAGATTGCAATAAAACGACTACGATTAATGCGAGCGATACGATGACGAGTAATGTCATTAACAACGTATGCATAAATTCCACCTCCTGAAACGAACATTCACAACAAAATTAAGTTTACCAAACATTGTGACCGGTGACAATAGAAATAGAAAATAGAAGGCAAATGCCTTCTATTTTCTAAAAGATATATTAGAGAATTTGATTTGCTGATGATTAACTCCAATCAACTCTACTTTTTACAACTTTATTTTTTCAAGTTATAGAAAGTTTTTAATCCAAGGTACTGGCCTGTTTCGAACAATTGATCTTCGATGCGTAATAATTGGTTGTATTTCGCAACGCGGTCTGTACGAGATGGCGCGCCTGTTTTAATTTGTCCAGCATTTGTTGCAACAGCGATGTCTGCAATTGTAACATCTTCTGACTCACCTGAACGGTGGCTGATTACTGCTGTATAGCCAGCACGTTTTGCCATTTCGATCGCATCAAACGTTTCCGTCAGTGTACCGATTTGGTTAACTTTGATCAAGATTGAGTTAGCGACACCTTCTTCAATTCCTTGAGACAATTTCTTCGTGTTTGTAACGAATAAATCGTCACCCACTAATTGCACGCGGTCGCCGATACGTTCGGTTAACAATTTATGTCCAGCCCAGTCGTTTTCATCCAAGCCATCTTCAATCGAAATGATTGGGTACTTGTTGCAAAGCTCTTCGTACCAATCAACCATTTCAGCAGAAGTTTTTACTGTGTTATCTCCAGGCAAGTTGTAAACGCCTTTTTCTTTATCGTAGATTTCAGAAGACGCAACATCCATTGCTAGTAAGATATCTGAACCTGGCTTGTATCCAGCTTTTTCGATTGCTTCCATAATTGTTGTTAATGCTTCTTCATTCGATCCTAAGTTCGGAGCAAATCCGCCTTCATCCCCAACAGAAGTGTTATAGCCTTTTTCTTTAAGTACAGCTTTTAAGTTATGGAAAATTTCTGCACCCATTTGAACAGCTTCACGGAACGATTTTGCTCCAACAGGCATTACCATAAATTCTTGGATGTCGACGTTGTTATCAGCGTGTTCGCCACCATTTAAGATGTTCATCATTGGAACTGGCAATTGTTTAGCGTTAAAGCCACCCAAGTATTGGTATAAAGGCATATCTAAGTAGTTAGCTGCAGCGTGTGCAACTGCTAGAGAAACCCCAAGAATTGCGTTTGCGCCTAAACGACCTTTGTTTTCTGTACCATCTAATTCGATCAATGCTTTATCGATTGATACTTGGTCAAGCACTGAATATTTTTCTTCTAATGCTTCAGCAATTTCACCGTCAACGTGTTCTACTGCTTTTAATACACCTTTACCAAGGTAGCGGCTCTTATCGCCATCACGTAGTTCTACTGCTTCGTGTTCACCCGTAGACGCACCTGATGGTACGATTGCGCGACCAAAAGCTCCGCTTTCTGTGAATACTTCAACTTCGATTGTTGGGTTTCCTCGTGAATCTAAAATTTCGCGTGCTTGAATGTGTGTAATAATTGGCAATTAAAACAGCTCCCTTTAATATAATGGTTTTCCGGTCATTTCAACCGGTTGTTCAACATCTAGCATTTTCAAAATAGTTGGTGCTAGGTCGGCAAGAATGCCACCTTTGCGAAGTTCATGACTTGACTTCGTCAAAATCACCGGTACTTGGTTCGTAGTATGTGCCGTCATAGGTAGCCCTTCTAACGTACGAACCTCGTCAGCATTGCCATGGTCAGCCGTAATAAGTGCCGAGCCGCCTTGCGCATGTAGCGCATCTACTATGCGACCTAGACATTCGTCTACTACTTCAATAGCTCGCATTGTCGGTTCGAGCATACCACTGTGACCGACCATGTCTGGGTTTGCAAAGTTCAAGATGATCGCATCGTGTGCGCCCGCTTCAATTTGCTCAACTAAACGATCAGTTACTTCGTAAGCACTCATTTCTGGCTGCAAATCGTAAGTCGCTACTTTTGGTGAATCGACTAAAATTCGATCTTCCCCTGGGAAAATTTCTTCGCGCCCGCCGCTCATAAAGAATGTTACGTGTGGATATTTCTCAGTTTCTGCAATACGCAACTGAGTTAAGCCATTTGAAGATAAAACTTCACCAATCGTGTTTTCTAAGTTTAATGTATCAAACGCAACACGCGTTGGTAATTCTTCGCTATAAGAAGTAAATGTGATATAGCTTAAGTTTTTAGGGTGTTTATCGCTTAACGAAAATCCGTTGAAATCTTCACGAATAAACGCCGAAGTCATTTGAATTGAACGATCTGGTCGGAAGTTGAAGAAGATTAACGAGTCTTCAGAATCAATTGTTGCAACCGGTTTGCCATCTTCTTCAATTGCAAAAGGAACTACAAATTCATCCACCACGTCTTCGTCATAAGATGACGTGATGCCCGCTGTTGCCGATTCTGCTGTTTTGCCAACTCCATCAACTAACACTCGGTACGCTAACTCTACACGTTCCCAACGCTTGTCACGGTCCATTGCATAATATCGTCCGCTAATTGACGCAAATTTACCAACACCAATTTCTTTCATCTGCTTTTCGGTTTCTTCTACATATTCAAGCGCAGATTTTGGTCCTACGTCTCGACCATCAAGGAAACCGTGTACATATACTTTAGTTAGTCCTTGTTGTTTTGCAAGTTCCAATAAAGCAAAAAGATGAGAGTAATGACTGTGTACACCACCATCAGATAATAAGCCTAAAATGTGAAGTGCTTTGCCATTGTTTTTAGCGTTAGCAATTGCTTCAAGAAATGCAGGATTTTCGAAAAAATCACCTTCACGAATTGCTTTATTAATACGTGTTAAATTTTGGTAAACAATACGTCCAGCACCAATGTTCAAATGGCCAACTTCAGAATTACCCATTTGTCCATCTGGTAACCCGACAGCTTCACCTGAAGCTGTCAGCATTTCATGTGGATATTCTTTCCATAGGCGATCGAAGTTGGGTTTTTTAGCTTGTGCAACAGCATTTCCGAAGGTTTCTTCACGACAACCAAATCCATCTAAAATGATGAGCGCCGCTGGATGTTCGGTTTTACGCATTTGAACCAGCCTCCAACAACTTCACAAAAGACTCGACTTCTAAGCTGGCACCGCCAACTAATGCTCCGTCAATATGTTCCATACCCATCAATTCATCGACATTTGCAGGTTTTACACTGCCGCCGTATTGAATGCGAAGTTGTTCAGCTGTTTGATCTTCATATAACGATGCCACTTTTTTGCGGACAATTCCGCAAACCTCGTTTGCATCTTCAGCAGTAGCTGTTTTACCTGTTCCGATTGCCCAAATAGGTTCATAAGCAATAACTAATTGCGTAATTTGCTCTTCTGACAACCCAGAAATCCCTTTTTCCACTTGTGCTTCGACAACAGATCCTGTTTCACCATTTTCACGCTGTTCAAGTGTTTCACCAACACATAAAATCGGAACTAAACCGTGAGCAAAAGCCGCTTTGACTTTTTGGTTTACCGTTTCATCTGTTTCATTGAAATATTGGCGGCGTTCAGAGTGACCAATAATAACGTATTTCACGCCAATATCCGCTAATTGGACAGGGCTGATTTCTCCTGTAAAAGCACCTTCGTCTTGCTCAGACATAGTCTGTGCGCCAATTTGAAGCGCACTTTCTTCTGAAGAAATAACGAGTTGCGCTAAGAATAATGCTGGTGCGCAAATAACAGCATCCAGTTTTTCAGCATTCGGTACTAAGCCGTTTACTTCTTCGACAAATTGTTTTGCCTCTGTTGCTGTTTTGTACATTTTCCAGTTTCCTGCAATAATTGGTTTTCTCACAAAAGCACTCCCTTTCAATTGAACGATTTATTTATCGGTTAACGCACTAACGCCAGGTAAATCCTTGCCTTCCATAAACTCTAGCGAAGCGCCACCGCCTGTAGAGATATGATCCATTTTCTCAGCTACATCAAATTTTTCAACAGCCGCTGCAGAATCTCCCCCACCAATTACGGTGTAGCCTGAAGTTTCAGCCATTGCTTTTGCCACTGATTTTGTGCCATTTTCAAATGCCGGCATTTCAAACACACCCATTGGTCCGTTCCAGATGATCAATTTTGAATTTTTAATAACATCTGAATACAATGCAACTGTTTCAGGACCAATGTCTAAGCCCATCCAGTCTGCTGGGATTTCTGTGATTTTCACACTTTTTGTTTCAGCGTCTTTTGAAAATTCATTTGCCACTGTTGCATCTACCGGCAAATAAAACTTAACGCCTTTTTGTTTTGCTTTTTCGATGAACGAATTGGCTAAGTCTAATTTATCTTCTTCAACAAGAGAATCTCCGATTTCATAGCCTTGCGCTTTGATAAACGTATACGATAATCCTCCGCCAATGATCAAATTATCCACTTTGTCTAATAAATGATCAATGACACCAATTTTGTCTTTTACTTTTGCCCCACCGATAATTGCCGTAAACGGACGATCTGGCTCTGATAATGCTTTACCTAAAACGTCTAATTCTTTTTCAAGCAATAAGCCAGACACGGCCGGCAAATGACTCGCAATACCTGCCGTTGAAGCATGGGCACGGTGAGCTGCACCAAATGCGTCATTAACAAATACATCTGCTAACGATGCAAATGCTTTTGAAAGCTCTTCGTCATTTTTTTCTTCGCCTGCATGGAAACGAACATTTTCAAGTAAAACAATGTCGCCTTCTTGCATCGATGAAATTTCTTTTTCAACTTCTTCACCAATCGATTCGTTTAGGCTTTTCACTTCTTTATGTAACAATTCGCCTAAACGGACGCCTGTCGCAGCAAGTCTCATTTCTTCATTGACTTCACCTTTTGGACGACCTAAATGGCTAGCCAAAATTACTTTTGCACCTTGTTCGACTAAGTATTCGATTGTTGGCACAGCTGCACGAATTCTTGTATCATCCGTGACTTTACCTTCTGACATCGGTACGTTGAAATCGACTCGGCAAAATACGCGTTTCCCTTTTAAATCCAAATCTTTCATGGTCATTTTCTGCTGCATGAAAATACCTCCTATTTGTATTCAAAAAAATAAGGAGCGGGGTAAGTTCCCCGCCCCTATTACCCTCTTTTATTATAGAGGTTCATTGGTAATTAAGCTATAATTTCGAGATTACAATCCCGTTTTATACATATGAAGCGCAAGGTCAACACAACGGCTAGAGTAACCAGACTCGTTATCGTACCAAGAAAGAACTTTAACCATGTTATCGCCAACCATCATTGTAGACTGGCCATCGATTGTAGCTGATGCTGTGTTGCCGTTATAGTCTCTAGAAACAAGCGGTAGATCGCTGTAATCCATTAACCCTTTTAATTCGTTTTCTGCTGCTTCTTTTAACGCATTGTTTACGTCTTCGACAGTTACATCTTTTTCAAGGTGAGCAACTAAATCGATAAGAGAAACGTTTGGTGTTGGAACGCGGATTGCCATCCCATCAATTTTGCCTTCTAATTCAGGCAATACTTTTGCAACTGCTAAAGCTGCTCCAGTTGTTGTCGGAATCATTGATTCTGCAGCTGCACGTGCACGACGGAAGTCACTGTGCGGAGAGTCTAAAAGAATTTGGTCATTTGTATAAGAATGAATTGTTGTCATCATAGCGTGCTTGATGCCAAAACGTTCATTCAATACTTTTGCCATTCCTGCAAGTCCGTTTGTAGTACATGAAGCGTTTGAAATAACATCATGTTCTGCTGGGTCATAAGATTCATGGTTTACACCCATAACAAGTGTCTTCATGCCGCCTTTACCAGGAGCAGATACGATAACTTTTTTCGCGCCAGCTTCGATGTGTTTAGAAGCAGAAGCAGGATCAGTGAAGAATCCAGTAGATTCAACAACGATGTCTACGCCGTGCTCGCCCCAAGGAAGGTTTGCTGGATCTTTTTCAGAAAATACGCGGATTGTTTTGCCGTTAACGACAATGTTGTCTCCGTCAACTGAAACTTCAGCATCTAAAATTCCGTGAACTGAATCGTATTTCAAAAGATGTGCAAGCATTTTTGCATCTGTTAAATCATTTACTGCTACCACTTCTACTTCGTCATTTGTTAAAGCTTGACGAAATACAATACGTCCAATACGTCCAAATCCGTTAATTGCTAATTTTAAAGTCATTTATAATTCCTCCAATTTTTTAGTTAGATCAATAATTTTTCGTGCAGCACCCTCGTCTGTGATCAACACTGTCGGACCGGCTGCATTTTTAGCATAAGACAAAATCGCTCTTGCTTTTGATTCACCACCAGCAACTGCCAACACCGTTTTTGCTTTTTGCACCTGCTCTAACTGAATGCCCGCTGTGCGGATACGATAAACAATTTTTCCGTCTTTATCGAAATAATAGCCAAAAGCCTCACTCACCGCTCCGCCTGAACGAATCATTTTCACTTCTTCTAAAGAAGAGTGACGGCGAACCGCCATTTCTTCTGCATCACCAATTCCGTGCACAACAACATCCGTTTGATCATACAAGTCCATCATTTCCTTGATGACAGGTTCTTTCATCATCATTTCAAATGCCTCTGCACTTAAGTGATCCGGCAAATAAAGTGTTTTAAAAGAACCACCTGTTTTTTCAGCAAATGCCGCTGCGATGGTATTGGCTTGGTGCAAAACATCTTCTCCAAGTCCACCACGTGCTGCGATGAACTGAAGCGTTCGATCAGATTTCCCAATCGATAATTCTTTAGAAATGGCGGCCATCGTGCTACCGCCTGTTACGGCAATTTTCTTGTAGCGACCAAATACAGTTTCAAGTAATCTGGCTGCTTCTTTGCCGATGTGGGATTTCACAGCTGGAATTTCATCGGAATTTTGCGGCAAAATAACCACTTTTGAGATTCCTAAAATCGATTGCAGCTGTACTTCCATGTCTGTCAGTCCGGAAATTTCACGGATAAACACTTTCAGTCTGTCTAGTACTTCCAATCCTTGCGAAGTAACTTTCATACCTGCCGTCTTCATCTCAATCAACTGCTGTTTTCTCAGCAAGTCTGTTTCTTTTCTGATTTCACGTTCTGTGCCTCCGGCAACTTCACACAATGTTCGCCTGCCGATTGGTTGTTCTAAACTTATTATTTGTAAAATTTGATAACGTTTTTTTAGGAGTTCGGACATTTCCGGCATCAGCTTTTGCTGAGCAACAGATAATGCATCCATATTTTCACTCCGTTCTTGTTGGACAATTTTCGTCCCACTCTTTAATTTTGCGTCCCACTAAATTCATTCTACCCAATCTTTCTTTTAATTGCAAATAAAAAGAAGCGTTAATTTTCTAACGCTTCTACTAGTTCTACATAACCGATATTGCCGTATACTAATATTTCGTTATCTTTTTCTAAGACAGGAATCATTAGCATATATTTTTCGTGTAATGCATCATCACTTTCAATATCTACTTCTTTATAAGAAAACGGAATATCTTCGTTAACAAGTTGCATCATTAACTTAGCTTCATCACAAAGCGGACAGTTAGCACGAGTATATAGCGTAAACATTCTTCGTCCTCCTTTTGGCTTTTATCTTTACTAACTATTCCCTTTGCCTCTTTTAGCGTAAACAAAGATTCTAAATACAAAAAACTCTGTCCACCTATTCAGGTGAGCAGAGTCTGGTAGTTTTGGAATGCCCTCGGAAGGAATCGAACCTCCATTTTAAGAACCGGAATCTTACGTGTGATCCATTACACTACGAGGGCGTTTTCGCTATTCGCGACTTTTCTATTATACGAAAATATTGGAACATAATCAAGCTGCATTTTTTAATTCGTTAGATTTGACCTTCATTGACCATGATGTGTATGATAATAGTACAGCTGAGAGAACTTTCAGCATTGTTTGCAAATCACTTAATCGAGGAGGAACTATTTTATGAACTTAATTCCTACAGTAATTGAACAAACTAGCCGAGGCGAACGTGCTTATGATATTTACTCACGTTTGTTAAAAGACCGTGTCATCATGCTGGGAAGCGCGATTGACGATAATGTTGCAAACTCAATTGTTGCACAGTTGCTGTTTTTAGAAGCAGAAGATCCAGATAAAGACATTTCAATTTACATCAACAGCCCAGGCGGTAGCATCACAGCCGGTATGGCAATTTATGATACTATGCAATTTATCCGTCCAGATGTTCAAACAATCTGTATCGGTATGGCCGCTTCAATGGGAGCTTTCCTACTTGCAGCTGGAACAAAAGGCAAACGCCTTGCTCTTCCAAATGCTGAAGTTATGATTCACCAACCTCTTGGTGGTGCACAAGGACAAGCGACTGAAATCGAAATTGCAGCAAAACGCATTTTACACCTTCGTGAAAAGTTGAACCAAATTCTTTCTGAACGTACTGGTCAACCAATTGACGTGATTGCGAAAGATACAGACCGCGATAACTTTATGACAGCTGAACGTGCGCTAGAATACGGTTTGATCGACCAAGTTATTACTCGCAGCAAATTACCTGAAAATCACAAAAAAGATGTATAAAAAAATCACAGCCTACTTGGCTGTGATTTTTTCTATGTTTGTGTAAATAATGGTGTCTGACCTTCTAAAACTTACACTTCTTGTTCCATGATTTGCGATAAAGAATCCACTGCTTTTTCTTCGTCCAATCCATCAGCAAAAATTTTAACATCTGTTCCTTTGCTGATTGCTAGACTCATAACTCCCATGATGCTTTTTGCATTCACTTTTTTACTGTCTTTTTCTAAGTAAATATCGGCGCTGTAACGGTTTGCTTCTTGAACAAACAAAGCGGCTTGCCTTGCTTGCAGACCTGTTTTTAATAGTACTTTTACTTGTTTTTCAACCATACGGACCCTCCTCTAAAACTTAACTATCTTCTATATGAAAGAACAGCCAATTGTTAGTGGCCGATCATTTCTCCATTTCTCAAGGACGTTGCAATCTCATCAATTTTCCGCAGCCGGTGATTGACACCTGACTTACTTACTGTCCCACCAGAGACCATCTCACCTAGCTCTTTTAGCGTCACATCTTGATATTCTACACGAAGTCGAGCGATTTCTCGTAATCTCTCTGGCAATTGATCGATTCCAATTGCTTGGTCGATAAAGCGAATGTTCTCTACTTGTCGTAAAGCAGCATCAATCGTCTTATTTAAGTTAGCGGTTTCACAATTGACTAAACGATTTACACTATTTCGCATATCTCGAATAATCCGTACATCTTCGAATTTCAAAAGAGCTGAATGCGCACCGGTAATACTCAAAAAATCAGCGATTTTTTCTGCTTCTTTTAAGTAAGTGACAAACCCTTTTTTTCGTTCAATTGTTTTGCTATTTAAGTGAAATTTGTTCATCAATTCCACTAAAGAGTCCGCATGGTCTTTGTAAAGAGAATAGATTTCTAAATGATAAGAAGAGGTTTCGGGGTTGTTAACCGACCCACCTGCTAAAAATGCACCTCTCAAATAAGAACGTTTGCAACAATCCTTTTCGATCAAACTCTTAACAATTTGGTGTTGAAATTGAAAACCTTCTGTCAGGATTTCTAAGTCTTCAAGAACTTGCTTAGCACCTTCACGGATTCGGCAAATGTAAATATTGTTCTTTTTTAAACGCATTTTCTTTCTGACGAGCAATTCGACAGGATAAGCTTTGTAAAACCGTTTTAATAGGGTGTATATACGACGAGCAATTGCCGCATTTTCGGTTTGGATATCCAGGCTTAGTTGCCGATTGGAAAACGATAACGTGCCGTTCATCCGGATCATTGCAGAAAGCTCTGCCTTCCCACAACAATCATCGATTTCAATTTGTGTCATTTCTTTTTTAGTTTCGGATGCAAAAGACAAAATTCGTTCCCCCTTTCAAAGCATTAAAAATATAGCTGCTTCGAATCTTCACTGGTATGACCATCAGCATATTCAAATAGCCATTCTGCGACTTTTGTCGGTTCGTGACGTACAGTTTCACCAGAAATATTAGCAATGTCTTTCCGATAAACTTCAAGACCCATTTTTTTAAGGCGTTCTTCGTCATATTCAACTGGCCATGCTTGTTCTTTTTCATACCGCTCAGCAATCGTTGCTGGCATTTGTACTTTATCAAGCAATATAGCATCTAGAAAACTTTCGCCTACGTGATCATACAATGCTTTCACATGGTCAGAAGCCGTGTACTTATACGTCTCGCCTGCTTGAGTCATTAAATTACAAATATAGATTTTCTTTGCCTTTGCAGCAATTACAGCTTTTTTTATATCTTTCACTAACAAATTCGGCAAAATACTGGTATATAAAGAACCGGGTCCAACTACAATGACATCTGCATTTTCAATGGCCGCAATCGTTGCTGGCAACGCTTTTACATCATAGGGCTCAATAAAAACACGTTTAATCGGTTGTAAGTACGCAGGTATTTTGGATTCGCCTTCGATAATCGTACCATCTTCTAGTTCTGCACTTAACGTAACAATTTGGTTCGCGGCCGGTAAAACGGTTCCGTTTACACTTAACACACGACTCATCTCTCGAACTGCGTGAGAAAAATCTCCTGTAATATCCGTTAAAGCAGCCAGCATTAAATTTCCTAATGAATGACCATCAAGATCTAAAGAGTGTTTAAAACGATATTGGAACATCTCAGCAACTAACGGTTCCGTATCTGATAATGCTGCCATGACATTGCGGATATCTCCTGGTGGAGGAATATCTAGATCATCTCGTAAACGTCCTGAACTTCCACCATCGTCTGCAACGGTTACGATAGCCGTCAAATCTAACGGGTACAATTTCAAGCCCCTCAACAATGTGGAAAGTCCGGTGCCGCCGCCTAATATGACGACGCGTTTCCGGTGCTGGTTACGTTCCATGCGCTCATTCCTTTCTGGTTTTTACGTCTCTATGTGTAACGATAACTTTATTGTTTTTTGCGAGGAGTTTACCATAATACTCTGCCAACGTAACTGAACGGTGTTGACCTCCCGTACAACCAAATGCAATGACCAGTTGTGCTTTTCCTTCGCGTTTGTATTGTGGAATCATGAATTGCAGAAGATCTGTCAACTTCTGAATAAGCGTTTGCGTTTCTTGCCATTTTAATACATAATTCGATACGCCCTTATCAAGTCCTGATAATGGCTTTAACTCTTCTATATAATATGGATTTGGCAAAAAGCGAACGTCGAACACTAAATCAGCATCTATTGGCATGCCGTGTTTAAAGCCAAAAGACATGACGTTTACTGTAAAAACATTGCTTGTTTTTGACGAAAAATCAGAAGTAATTCGTTCTTTTAACTGCCGAGGGGTCATATTAGATGTATTGTATATGTGTTGGGCGCGACCTTGGAGATCGCTTAACATGTCGCGTTCTTTTTTTATGCCTCCCAAAACCAATCCACCCGGTGATAAAGGATGAGATCTTCTTGACTCTTTATACCGACTAACTAATGCTTCGTTTTCCGCATCTAAAAATAAGATGGTAATTGAAACGTTTGGTTCTTTCGACAAATCGTCAATTGCATCGACAAGGCTATCAAAAAAGTCGCCTCCGCGTAGATCCATAACTGCTGCTACGCGCTTCATCGATTTCCCAGAATCTCTCATCAACTTAAGAAAAGTAGGTAATAATGTTGGGGGTAAGTTGTCAATTGTAAAGAACCCTAAATCTTCGAAACTTTGGATCGCTACTGTTTTTCCGGCACCCGACATTCCTGTAATAATGATTAACTCGGTTTCTTCTACATGATTATTCATTCGGATGATTCACCTCTTCAATTGATGATTGGATGCTTTCTTTAATCAGCTGGAACTCAGGGGTGTAATAAAATGTTCCATATTGAACCCCCTGCTGGTTTGCGGCAAATTGCAAATTGGTTCGGTCGCCTTCCGCCATTGGCAAAGTTGCTAATGCTCCTACCGGATGCCACTCTAATATGCCTTCAGTTGTTTCTTTAAATAGTTCACCTGTTAAATGATTTGCTGCAAACGTAAACAACATCCACTCATCCACTGTTTGTTCCTGTTCTTGAATCATCATGGTATAAACGCCTTTTAAATGCGTACCTATAGGCGTGGCATTTGTTTCTTCTGTAAACTCACGGACGGCTGCCTCAAAAATCGACTCGCCAGACTCCATTTTTCCACCGGGTGCTACATACCAATCACGCCGTGGTTTCTTCAATAATAATACTTGTCCATCTTTAATAATTAGTAAATTCGCGATTCGCTGCACATTCGACACTCCGCCTCTATTGTAAACTCTCTTCATTATACATCTATCCTGGCGTGTCGTGCAAAGGAATGAAAAAAAAGGCCATCTTTCGAATTGCTCGAAAGACGGCCTGTCAAAAACTCTTTTAAAAAAGGGGGTCATTTTACTCTTCTTATTATATAGCTCCACTATGACAAGCGCGTTACAAAATGATTAAGAAACAATTAAGCCTCTGTTTTCATGCTCATTTTTTCAACTAACTCTTCAATATAATGTTGAGCGGCTTGTGCAGCAATACTGCCATCGCCTGTTGCAGTAACTACTTGGCGTAGTGTTTTTTCACGAACATCGCCCGCTGCGTAAATCCCTGGAACTGAAGTTTCCATTTTTTCATTGGTTACAACATATCCTTCGGCATTTAAAATGCCCAATTCAGCAAATGGTTTTGTTAATGGAAGCATACCGATATAGATGAAGACACCATCTGTTTTAAATTCTTGTTCAGTACCATCTTCAGTAGATACTAATGTTACAGCTCCTACTTTACCATTTCCTTCATCGTGAATTTCTTTCACGGTATGGCTCCAGATAAAGTCAATTTTATCGTTTGCAAAAGCACGATCTTGAAGAATTTTTTGTGCACGTAGTTCATCACGTCTGTGAACAATTGTTACTTTGCTCGCAAAGCGAGTCAAGTAAACCCCTTCTTCTACAGCTGAATCTCCACCACCGACAACAACCAATTCTTTCTCTTTAAAGAATGCTCCGTCGCATACTGCACAATAGCTGACACCACGGCCACCTAATTCAGATTCACCTGGAATGCCCATTTTTTTGTACTCTGCACCTGTTGTGACAATAATAGCACGAGCTTTGTATTCTTTAGATCCTGCTTTGATGGTTTTGAACTCTTCCCCATCAATAATTTCTGTTACATCTCCGTATGCATATTCAGCACCGAATTTTTTGGCGTGTTCAAACATTTTCGTTGAAATATCTGGTCCTAAGATGTGTTCAAATCCTGGATAGTTTTCAATTTCTTCCGTATTGGCCATTTGACCTCCTGGAATACCGCGTTCAAGCATTAACGTTGTCAAGTTTGCGCGAGAAGTGTAAACAGCGGCAGTCATGCCTGCTGGTCCTGCTCCGATAATGATTACATCATAAATTGTAGTTGCTTCAGTCATATTAATAGGCCTCCTATTTCTTCAGTAGCTAAATCGTATAAGATTCTAGCTAAAGCTTCAACTTTTATGCCTATAGCTCTGTTTCAGGCAAGTAAGCAGTCATGTCTTTTATATACTTGGTTACTGTAGCAACAGAAATACTAAAGCGATCTGCCATTTGTTTTTTTGTTACTTTTTCACTGTTAGCTGATTTTACTATGTATTCGACAGCTGCAGCTAGGGCAGGTGGGTTTTTAAACCCATAATTCTCACTAAACGCTTTTTCCGCTAGTAAGAACCATAATTTAAATACTTCGACTCGCTGCTGAGTTACCATTTTGTCTACTGCATATAACAGTTCTGCAACTTCCATAGCACGCATAAACGCTTGCTCCTCCGGTATTTCCTTTTTAAAAGGATGCCCAAGCGCATAACCCAACACAAAAGTTTCTATAACAGATGGTTGGTCAGAAGCTAGCCAGTTCGGATGAGAAATAATTTCTTGTTTATGAGCTGACTTTCCTAATAAAAACAAACCAAATAGTCGCTCACTTTTTTTCGCATGATCCAACTTTTCCACTAAATAATCGCGATCATGTTCTAATGCATCTGCATGTGGCATCGCCGAATGTTCGTTCCACGGTGCATAACCATCTTTATCGGGATCCATTTTTTTCAACTGGTCCCAAGCTTGTCTTGAGGCTTCTTCATGTCCTGAATGATAAGCTGCGTGCGATAACCAAAAATAAAATGCCGCATCTCCTTCAAAGCCACGTTTTTGCAAGCTCTTTAACCATCGATAAGCTTCTTTGTATTTCCCAACTAGAGCAAATGTTGCGCCTAATTTGTAGCGTTGTTCAAATACATATGGCTGAATTTTCTTCAACAATTCAAGAATATCCTCTAACTCATCATTTTTTTCATAATAATGAAAAACAGCTAAATTACATAAAGCATGCAAATTGCCGGTATTTCTACGCAAGACATCATAAAGTAAAGCTTTCGCCATTTCGGCTTCTCCAATATAAAAATAGGCTAGCGCTAAATTGTTATAAGCACCCCAAAATTCAGGTTTTTCAGCGATTACCTTTTCAAGTAGTTCGATAGCGTTTTTAAAATCGCCATTTTCCATCATACGCCGTGCTTTTTCCTGCTGATAATGGAATTCACTTTCTTGATTTTCACCATCTTCATCAAAAATTTGCCACTCTTCTTGTTCTGCAAAATCAATAATACTCATCGCTTCAGCCGCATATTTTCCTTGCGTTTCAAAAACTAAATATTGTTTCGCATAGTTTCGCGCATCCCAAAATAAGCCCATATGTGCATGGACTTCAGCAAGGAAAAACAAAACATCAGGGTCTTTCGCATCCAATTCATGTGCAGCATGCAACGCATCCATCGACTGTTCGAATTCTTGCATTTCCATCAACACAATGCCATATTGTGTTAAAAAAAGCGCGTCTTTTGGGCTAAGCTCTGTAGCACGACGCAAATACTTGTGTGCTTTTGGGTAATTTTCACGCTGAAGCTCTTTCATCGCTTTTCTATAGTAAAATTCCCCTGTCGGTATAAAAGACAGTATGTTCTTATCGTTTCTTTTTTTATTCTCCAAAATATGCCTCCGAAAAAGTAAAAGAGACGATTAAAATCGTCTCCAAACTCAAATGTGCTGTAATTATAGCATATTTCCCTATTATTTACTTGCCCGTTTTTGGTGTATGTCGCTCTTTTAATACATCTACCACTTGGCTGAAATCTACTTTTTGTTCTTGTAACAAAACTAATACATGATACAGCAAGTCGGCCGCTTCCATTGATAATTCTTCAGCATCCCGATTTTTTGCAGCAATAATAACTTCTGCTGCTTCTTCGCCAACTTTTTTGCAAATTTTATCGACGCCTTCATTAAACAAATACGTTGTATATGCGCCTTCTGGCATTTCCTTTTCGCGTGTTTTGATCAATGCCGCTAATTGCGCAATCATATCTCCTGGCGACTCGTTCGATTCACCGTGAATCGTTTCATAAAAGCAGCTGTTCTGTCCGGTGTGACAAGCTGGACCATTTGGAATTACCTCATAAATGAGTGAATCGCCGTCACAATCTAATCGAACCGCCGTTACTTGCTGCGTATTGCCGCTCGTTGCGCCTTTGTTCCATAATTCGTTGCGGCTTCTTGAATATAGCCAAGTTTCATTTGTATCCATTGTTTTTTGCACAGCTTCTTTATTCGCATAAGCAAGCGTTAAGATTTCTTTTGTTTCAGTATGTTGGATAATGACGGGAATTAGCCCGTTTTGGTCATATTGAATCGTAGTCATCGGACATTCACTCCCTCTTTGCGTAAATAATCTTTTATTTCTGCAACACTGGTTTCTTTATAATGAAAAATCGATGCTGCCAATGCTGCGTCAGCGTCTACACTTTTAAATACTTCATCAAAATGTTCTCTGTTACCAGCACCACCACTAGCAATTACTGGAACTTCCACTGCTTCACGTACAGCGCGAGTCAATTCCAAATCAAAGCCGTCTTTTGAGCCGTCTTTGTCCATGCTCGTTAATAGCAATTCACCTGCGCCAAGCTTGACGCATTTTTTTGCCCATTCTACAGCTGACCATTCGGTTTTGTTGCGTCCACCGTGTGTGTATACGTCCCAGCTGTCGCCATTTTTCTTAGCATCAATCGCGACCACAATACATTGTGAACCAAAAAAATCTGCACCTTCTTTGATTAACTCCGGGCGATCTAGTGCTGCCGTATTTAACGATACTTTATCAGCACCAGCGCGCAACATTCTCTTCATATCATCTAAGCTGCGAATCCCGCCACCCACTGTGAAGGGAATTGATAATTCCGTTGCAACGATTTTAACCACTTCGACCATAGTTTCTTTGCCCTCATGAGACGCTGAAATGTCTAAAAAGACCAACTCATCTGCACCTTGTTTGTCGTAAAAACGAGCCAGTTCTACAGGGTCTCCTGCATCACGTAGCGATACAAAGCTTACACCTTTCACAACGCGTCCTTCTTTAACATCGAGACATGGAATAATGCGTTTTGTCAGCATGACAATGCCTCCTCTAGTGTAAAGCGGTTTTCATATAGTGCTTTGCCGATAATGACACCTGCAATATTGCTTTGTTCCGCTGCTTTTTTTACATTTTTCACATCTTCCAGTGAACCAATGCCACCAGAGACAATAATTTGGGCTTTTTCAGACTTTGCTAAAGCTTTATTGGCTCCGATATTAGGTCCTGCTAACGTCCCGTCTGTTGCGATATCGGTATAGATAAAATGTTTAGCACCTTTTGAAGCAAAGTAATCAGCAACTTCAGTCGCGGCTTGTCCTGATGTTTCAATCCAACCTTCAGTTGCCGCCATGCCATTTTTCGCATCAATGCCAATGACAATCTGCTCAGCTCCAAATTCCTCAATAAATGATACAGCAAGTTCTGGGTTACGAATTGCTAAACTGCCAATGATGACACGTTTCACACCATTTGATAAATAATGTTCGATATCTTCACGCGTCCGAATGCCGCCACCGATTTGTACATTAGCACCTAATTTTGCAGCTTCAATTACCACTTGATCATTAACGCGGACGCCATCTTTGGCACCGTCCAAATCAACCATATGTATCCACTCTGCACCAGCATCTACAAATTTTTTCGCCATGTCAACGGGCGAATCTCCATAGATGGTTTCCTGTGCATAGTCACCTTGAAACAAACGCACACATTTACCATCCCGCAAATCAATCGCAGGATAAATTTGAAAGTTAGTCATTGAGGTTCCTCCTAACATTTGCAATCCACTGTTCTAATAAATAATGACCGAAATCTCCAGACTTTTCCGGATGGAATTGCATGCCTGTTATTAGCCCTTTTCCTACGACACCCGGAACAGATGAATTCCCATAACTTGCAGTCGCTAACACTTCTTGTTCTTTTGTATTAACCGCTAAAAACGAGTGAACAAAATAAACATGCGTGTCACTTAACAAATCATCCAACCAATACGGCATATGGGAAAACTCCAAACGATTCCATCCCATATGTGGAATTCGATATGTTCCTTTTTCAAAACGACGAATTTGTCCTGTTAATAAACCTAAGCCTTTTGTTGGTTTAACTTCTGAACTATCTTCATACAATAACTGCATACCAAGACATATTCCAAGAAGTGGAATGTTTTTTTCTGGCAAGGATTGAATAAATTCAGACAACCCTTTTTGATTTAATAACTCCATAGCGTCAGGAAATGCCCCTACACCTGGAAGTATAATGCCTTCTGCTTCCTCTAACACAGCCGGATCATCTGAGATAATCACTGTGCATTCTAGTTTTTTCAATGCTTGTTCAACACTGAATAAATTGCCCATGCCATAATCGATGATCCCAATAATCATGTTAACAGCCCCTTTGTTGATGGTACACCTTTAACTCGTGGATCAATCATTGTTGCTTCATCAAGTGCACGTGCTAATGCTTTAAAGATTGCTTCAATAATGTGGTGTGTATTTTTGCCATAATGAACAATAACGTGAACGTTCATACGTGACTCAAGTGCAAATTTCCACAAAAACTCTTCTACTAGCTCTGTATCAAATGTTCCCACTTTTTCTTTCAGCGAATCGCAACGCAATTCTAAGTGAGGACGATTAGAGCAGTCGATCACCACTTGCGCTAAGGCGTCGTCCATTGGGACAAATGCATTGCCATAACGACGTATGCCCTTTTTATCGCCAAGCGCTTCTTTCACAGCTTGTCCTAAAACAATGCCAATGTCTTCGGTCGTGTGGTGATCATCAATATGCGTATCACCATCTGCCTTAATTTCTCCATCAAACAATCCGTGCTTAATAAACAAATCCAACATATGGTCCATAAATGGAACACCTGTATCAATAACTGACTTTCCTTCGCCGTCTAATGAAAAGTTGATGGCTACTTTCGTTTCATTGGTATTGCGTTTGATTTCAGCTTGTCTCATTTAGTTGTCCCCTTTTCCCACGACCGTGATTCGACTGCACGTGCATGTCCTTCTAAGCCTTCAAGACGTGCTAGACGAGCGATTTTTTCTTTATTGTTTTGCCACGCTTTTTCACTATAGCGAATAATGCTCGTTCGTTTTATAAAGTCATATACCGATAATGCACTTGAAAAACGGGCCGTGCTATTTGTCGGCAAAACGTGATTCGTTCCCGCGAAATAATCACCAATTGGTTCAGAAGAGTAACGGCCGATAAAAATAGCGCCGGCATGGCGAATTTTATCAGCGACTGCTTCGGCATCTGCTGTCATAATTTCCAAATGTTCGGGTGCTAGTTGATCTGCAGCTTCAATGAGCTCATTTATTGAGTCTCCAATATAAATCATGCTGTGGTTTGCAATTGCTGGGCTGGCAATAGCTTCACGCGGCAAACTTGCCAGCTGTTTCTCCACTTGTTCGGAAACCGCATCTGCTAGTTTTTCGCTTGTTGTAAGTAATACAGCGCTAGCAAGTGGATCATGTTCCGCTTGAGACAACAAATCTGCAGCTACTTCATCTGCATAAGCTGTATCATCCGCAATAATCGCAATTTCACTTGGTCCAGCAATCATGTCAATGGCCACGTCCCCATTTACTTCTCGTTTAGCAAGGGCGACAAAAATATTGCCAGGTCCTGTAATTTTATCAACGGGTACAATCGATTCTGTGCCGTAAGCTAATGCAGCAACCGCTTGTGCACCACCCGATTTATACACTTCCGAAATGCCGAGAATATGAGCGGATGCGAGTACGCCATCCGACAAAGTACCGTCTTTACTTGGTGGGGATATAAGCACAATGCGTGAAACTCCCGCTACTTGTGCTGGTATGACATTCATCAATACCGATGATGGATATGCAGCGGTACCGCCCGGCACATAAAGCCCAGCTGATTCGATGGCTGTTACACGTTGTGCGACATATGAGCCATCTTCATTATCTAAACGATAACCTTGTTGCTGTTGACTTTCGTGGTACTTCCGAATATTCGCCGCTGCTTCAGTTAAGTCCGCTAACAATTGAGGATCAAAGCGCTCCACCGCCTGCGCAATTTCTTCTTCTGTCACACGTAAAGAAGTTAATTTTGCCCCATCCCATTTTTCAGTAAAGCGAAACATTGCTTTGTCTCCGTGATCTTTCACTTCCTGAATAATCGCTTTTACTGCTGTGACTTGCTGTTCAGTGCCTTCTGCAATCGTTCTTCTAATGGATATTCCTGAAGAAAGACGAGTCACTTTCATAAAACTGCCTGCTTTCTTAGTCTTTCCACAAGATCGCTAATACGCTTTTGCTTCAAGCGATAACTTACAGGATTCGCTATTAAACGTGACGTAATGTCGACGATTTTTTCGTATTCAACTAATCCATTTTCTTTTAACGTTTTACCAGTCGAAACAATATCTACGATACGGTCAGCCAAGCCAATCATTGGGGCCAATTCAATCGAACCGTTCAATTCAATGATTTCAACTTGTTCGCCTTTGCCACGGTAATATTGTGAAGCTACTTTCGGGTATTTAGTTGCGACACGTGGTGAAACTTTATTCATTGGGGAATCTGGCATACCTGCAGTCGCGATATAGCAACGGCTAATGCCAAGATCTAGTAATTCATAAACATCACGGTCATGTTCCAGCATAACGTCTTTTCCTGCAATGCCGATATCTGCTACCCCGTGTTCAACATAGGCTGGAACATCCATTGGTTTTGAAAGAATAAAACGGATATTCTCATTAGGTGCTTCGACGATTAACTTTCTTGAATCGTCAAGTTCTTTCGGTAAATCATAGCCAGCTTTCACCAGCAATTCATAAGCTTCTTCAAATATTCTGCCTTTTGGCATTGCTATAGTTAATGCATCCATTAGTTAGCACCTTCCAATCGTAGAACCTTGCTGAAATGGTTGCTAAATTCATCAGTGGCTTTGACCGCTGGTGCAAATTGCAACGTCACGCGCGTCCCATTTGTGCGAAGTTTTTGTGCTTCGTCAAATGCTTGATCCTCATTATCTGCATCGAACAAAATTAATATATGTTCTTGTTGTTCAGAGACAGCTGACATGATTTCTAATAGTCTGTCGACACGCAAACCAAAACCAGTCGCACCGACTTCTAGCCCAAATTGCTTCATCAAACCGTCGTATCTTCCACCATTGCCAAGTGAAAAACCACTACCTGCAGCGTATACTTCAAACACTACTCCGGTGTAATAAGTCATGTGGCTATTAAATGATAAGTCATAAGTAACAGCTTCAGATAATCCATTGCGGTCTAATATTTTCTTTAATTTTTTCATCTCTTCAAATAATGAGCTTTGTTTCGAATTATGAGGGTTGACCCATTGTTGCCATTCTTCGACAGTAGTCGTGGAAATCAAACCAATAAACGACTCCATTCTTGACTCTTCGATAGGTAATTGTTTTGCTAAGGTTTCAAACCCAACACTATTTTTAGAAACAAATGCGCTACGTACTTGTTCTATTTGCTCTTGGTTTAACCCGAAATCTTCAAGAATCAATTGAAGCAATTGCGTGTGACCAATTACGAAACGACTAGATTCGATGTTTAAGTTTTTTAAGATAGTGCCTGCAAGAATGATCACTTCTGCATCGGCATACAAGGAATCATCGCCTATCAGTTCTACGCCCATTTGTTCAAATTCAGCCGGGCGGCCACCTTCTCGTTTTTGAGCACGAAAGACATTTGAATAATAGCCAAGTCTAACTGGCATTTTCTCTTTTAATAGTTTAGATGCTGCAACTCGTGCGATTGGTGATGTCATATCTGGTCGCAACACCAATGTTTCTCCTTGACTGTCTAATAGTTTAAACAAGGCGTTATCAGCGATAGCCGATATTTTACCAATGGTTTCGTAATATTCTAACGTTGGTGTCTGCAACAATTCATAACCCGCTTGTTGAATGATATTCGTACCGCTTGCGCGGAGCTCTGCTTTCTTTTTTGCGATAAATGGAAAATCATCTCTCATGCCTAATGGTTTCTCAAACATTTGTATAGTCATCATAAAACTCCCTAATATTGGTTATTTTACTTTATCTCGCTAATGTGGTGAAGTAAACACATTTTATCTTATTTTTCCGTCTATCGTCAAGGGATATACTCGAAAAAAATCCTGAAAGCACTGAGTGCTTTCAGGATTTTGCTTGTCGCTCTGCCATTTGTTCAGCTGTAAAGATGATGTTCATCGGATTTCCACCGACAAAAGATCCAGCTGGCACATCTTTATGGACGAGCGTGGCAGCGGAAACAATGGCACCGTTTCCAATCGTAATGCCGGGCAAAATCGTAGTGTTTGCTCCGATCATGACGCGGTCTCCGATGACCACGTCGCCGAGCCGGTATTCATCTATTAAATATTCGTGTGCAAGAATCGTTGTATTGTAGCCAATTACAGAGTTTTCTCCAACTGTAATTTTCTCGGGAAACATAACATCCGGCATCACCATTAACGCAAAAGAAGAATGTTTTCCGATTTTCATTTTCAAAAAAGTTTTATACAACCAATTTTTCATTGGCAAAAACGGTGTATATCTCGCTGTTTGAATTACTAAAAAATTTTTGGCAACTTTCCAAAATGGCACCGTTTTGTAAATATGCCAAAGTGAATTCGGTCCTTCTACAAAATGGCGTTGGGTGTTTCTCATTTTACAGCCTCTTTTGTTAATTCCAGTAAATCGCTAATGTGCTGAAGCATAAAATCTGGTTTGAATTTAGCCAAGTAGTCCTCGCCTTTTGCAGCCCAAGCTACCCCTGCCGTTCGCACTCCTGCATTTTTACCACCGTCGATATCATGCGAGTTATCTCCAATCATTAGCGCTTCATCAGGAGATGCCCCTAATCGTGTTAAAGCCAGTTGTACCGGTTCTGGATGTGGTTTTGGGTTGGTTACATGGTCTAAACCAACTATCACATCAAACACATCCTTAACCCCCATTAAAGATAACCCGTGACGAATCGTTTCACTCCGTTTTGTTGAGACAATTGCCATTTTCAACCCTTGCGCTTTCAAATGATGCAACGTCTCAGTTACTCCATCGTATTCTTCAACTAAATCATCGTGCATGATTCGGTTCAACTGCCGATACTCAGTTATCAGTTCTTCTACACGGTTTGGGTCAATAGCGGTAAAAGTTTGTTCTAATGACGGGCCAATAAAGTGCAACGCATCTTCTCGATTAAAACGGCCCGGATAATGTTGATCAAGCACAGCTAAGAAAGTTTGAATGATTAGTTCGTTTGTATCTAATAACGTACCATCAAAATCGAATAAAAGTGTATTGATTTTTTTCTCTGTCATGTAGAAACCACTTCCTTCTGCTTTTCTTCTCCTTTACGCCACATATAAGCGATGAATATAGTTAACCCAAGCGCTGTAACTATACGAATTGCGAGTAGCGGCCATATCGGAATTCCTAATGGGATAAAGATTAGCGTATCTTCGACGATGGCGTGACAAGCCACTAAGAATATAAACACTAAAGTCGCGTCTTTTTTACTAACACCATCTTCTTGCACAGCTTGAATCATCACACCTGCTCCCATAGCCAATCCAAAAACAAGTCCAGAAGCTAATGTTAATGAAGCATTTTTTTGAACACCCAATAATCGAGTTAAAGGGCCTAGTGTGTCAGATATTTTTTGGAGGTAGTGTTTATCTTTTAAAATCTGGATCATAACCATTAACGGAATCACAATCATTGCCAATTGCAAAACACCAAATGAAGCTTTCTCTAGCCCAATGAACAAAATCCCTACCCAACTCTCAGGCGTCGCAGAAACTTCAGGTGCAAAGCCGTATTGAGCTAGTTCTCCTCCACCTTGCCAAAACAAGTTGATGATGACACCAGAAAGTGCAGCCAATCCGAAACGGACAACTAACACGACCCATAGCTTAACGCCAACCTTTAATGCCACCCCAGTCTCGATAAAAATATTATGTGAAAATGATAGCATAACTGCCAAGATAAACACTTCTTTGACTGTTAATTCCAAAGACAAGATGCCGGCGATACCCGCATATAAATTAAGCGCGTTCCCCAGAACTAATGGAATTGCCGCATCTCCACTTAAGCCAAACAAGCCCATAACTGGCGCAATTAAATTAATAACAAAAGGCAAGACCGGTGTATATTGAAGCATAGTAATGAGCAAGGTAATCGGAAAAATAATTTTCCCTAACGACCAAGTCGTTTTTAACCCTGCCTTCAATCCATTTTTCAATGTCGTCATTTAATCGCTCTTTTCTTTATTAGTTATCTTTGTAATGGGGTGGATTTTTAATTGCTACACGACGGTATACAATTAATACCACGGCAATGACGATGGCAATTACAGATACAAGTTGTGCTGCCCGAAGTTCCCCAACTACATACAAGCTATCTGTCCGCATTGCTTCGATAAAAAAGCGACCAACAGAATACCATATCATATAGAAGAAAAACATTTCCCCTCGCACTAAGTTAACGTTACGAAGCAACAGTAAAATGATAATACCTACTAGGCTCCACATAGATTCATACAAGAAGGTTGGGTGGTAATAAGCTCCATCTATGTACATATGATTAATAATCCAATCAGGAATAAATAAATTTTCTAAGAACGTGCGTGACACTTCTCCACCATGTGCTTCTTGGTTAATGAAATTTCCCCAACGGCCTATCGCTTGCCCAATTAAAATACTTGGCGCTAAAATATCCGCTACTCTTAAAAATGAAGTATTGCGCTTTTTCGTAAACAGATAAGCGACAATCACTGATGCAATCAAAGCACCATGAATCGCGATTCCACCATTCCATATGGCAATAATTTCTCCGGGGTTACCTTTATAATGTTCCCACTCAAAAGCCACATAATAAATACGTGCACCCACAATCGCGAGCGGAACCGCCCATATCAATAAATCTGTTAAAAATTCGTTATGCAATCCCCGTTTAACCATCTCACGCTGTCCTACTAAAAAAGCGATGACAATCCCTGCTGCGATGATTACGCCATACCAACGAACTGAAATCGGTCCGAGTGAAAAAGCGACGGGGTCGATTGTAGCTAATAATGAAAACATTTTGTGCACCTTCCCATTCGCTTAATTTGTGTCTTGAGCAATAACGTCATTAAGACGATTCGAAAATTCTTCAGCTGCATTAACGCCCATTCGTTTTAAACGATAGTTCATCGCTGCTACTTCGATAATAACGGATAAATTTCGTCCAGGGCGAACTGGAATTGTCAGTTTTGTTACTTGTGTATCTATAATTTTCATCTTTTCTTCTTCTAATCCTAGCCGATCGTATGTTTTATCTTGATCCCATATTTCCAAATCAATCACTAGTGAAATTCGTTTAAATGTACGAACTGCACTCGCACCAAATAACGTCATAATGTCAATGATGCCAACTCCACGAATTTCAAGCAGATGCTCGATTAATTTCGGTGCCGATCCAACTAGGGTATTTTCACCTTCCTGGTGAATTTCTACACAGTCATCAGCAACTAAACGATGTCCTTTTTTGACAAGTTCAAGCGCAGTTTCACTTTTACCAACACCACTTTTTCCTGTTAGTAAAACCCCTACACCATATATATCAACAAGCACACCATGAACCGCTGTGGTAGGAGCTAATTTACTTTCTAAAAAGTTTGTCAGTAAACTTGAAAAACGAGTGGTCGACATTGGAGTCGTCAAAACCGGAACATGCCGGTTGCTTGAAGCCGCAATCAATTCATTTGGAACTGAAACGCCATGCGAAACAATGATTGCTGGTGTGTCGTCAGTACAAAGTTTCATCATTCGTTCGGTACGCTCTTTTGGTGTTAACATCGCAAAAAAAGAAAGCTCCGTTTTCCCGAGCAATTGCACACGGTTTGCTGGATAATGCGTAAAATATCCCGCCATTTCCAAACCCGGTCTCGAAATATCACTAATGGGAATATGACGACCAATGCCTTCTTCTCCGCTGATTAAATCTAGGTCAAACATTTTCATGACTTGTTTTGTCGTTACTTGCCCCATTCTTTGCTCCTCACTTCCTATCCACACATTATTTCGAATTTTGTCGAAATAGCTAGTTTTGCATGCGGTTTGCTTTTATTTTACCATGGATAAACTATATTTGAAGATTTTTGTCCCTTCCCTCACTTCCTTTAGCTATATAACTAGAAAAAGGAGGAGATTCAACATGAAAATAATGATCGATGCCGGGCATGGGCCAAATACACCTGGAAAGCGCTCACCCGATGGGAAGTTGCGAGAGTTTTATTTTAATACTGCTGTGGCAGAAGAGGTAAAAAAACAATTACTACTAGATGGCCATAGTGTGTTTTTTAGTCACCAACCTGATTTAGACGTGCCCCTTCACGAACGAACACGGCTTGCAAATCAATTGCGTGTGGATTTATTCATTTCAATTCATGCGAATGCAGCGGGTCATACGTTTAGTTCTGCAAATGGAATAGAGACGTTTATATACCATAAACCTCAAGAAGCTACACAAAAATTAGCAGCCATGGTTCAACAATCGTTAGTGTTGATTACAGGGAGAAAAAATCGGGGTGTTAAACAAGCTGATTTTGCCGTACTGCGCGATACCCATATGCCAGCTATACTCGTGGAATGTGGTTTCATGACACATAAACAGGAAGTTGATTTGCTCAAGTCTCTACTTTACCGAAAGCGTTGTGCACAAGGCATTTGCTTTGGTATTGCTTGTTTTGAAAACAGTATTTAAAGTTTCAACGCGAAAGCCTATTCGGTTTTCGCGTTTTTCTTATGGATAAATATAAATTCTGCTACACTAAAACCAAGAGGTGACAATATGAACAAAACGATTGGTATCCTGGCACATGTTGATGCCGGTAAAACTACATTTTCAGAGCAATTGCTTTATCATACAAAAAGTATTCGTGAGCGTGGTCGAGTGGATCACCAAAGTGCTTTTCTAGATAGTCACAGTATTGAAAAAAGTAGAGGCATTACTATTTTTGCAGATCAAGCGACTTTTTCTTATAAAGATTCAACTTACTTTCTCATCGATACACCTGGACATGTCGATTTTTCACCAGAAATGGAACGTTCAATTCAAGTAATGGATTACGCCATTATTATCATCAGTGCGGTTGATGGGATTGAAGGACATACGGAAACTGTTTGGGAGCTTCTACAAAAGCACCAAGTTCCCGTTTTTTTCTTCATCAATAAAACCGATCGCGAAGGTGCAAACCCTAAGCAAGTGTTAAATGAAATTCAAACGAATTTCTCAAAAAATGCTTGTGATATCACATTCGATTTCCAAAATGGACAGATGAGTGAATCTTTAATCGAATTTATCGCAGAACGAGATGAAGAGCTATTATCTCGATATGTAGAAACTGGCTACGAAGAAGCGCTTTGGCTTGAACACTTTCAATACCTGATTGCTTCAAATCTCATTTTCCCGTGCGCCAGCGGTTCTGCCTTACAAGATACCGGCATTTCTGAGTTTTTGCATCAACTTGACCAATTAACCGTCAGTGCTTATCAACAAGCTGAACCATTTGGAGCCCGGATTTATAAAATTAGACATGATGAGAATGGAAACCGAATATGCTTTTTGAAAGCTGTAAGTGGCACACTCAATGTTCGTGATAAACTTTCCTATGGACCAAAACATGTAGAAGAAAAAGTATCACAAATCCGAATTTACAATGGCATGAAATTTCAAACAGTGGAACAAGCTGTTGCAGGAGAACTGTTTGCGATTGCTGGATTATCCGAAGCATCAATTGGGGAGGTGATTGGCAATTGTTCAAACAACACCCAATCAGAAGTATTCCCTACTTTAAAATCAACCGTGTTATTTAATTCAACTGTGCATGTAAAAGAAGTGTTAAGGAGCTTTCAACTACTCGGTGCAGAAGACCCTTCCCTATCGGTTTACTGGGATGAACATTTTCAAAAGATCCAAATTCAAGTAATGGGCATTATTCAGCTTGAAGTATTAGAACAAGTCATCCTCGAGCGCTTTGGTTATTCTATCCAGTTTGGAATACCAGAAATTCTTTACAAAGAAACAATTGATGCGCTTGTTATGGGCTACGGCCATTTTGAACCACTCCGCCACTATGCAGAAGTTCATTTGAAATTAGAACCTGGCGAACGAGGCAGTGGTTTTCAAATCGGGAATTCGTGTCACGCTGATGCGTTATCTACGGGCAATCAAAACTTGATTCTTCATCATTTAACTGAGCGACATCATCATGGATTATTAACGGGTTCTCCTTTGACGGATGTTAAAGCAACCTTAGTGACCGGGCGTGGACACAACCAACATACTTCAGGTGGAGATTTTCGAGAAGCTACTTTTCGTGCTCTTCGTCAAGGATTGGAACAAGCTCAAAATCGATTGCTTGAACCCATGTATCGATTCAAAATAAAAGTTAACTTTGAACAAATTGGGAAAGTACTATCTGATATACAACAAGCTTATGGCAGTTTTGAAACACCAGAAACAATTGACGGCAAAACAACGATTGAAGGTCGTGTACCTGTTGCAACATTTATGAATTACAGCACGGAGTTTGCTGCATGGACTCATGGCAAAGGATCGCTCCGTTTACTATTTGATGGGTACGATGTATGCCACAATGAAGCTCATGTGATTTCCAAGATGGGCTACGACAAAAATGCCGATCCGCTCTATACTTCGACTTCTATATTTTGTGCTAAAGGTCAAGGTTATAAAGTTCCGTGGGCCGAAGCTAAAAAAGCAATGCATTGTTTGTAAAATCACATCTGGATGAAAAGAGGGATTGATTATGTACGAACCGAAAACAAAAGAAAACGATAGAGATGTTATTGAATTTATTGAATCGGTTGAACACCCTAAAAAACGGCATGATGCTTATCAACTCGTAGAATTATTTGAACAAACCAGTGGTTATCCCCCTAAAATGTGGGGGCCAAGCATCATCGGCTTTGGTTCTTACCATTATGTCTACAAAACTGGTCATGAAGGCGATGCGCCACTTGTCGGTTTTTCTCCCCGTAAAGCAAAAATTAGTTTGTATTTTGCGACCGGTGACGAGAACCGTGGCCCTTTGTTAGAGAAATTCGGCAAGCACACCACCGGAAAATCTTGTGTTTATATTAATAAAATCGAAGACATCGATCTGGATATACTTCAACAATTGATCAAACAATCCATTGAGTTTTTGCAAGATTTATATCCAGAACAAAAATAATACTTTTACTAATTGCCGTAAAAAAAAGCCGACACGATTGATTGGTGTCGGCTTTTTACTATTTATTCGATTGTTAAATAACGAAGTAAAACGGATCCTGTTTTAGTCTCCCCATAAACAAGTAATGGAGCCGCTGCTGGCTCAGTTCCTTGTTTCGAGAAACGAATCGACTTTTGCATAAATTGTCCTTGCTCATGTGTAGCATCGATATCCGAAAGCAACACATCCATTTTGCCAAGGTTAGATGATACTTCACCTTTTAGTGGCAAATGAGCTGGAATATAGATTTCTACATTTCCTGCTAAGGTTTTTGTTTCCAGTTTTCGTGCTTCTTTACATCTTGTTGTAGCAACAATATTGCCATTCAACGACTTGGCAACAATCGTTTGTATATCGCCATCAACATAAATACGACCATTTAAAGTTTCAGCTTCTAACACTTTTCCTTTTGTTTCATTCACGTGAATCGCACCATTAGCCGTTTCTAACTCAGCATCAGCAAATTCTACATTTTTCAAATCAATTTTACCATTTGCTGTTTTAACTTTTATCAACTCAGCATTTAATCGCTTCATCGTAAATCCACCATTAAACAAGCGAGCTGTTATGTGCTCATATGCAGCGTCGGGTACATAAAGAACAACATTTACTTGAGTTGTTTTTAAATCACTAATGATCCGTAATTTACGGTCATCCGCGATAAAAACAAATTTATCAAGGAAATCTTCTTTTGCATGTGCTGCAGATTCTGCACGATAAGCTTTCACGCTACACTCTGCACGTAACAATCCATCTTGTGCTGGGAAAATCTCTAATTGTCCATTCGCAATATCTGCTATGATCGTATCCAAATCTGTCATTTCATCTGTAAAGGTATGGTGAAACTGAACGGCTTCGCCAAATGGCGAATCAAATTCCATTGTTTTTAACTTGCCGACAGAAGTTTGCATAAATTCCATCATGCGATTGCCGAAATCGTTGATGTCGCGTGAGACATTTTTGGAAACGTTTTTCGATACGTTTTTCGAAAAATCCTGTGACACTTTTTTCACAATGTCTTCAGGTCTGAAAAACCCACGCTTGCTTTGTTTATCTCGCTGACTGTTTCGGCCGTAGTTTGGCTCATTTGAAGAAGACGAAGAACTGTTACCATCTATTGCTCGCAACAATTCAACTGCTTCCCGCGCTGAAATCGTACCGTTCTCAACCATGTCTAAAATGCGTTCTTTTTCGCTTTGCATGTATTGCGGCCTCCTCTTTTTTCTAAATATCAATAAGCAAGAGCTTACCTCATTAACAAATAGGTTCTTATACTTCTTACGTTTATTAGCAAGAAAAGTTTCATTTAACTGCTTTTTTCTTACGACTTGCTCCTTTAACTAAAGACTCCATACGGGCACGGTCCCGTTCAAGAATCGGTTTTAAATACTTTCCAGTATAGGAATCATCAACCGCAGCAATTTCTTCAGGAGTACCTGTAGCCAAAATAGTTCCGCCTTTGTCTCCACCTTCAGGACCTAGGTCGATGATATAGTCTGCTGTTTTAATCACATCAAGATTGTGTTCAATGGTTAATACCGTATCGCCATTTTCAACAAGACGTTGCAACACAAGCAGTAGACGTGAAATATCATCGGCATGAAGACCCGTTGTGGGCTCATCTAAAATATAGAATGATTTACCGTTTGAGCGTTTATGGAGCTCAGAAGCCAACTTAACCCGTTGCGCCTCTCCACCTGATAATGTGGTCGCAGGTTGTCCCATTGTAATATAGCCTAATCCGACATCCACAATGGTTTGCAGTTTCCGATTAATTTTTGGAATGTTTTCAAAAAATGATAAAGCGTCTTCTACTGTCATAGCCAGGACATCGGCAATGCTTTTGTTTTTGTATTTCACTTCCAAGGTTTCTCGATTATATCGTTTGCCATGACAAATTTCACAAGGGACATAAACATCTGGAAGGAAATGCATTTCTATTTTTATAATACCATCCCCACGGCAAGCTTCACAGCGACCACCCTTGACATTGAAACTGAAACGTCCTTTTTTATACCCACGAACTTTTGCTTCGTTTGTTGTGGCATAGACATCTCGTACATCATCAAACACGCCAGTATAAGTTGCTGGATTTGAACGAGGTGTTCGACCAATTGGCGACTGATCGATTTCAATGACTTTTTCGAGTTCTTGTGTGCCTTCGATTGAATCAAATTGACCTGGTTTTGCTTTTGCTCGGTTTAATCGGTGTGCCAATGTTTTATAAAGAATTTCATTGATCAACGTACTTTTCCCTGAGCCTGACACACCTGTTACGGCTGTGAATAAACCAAGTGGAATATCAACATCAACTTTTTTCAAGTTGTTTTGGTTAGCTCCGCGAATTAATATTTTACGATCACTTGGCATTCTTCGCTCTGCCGGCAACGGAATAAACTTTTTACCGCTTAAATATTGTCCCGTTAATGATTTTTTATTTTTCATCACTTTGTCGGGTGTCCCTGCAGCAATAATTTCACCCCCATGGACCCCCGCTCCCGGTCCAACGTCGATTAAATAATCTGCTGCCAGCATCGTATCTTCATCGTGTTCAACGACAATTAAGGTGTTGCCGATGTCTCGCATACTTTTAAGCGTCTCAATCAAACGGTCATTATCACGTTGATGCAGACCAATTGAAGGTTCATCCAAAATATACAATACGCCGGTCAACCTTGAGCCAATTTGAGTGGCTAAACGAATTCGTTGCGCTTCTCCCCCTGATAAAGTTCCAGAAGCACGGTTCAATGTTAAGTAGTCTAACCCAACATTAATCAAAAAACCGATACGTTCTTGAATTTCCCGCAAAATCAATTTCGCAATTTGCATATCTTTTTCTGATAATTTCAGGTGATCAAAAAATTCGTACGCTTCGACAATTGAAAACTCTGCTACTGTACCGATGTGTAAGTTATTTACTTTGACTGATAGAGATTCTGGTTTTAAGCGATATCCTTCACACGTAGGACATGCTTGCTGTCCCATGTATTTTTCCATTTGCTCACGAATATAATCAGATGATGTTTCACGGTAGCGCCGATCAACATTCGACAAAACTCCTTCAAAATGAATGTGATTGTCTCGAATTTGACCGTAGTCATTTTCATAGCGGAAACGGATTTTATCTTTTCCAGATCCACGCATAATGACATTAATATGTTCTTCCGGTAAATCACTGACCGGTACGTCCATATCAATTTTGTAATGATGACAAATTGCTTTTAGTAATTGCGGATAATATTGCGAACTTGTCGGCTGCCATGGCACAATTGCGCCTTTATTTAATGACACACTCCAATCCGGAATAACGAGTTCAGGATCAACTTCAAGTTTCATCCCTAAACCGTCACAATCAGGACAAGCACCAAAGGGAGAGTTAAACGAAAACATTCTCGGTTCTAATTCGCCAATGGAAAATCCACAAATCGGGCAAGCATGATGTTCACTAAATAATAATTCTTCTTGTTCCATGACATCGACTAAAACCCGTCCTTCTGCTAAACGAAGAGCCGATTCTAAAGAATCACTTAAACGTGGAGCAATTCCTTCTTTAATAATAATTCGGTCAATCACCACTTCGATGTTGTGTTTTTTGTTTTTATCCAATGTAATATCGTCATCTAAGTCGATTAACTCGCCATTTACACGAACACGGACATAGCCTTGCTTTTTAATGTCTTCAAGTAATTTAACGTGCGTTCCTTTTCGACCAGAGACAATTGGGGCCAAAATTTGCATTTTGGTGCGTTCTGGATATTCCACAATACGATCGACCATCTGCTCGATGGTTTGAGAGGAAATCTCAATGCCATGATTGGGACAAATCGGCTTGCCAATTCGAGCAAACATTAAACGCATATAATCATAAATTTCTGTTACAGTTGCCACGGTCGATCGTGGGTTTTTACTCGTAGTTTTTTGATCTATTGAAATGGCTGGTGATAAACCTTCAATCAAATCTACATCCGGCTTATCCATTTGTCCTAAAAATTGTCTAGCATAAGCAGATAAAGACTCGACGTATCGCCGTTGACCTTCTGCATAAATTGTATCAAATGCTAATGATGATTTACCTGACCCCGACAAACCAGTCATAACAACCAGTTTGTCTCGTGGAATGACGACATCTATATTTTTTAAATTATGCGCGCGTGCGCCTTGTATGCGTATTTCTTGTTTCTTCACGTTGCATCATCCTTCCGCTTTCAATTCAAGCACCGTATCACGCAGCTCTGCAGCTCGTTCGAAATCGAGTGCTTTTGCTGCTTCTTTCATTTCGGTTTCCAACAAGCTGATCAGTTTTACGCGCTCTTCTTTTTTGAGCTTCTTGCCTGATACTGCTTTTGAAATATATTCTTCTGACTCTTCTGCTGCGTTAGTTGCACGAATGACGTCACGAATTTTCTTTTGTATAGTAATGGGTGTTACTCCATGTTTTTCGTTGTATTCAGCTTGGATGGTACGGCGTCGCGTCGTCTCATCCATTGCTTTTTGCATAGAATCAGTTATTCTGTCAGCATACATGATGACACGGCCATTTGCATTTCTCGCCGCTCGTCCCATTGTTTGGATAAGCGATCGCTCAGAACGTAAAAATCCTTCTTTGTCAGCATCTAAAATGGTTACTAACGACACTTCTGGAATATCTAGTCCTTCACGCAACAAGTTAATTCCAACAAGTACATCGTAAACACCCATCCGCAATTCGCGAATAATTTCAATGCGTTCGAGTGTTTTGATTTCAGAGTGTAAGTAATTCACTTTAATCCCCGCATCTTTTAAATAAGCGGTTAAATCTTCCGACATTTTTTTCGTTAATGTCGTGACCAATACACGCTCATTTTTTTCCGATCGTTGCCGAATTTCGTCCATTAAATCATCAATTTGACCTTCAATCGGCCGAATTTCAATTGTTGGATCAAGCAATCCTGTCGGACGGATAATTTGCTCTACCATTTCAGGTGTATGTTCTAACTCATAAGGCCCTGGTGTAGCGGATACGAAAACCGCTTGGCTAATATGTTCTTCGAACTCTGTAAATGTTAACGGTCGGTTATCCATAGCTGAAGGCAAACGGAAGCCATGATCCACTAGTACTTTTTTACGCGCTTGGTCACCATTGAACATTCCGCGCACTTGCGGCAATGTTACGTGGCTTTCATCCACAACTAGTAAAAAGTCCTCTGGAAAATAATCAATTAATGTATACGGCTGTGCGCCAGCAGGACGAAGTGTCAAATGACGTGAGTAGTTTTCAATCCCTGAACAAAAGCCCATTTCTCTCATCATTTCCAAATCATAACGTGTTCGTTGTTCCAGTCGCTGTGCTTCTAATAATTTATCTTCGGCACGCATTTCTTTTAGCCGTTCTTCTAATTCTATTTCAATATTTTCAATGGCTTTGACCATTTTATCTTCACGCGTAACAAAGTGAGATGCAGGGAATATCGCAACATGGTCACGTTCACCAATAATTTCACCTGTCAGTGCATCTACCTCACGAATGCGATCAATTTCATCGCCGAAAAATTCAACACGTAAACACCTTTCATCGCGTGATGCCGGGAATATTTCTACCACATCTCCACGGACACGGAATGTCCCGCGGATAAAGTTAATATCGTTGCGCTCGTATTGAACATCAACTAACTTTCTTAACAATTGATTTCGCTCAATTTCCATGCCTTTACGTAAAGAAACGACTAATTCCCGATATTCTTTAGGAGAGCCGAGACCATAAATGCAGGAAACCGATGCGATAACAATGACATCATCACGTTCAAATAACGAACTGGTTGCAGAGTGACGCAATTTATCAATTTCATCATTAATGCTCGCATCTTTTTCGATAAATGTATCCGATTGAGGTACATATGCCTCCGGTTGATAGTAATCGTAGTAACTGACAAAATACTCTACAGCATTGTCGGGAAAAAACTCCTTAAATTCGCTGTAGAGCTGACCTGCTAAAGTTTTATTGTGAGCCATGACAAGTGTTGGTTTTTTCACTTGCTGAATGACGTTTGACATTGTATACGTTTTCCCGGTACCCGTTGCCCCTAATAAGGTTTGGCAACGTTTGCCATCGATGATGCCTTGGGTCAATTCAGCAATCGCTTGTGGCTGATCGCCCGCCGGTTCATATGGAGCTTGTAGGTTAAATTCTTGTTTCATAATGAGGCATCCTCCCATTCTTTCAATACTTCTACTTTAACATATGCCCTAAAAAACCCCTAACAAAAAGCGAACATATGTTTTTTATCGTGAATTTAGGAATATATATAGCCTGACAAGAACGTTACGATTCACATTCAAGCAAAGTCCTTCTTAAATATGCGCATAGAAAAAGGAAACTAGAATCGATTCTAGTTTCCTTTTTCTCTAACTATTTTAGTTAGAAATTTATTCTGTTTCTTCGTGATTTAAAGTTTGTAATTGAGCTGTGTATTTAGTGAATGCTTTTTGATCGTGATTATCCAGGGCCTCATCAATAAGGGTCATCAGCTGTTCTTCCTGTTGAGAACGGTGAACATGCTTCAAGAACAAATCTAAATAGATATCATTTAGCAATTTTTCTGCTTCCGTAATTTTTTTTGTTTGAGCCATTGCCTTCATGAAATCAGCATAAGAATAATAGTTTTCCATTCTTCCTCACCCCGAATGCTTTTCATTAGTATACATGAAAGGAATAATAAAAATCAAGACTTATTTGAAAATTACAATAAAATAGAAAAAATTTTATTTTCAATTTAATTGACGTTGCCAAATTTCCATTTTTTATTATAATAGGGTATGTAAAGTAAATTTAGGGGGTTATTCTTCATGAGTAAAAAGAATCACAGACCGTCTTCGTATACGATTTGTACAAATACGTATGCCCTTTTACCCTATACGGACGGCCACCGCACCTGGATGCGTGTGATTGAAGACCGCAATGAATTTGTGGTTGAAGATGCTGTATACAAAACGGTAACCACTTCCTGCCGCTTTTACCGTGCTTCACTGGAAAGCGCCACGCTTTATGCGCAAAAAGCTGTCGGTGTAAAACATAAACCCCCCATTATTGTAGGTGAGTATTACGGCAATCCACTTATTTTCTTTCCGACACACTCTCCTAAAAACAAAGAATGCGTTTGGTTTAATTATGATGCCATCGACCTTATCGAAAGTGATAGCAGTGGCAAAGGAAGTATCATTTATTTAAGCAATAACGTAACCGTTTATTTAGATGTATCGCCTATTGCTTTACGAAATCAACATTCTTTCGCCGGTTCTCTTCGTCGTTTTTTCAAAAAGGCGCAGCGTGTACATAATCGTCCAATGGCTTATGTGACAACACGTACATTTCCCCCACGCAAACAGCAACCTCTAGAGTAAGTGGATTTGCTCACGGTAAAGATCAACGCAAAAGAGCTTTCGATTAAAGTTCATGACTTTAATCGAAAGCTCTTTTTGTTGGCACTTTTAACCTTGTTTCAAAACGTTACTACTTTTTTTATTTTATTGAGCGATAAGCCCATAGTGATCCTACGAAGAATACGGAAGAAACCCACATATAAGGTTCATTCCAAAACCAAACCGATACGGAAATTCCGACAAATGACAAGATGGTGAACACTCCCGCAAACATACGGGATTGCAAGTCACGGCGGTATTCGCGTTCTTTGCCGTCGCGGTTTTCAAAATAGCGACGAAGACGCTCTGGTTCTTCTAAATAATTGATCACTTTCTGAGGGAATACGCGTAGTGGGCCAGTTCCATTTAATACCCAGCGCAGAACATCTTCTTTGCCAAACATCCCTTTACCTTCTTTTTGTGACGAAGCCCATTCCAAAATTCGTGGTCGAGCCAATGCCATTAAATCAACATTAGGATCTAGAATATGCAAGACCCCCACAAAAATAGAAGCTGCTCGTCCAAAAAAGGCAAATTCAGCTGGTAATTGAACCGGCTGTGTACGAACAATGTCCTGAATATCGTCGAGTAAACGTTCAACTACAAAACTATCCATTTGTGACAATTCATTTGACTCATAAGCTTCCACAAGTCGTGATATAGCGTCTTCTAACACAGCGCGATCTGCCTGCGGCAATAAAAAGCGTAGCTCTTCCAATGCATCTAGTACTTGCTCATAATTTTTAAAAATAATTCCTTCTGCCGCACGTAATACGGATTGCGAGTCTTTTTTGGTTATCGTACCAATCATCCCAAAATCGATTAACACAATTCCACCATTTGGTTCAAGTAAAATATTGCCACCATGTGGATCAGCATGGAATTGGCCACCGTATAAAATTTGTTCCAAAAACAAAATAAACAAACGCTCAGATATCTCATGTCGATCTAACTCATTTTTTTCGATAAAAGCCAAATCCGTGATGCGCGCTCCTTCAATCCATTCCATTACTAACACGCGTCGCGTAGTAAATTCATCGAAATACATCGGGATCCGGACTCCCTCCATCGCATCAAAGCGATCAGCAAAAGAACGACCATTTTGAAGTTCTTTTAAGAAGTTTAATTCATTGCCGATGGTTTCGGTCATTTCTACATATAATTGCTTAAAGTCTATTTGTTTACCAAACGGGGTAAATTTTTCAGCCAACCATATTACAATGCGAATGGCTTTAAAGTCGGCTCGTAAAATACGATCAGTTCCTGGTCGCTGAACTTTGACTGCGACTTCCAAACCATTTTTCAGCACACCTTTATATACTTCCCCAATAGAAGCAGACGCAATTGCTGATTCTGATAAATGACTTAAGTAGTCTGTGTGAGCCGTATTCCATTCTTGTTCAAGTACGGAGACAATGTCTTTTCTAGGAACAGATGGGACACGGTCTGTTAAGCCTTCTAATTCTTCAAGAAACGACGGAGGCATGATGTCCGCTCGCGTTGAGAGAAACTGACCCAGTTTAATCATAAGTCCACCCAGCTTTAATGCGAGGTTCTTGTATTCTTTTGCTTGCTTTGTAATCATCTCATTCCATCTTTTTTCAACTAACGGCGTCCATTTGCCTCGATTGCGCTTTTGGAAAATCGTTACTTGCAAAAAGATTTTGACTGCCAACCAGACAATCCGGAAGATACGTATAAACGTTATTTGATTCATAAATGCAGTCCCTCCCATGGAGTTCATTATAGAGTCTGATGGCGAAATAGTCCAAAAAGTGATATGTTTTTAGTGGATGGAACGATACTAGGGGGATGAAAAATGGACACAATTCATTATGAACAACGAAACAACTTAGCTTTTATCACATTAAATAGACCTGAGTCCATGAATGCTTTTAACTATGACATGTTAAATGAGCTAGGGCAGGTTGTAGAAGCAATTCGCATTAATCCAGATATTCGCGTTGTTGTTTTCACTGGTGCAGGGGAAAAAGCATTCAGTGTGGGCGCGGACTTGAAAGAACGCAAAAATTTAACGGACCAGCATGTTAAACGCAATATTTACAAAATCGGAGAAGTGTTTTCCACAATTGAGAACTTGCCACAACCAACGATCGCTATGATTAACGGCTTTGCATTTGGCGGAGGTATGGAATTAGCACTCGCTTGTGATTTCCGAATTGCAACCGACGATACACTTCTCGGACTAACTGAAACCAGTTTAGGCATTATTCCTGGAGCTGGCGGCACTCAACGCCTACCTCGCTTAATCGGCGAGACAAAAGCACTGGAATTGATATTGACTGCACGTCGCTTAAAATCTGTTGAGGCATTGGATTACGGATTGTTAACGCGAATTGCAGCACGTGATGAGCTTGCTGAAGTGACGGGTAATTTTGCCGATTCTATTCTTGCAAATGGTCCAATTGCCCTTCAGCAAGCTAAATTCGCAATTAAAAACGGCATGAACACCGATTTACATACTGGCCTGCAAATCGAACGCAAGGCTTATGAAATCACTATACCCACTGAAGACCGAGTTGAAGCGCTTGCCGCTTTTGGAGAAAAAAGAAAACCTGTGTTCAAAGGAAAGTAACCATATAAAAAGAGCGGCTTTTTCAGCCGCTCTTTTTATACGTATTTTTTCACCCAACTCATAAATTGTTCTAACCGTTGAGTGCGGTAACTTGGTTTGTACGTCTGTGAATCATTCGTAGACACTTCTAGAAAACGGACAAATTTTGTATCCTTCTCCATGTTTTCTAATTTCAAAGCCAATTGTTCTGTTTTCTCACTTGTAGAACGATCTGCTTTTTTGGAGTAAAGAAAAAGCAGCTTCGTCAACAGCCCCCCATAACAATTCCCTATTACAGCTAATCGATTTTCATCGATCCAGTCAATTGTTTCTACCACTTCAGCTATTGCATTCATTGTATCTTCATATGTGAATTCACTTGTGGCTTTTGCAAATTCCTGGCTATAACCATGATGTCCGCTTGGGTTAACGTAAAGAACCCCATACCCTTGTGCTGCGAGTAATTGCAGTTCGTGATAAAAAGTATTAGCAAACATCCTCCTAGTACCCTCATGAACTTTGACAATTAACGGATACTCTTCTCCTTGTTGAACATCAATTGGTTCTATTAACCAACTATGTACCGGCTCAATTGCACCTATTGTAATTGTCGGTTGTCCTTCGAGCAATTTCGTATGTTCAACATAGTCCTGATTAAAAGACGTCAACTGTTCTACTTCTCCCGTGGTGATTTTCAACCGATAAAGCTCTACTGGTTGAGTTGGCTTACTGATGGAAAGAATCGCAATTTCTCCATCATGTGAAACATCGTAACCAATGACATGCTCCATTTCAGGAGATGCTGGAAAAATCATTCCATCAAGCGATGCAAAATATAGGCGAACATCACCCATAGTAGACACTTGGAAATACAAATGATCATCTTTGGTCCAGACAGGCTTTCCGGCAGTTAGTTCTTGATAATCACTTACTGCATAATCTCCAACAGGTGCATCTAAACCTTCCGTTAAACAACTATTCGTTTGATTTTGTAAATCTGCGATATAAAGTTCATTTTGAGTCGCGTCTCCGTACTGTCGTCTATTTCCAAAATACGCAAGCTTTGAATCATCATATGAGAATGTCGCACCACTAAAATGTCCTTGGTTTTCTGTAAGCATTGTCTGGTCGTTAGTTTGAAGGTTATACAAATAAAGAGGTTGACCAGGTACAAAATCGTGCTCTCTCTCTTTTACTAGCGCATAAACGAGTTTTTCCTCATCATGCGATATGGCTTCTAAGCGATAATGATCGTCTCCGACTAATACTTGTTCTATCTTTTTCGATTCAATTGTTAAAAATCCTATTTGTTGATAACGTTGTTTTGTAGTTTGTTCTTTATCCAGTATGCCGTTAACCCAAATCTTTTTTCCACAAGGCGACCAATGGAATCGCTCTATACTAGTTGCCAGATTAGTCATTTCGTTTATTTGCCCGTCCGCTACAGTTAAAACGTACAGCTGCTTGTGGCCATCTTCTTCTGCTAAATACGCGACAGCTGTCCCGTCTACAGACCAATGTGGCGAACTGATTCGACCTTTTCCAAAAGTCCACTGACTATGTTGAAGCGTTTCCAAATTGATATGAAAAAGATTTGCGATATATGAATCTTCTTGCTCATTTATTGTGGTATGAACGTATACTGCTCTTTTTCCATTTGGAGATAACTGAGGATTGGTTACAGAAACCACTGTTGTGATATCTTGAATTTCCACTGTTTTTTTCACCATACATTCCCCTTCTTACATCTGACTTCTCCTATACACTCTTTAACTATAATAAAGACTTTTAGGAAAAGACACAAAAGAGTACTCGTACTCTTTTTAGATTGTTACACGAATTTAACAAAACTTTGCTTCAAAAAAAAGAAGCCATGCTAAAGAGCATCGCTTCTTTATGAATTAATTTAACGTGAAGATAGGCTTATTTCTGTCTTGCCTGATCTTTTAACGAGCGGCGCAAAATTTTACCTGTAGTATTTTTCGGCAATTCTTCGAGAACTTCAAACTGTCTTGGCACTTTGTATTTTGCTAAATGCTCTGCACAGTAATCTTTCAAATCCTCAATAGAAACTGTCGAATCTTTTAGTACTACGTACGCGTTTACCTCTTCTCCAAAATCGGGATCAGGCAAACCAACTACAGCTGCTTCCAAAATAGCTGGATGTGCAAATAATACTTCTTCAATTTCTCGTGGGTAGACATTATATCCGCCTACAATGATCATGTCTTTTTTACGGTCGACAATATAAAAATAGCCTTCTTCATCCACACGGGCCAAGTCTCCTGTATACAACCAACCGTCACGAATTGCTGCGGCTGTTTCTTCTGGCATTTTGTAATAACCCCTCATGACGTTTGGTCCCCGTACAATCAATTCGCCTACTTCATTTACTGCGACTTCTTCGCCTAGTTCGTTAACAACTTTGTTTTCCACATTGATAATGGATGTCCCAATTGAACCCGCTTTTCGTTCGCGATCAATCGGGTTAAAGCAAGTAACAGGAGAAGCTTCTGACAAACCGTATCCTTCTGAAATACGAACATTAAATTTATCTTCAAAACTATGGAGCAAAGCAACAGGCATTGCAGAACCACCTGATACGGCAAGACGGACAGTAGCAAAATCTGCTGGGTCAACATCTGGCAACTGGTTCATAAAGTTGAACATTGTTGGTACTCCTGCAAAAACGGTCGCTTTGCTCGCTTTAATCGCCTCAAATACCTCTTTCGGATTAAAACGCGGCACCAAAATAATGGTTGCGCCTTGTAATAAAGGGGCGTTTACAACGACGGTTAATGCAAACACATGGAACACCGGCAAAGTCGCTACTACACGATCGGTTTCACCAATTTGAAGATATGCTCCAACATCTCGTGCATTTGAATGAAGGTTTTGATGTGTCAGCATCGCACCTTTAGGTTTCCCAGTAGTGCCTGATGTGTATAAAATAACTGCTGTATCGTCTGCTTCAACTTCCGCAAACTCACTATTAGCTGTAGAATTTGTTAACAGTTTCGTGAACGAATGGATTTTGCCTTTTACTGCTTCAGGCAACTGTGCCATTTTTTCTGGCGTTGTTGGATCGGTTTCACAGATAACATAAGATGCTACTGCCGGTAATGCAACATGCGCCTTTTCTATTAATGGAAGTAGCATATCAAGTGCCACGACTACTTTCGCATCGCTGTTGTTAACGATGTAAGCGATTTCATCAGGCGTATAAATAGGATTAACCGGAACAGCTGTTGCACCTAAACGCATTGTTGCATAAAGTGAGATTAAAAAATGTGGTGTATTGCCTAAAAGAAATGCGACATGGTCCCCTTTTTCCACGCCCAAATCTTTTAAAGCGCCAGCAAAAAGCGCAACTTTTTGATCAAATTCCCCATAGCTCGTATCTTGCCCCATAAAGCTGTAAGCTGCTTTGGCAGGATTTTGTTCTGCAATTTCATGAACACGTGTCATTAAACTCATCTTCATCCCTCTTTCGCGTTGAATGAATACTCATTCATATTTCAATCTATTTTCATTATAAAATAAATCTTCAGACAATACAACAGGCACCGTTAAATTACGGTGCCTGTAAGTGAGCGACATAGCGCCAACGTATTAAGAAAAAGTATAAAATTTGAGCGATTGTAAAGCCTCCAAGTACCATAGCCATTTCGCCGAGTATTGATAGCTCTGCAAATTCATCCCATACTACTTGTAACGAAATAAAAGCAAAAGCGCTATGCAACAAAGCAATTACCCATGGCAGAAAGAATTGAGGAATAAGTTGCCGGTTAACGATTTTACCCAGTTCTTTCTCAGTCATCCCCATGCGTGTCAGCAACTTGTACTGCTTTCGGTCTCGCTCTAAACCTGTATACAATTTAAAGTAAATAAAACTGCCAGCTGCTAACAAGAAGACCGCAGCTACCATCACGCCAATAAATAATAACAACGCAAACGAGGACTTAAACCAGCGATAATCTGCACCTGGATTTTCAAAGAAATAATTGACGCCATTAAAATCCGTCTTTTCTACAGCTTCAGACATGGTATCTGTTAAACGAGTTCCAATATTCATTGTTTCAGTCCAATTTAATATGTCAAATGCATAGTAAGTAAAATCCGAACTCCCCATTTCATACCCAAATAGCGGTTGATTGAGTGCTTCATAATCGGCATCGCTCACGACGATCGTATTGATATTTAACGTATGAATAGGAAAAACGACATGTGGATACGTTGATCGGATGGATAGCGGCACGTCGCTTTCTATTAATGCAGTATCAACGCTTACATTTCCCAACTCTTTTACAGAATCCAAGGAAAATGGTACAAACATGCCTTCACCTGGTACTAATTGGGCCGGTTCAAAATCAAGCGCAGTAGCTAAACGGTTAAATTCTGACAATGCCAAAATATCGACATCGTTACCAGATGCTTCTGAAGTTTGTCGTTTCACCGTCAACTCCACTAGATCATAAGACAATTGTTCACTTGTTAATTGACTCGTGAGCCGCTCGATATGTTCTGCTTCTTGCGTATTGCCGTCAAAAGAAATATAAATGAGACCAAGCGGATTGGATTCGCGAAAATCACCTGTATAGGACATAAATGACGCTAACGTTCCGACGGTTAAAAACGCAATAGTTGAGACGATGGTCACGATAAAAAACATTTGTGCACTGTCTTTTAATTTGACCGATGCTTCGGCTAATGAAACTAAACGCATTTTTTTCCAGTACACTCTTTTTTTTCGTTTACACAATCCCAATAAGAAACTAAGCGTATGAGTAAAAAATAAGTAAGTACCAAACGTAGCTAGTGGAGGAACAATAAAAATAATGTAATACACCGTATCATCGGATACATTTACTGCAAATGCGTATGCAACTGCTAGAAAAACAATTCCCATAATCGCAAGCAGTGTAGAGGATTTTGTTTCTTCTTCGACCTTCCAAAAACCTTGCAACAAGTCAATCACGCGCTTCGTGCGGATAAATCCGACACTAATGAAAGAAATAATGATAAATAAACTAGCAAATGCCACTATCGTCAGTAAAAAAGGTTGCCATGAAACATACAATGGCAATGAGTCGAGTTCCATAATTTCTCGACCTACCATGAAAAAGAATTTAGAAAAAGCAAAACCAAACACTATTCCTGTAGCAGTTGAAACTGTACCGATAATTAGCATTTCAAAAAAGATTAAAGTGTTCAATTGTCTCTTTGTCATGCCTAAATGCATGAGCACACCAAATTCTTTTGAACGAGCTTGTAAAAATGCACTCATCGAATAAAACAAGAAAAACAATGTAAAAATATATAAAACCACTTCCGCAATCATCATGCCGCGTATGGCCAACAGCTGCAATGCATCTTTTTCAAATAATGGATGAAAAATAAACATGGAGCAAACAAAAAACACCATAACCGAGAACACACTGGCTAAAAAGAAGGCTGCATAGTTTCTTCGGTTACGAAAAACATTATGGTAAGCGAGTTGTCGAAATGTCATTTACGGATCCTCCCAACAACGACAAGACATTCAAAATTCGCTGGTAAAAAGTCTGTCGCCGTTCATCCCCATAGATTTCATTGAAAAATTCACCATCTTTAATAAAAAGAACACGATCACAATAACTCGCTGCAATCGGATCATGCGTTACCATAATAATGGTCGTTTCGTCTTCTTTAGTAGCATTCGATAAAATTTCAAGTACATCGCGGGAAGATTTAGAATCCAAGTTCCCGGTTGGTTCATCCGCTAGAATAATCGCTGGCTGGTGAATGAGTGCGCGACCAATTGCTGTCCGTTGAGCTTCTCCACCTGAAATTTCGTTTGGTTTTTTATGTAGAAGCGACGTCAAACCTAAGCGCTCCGCAATCACCAATACGCGCTTAGCCATCTCATCAACAGGATAATAATCGAGCGTTAATGGCAGTACTAAATTTTCTTCGACAGTTAACATTTGAAGTAAATTAAAGTCTTGAAAAACAAAGCCCATTTCTCTTCTACGAAACAAAGCTAACTCATTTCTACCCAATAAATGCGGATTGATGCCATCAATCAATATCTCACCCGATGTCAGTGAGTCTATGGTTGAAATCAAATTAAGCAAAGTCGTTTTTCCGCTACCGGATGGCCCCATAACTGCAAGAAATTCTCCTTTTTCCACCGTAAAACTTAGCTGATTGACTGCTCGGTGCGTCACTTTCCCTTCATACACTTTTGTCACTTCATCGATTTTTACTACTGTCATCATGTTCCTCCTGTGTTACGAAATCTTGGTTAAAGAATAAAACAGAAACGGTCGTACCTTCTCCTTGCACTGAAGAAATTGTTAGTTCATGACCCAATTTGGTGCATATTTCTTTTGCTAAGTACAATCCCATTCCTGTAGATTCCCCAATTTTCCGGCCGTTTTCGCCCGTAAAAAATGCCTTTGTCACACGTGGCAAGTCTGAAGACGAAATCCCAATTCCTTCATCCCGAATTGTTAGCAATGTGTTTCCCTTTGAACATTCAGCAGCAATAAAAACCTTCTTATTTGGTTCGAACGTGTATTTCACTGCATTTGTTAAAAACTGCCCAATAATAAACTTCATCCACTTTTGATCGGTCGCTACTAAATGCTCTTCACCAATTGAAATTTCTGGATAGACTTGTTTAGAAATAAAAAGGCGTTTGTTTTCTGTTACGACTTCACTGACTAAAGACCGCAACTTAAGTTGTTCTATTTGCATGTCCTGCTCAAAAGTATCTAGTCGGGCATTCATCAATACGGTATCCAATCCTGCTTTTAAACGCTCCATTTCTTCGCGAACGCTATTTTTATCTAATTCTTTTTCTTCTTGAAGCAATAAATGCATAACTGAAATAGGGGTTTTCATTTGATGAACCCATTGATTCATAAACTGCAAATATCGATTTTGAGCTGCATATAACGATTGCACTTCATGTTGATATAAGCGGTATAATTTTTGCAAATAAATTTCGTTTTGTACTTGTTCAGGTGATTTCCCTTCACGCTGAAGCATATGTTCCAAATTTTGTGGAGCCGATAATATTCGTTGGTAATATTGGTATCGTCTCGCAAAGCGCACCGATAAGAACGTAATGACCAATACTGTGCTAATAACAAACGAGTAAATCGCCGTATCTACGTTTCGAAAACCATCTAACCAATACAACAACATAATAAATGCGACCAGTACCACTTGGAAAACGATAAATGCTGCATGTTCTTTCATAAATAATCGCAGCATTATGCTTCCTCCTCATGAAGTAAAAGGCGGTATCCGGCTCCTCTTACAGTTTCAATAATTGATAACACACCATAATCAGAGAGTTTTTTCCGGACGCGCGTCATATTAACATTTAACGTATTTTCATCGACAAAGGCTTGGTCGTCCCACAACTCTTCTAGCAACTGCTCACGCGAAACTACTTTTGGATAATGTGTTAACAACAGTTCCAATATTGTACATTCCTTTTTTTGCAATGGAATAACTTCTTTTTTAATGTGCAACTCCATTCGCTCCATATATAAAACAATACGCCCAGCCCTAATAGACCGTTCTTCTTGTTTCGGTGCATATTCTCCATAAGCTCTACGTAAATGGCTTCGTATTTTTGCAAGGACGATTTCATAATGGAAAGGTTTCGTAATAAAATCATCTCCACCATTTTCTAAAGCAAAGACTTGGTCCATCTCACCTGAACGAGCGGAGATAAAAATAATGGGACAAGTAGTTTGCTGCCGAAGTTGACGGCACCAATAATAACCGTCATAAGACGGCAAGTTAATATCCAGTAAAATCAAATGGGGATCAAAAGCTTCGAACTCTTCGATGATTTGATCAAAATCTTTTGCGGTCTCTACTTCGTAATGGTATTTCCTTAACGTTTCAGCCAACAACTCCGCAATTTTCAAATCGTCTTCTACAATGAAGATTCGTTGAATAGCCACCATGATTCCCCCTTTCCTTTTTCTTTCCATTTTAACAAAAGAGCCTGCATAAATGCAGACTCCCCAGAAGTTCTTAATAAATTAATTTCAAAAATTCTTCTGTCGTAATCCCACCAAGAAGTTTCGGTATGTCAATTCCTGCAATGGCTTCTTCTAAAGAAGCACGCTCGTATTTAGAACCAGCAATTGCTTGCTCAACTTCCGCTATATCTCCGACACCAAAAAAGTCGCCAAAAATATGAGCGTCTTGAACAATCCCTTTTTCTACTTGTAAGCGGACATCAATGCCACCAACTGGGAAGCGATGAGAATGTTTAATATTGAATTTAGGAGACTTCCCATAATTCCAATCCCAATTGCCATAGCGTTCGTTTGATAATTCGTGTATATTTTTCCAATCTTCTTCTGTCAATTCGTAATGACGAACATTTTCTTCACCTTCGAAGATAGAATGTAAAATCGCATGGCGGAAATTCTCAACTGACATAGGCTCTTTTAAGAACTCAGAAATATTCGCCACTCGACTGCGAATCGACTTAATGCCTTTTGATTCGATTTTTTCTTTGCTTACTTTTAATGCAGATACTACGGCTTCAATTTCAGTATCAAATAATAACGTTCCGTGACTGAACATCCGACCTCTAGTTGAAAACTGTGCATTACCTGATATTTTTCGACCTTCTGCCATTAAATCGTTGCGTCCAGAAAGTTCCGCATTTACATCAAGGCTCTGCAACGCTTGTACAACAGGCTCAGTGAATTTACGGAAGTTACGGAAACTGTCTCCATCATCTACCGTGATAAAACTGTAATTTAAATTGCCTAAGTCGTGATAAACTGCTCCGCCACCAGATAAACGACGAACTACATGTATACCATTAGAATCTACATAATCAGTATTGATCTCTTCAGCGGTGTTTTGGTTTTTACCGATGATGATAGAGGGCTCATTAATATAAAATAAAAGAAATGGATCTTTTTCAACATCCATTGTTTTCAACAAATATTCTTCGATTGCTAAGTTGATTCGTGGGTCTGTGATACCTTTGTTGTCTACAAAATACATATTCTCTCTCCTTTTAACTTTGTTCCTATCTATAGTTTAACGGATTATTTAAATTAATTCACTATTTAGGGTTGACGAAACCAAACTGTTATAATACACTGTTTTAAACACCAACAGTACTATAACAAAAAGGAGATGGAAGTTATGATTGAAAACGTAGTTGAATTTTTCAAGAACTTGCCCCCGAAACAGTGCGTATCATGTGGAGAAAAAATGGAAGAACAGCATGAATGTTATGGTACTAAATGTGATTCCTGCAATAATTTATAAAATCAGCTAAAATTATGATTAAACGAAGCGGTGCTCAACAAAGCACCGCTTCGTTTTTTATGTGCTGTACCATAACAGAAAACGACTTGTTCACTTATAAAAATTCGAACAAAAAGACACCGCCACAGCGATGTCTTTTGTTTTATCAATGTTCAGAGTGATCTTCCATTTTATCCATCCCTTGTGCATCATCACTATCATCAGAAATGATTGAGGCTGGATCTGGATCACCAACGGTTAGTTCTTGTTTTGGCATTACATGTAAAGATCGGGCTGTGGTGTGTGCTTGCATATAATACAAACCTTCTTCTTCAAAGTTGATTTGCGCTTCATAAACACCATTTTCTGTGTGCTCCGCTGGAATCATCTCGCTATTGTTGCGATCACCTGATTGCCATACTTCATAAACCACTTCATCTGCGTCTTCTACCGCTTCGTCACCTTGTGTTATTGTAACGGATAAGACAACCTCTTCGGCTGGCTCTGCTTGAGTTTCAGTATTAAATGCCACCTTTACCTCTTCTACTTGAGGACCGGTACCAGAAGATTCAGCTTCTTCTGAACCACACGCAGCAAGCAAAAGTAATGGTATTCCAAGCCATGCAAATTTTTTCATAACCATTTCTCCTCTATCTTACGGACAATTCGCTAGTGAATCGATCGCTTCATTAATGAATCGCTCTTTACATCCAAACCTTATTCAGCTAATTTACGCAAAACTACATCAGTTAAAGCATCAATAAACAATGGTTGAACATTTGGCATTTCTGGACGACGGTAAGTTGCTCCGATGTCATCGCAAACTACTTTACATTCATAATCGTTATCAAAAAGAACTTCCAAGTGATCTGCTACAAACCCGACTGGCGTGTAAACAAATGAGGTGTATCCTTTTTCTTCAAACAAATCACGTGTTAAATCTTGAACATCTGGTCCGATCCAAGGTTCGCCTGTTTGTCCAGCACTTTGCCAACCAACTTCAACGTTTTCAACACCTGTAGCTTGTTGAATCATTTCAGCTGTTTCTTTTAACTGGTCTGGATATGGATCACCACTTGCAATAATCTTCTCTGGCAATGAATGTGCAGATACGATTAAGCAAGATTTAGCGCGTTCTTCTTCAGACATTTCAGCAAATGCTGCATTTACTTTTTCAGTCCAGTATTGGATGAATTTTGGTTCTTTATACCAGCTTTCAACCGAAGTTAGGGATATACCTACTTTTTCAGCCGCTTCTGCTGCACGCCCATTATATGATTTCACAGAGAAAGTAGAAAAATGAGGAGCCAAAACAATTGATACCGCTTCTGTAATGCCATCTTTTTTCATTTCTTCAATGCCGTCTTCTACAAATGGTTCGATGTGTTTAAGACCTAAATACATCTTGAATTCAATTTCATCTTGAACTTCATTTAAACGATCGCATAAACCGTTTGCTTGGTCTAATGTAATTTGGGCAAGCGGTGAAAGGCCACCAATCGCTTTATAACGGCTACGTAAGTCTTCTAAACTTTCTTCGCTTGGCTTACGTCCGCGACGGATATGTGTGTAATAACGTTCTATATCATCTTCTGAGTATGGCGTTCCATATGCCATCACTAATAATCCCATTTTCTTCTTCAACATAATCACCTCTACATAAATTTTATCTTATTTTAAATTACTTTTATGTGCAGCACTATATTCGTGAACAAATGAAGTTAGGCGTTTCAATGTATCTGGGTTAACTTCTGGGAACACACCATGACCTAGATTAAAGATGTAGCCGTCATTTTGCATGCCCATATCTAAAATCTTTTTCGTGCGTTCTTCTATAACAGACCAATCTGCCAATAAATAAGATGGATCTAAGTTGCCTTGTAATGCTTTTGTTAATCCCATCGAACGTGCTTCTGAAATCGGCAAACGCCAATCTAGACCAACTACATCTACAGGTAGCTCATGCCATTCTTTTGCTAAGTGGCTTGCGCCTACTCCAAAAATTGTCAACGGGACGTTTTCTGTACGCAATTCAGCAAAAATACGATCCATTACCGGTTTGATAAAAATACGGTAATCTTCCACATTTAATGCGCCCACCCATGAATCGAAAATCTGGATAGCTTTTGCGCCTGCTTTAATCTGTGCTTTTACATATGGAATAATCGTGTCCGCTAATTTGTCCATTAACGCAAACCACATCGCTGGTTCTGAAACCATCATCGCTTTTGTTTTGTTGTAACTCTTTGAAGGTCCACCTTCAATCATATAGCTCGCTAATGTGAAAGGCGCGCCTGAAAAACCAATCAATGGGACATTTAATTGTTCTTGTGTTAATAAACGAATTGTTTCAAGAACAAAATCAACATCCTGCTCTGGATTGATTTCTCCTAAACGTTCAATATCGGCCATTGTGCGAATAGGATTGTCGATAACTGGACCAATTCCAGATTTGATTTTTACGTCAACACCGATTGCTGGTAGTGGTGTAACGATATCTTTGTAAAGAATTGCTGCATCGTTATTGTATTGATCTACTGGAAGCTTTGTTACATAAGCGCATAGCTCTGGCTGATGCGTAATTTCTTCCAATGAATATTTCTCTTTAATTTTGCGGTATTCTGGTTGCGAACGTCCTGCTTGTCGCATATACCAAACCGGTACGTGATCTGTTTTTTCTCCACGGGCTGCGCGAAGATAAGTATCATTAAATGTCATGAATGTTTCATCCCTTCGATGTGCTACTCTACTTTTGTCTACCTATATCCGTCTATACTATAGACGTTCCGTACTATATTGTATAGATTCCAAACGCATTTGTCATAAATTTGACGCTTCTCTTTTCACTTGTTCGACAAACCTGTTTCATGTAGATTTCAATAGGGAAGTATATAATAGTATATATATTTACTTAGGAGGGGTTTTAATGAATTTTTACATGACAACAGGAACATATGATTATATGAAGAAAATGCGTGATAAACACCCAGAGGAAAATATGGTAGTAATGCAAGGTGAAGGTACTACCTTAATGATTCATGAGACAGAAGGCAAAACAATTTTCCAAACACCTCGCCGCTACGAGGTTGTGGATGGAACAGGAGAATTTAATGAAAAAGGTTTTTTTGTTTTAAATAATATTCCGGTTTCGGAAGAAGGTCGTCCTGTTTTCGAACATCGTTTTAAAAATAGAGCAGGGGCTATTGAAAATGAACCTGGATATATTGCTTTTCGTGTCCTGAGACCACTTGATTCAGATACGTATATTGTTTTGACTGAGTGGGAATCTCCAGCTTTTTATGAAAAGTGGAAAGAATCTCAAGCATTTGCAAAAGCTCATTCTGCGAAGCCAGAAGCTGAGACAAGTGCACAGCGACCAAACATTTTCTCAGGTGTATCGTATGTCAGCACTTACCGAGCAAAACCTGAAGAAGAATGAAGAACTTCCCCTTATAGACTACTAAGGGGTTGATAAGTTAAGGAGGAAATTACTTGGTTTTCGTTATTTTCATATTAGCAGCTGCACTCACTGTGTTTGCATCCATCAAACTTTCGCAATATGCCGATGTGATCAGTTCAAAAACGGCTATGGGCGGTATGATGGTTGGTACGCTATTATTGGCTGGCGCAACTTCTTTACCCGAAGTTTCGACTAGTTTTTCAGCAGCAGCTATTGGCAATGCGGATATTGCTGTTGGAAACATGATCGGTTCGAATTTATTTAATTTGTTCATTCTTGCAGGATTCGATTTTCTTCTTAGAAGACGCCAAATTTTAAACAGGGCTTCACGAAACAATATTTACACTGCCCTTCTTGGTATTTTATTGACGGTTCTCGTTGTTATGGCTCTTTTACTTCGTTTAGATACACAAATTTTAGGCGTAGGACTAGATGCCTTGTTAATTGCTGTCACCTATATTATCGGGATGGTGGTTATTAACAAACTTCCTTCATTAGACCCTGAAGCAGAAGCGATTGTTGAATCCGAGGAAGAACCCGAAAATCCAAGTGCTTCTTTATCACCTAAAGCCGCAATTGTCCGTTTTATCATTGCAGCTTTAGTTATTTTAGCAGCAGGTACTGCCCTATCGATTACAGGAGATCAAATTGCGATTATTACAGGCATTGGATCAAGTTTCATCGGTAGCTTTCTAATTGCGGCCGCAACTTCCTTACCAGAAGCTATTTCTGTCTTTATTGCCTTGAGATTGAGCAATGTTAATATGGCTGTTGGTGCAATTCTAGGTAGTAATATTTTTAATATGATCATCCTTGCATTATCAGATCCTGTTTATACTGCCGGACCTATTATGTTGGATGTTTCTGGTGCCAATATGATTATCGCTGTTGGAGTGCTAATTATGTCGTTATTGGCTTTGTTTTCACTTTACCGAAAAGAAAGTGCAACTACATTATCTTATGCCATCCCATCCGTAATCATTCTCATTGTCTACTTTGCAGCATCTTATTTAAATTTCACTTATTAATAACTAAAAACGCAGTACATGCTGGTTTCCGGCATGTACTGCGTTTTTTTCGTGCATCTATACGCCGTACTAGCACCCACCAATATGGACGCTTTCTCATATTCGGAATTTTTTGTGATATGCTTAATTAAAAAAAGGAGCCTTACATATGCTTACTAAATTATACGCAGCCTTAGATGCTGCATATCCTGAAATGGTTGAGATACGTCGTCATTTGCACATGCACCCGGAGCCTTCTTTTCACGAAACGGAAACAGCACGCTATATTCTCTCTTATTACGAAAAATTAGGCGTTGATGTGAAAGGCAATGTTGGTGGGAATGGTGTTGTCGCTACGATCCAAGGAGCTAAACCTGGAAAAACAGTCGCATTGCGTGCTGACTTCGATGCTTTGCCAATACAAGATCAAAAAGAATCAGCCCCTTATCGTTCTACTGTTGATGGCGTCATGCATGCTTGTGGACACGATGGCCATACAGCTACTCTTTTAGTACTCGGTAAAACGCTTTTTGACATGCGCGATGAATTAGAAGGAACTTATGTATTGATCCATCAACATGCCGAAGAACTCGTACCTGGTGGTGCAAAATCGATGATTAGAGCTGGTGTTTTAAACGGAGTCGATGCCATATTTGGTACCCACCTTTGGTCGATGACGCCATTTGGTCGAATTGATACGCGTGTCGGTCCGCTTATGGCTGCGGCTGATAGCTTTACATTAAAAGTACAGGGCCGCGGTGGTCATGGTGCAAGTCCCCATGAAACGGTTGATGCTGTTGTAATCGGTGCTCAAATGGTCTCGAACCTTCAAACTTTAGTATCAAGACGTGTAGATCCATTAGAATCTGCTGTTTTGTCCATTGGTTCGTTTGTGGCACAAAACCCATTCAATATTATTGCGGACCAAGCAGTGTTATCGGGAACTGTTCGTACATTTAAAGAAGATGTCCGAAGCTTAATGGAAACAGAAATGGAACGTGTGATTAACGGAACAAGTTTAGCCAATAATAGCGATTATGAATTTACTTACAAGCGTGGCTACTCTGCTGTTATGAATCACGAAAATGAAACTTTGTTTGTGAAAGACATTGCAGCTACAATTCCTGGGGTTACTGAAGTGTATGACTGCCCTCCTCAAATGGGTGGCGAAGATTTTGCTTACTACCTCGAGGAAATCCCTGGTTCTTTCTTCTTTACTGGTGCAATGCCTGACGGAGACGCGTACCCGCACCATCACCCAAAATTCGATTTTAAAGAAGAAGCAATGTTAATTGCCGCAAAAACATTAGGATCAGCTGCCATTCATTTTAATAAAGAATAAAAACAAAGCCCAACATCTTTTTTAGATGGTGGGCTTTGTTTATTTTTTTTTGTTTTTTAAAACAGTAACTGTAACAAATGAAACGGTTAAAATAACGACAAATGTCAGCAATGCTGTAACAGGTTCGCCGAGAGCGATTAGAACTCCCGCTGCGAACAAGCTTTGCAGAGATTGCAAAGCAGTGATTAATTTCCATACCGCTCCTTGCCTGCTGAATTGTGTCAACGGAAATAAGTTATCCATTCGGAAATGCTGCGTATGAGTCAGTCCTTGCCAAATTTGAATCGCCGTTGCAAAGGCTAATGCACCTGCAAACAAAGCAACTCCTATTTGAAACGGAATAAACCAAGCACCTATCATTATAATTGCAGTTAACCTTATCCATAAGTAAAACAACTCATCCGAACGAATAAAGGTTCTGCACACAAGATACAAATGAGCATTTCTCGGACCCGTTTGGATCCATCCATACACCCAATTCAACCAAGTTCTAGCTTTTATCTTGCCTTTTAAATGAGGCACATCGGTAAAGTAATTAGCAAATTGATAAAAGCGTAACATGCGATTTTCTTCCAAGCCAATAAAATGTTCATAAGCAAACGGCTTTCCTACTGCTTTACGAGCAATCCATTTGCCATAAAAAATAATGATAAACAATATAATCACTGCGACTACTAATAAGTTTTCAATATAAAAGTAGACAAACAATCCAACTAATAGAAAACGAACCAGCCGATCAAGCCAAACCTGCTCTCCTGCCCCTTGCTGTCGAAAAGCAAATTCCGTTTGAACATTCCACCATTTAATCAGCAAGAGCAAAATCGGAAAACCAATTAAAAACGATGACGACAACCCATATAGTGCATTCACCATTGGCAATGACACAATAAAGACAATCACCGGCAAATACAATTGTGACAAAAACGACCATCTTAAAGCCGGCTTTAAAAAGTCATCTAATATGCTTTCCAATGGTAAAAAATACACCATGTCTGCTTCTTTTAATAAAGTGGATGGCGGACTGAGCGCCAATAAAAATCCAAAAATCACAGCAAGCAATAACGCTCCCGGAAATTCCGGTGGGACATCTTGAATCCATTCACTATACGCAAATCCCGCTGCGCCCAAAGCAAATAGCATAACCACAGCGATATGCCCTGTCACAATATATTTTAAATAGTTTTGAACTTCAACGGTGTACTTATGAAGTCTTTTCGACCAAATATCATGCAAATTCTTCATTTAGCTCATCCTCGGTCATCGCAATGTACAAATCATCTAGTGAGGCGTCAGGCATTTGAAACGCCTCCCGTAAATCAGCCATTGTTCCACTTGCTCGAACGCGCCCATTATGAAGCAAAATGATTCGATCGCAATAGCGTTCAGCTGTCGACAAAATATGTGTCGACATTAATACAGATGCGCCTTTTTTCTTTTGTTGTTCCATTTGATCCAATAAAGATTTAATCCCCAGTGGATCGAGTCCAACAAAAGGTTCGTCAATTATATACAGTGCAGGATTGACTAAAAATGCACTCATAATCATTACTTTTTGACGCATTCCTTTTGAAAAATGCGACGGAAACCATTTCAAACGTTTTTCCATTCGAAATTCCTTTAAAAGCTCGGCAGATCGTTTTTCAAACTGTTTCGGATCTATATTATAAGCCATAGCAGTAAGTTCAAGATGCTCCCGCAACGTTAGTTCTTCGTATAATACTGGTGTTTCGGGAATATACGAAAACGATGAACGATAACTGTCCATGTCCTCTTCGAATGTTTTTCCATTCAAACGGATTTGCCCCGATTTTGGTTGCATCATTCCAATAATGTGTTTGATTGTGGTACTTTTGCCAGCACCGTTCAAGCCGATTAGTCCAACAAGTTCGCCTTTTCCAATCGAAAAGGTCACTTCTTGCAAAACAGGTTTTCGTGTATATCCACCTGTTAACGCATCTACTTCCAAAATAGCCATCCACTACACCTCTTTCTTTCTATTAAACTATTGTATCAAAACTAGCTGTCGAATTCTTTTTTGATATGGCAAATATGGTAAAATGAGAAAAATGGAAAGGATGATACGAATGACAAATTGTATTTTCTGCAAAATCATTGCAGGTGAAATTCCTAGCGTAAAAATTTATGAAGATGAACATGTATTCGCCTTTATGGACATTATGCCTTTATCAAAAGGACACACCCTACTCATTCCAAAAACTCATCGTGAATTTGTTTATGACATGACACCAGAAGAAGCGGGTAATTTATTTGCTGTCGCTCCTAAAATTGCGAAAGCAATCAATGACACTTTCCAACCCGAAGGCATGAACTTATTAAATAATAATGGGGCGAAAGCAGGACAAAGTGTATTTCATTTTCACTTACACTTTATCCCCCGCTATGGTCAAACAGACGGCTTTGGTGCAAAATGGGTAACAAAAGAAAAAGAGTTTACTTCTGAGCGCATTCAAGAACTTGCAGAAAGCGTAAAAACTAAGCTAAACGCAGATGCTTGATTTTCTCCACTAGACAAGATAGAATCAATATAAGTTTTTCGCCGGCGGTCACGAGGACACGACCGGGAAAAAGAAAATAGCGTAGAGCTGAGGAGAGATGAGAAATGAATACAAAAAATCTAGTTTTAATGGCGTTGTTGGTTAGCGTCGGAGCCACACTATATGTAGTAATTCCAGGCATCAACGGCGGGATGAAGCCCGACTTTATGTTAACCATGATGTTTGTCGGCATTCTTTTATTTCCAAATGTAAAAAATGTCTTTTTGTTAGCAGTCACAACTGGTGTATTATCAGGTCTGTTCTCAACATTCCCAGGTGGATTTTTCCCGAATGTCATTGACAAATTCATCACGGCTTTCGTTTTTCTAGCTTTGGTGATGATTTTGAAGAAATTCGTAACTAAATTACCTGTAACGATCGCCCTTGTTGCAATTGGCACTTTATTGTCCGGAGCAATTTTCCTTTCTGCAGCGATCTTTGTAATTGGCGCCAATATTCCTTTTACATTATTGCTAGTTACTGTAGTCTTACCTGCAGTCTTATTAAACGGAGTTGCTTTCGCTTTTATTTATCCAATTGTGATTACATTGGTCAAACGGTCAAAATTTGAAACAGCTGCTACACCAGCTGCATAAGACAAAAGCTTTCCTCTGTTTTAACAGGGGAAAGCTTTTTTTATTGAATAGTCATTCATTAATAGGTTTCAATTAGGTATAATAGAGGAAAAGAAGTACATAGGAAGAAAGGGGCGTTTCACATATGAAAGCATCAAGATTTTTCTTAGGACTTACAACTGGGTTAGCAGCTGGAGCTGCAGCGGCATTATTTTCTGCTCCACAATCAGGACAGGATTTTCGCTCTAGTGTGAAATCGGCATCATCTGAATGGAAAGATTATTTAACTGAACTAAAAGACAAAGTAAATGGCTTGAAAGAATCGATCAACCATTTATCAGAAGAAGCTAAATCACAATTGCCTGAAGCAGTTGAAGGATTAAAAGCTTCTTTAGAAACTTGGACAGAAAGCACTGCTCCCGCAAAAGAGCATCTCCAACTCGAAATCATGGCTATTCAAAATGCAATCGAAGAATTGCAAAACACCATTAGCAAAGACAAAAAAGCTAAACCCGATAATAAACCAAAATCAGAAAAAGTAGATAATGATACAGAAAGTGCTTAAAACGGCGACCTTCGGGTGGCTGTTTTTTTATTCTTTTTATGCAAGAAAAGCTTCATGACACTTATTTGTGAACACTTTAAACTGGTTCTCCTCTCCCTTTTGTCATAAAAATTTCTCTCTGTAAATTATTTTACTATTCTTACTTTTATTACGTTTGCTTTACTGCTATAATAAAGAAAAGATTTTGGAGGAAAGTTGGTGCCTGTGTGAGCGAAAAAGAATATTCGATGAAAGAAGCTATGCTGTTTAGTCAACGCATTGGTCAATTGTCAAAAGCACTGTGGAAAGCGGTAGAAAAAGATTGGCAAATGTGGATAAAACCTTATGATTTGAATATCAATGAACACCACATTCTTTGGATCTCTTATCATTTAAAAGGAGCTTCAATTTCAGATGTAGCCAAATTTGGGGTAATGCATGTTTCGACCGCTTTTAACTTCTCAAAAAAATTAGAAGAACGCGAACTGCTTTCTTTTTCAAAACGCGACACAGATAAAAGGAATACTTATGTACAGCTAACTGAAAAAGGCGAGGCTTTAATGCAAGAAATGATTGAGAACTATCACGAAACGCCTCATTCTGTGATTGACGGTTCTTTGCCTTTACGCGAGCTATATGGAAAGTTCCCAGAATTTATGGATATTATGGCAGTAATCCGCAATATTTATGGAGATGATTTCATGGAAATTTTTGAAGCTTCTTTCAAAAATATTGAGAATAAATTCAATGAAGAAAACCACGTAATCACGCATCAAGAAACCCAGCAATAACAAGTAATTTGCTAAAAAAAATTTATGGTTGCATTTCCTTATAAATCATTGTATTGTATGTAGCGAATCAAAAATGAATTTAGTAATAGGGGATGCAAACATGCACTGCTGGAAAACAATTAACTTAAAAAAACAATATGGATTTGACCGGCTTTTCATGATTTCGGCACTTTTTGGAATCGCTGTGTTTATGACTGCCTATATAGGACTTACAATCATATATGCCACTCCTTTATCCGATCAGTATTTCCTCTTTTTTATACTGGCCGTACTTGGCATTTATCCACTTCATAAGCTTTTGCATTTCTTACCATTAATTGGATGTTATAAATCATTAAAATTTATTATTCGCAAACAAATGAAGGTTTGTCCTGCTATATCGCTTCATATTAACGAGCCCGTGCCAAAAATTCGGTTTCTATTATCACTGGCAACCCCTTTTCTCGTACTAAATACGGTTTTGGTAACGCTAAGTGTGATGTATCCGGCTTTTACTCATTACTTTGCTATGCTTTTGGCTTATCATTGTGCATTATGTTTAACAGACATCATCTATCTTCGTAACTTGGCGCGTTCACCTAAGTATGCGCTAATTGAAGAAACAGATACAGGTTTTGAAATTCTTGTGCCTCCGGTGATGAGCTGATATCTGCTTTTTCTTTCCTTTTTTGTTATACTAGGAAGTAAAGTTAGAGGGGAGGAAATTCATGATTATCGCGTTTATCGTTATGTTCTCCGTATTTTATCTTTTTCAGATCAATCGGATGACATTGGCATTAGTTACTTCTCGGGAAATCCCGGAAGAAAATCATCAAAAAATATTCCGGACAATTAATATATTAATTACAATACTACTGGTATCGTTGTATGTAGGCGTAGAGTTTACACCTTAAATCACTTGCCTCCTGGCAAGTGTATTTTTTTAGGAACTTTGCATACTTCATTACATTTATAGTATAGTAACTACTGCATGTACATAGAAAGTTGGGAGCGAATTTTATGAAAAAGTCTTTTTTAACATTTACCTTAGCAGCATCTGTACTAGCTTTATCTGCTTGTAGCGACAGCGGTGATGGAGAAGCTATCGTAACTTCTGATGTTGGCGATATCACAAAAAATGAGCTTTATGAAGAAATGAAAACTTCTATTGGTGAGCAAGCGATTCAGATTTTACTAATCGAAAAAGTACTTGCTGACAAATACGAAGTTACTGACAAAGAAGTAAACGCTGAATACGACAGTAACAAAGAAGAACTTGGCGAAGAATTTGATCAGTTTCTTGCTCAAAATAACCAAACAGAAGAAAGCTATAAAAAAGTAATTCGTTTAAACTTATTACAAGAAAAAGCTTTAACTGAAGGCGTAGAAGTAACTGACCAAGAAATACAAGATTACTACGACCGTCAAGGTACGGAGTTAAATGCTCGTCACATTCTTGTTGCTGATGAAGAAACTGCGAACTCGCTTAAAAAGCAATTAGATGAAGGCGCAGATTTTGCGAAATTAGCCGAAGAAAATTCAACGGATACTGGCTCTGGTGCAAACGGTGGTAACCTTGACTGGTTCGGACCAGGAGCAATGGTTCCTGAATTCGAAGAAGCTGCTTATGGACTTGAAGTCGATGAAATTAGTGAGCCTGTAGCATCAGAATATGGTTTCCACATCATCCAAGTTCTTGAGAAACGTCAAATTGAAGACCAACCAGCTTTAGAAGATCAAAAAGAAGAGCTGCGTACAGAATTAGCCCTTTCAAAAGCAGATCAGACGACGTTGCTTCCTAAAGTTGCTGAACTAATGAAAGAAGCCAATATTAAAATTAAAGACGAAGATCTTGAAGGTGCTTTGGATGATATCTTAAATCCAGAAACTCCTGAAGCTCCAGCTGAATAATAAACAAAACCGCCTCAACAGTTATCTTCATAACTTGTTGAGGCGGCTTTTTCGTTACATGCTTATTAAATTTTCGGTTTGTAAAACGAACGATTGTCTAGCGCAAAAACTCGCTCAGAAAACTCGCCTTCTTTAGTCTTGCCAAGTACTCGATCCAACATCATCATTTTCGCATCGATGTTGTCAATATAATGAAGCATTTCGGCTTCTTTGAGCATTGGTTTTTTCGGGCTTCCCCACTCTTCTTTGCCATGATGTGACAGGATAATATGCTGTAAGAGCATGACTTCTTCTCCCTCAATCTCTAGCTCTTCTGCAGCTTTCGCAACTTCGGTTACCATGATTGATATATGACCGATTAAATTACCTTCTACTGTATAAGTGGTCGCGATAGGTCCAGATAACTCGATGACTTTACCAATATCATGTAAGATGATTCCTGCAAATAACAAATCTTTGTTCAGTCCAGGGTAAATCTCTGTTAAAGACTTTCCTAATTTCAACATCGATACAACATGATCTGCTAATCCCGAAACATAATCATGATGATTACGTGTTGCTGCTGGATATGTTAAAAATTGCTGCTGGTATTTTTTCAGCATAAAACGCGTGATTCGTTGGATTTGAGGGTTTTCCATTTCGAACAAATATTTCATCACTTCTTCGAGTAATTCATCTGCTGATTTTTCAGAAGAAGGCATTAAATCAGAGATTGATTGATTTTCTTCTGGTTTCGCTGGGCGAATGCTTTTAATGCGTAATTGGTTTTTTCCACGGTAATTATGGATTTCTCCACCAACGCGAACAATTACTTCAGCTGCGAACATTTTTTCCTGTTCATCTTTTGTGTCCCATAATTTCGCTTCAATATCTCCGCTCTTATCTTGTAACACGAGCGAAATAAATGGATTTCCAGTAGTCGTGACTCCTTTAACTGATTGCTTGATCAGTAAGAATACATCGACTGTTTCTCCGACTGCGTACTGTGTAATTCCCTTGGTCATGAATGAACGCTCCTTTCGGTATTGGCCAAATGAATGATTTGTGCAGATGGCCAAGCCTGTTGCATGTCTTCGTGGCATGTAAAATAAATGAATTGATGCTCTTCTTGCAACTCTTTTACTAAGTTTATCATTTGCTGCAACCGACTGCGATCAAAATGGACAAAAGCATCATCCATAATAAAAGGAAACGGATGGCTTTGTTTCATAGAAACAGCTAATGACAGTCTCAATGCCAAATAAGCTTGTTCTTTTGTCGCTTGGCTTAGTTCTGCTATCGGAAAGTAAGTGCCGTCTTGACGCTTAGCTTCAAAAAAGCCTGTTTGATTCATGCTCAGTTTTTGGTATGCCCCATTGGTTAGTTTACTAAAATAACGCTGGGCATTGGTCAATACAGCAGGAAGTTTTTTCTCTTTCAGTTCATTCATAGTTTGGTTGATCGCTTCGACTATCGCTTTGTTTACGGACCACTGCTTGGCTAAATCAACAAACCTTGCTTTAGCTTCTTCGAATTGCTGGAGCTTTTCTTCATACGATGTATCTGATACTAGCATTTGTGTCAGTTGTTGTTTGTCCGCTTGCTCTTTCAACAACTCATTCCGCTCCACTTTTAACTGGTTTAAAGCTGATTGAATTTGTTCGATTGCTCGTTGTGCATCTTCAAGCTCCCAGTTTGGTCGCCCTTCTACATTACCAATCGATTGTAATTGCGCTTGGGTCAATTGGAGTGCTCGTTTCATTTCCTGTTTTTTCTCCCACTGATCAGCTAATCGATAAAAATCAAATACTTCTTCCGCATGAGCATATGTCAATAAGGTTTGTTGATCTTTTTCAAGCTGTTTCTGGAGTGCACGTAATTGATCGTACTTTTCTTGCAAACTGTTTTGTTCACTTTTGACTTTATTCCAGTGTTCTTGCTTTTGTTTTCGTACCGATAATTCTGAGCGTAATGATGCAATCAGTCCTTCAATTGCTATGTCTTTTCCGCATGCTTTTTGTGCTTTGGCTAGCCATTCATTTTGCTGGGCTTTTAATTGCTCAATCTCGTCCTTAATACGCAATAGACGTGAAGAAGAAGCATGAACTTTTCTCAACTTTTCAAAAAGCTCCATTGCCATGGTGCGCCGAACCGTTGAACTCAAACCAATTTCAAGCAACAATTGCTGATAAGCTGTTTCAGCTTCAGAATTTGACTTGATAGAAGAGTAATTGGCTACATTTTTCTTGCTCTTCTCAACATTGTTCATCAATGCATCCAGTTGCAAGTCAAACTCTGCCACTTTTTTCAAAATTGTTTCGTATTCTTGTTCTTTACCATTGTATCTTTCGAGTAGTTCAGCATAGTTTGCTGGCAACTCGTCAGATTTTGCCGTTTTTGCAAAAAGCCATAGACCCGTACCCAAAGTTGCTAGGCCAATCACGATTAGTAAAATAGTGGCCTGAAAAAAACCATAAATTGCAACAAGTAACCCGACGCCTATTAACGCAAATGTAACCAGTCGGTCTTGGGCTGCGCTGCCATTTTGAAAATTTAAAGCGGCTTTAGCTTCTGCTAACTGAGACGAGATTCGCGGCCACTCTTCTGCAGCTAGTCGTTCTTTTTCTGTTGGTTCTTGCGCTAGAAAATTTGCTAAATCTTGTTCTGCGCGTGCCAAGTTATTTTTTTCTTCTTGCAAACTACGTTGAGTAAAACGCTGATTTTCATCTTCTAAATCTAACTCTTTTAACCGCTCTGCTAACTGCTCTTCTTGGTTTAAAGAAACATCCACATTCATCGCTTGTTGTTCAGTAAGTCCGAGAAGAGCTAATAGTTCGTCTCGTTCTTCCGTTAACTCGATTGCCTCATTTTGTTTTTGAACCAATTGAACGTTTAATTGATGCCAATCGGATTCACGGTTTAACAAATTCTCAATAAGCTCCATGGAGTCTGCTTTTTCCGGATTAGCTAAACGATTGAGCTGATTGGTTACATACTCCATCTCTGCTTTAGTTTGCGTCACCTGATCTACTAAACGGTCCATTTGTCTTCTACCTTCAGCAGGAAACTGATCGATTTCCAATTTGTCTAGCTGACTAGTCAATGTCAATTTCTCCGCAAATAATGGCGCTGCTTGTTGCCATTTTGTAATTTCTTTAAGCTCTTGATCTTTTGTCATTTCTTCATCTTCTATCGCCTGTAAGCGGTGTGCAATAACCTGTAACCGTTCAATTGAGGGGCTATAAAGTTCGGCTCGCTGTCGGTAGTCTTTTAACTCTTTTTCCATTTCACGAAGTTCTTCAGCTAATGCATTTACTAACGGCTTGCGACCACTTTTTTTAAATAGCTCTCCCATTTGTTTTTCCAGCTGGCTTTCTAAATGCGTTAAGGCATCAATACCTGTGGTACCTGAAGCGAGTAGTGTGCGACTGAGTTCGGTTTCACTCAGTTGATCGAGTCCTTGTAATTCATGAACCGAAAACGAAAAAATCGCTTCAAAAGAAGCGCGATCGTAATTTCGTAATACTTGTTTCAACTCAGCTTCTCCACCTCGTCGACCGTCTTCAAACGTTATCGTTACATCCCCAGCTGATTTTCCTTTAATCCGTTCAATGACCAACTTGCCGTATTGAGGATCTGTTAAGTAAAGCTGTCCGCCATACTTCCCACCACTTTTCGGCTCATAACGAAGTTGTATTTGGTTGCGTGCTGGAAATCCAAAAAGAACTTGAATGATAAATTGCTGAATGGTCGTTTTTCCAGCCTCATTCGGTCCATCAAACAAAATCATTTGTTGTCCTAATTCAATGGTTCGGTTTTCATGTTTGCCGAAGCCGTAAATCACTAATTTATCGATTTTCATGCGATCACTCTCCCGCCTGCATCGTGCGTCGAATTTTTTGAGCAGCTGTTAGTTGGAGCTCTTTAATGGTTTGCTCTTCTACAGCTTCCAAAAAACGACTGCTTTTCGAATGTTGATACAAGTCCTGTAACACTATTTTCCAGTCATCTGTTTTCCAACTTTCCATTGTGTCGATTAATGTAGCGCCTAACGGTGAAAGCCCTCTATCTTGTGCTGCTTGCTGCAGATGTACCGCTTGAATCCAAACAAAAGAATCCAATTCTTCCACGGATTCTCGGAGCAACTCTAACAGTTCACTCTCTGGAATTTTAGCAAGCAACTCGAAACTATCTTGGTCTAACTCGGTAAATATCAATTCTATAATGGCTGGTCCTACTGTTTCACTAAAAAGACTTAGCTGTTTTTGACAAGCCTCAATCAGTTCATTCATATGAATAATGCCTTTGCCAAATACCTCTACTTGATCAAATTGAACAACAGAAGTTGATACAAACTCTAATTGGGTCGCTGCTTTTGATAACGTCACTTCGTAAAAGCCTTTTTCACCCGATTCTTTCCTATGGCGACCTTGAATATTCCCGGGATATACCATCGCAGGCTCAAGATAGAGCTCTTGGCGCTTGTGGATATGCCCTAATGCCCAATAATCATATTGCTTACTAAGTAACTGCTCTTTTTTAAACGGGGCATACACAGCATGTGTAGCGTCTCCTTCTAAGCTGCCATGGAGAAGACCAATATGATAACAGTTTAAGTTTTCCGCAAGTGGATAATGATCAACCATGGATTCGCTCACATGGCGTTTGCCATAGCTGAAACCTGTAAAAATAACAGGACCAGCAGCTGTGTGTAGCGTGAACTGAGAAACCGCTTTATCAAAAACATGCACATTTTTTGGAAGTTCAAAGCGCGTCCAATTCCCACTCAAGTGATCGTGGTTACCAAAACACATAACAACGGGAATGTTTTGCTCCGCGAGTTGCTGCATTCCTTTTTGAAAACGAGCTTGCGCCCGAATATTCCGATCTTCTCCGTCATAAATATCGCCTACAATACACACAAAGTCTGGTGTAGTTTGTAGTGCATATTGAATCAGTCGATCAAACGCCGCTAATGTGCTGTCTTTCAACTGATTCCACTGTTCTTTTTGCAAGTCCTTCATGCCGATAAAAGGGCTACCTAAATGCAAATCTGCTGTGTGGATAAATCGAATCGACTCCATAAATAATCCCCTTTTAACTACCGAATATTTGTTCTTATTTTACCATGACCCGGTTATTTAAAAAACTGTTTGCAGAAAGTTTCCCGCAAACAGCCGAATAGCTCAAACCAATAGTTTTATTTTTTATTGCCTAAATGGATGGCTTTTCGAATATCTTTTAGCGACTGTGAAGAACCATACATTAAAACGCCTCCACGGTAAACACGTGCACCAAACCAACCAAGAATACCTATCGTCAACAGCATAATCCCAATCGACAGTAACGGCTCCCATAATGGCAAGTCGAGCATACCAACGCGTAAAAACATCACTAGCGGGGCGAAAAATGGAATGTAGGATGCAATGGTGACATAACTAGCTTCAGGCACTGAAATGCCGGAAAATGCAATTAGCGACCCGATAATGATTAAAATCATCATGGGCAACATAAGCTGCTGCACATCTTCTGTTCGACTAACTAATGACCCAAGCAATGCCGCAAGTACCGCATAAAGAAAATAGCCGAGTAGGAAAAAGAGTACCGCAAACAAGAATGTACTGATTTTCACTTCTGAAAAACCCATGACGCTAAATACTCCTTCAGTCAAATCCGTACCGACTGTTTTTATCGCAAAATAACCAGCGATTCCAAAAATCATCATTTGTAAAATACCAAGACTGCCGATACCTGCAATCTTTGCAAACATGTGTTTAACAGGTGACACACTCGAGATTAAAATTTCCATAACACGTGATGATTTTTCTGTTGCGACTTCCATGGCAATCATATTGGGATAATAAATAACAGCGACATAAATCAACATAATCAATACATAAACAAGCCCTCTTGCCTGACTCAATTCTTCTTGTGATTTAGAGGATTCAGAAACCGCTTGGCGTTCAAATTCAACAGGCATGAACAATTGATCTACTTGGCTTTCATCCAATCCGAGTGATTCAGCGGTAATTGTAGTATGTATTGCTTGAACTGCATTTTCAATTTCAGCCCCTCCACCCATTTCATTGGCAGATTCGGATACGTACCGTGCAGTTAATTGCTCGTCTATCATTAACACCAAATAATCATCAATGGTGCCTGATGTAATACTTTCTTGCAATTCTACTTCGGTTAAGGGAGTGGGTACAACTTCGATTTCACTATTCATTAATACTAATTGTGCTTGTAGCTTTTCGAGTAACTCTGCATTTTCACTAACGACATGAAGTGTATTCTCTTCATTTTCTTCTCCAGCAAAAATTGAAAAAATATTCGATATGTTTGCTAATAAGAAAAAAGCAGCGCCGACTATAGCTGTCGTAATAAGAAATGATTTTGTCCGGGCTTTTGTAATAAATGCTTGCTTGAAAATGATCCAAAAACTATGCATGTTGTTTTCCCACCTTTGCGATGAAAATCTCTTCTAGAGAAGGTTCTTCAACTGCAAAATGGCGAAGTGTGCCGAGTTTCATCGCTTCAGTCAACAATACCTGCGCAACTTGCTCATCGGTAATTTGAAAAACAGCACCATCTCTTGTTTTTGTAAAGTTATCGACTCCTGCAATTTCACATAAATGACTAAGATCTGCATCCATATTTATGCGAACACTTTGTTTACCAAAAGAACGTTTCACATCTTTTATTGATCCACCCACCACTACTTTTCCCCGGTCCAAAATGCTCATATTATCACATAATTCTTCTACATGGTCCATGCGATGACTAGAAAAAACAATCGTTGCTCCTTGTTTTTGAAAGTCTAAAATTGCTTTTTTTAACATTTCAACATTCACGGGATCTAGCCCTGAAAACGGTTCATCTAGTATTAATAACGATGGCTTATGTAAGAGTGATGCAATCAATTGAATCTTTTGTTGATTGCCTTTTGATAGTTCTTCTACTTTTTTCTGTCCATAATGCGGCACTTCAAAACGCTCTAACCAAGCAGTCGCTTCCCGCTTTGCATCTCCTTTAGACATTTTGCGCAGTTGCGCCAAATAAACTAGTTGCTCTTCTACTTTCATTTTGGGATAAAGTCCACGTTCTTCGGGTAAATACCCTATTTCTGGACTATTTGCATATGTAATGGGTTTTCCTTTCCAACGGACAGACCCTTGGGTCGGATCTAATAACCCCAAAATCATTCGAAATGTTGTCGTTTTCCCAGCTCCATTCGCCCCAAGAAATCCGTGCATTCCGCCTTCTTCTATTGACAGCGAAAGGTTGTCCACTGCTGTGAAATCTCCAAACTTTTTTGTTACGTGTTCAACTTGCAAAGCCATTTCATTCGCTCCTTTCTTTCTATTTACTACGAAACAACTGCCAAAATGTTTCAATAATTACAGGACTTTTTAAACGATAGCCTTTATACTTGAAATGAATATGCATTCAGAAAGGATTGATTTGAATTGAGAACTTACAAACTGACTGTATTCGAAAAAACAGGCAAACAGCTTCTAGACGAAACATTTACTGCTGAAACTGACGAAGAAGCACGCGGTAAAGGACAGGCGATGCTAGAAGAAAAAGAGATGATTAACCTCACGCACCGCTTAGCATCACCTGCTGGCAAACTTCTTCTTTTCCATTCATAAGCATTTAAAAAGCATGGCGGAAAAATCCCGCCATGCTTTTTAATGACCTTTAAACTCAGGCTTTCTTTTCTCGACAAAAGCTTGAATGCCTTCTATATGGTCTGCTGACTTACGCATTGCAGACTGTGCGGCTGCTTCCATTTCTAATACATGTACTAATTCTTCAACTTTTGTTTGGTGCAGAATATGTTTTGTTGCTAATTTCGCTTTCAGTGGAGAAGCAATTGCGACTGCAGCGTATATTTCAGCATGCTCAAGTCCGCGTCCTTCTGCTGTCACTTCCTCGATCAATCCTTTTGAAAGTGCATCGTGTGCTTTTAATTTTTGGCCAGCCCAAATGATTTGTTTCGCTTTTGCTACGCCGACACGTTCTTTCATGAAGAAATGGCCTCCGCCATCTGGCACTAGACCGATACCGATAAAGTTCATCGCTAACTTACTATTCTCTTCAGCGATTACATAATCACACGCTAATGCCATACTAAAAGCAAGTCCTGCTGATGCACCATGAATAACCGCAACCGTAATTTGAGGCAATGTATATAACGCTTTTGCCAAACGGCTCACATCTTTCATGACTACATCAATATCCATTGGATTTTCTGGATCCATCATTTCTTTAATGTCCCCACCAGCTGAAAATGCTCTTCCTTCCCCTCTAATAATTAACACTTGAACCGTACTATCTTGCTGTAGTGATTCAAAGCAATCCGCCAACTCTTTCATCATTTTCCCGTTCATGGCGTTCATTGAGTCTGGACGATTCAAAAGCAGTTGAGCGATCCGTCCTCGTTTTGTTAATTCGATTGTTTCGAACATAAAAAGAGACACCCCTTCGTAAAGATGAATTGTCATTCACCTTTACGTATTCGGCGTCTCTCTTTGTTATTCCTTTATTTTTGTAAAATTACATGCTTTCGTATAAAGATTGTACCGGCTTGATCAAGACACGGTTAACTTCTTCGATCATTTGGCTTAAGCCCATTTCAGCTTCTAGCATTGCAAGAATTTTTTCGTTTTGTTGAGCTTCTTGCGCTGTACTTTGTGCATTCATCATTTCTTCTTCAGTGATTTCTTCGCCTTGTGTTTGTTTTTGCTGAAGTGTGATTTGTAAATCACGGAAAGTCTTGAACAATTCGTTTGCTTGTTGGTCAGCAGTTACTTGCGCAACAGCTTCCTCTAATTTCTTGAACTCGTCTGTTGAGCGGAATGTGCTTTCCAATTTGTTAATGTCATCATAAATGTTTACTGTCATGTTCATCCATCTCCTCTAATTTTAGTTTAGTATCATGACGATGATTCCTTGGAAGACGCCAATAAAGCCTCCGAGAAATGCGCCCAATACGGTAATCATTTTAAATTCTCTCCGTGAAATCCCAAGCACCAACTCTTCTAAGCGACTGAGCGGCAGAGAATCGACTTGCTCTTTTACCATACCTTCCATATCAATTTTCAATATGGTTTCTTCCAGTTTATGCTCTCCTTGTTCAAAGACAAAGTCTATTACAAGGGGCGTAATATTGACACTTGTCCATTCTAACCCTCCAGGCCAAGTCTCTGCAAGTGTTGTGTTTAAACGCGTAGAAATTGCTGCTTTTTCACGGACATATTGTTTGACCGAACTCATTGCTGTGTCAAAATCAAACTCTTTTAGTAACTCATCCACTCTCCGATCTTGAACTTTATCCCACTCGCTATACGCTAATGTTCCTACAAGCTCGAAGGTTTTTGGAGAGTTGAGAAATTTAATGATTTCTGGTTGAATACGGTCAACCAAAGGTTTCGATTCCCCGAGCAATGAATGCAGCATATGACCAAAACGTCCACGTGATTCCAAAAATTCATCCAGTAATGACTTAATCGTTTGTCTGCCATGTGAAGATTCAAAATAATCGATTCCTTGATCTAATGCATATTGCACACCTTCAAACAATTTCGTCTCTGCTTCAGCTTTCCACTTGTCTGGCATCAATTCACGGATTGTTTTTCCCGCAATATACTGTTGCAAAGCTTCTTTTTGAAGTTCCACCAATTCATCTAGTTTTGCTTCAATTTTTGTATCCATTTCTGTTTGTCCAGCTGCTTGCAGCCAATCGTTAAATGTTTTCGGTGAGTCAAACAAATGCTTGTTTAACTGACGATTTATCCATTTTTCGGATTTCGACCGCATTTCCTGATTAAAAAATCGTTTTTTAAATGTATCCGGTGTTAATAAATGCTCGACAACCGTTCGTCCAAGTTGACGGGACAGTTCATCACGCCGTTTCGGTATGAGTCCGGGTGTCAGTGGCACTCGCCATTTCCCAATATATTTGGGCTCATAAGGCCAAAAGAGCATTTTAATGGCCAAGTGATTGGTCACTCCACCAATTAACGCTCCAACGATTGCCATAAAAATTAAGGTCACTAGTATGTTCACTTTTGTCACTCATTTCTTTTTCTGCTTTGTGTATTCCGTATATTCCCCTATAATGAAAAGAAGAACGCAAAGGAGGATCTACATGCTTCAGCATTTTAAATTTAAGCCGATGTTTGAAAATGATCAACTACCAGGGTGGGACATTTCCTTCTTTTATAAAAACGAACGCATAACAGGAGAATACCATCCCGATGGCAGCATCGTTTGGAAGTCAAAGACTCCTCAAGATGAAGAAACCATTAAAACAATGATTCACGAGCTAATGCTCTATCATGTATACGATTAAAGCGCTGGAATGTTCCAGTGCTTTTTTTACGTTCTTCTAATTATAAGGAAGGCTCGCTCAATTTAACAGCGATAGCTTCTTTCCCTAGAAAAAAGGAATGTCCTTTACCCAATAGATTGGGTGTGGGACATTCCTGATTGAATTTTGTACATTTGATAATAGATACCGCCAAGCTTCATCAATTCTTCGTGACTGCCTGCTTCAGCGATTGTGCCTTTTTCTAATACCAGTATGCGATCGGCGCTTTTAATTGTAGATAACCGATGCGCAATGATAAATGTTGTCCGGCCTTTTTTCAATACGTCCATGGCGTGTTGGATAATCTCTTCTGTCTCTGTATCAATATTAGAAGTGGCTTCATCCAATATCAAAATCGCCGGATCAAATGCTAACGCGCGTGCAAAAGATACTAATTGACGCTGACCTGAAGACAACGTGCTTCCTTTTTCAACAACCGGTTCATCGATTCCTTTTGGCAAATGATTTAAGACACGCTCACCCCCGACTGCAGCCAATGCATCAATTACCATTTCCCGCGTAATTCGCTCATCGCCTAATGTGATATTCGATTCGATCGTCCCACTGAACAAATAAGGGTCTTGCAAAACTATCCCCATATGCTCTCTGACCGATTGTCTCGGCATGTCATTGATATTGACTCCATCAATGGTAATCGCGCCTTTAGACACGTCGTAAAAACGAAACAGCAAATTCATTATCGAACTTTTCCCTGATCCAGTATGACCAACCAGTGCTATAGTTTCTCCCTGTTTGGCTGAAAAAGAAATATCTTTTAATACATATTCTTTCTCCTTATAAGCAAACCAGACTTTCTCAAACTGAACATTGCCTTTGTAGCGTGCAATTTTCTTATCAACCACTGCTTCTCCTTTTTGGTCAAGCAAGCGGAATACTCTTTCCGCTGCTACTAACGCTTGCTCTAATCGTCCAAACTGATTGACGATCCCACTAATTGGATTAAACAGTCGGATAATATAATCAACAAACGCATACAAAACTCCGACTGTAACAACCGTATTTCCGGATATAGATGCACTTCCAAAATACCAAACAAAAAGGATGAACGTCATCGAACGAAGTACACCGACTAAATTATAAGAAGCAGCACCTTCAAGCACGAGTAATTTTTTTTGGTATTTGTAATGCTCATCGTTTAGTTGTTCAAATTCATCTTTCATTTTGCGTTCACGTCGAAATGCTTGAATAATTGTCATTCCTTGAATCGACTCATTAATCATGGCATTCATTTCACTGACTTTCTCACGGACAATATGGTTATAGCGAGCTGCATATTTTCGGTAAACCAACATCCAAATGTATAGCAGTGGGATTAGCACTAGTGTCATGGCGGCCATTTTCCAGTCGAGATAAAACAAAGCAATAAAAATACCACCCATATACATAAAGCTTGTCGCAAATTGAGACAACACTGTTACAAACAAATCACGGATCGCTTCCGTATCATTTGTAATGCGTGCAACCACCTTACCTGCTGGCAAATTATCAAAGTATCGAATCGGCAAAGTTTGTGTATGCTCGTATACATCGTTACGCATTTTCCGAATAATTCCATTGGCCCCTTTTTGTAAATAAACAGATTGCCAATAGCGAAATAGCGCTGTAACAATCGCTAATATGAAAAACAAGATTAATAAGTAGGCAATCGGCTCAAACTCTACCGCACTCCCCGATACAGCTATATGATTGTCAATAATTTCTTTGGCAATTAATGGAGCTGCTAAATCAGCGGCCACTGCAATAGCGAGCATGATTAACCCTGTTATCAGTACTCGTTTAAAATTCAACGCGTATTGTAATAATCGTTTTCCTGTCCCCATGCTTACACCTCCTCGATTTGCTGACGGAGGAATTGTTCATTGTACCAGCCGTTTTTTTCTAGCAAATCCTCATGAGTTCCTTCTTCTATAATTTTGCCGTCATCTAGTACGACAATCCAATCTGCATGTTTGACAGCTGACAATCGATGGGTCGTAATAATTGTCGTTTTTCCAGAACGCTCTGATTGAATGTTTTCTATAATCCGTGCTTCTGTTTTTGCATCTACTGCTGAAAGGGAATCATCTAAGATTAAAATTTCCGGATTTTTAATCAACGCACGTGCAATCGATATGCGCTGCTTTTGGCCACCTGATAATGCCACTCCTTTTTCGCCGACAAGTGTATCAAGCCCATTCGGTAATAATGCCAAATCTTTTTCAAAATAAGATAAGCGAAGCGCTTCTATTAACTCTTCTTCCGTTGCGTTTGACTTACCAAATAAAATGTTTTCTCGAATTGTTCGTGAAAACAAAACATGGTCTTGTGGCACATAACCAATCCAACTGCGCAATTGATCTTTTGTTAATCTTTTTAATTCGATGCCATTTATTAAAATTGCCCCTTCACCCATTGGGTATTCTCTCATCAGTTGTTTGATAAACGTAGTTTTCCCACTGCCGGTTTTCCCAACAACGCCTAATGTTTGACCACTATTCATCGACAAGTTAATACCTTGAAGGTTGATCGAACTTGATTGTGGATAAGTAAAGCTGAAATCTTTAAAGCCAATTTTTTCAAGCTTATTTGCCACGATTGGCTTTTTGTGATCAGTTACATCTTCTGGATAATCTAAAGTTGTATTGACTCGATCTATTGAAGCATTCCCACGCTGCAAAATATTGATCATTTCTCCGATGGCAAACATTGGCCACACAATCATGCCGAGATAAACATTAAACGCAACTAAATCTCCTAAGGTCATTTTGCCATCTGCAACCAAAAATGCACCATAGCCAAGTCCGATCATATAGCTAATCGACGTCAGCACCTTAGTTACGGGTGCAAACAATGCATCTATTCGTTCAACTGCCATGTTTTTTTCAAAAACATCATCAGTCATTTCGGCAAAACTTTTTTCTGAAGCACGCTCTTGAACATACGCTCGAATAACTCGCACGCCACCGACTGACTCTAGTACGCTATCATTTAAATCCCCAAAAGCTTCTTGCGCTTCCATATAACGCACATGAATTTTCTTGCCCAGTATTTGAACGATAATCGCTAATATCGGCAAGGGTAACATCGCTAAAAAAGTCAGCTCCCAAGAAACGAGAACTCCCATCGCTACGATGATTGTCGCCATATATAATGTCGAATCTGCTAATGTTAAAATACCAAATCCAGCAGTTTCTGAAATGGCCTTTAAATCATTAGTGGAACGCGCCATCAAATCACCTGTGCGATTTTTCTCATAAAAAGTTGGTGACATTTTTAAAAATTGCCCCATTAAACTAGAACGAAGTTGCCGTTCGATGACATACGCTCCTCCAAACAATTGATATTGCCAAACAAAATTGATTAAATACGCTAATACTAATGCTATAAAAAGAACCACAACATATTGCCACATTAATGTTGACGTTATTTGCCCTTGGGCGATCGAATCAATTGCCTTGCCAATAAGCCAAGGCGGAATAATCTCTAATATATTTGCCACAAACAACAAAACAACCGCTGTTGTATAACGTAACCAATTTTCTTTAAAAAACCATTTTAATTTCCATAATACGTCAAACATTTTTCCCACCCTCTTTCAATTTCCCGATCTTTTGGTCCCTATTTGCAATTCTCTATTGCCAACTTTATTTTTTGGCAAATAACCATAAAAAAGCGCACGCCTAGTTTATGGGCGCACGCTCATGAAAACAGGACAAGTTTACAGACTTGTCCTGAATAATTCTATTCTCGAAGTAAAGTCAGAGAAAAACTATAGGAAGGTCTGATGGTGATATTAAATTGATTTGAATGTTCATTTCCATTTTTTTCATCATCATTACCTCCATTCCCTTTTATTAGTTAATTCTAGAATAGCAAAAACTTTTTTGAATTGTCAACTTTTTTTGAAAATATTTCTCTTAAAACGTATAGAGGTTTCATTTAATTCTTGAAGGGTAATTTACAAATAAGAGTAATAAGACGAGGTGAGAGGAATGTATACGAACATCGCAATGGCTTATGATGGGTCTGATGGTAGTCGAATGGCATTCGATAAGGCAATTGAATTAGTAGGCATTTTGCCTGAGGCTAAGCTTTCGGTAATCTATGTAAACGAAGATTACCGGGAAAGCGTTGGTTATATGGATGCAGGTAACGCTTCTGCTCCTGTAGTGTCAGCTAACGTCGATAGCAATTATGCACAGTACATGCCTTACGGAGTGGGTGACAGCAAGATTTCTCACGAAAAAAATTACGACAACACAGCAGCTGAATACTCAAAACACCTTCAGCATTCTATTCAAAGACAGCTTGACGCACACAATACAAAAGCTTCTGTACTTGCGCTAGAAGGAAATGCGGCTAAAACGATTGCGGCTTTTATCGAAGAACAAAACATCGACTTACTGATTATCGGCAATAGCGGAAAATCAGGTTTGCAAAAATTTTTCATCGGATCTGTCAGTAAAAAACTGATCCAAGATTCATCATGTTCAGTACTAGTAGTGAAATAAAAAATCCGGATCTGCGGACTAGAATTTTATAGTCCACAAATCCGGATTTTACACTTATTGCATCAAATTCACTATTTCGTCATAAATTTAGTAGTTTTATTTCACTAATAGTGGGTAAACATTACTAACAGTAAGAAACGGTTTGTTCTATAGGAAGAAGGGGTTTCCCATGTCAAGACAAACAGTATATTTTATATCTCCTCATCAACATCGCGGGTTAATGGCTGAAATTTGGGCTAATCGGCTAATGCTTCCCGATTGGGAAATACGCAGTGCTGCATGGACGCAAGGTTCTCAATCAGATTTTAACGAAATGCCCTTAGAAATAATGAAAGAAATTATTTTAGAGTTACCTTCAGTCGAAGCACGTTCTTACAACCCACAAGAAGTAGGAGAAGCAGATTTAATCATCGCTTTACACGATGGTGAGTTTGAAGATGGAGACATTCCATCAGATTTGCCTAGTCAAAAGTTGTTGCGCTGGAATATCCGCAATCCAGAATTACGTAGCAACGACAGTACGGAACAATGGGCGCTTTATCAAGAGATTTGTGATGAAATCGCGATGAATATAAAAAATATGGAACCTTACTTCCGTGCAGACTATGTATAAAACCTTCACCTGAAAAACGGGTGAAGGTTTTATTTGTCTGTATATGTTATTTACTAGTTCTGGTCGGTATCCGTATAGAGAATTGCACGTACTGGACTGCCTTCCCCGCCTTTAATCTTCAACGGCAACGCTACTAATTGATAAACACCTTCTGAGACTTTATCCAACACAATGCCTTCTAAAATAAAACGCTGTTGTTGATTCATAGCCTGATGCATGGGTAGGTCTTTACTCATTTCTGGATCAACAGATGGGACGTCTACACCAAGCAAGCTTACCCCGTTTTCAGCCATCCATTTTGCAATCGACTCATCAAAAACAGGCCATTTACCAGGGAATTGGTCCCGATCTTGCCAAGAAGTCGTTTTCAGTAATACTGCTTCAACATTTTTTTCAAGCGGCTTTAAATCCGAGAGGTTAATCTTTTCTAAGCCACTAACATCCATTACTTGCGCTTGCGTTAAATAGACATCAAGCGGCAACTCGTGCGTTTTCAATCCTTGCTCATTGTAATGAAAAGGAGCATCGATATGTGTGCCAATGTGAGTGCTCGTTTGTAGTTTTCCAATATTAACAGAACCACTTTGCTCTTTTGTTACAGATAACTCGTAGCTAAACGGCGTATCTCCAGGCCATTCCGGAGTCCTGTCGTTTAATTCCATGGAAATATCGATAATTTTTTTAGTCATGACTTACGCCACCACATTTCGTTCATTGCTGAAATTTTTATACGTTTCATTTTCCATAATGTCTTGTAGTTTAGCAACTACTTGTTCCACATCACTAAACGATGTGTAAAATGCGATAGGTGCCAATCGGATAATGTTCGGTGCACGAAAATCGGGTATGATTTTCGCTTTTTTTAAGGCTTTGCAAATTCTTGCGGCTTCCGGATGGGCTAAAGCAATATGTCCTCCCCGTTTATCATCTTGCTCAGGTGTAACGTCAGTTAACTCAGGAATTTGCTGGTTGACCAACTTTCTTAAAAGCGCAGTTAGCTGAAGTGATTTTTGACGAACTGTTTGAATTCCTGCTTCTTCAAACAACTCCAAGCTACCCAGTAAAGGAGCCATACTGAAAATATGAGGTGTGCCAATTTGATAAGCACCTGCTCCCTGTGCTTTGGAAAATTCATGGTCCATATCAAATTGACGTGTTTTATCAGAACCAAACCATCCTGCATTTCCAGGCAGTAAATGATGATGACGTTCATGAATATAAAGTCCACCTGTTCCACCCGGACCTGAGTTCATGTATTTATAATGACACCATATAGCAAAATCAACTCCGTCATCATGCAATTGATGCGGCATTGCGCCAATCGAATGCGCCAAGTCAAAACCCACCAAGATCCCTTTTTTATGTGCGGCTTCTGTAATTTCTCGAATTTCTAACAATTGGCCACTTCTGTACAAAACAGATGGCAATAATAATATGGCTATATTGTCGGTCAATTGTTCGATAATATCTTCTAGTTGTAATGTATACCCGTCTCGACTTCCAACTTTCTTCAGTGCTTTAGATGGATCGAGGCCACGTAGACGAAGATGGCTTTCTACCGCATAAATGTCCGACGGAAAGTTTAAATCATCTACAAGAATTGCAAAACGCTCTGGCGTCGGCTGAAATAAGGTTGATAGCATTTGGTGGATATTTGACGTGATGGATCCCGTTACCATCACTTCATGAGCCTTTGCCCCAACTAAAGGAGCAATACGTGTACTCATGTCTTCTGCTAAAGTAAACCAAGGATGCTCTCCTTCTGTCCATCCGTCGATTCCGAATGTCTTCCAGCTCTCCATTACACTATGTAGTTTTGCTTCAGCCCGTTTAGACATTAGGCCAAGAGAGTTTCCGTCCATATAGATTGTATCTTTTTCTACAAAAAACTCTTCCTTATATTTTGCCATAACATCTTGTCGGTCCAACTCTTTTCCCGCCATCCAATCCATCCCCCTTTAGTTATAAAACTGCGTAAGTAATTGCGCCAAGAATGGTCGTCACCAAAACAACAATCCATGGAGCTAGTTTAAAATAGACTAACATTGTAAAGGCTGTTATCGCAATTGCAAAATCGACTGGCCCTCGAATTCCCGAGGTGAAAACAGGATCGTATAATGCCGCCAACAAAATTCCAACCACACTTGCATTGACGCCTTTTAATGCTGCTTGCACGCCAGATTTTGTACGAATCATGCTCCAAAAAGGCAATGTTCCAATGATCAATAAGAAGGACGGTAAAAACATAGCAATCACTGCAATGACAACGCCCCAGCCACCATTCATCAATTGACCTAAATATCCTGCTAAAGTAAAAAGTGGACCCGGTACTGCTTGAGCTGCACCATAACCTGCGATAAAAGCATCTGCTGTCATCCAGTTCGGGACGACCTCTCTCTCTAACATTGGCAACACGACATGTCCCCCACCAAATACAATAGAACCTACTCGATAAAACACATCAAATATCGCAAACGATGTCGATTCGATAAATGGACGTACAAGTGGCAATCCGATTAACAATGTTGCAAAAATCCCCCATGCAGCAATTCCTGTTTTCTTACCAAAACTCAATGCTAAGTTTACAGGTTTAGGCGCTTCTTCTTTTCGATAAATTGCATACCCAAGAACCCCTGCCAAAACAATGACCCCAATTTGCGCCCAAGTCTCAGGGATTAATAAAATTAAGATAGCTGCTCCAACCGCTATAGCAATTCGCTGGCGATCAGGCGCTAAATTTTTGCCCATCCCAAGTAAAGCATGTGCCACAACTGCTACTGCCACAATTTTTAACCCTTGAATCCAGCCGCTATCAAAAGATCCATTTGTGACAACAAGTGCAAATAACAACAATAAAATAACTGAAGGCATCGTAAATCCAAACCAAGACAAAAACCCTCCAAATATTCCACCGCGCAACATACCAACCGATATCCCAACTTGAGAACTTGCTGGTCCAGGAAGAAATTGACATAACGCGACTATATCTGCGTAAGCTTTATCATCTAGCCACTTTCTTTTCGTGACATACTCATCTCGGAAGTAACCAATATGCGCAACTGGTCCTCCAAAAGACGTTAATCCTAATTTCGTAGAAGCTTTGAGTATCTCTAGATAGTTGTTTTTCTTCGTCATAAGTCTCTCCTTTACATAATTCATCTTCTTTAAGCATAACCGTTCACTTATATGTTTCAACATTAAAATTGTGTAAAATTCTTAACAAACAATCCGGAAAGTTCTTTCAGTGTTGACAACGGTTATAAAGAGCTTGATACTATTAAAGGACCAACTGTAAAAACAGTGAGCCATTTCATTTGCTAAACATATATGCAGACTCTTTTTACTTTAATATGAGATTTGCTTTTTTAAGAGGATATTTTAATAACGCGACTATAAATAATAAGAGTGAAACGACCCTCATGTGAGGGTCGTTTCACTTTGTTTCAGCGACTTGGAGGTGGGAAACATTATGGACCTGTATACAAATTTACGCAAAGGGGAAAAAGGCGCTTGGATCAGTATTGGTGCTTATATATTTCTTAGTTCTATTAAGTTGACCTTTGGTTTTTTGGGATCTTCTGAAGCATTAAAAGCGGATGGCTTTAATAACTTGACCGATATTCTTGCTTCTATTGCCGTATTAGTAGGACTTAGAATTTCTCAGAAGCCACCCGATGAAAATCATCATTACGGTCATTTGCGCGCTGAAACCATTGCCTCTCTTTTGGCTTCTTTTATTATGGCGGTCATTGGCTTACAAGTTTTAACCAATGCATTTCGTTCGATCTTCGAACCGATTGCTGAAGCACCTTCATTAATTACTGCATGGATTGCTTTTTTCTCCGCCATTATCATGTACGGCGTCTACCGCTATAACTTAAAACTCAGTCAAGAAATCAAGAGTTCTGCTGTTCGTGCTGCAGCGTACGACAACCGTTCCGATGCTCTCGTTAGTGTGGGTGCTGGTATCGGGATATTTGGCGCAGTGTTTGGAGCACCCATATTGGATATTATCACCGCCTTTATTATTGGATTGATTATTATAAAAACGGCGTTGGATATATTTAAAGAGTCTGTCATGACTTTAACGGATGGGTTTGATGAAGACGAAGTCGAAACCTTGTCTGTATTGGTTCGTCGAGTACCTGGCGTCATTACATTACGCGACTTTAAAGGCCGCAATCACGGCAATGTTATGTTTATCGACTTAACGGTTAGCGTTGCGCCTCATTTGAATGTAATTGAAAGTCATTGGATTACCGAAGAAATTGAAAAGAAAATACAAAAAGTAAAACCAAACTGTGTCATTCTCGTACACATTGAACCAGACTCTTCATTTTCTATGGATGAAGCGGACGATTAAACAAATTAGAAAAGGCGATGGGTTGCAATCCATCGCCTTTTCTATTCCTCAGAAGTTTCTTCAGCTAACTTTATGTTATTGTGGAGAAAAGATTCGGCAATTTCATGACGAATTCGACTTTCTAGATTTTCTTTCATCTCCACATCAATTACTTGTACTTCTACTTGAAAATCTAAAGCCGAATTCCGAAAATCAATAAACTGGACTTCTACACTTTTTTCTGGCATTTGGTCCATTGCACTTATCGTTTTTAAAGCTGATTCGGTAAGGAGTTGTTCAATTTTTTTTGTATCATTACCATATTGCACGCTGACTATTACTCTAGCGTAGAGTTGCGCACTTGAACGATTTCTAACGATCTGTTCGATAAAATATTGATTGGGTACAACAAGCGTCCCTTCTTTCAAGGTTTCTATCACTGTAGACCTCAGTTTAATTTTCGAAATACGCCCGATCTTCCCATCGATTTCTACCATTTCCCCGACTTCCATTGGCCGTTCAAACAAAATGATAATACCGGAAACAAAGTTGGCGGCAATATTACGAACGCCAAAGCCTATACCGATGCCGAGCACACTAAAAACAACCCCGAGCGCTGTTAAGTCTAAACCGACTGTGGTAAAACTGATTGCTAAAGCCAACACCATTACCATGTAATACAAGACCCGATTGATGGTATAGCTCATGCCAATATCGACATCAAATTGCTCGTATATAAATGGCATAACATAACGAGTAAGCGCTTTTGTAATCCGATTTGCAAAAGTCACAATCAGTACGGCAACTATTATGAGCAATACGGATATTTCCACGCCTTCTGTTTCATAAAAAGCAGAAGTTAACCATTGTTCTTTTGAAAAATAAAACACAAAGAATAGAATACCGCCATATAAGACCAGCCAATTTGAGATGTCTTCAATTACCGGATAAACACGCAGTTTGAAATCTTTAGAAGGAATGAGCTTTCTCAATAGCAATAACCCAATAAATTTCATAGCAAAAATTATAGCTAAATAAACAAAGAACATGAGAAATTCAGACATAGATAAATTTTTCAAAAAGCCAATTCCTTCAAACAATTGATTTCCCTGCATAGACTTTCCCCTTTTCAGCTTATTACACTAGATCCTTATTGTTCCGCTAAACGTAAATTATACGAGTGCTGACCCGTAGCTACAGCTAAGACGTCTACTTTCTCTTGCAGTTTTTCAATGTCTAATGTCTTTAATTCTAGAATATTTACCCCTTCTAGAATATAACTATGAATTTCCCATAATTCTATATGATGCCGATTAGGTACTACGTCAGCAGTCACTTGTAAAGATTCCAATATGGAGATCAAAACTGATATATCTTCTTTTCCATAATGCGACAATTGATAAAAGGTTTTATATAACGCTTTTTTGTAGGAAGGAAAACGATACAATACGTGCTTGTCCCCTAACAAAATTGTGCCGGTTTTCAAACAACCCAATTGGCCAAGTAACCTTCCTAAACGGATAATGATGTCATTGGCTGTATTTGGATCATTTATTCCCGGTGATATCGCACGAAGCGCTACTTCCACCATTTTTTGGATGGCGAAATCCAAATCTTGTTCTGAAGTTCTAGAATTACCAAGTGAGTAAAATTTACCGACAGACAGTTCTGCTTCACTCGTTTTGTAAATATGGAAAATTTCTTTTCCTTCGTATACATAGTCACCCGGATTTACAAGAATTTCTATTTTAAGTTCTTGTTCTTGTGCATAATCCACTAATCGATCAAAAGAAATATAGTGAATATAGCCTTCTTGGTCAGCTTGATGGGTTTCTTTAATACCTACAGGATACCAAGCTGTTTCTTCAGTAGTTGCCTCTTCTTCTTCCTGCAAATCTTTTAGTTTGGAAATCGTTTCTTCTGCATCTGCAATCAACTGGTTGATCAATTGTCCAACTTGAACATTGGTTGCAATGTAGTGGATAAAGTAAGCGAAGGTGGAAAGACAAAAGAACGCAAGGACAATCCCTACAAAAGTGGAGAGAATGTCAGTTTCGTATAAATCATCTCTCATGAATAGTAATGACAAGGTGTTGTAAATAAATCCGCTAAGAAAAATTCCTAACACACGCCATGTAATTTTATCGTGAACAAAGTTTTTTAACGTTCTTGGAGAAAATTGAGATGAGTACATAGTTAGGACGACTAGAATTGTCGAAAAAGTAAAGGTCGTCATGGTTAATAGGGCACCTGATAAGCTCCCCATTATTGTTTTTGCTAAATCAACATTGGTTAAAAGAATGGAAGGAATAAATGGTTTCATTCTCTCCACATATAATAAGTCTATATAAAAAAAAGTAATCGATAGCAAAATAGCCATAACGATATAAATAGCTGGTGTAAGCCATAGCTTTTCTTTTAGCCAAAGTGAAAATGCTTTCATGTAAATTCTCCTCTCTATTCTATCGCTGTCTTTTTCTTTTCCCTTGATGTCTTTTTGACAAACAAAAAGGGCGGATAGCAAATCCGCCTTTCTATCTACTTTTTTATACTTCCCTATCATTCAGCTTTTTAAAGCAATTGATAAAGCATGGTGTATCAAGCTTTTCACATAATGATTAAAATGCATAAACCGTGGATCTTGTGTTTGTCCTTTTTCGTAACGATAGTAAATTTGTTGAACAATAACCGCGAGCTTAAAATAAGCAAAGGTCAAATAAAAATTCATACCCGATACATCTCGTCCGCTTTTTTTGCCGTAGCTGGCGATAAATTCTTCTCGACTATAAAAGCCCTCTAACACTGTAACAGGTGCTTTGCCGAGTCCTTCTTTTAACAGTTCAGGATCATCTGCTTGAATCCAATAACTCATCGCAGCTCCCAAGTCTGCCAACGGATCACCAACGGTCGTCATTTCCCAATCAAACAGTCCTGTTATTTCTGTAAAGTCTTCTGAAAATAAAGCATTATTTAGTTTGAAATCATAATGGATAATTGCAGGTTCTTGTGAAACCGGAATATTCTTTTGCAGCCATTCAGTTAATTGAGCTACACCTTCCAGTTGATCTGTCTGCGCACGTTCATAGCGACCGATCCAGCCTTCAACTTGCCGTTGCATAAAGCCTTCGGGTTTAGCCATTTCTGCTAAACCCGTTTTCTTGTAATCGAGCGAGTGAAGTTCAACTAACAAGTCGACCATTTTCCCCGATATTTTTCGTCCCAGTTCAGAAGTTGGTTCTACTCCTTCGGGGAAATCGCTATCCAGTACAATGCCATGTCGTCTCTCCATCACAAAAAAAGGACTTCCTACAATTGAGAGATCATCTGAAAACACAAACGGTTTCGGAGCTGTGTTGAAAAAAGGATGCAAAGCGGATAAAATTTTGTACTCACGTTCCATGTCATGCGCTTTAGGTGCTACAGGTCCACGTGGCGGTCTTCTAAGAACGGCTTCCCAGTCCCCTATTTGCAATGCATACGTTAAATTCGAATGTCCTGTTCCAAATTGACGAATTTCGAGCTGATTGTTCGGTAACCCTACTATTTCCTTTCGCAAAAACTGTTCAAGGCGGTCTTTATCAAGTTCTTCTCCTGCTCTTACAGGAATAATCCCATTTTGCTGCTCTCCCATTTTTTCACCTCTTCTCATATCAGTAGATATCGCTATTGAAATTAATCGGAATAGTCACTTAATGTTAGCGTTGTCATTTCTTGAATGCAAGTTGAAGGAAATTATTTTTCAATTATCTAATTTTTATCTTGACGAAAAATGGAAACTAATTTATCGTTAACTTAACTTGAAGAAAGAGGTGAGGCATTATGGCTATTTTATTTTTGAATACGCAATTCCAGTCTATAGTGTCTCCTTCTGTGTATCGTTAACGATATGCTTCTTCCATTATGCCCAGAGACCACGGACTGCGAATTGCGCGCATCCGTGGTTTTTTATTTTGCATAATTAGGAGGAAATTACATTGAAGAAAATTGAACAATACGGCTGGAACGACAGCTGGCAAGAAAAAATAACAACGAGTGGGATTCCAGGACGTGTGACACTTGAACACAAAAATTTATATCGTGTGGTAACAAATCACGGCGAATGGCTTTGTTCGTTATCAGGAAAATACAGACATCAACATAGCGGCACTGAATTTCCGTGTGTTGGCGATTGGGTCATCGTTGAGCAAATGCCTGGAGAGGAAAAAGGTATTATCCACCAAGTCCTCCCCCGCACTTCGCAGTTCTCTAGAAAAGGAGCTGGTGAAACGACGGATATTCAGTTGATTGCGGTCAACGTTGACTTGGTCTTTTTGGTCATGTCGCTAAACGATGATTTTAATATTCGGCGTTTGGAACGCTATTTAGTGGCAGCGTGGGATTCGGGCGCAAATCCAATTATTGTATTAACCAAAAAAGATCAATGTGTAGATAGTGATCCGTTTATCCAACAAGTTGAAAGTGTAGCATTTGGGGTTCCCCTCTTTGCTGTCTCTGTTGTTACGGGCGAGGGCATTGAAAACCTACAAAATCAACTAGCAGGATCAAGAACAGGTGCTTTACTTGGTTCTTCCGGGGTTGGAAAGTCCTCGCTCATCAACGCTTTATCAGGCAGCGACAAGATGCTGGTACAAGATATACGAGAAGACGATAGCAAAGGCCGTCATACAACAACTCACCGAGAAATGGTTTTGTTGCCTAGTGGTGGGTTATTGATCGATACACCGGGCATGCGTGAATTTCAGCTAGGTGATTACTCAGAAGGTGTGGCATCAGGATTTAGTGATGTAGAAGAGTTGGCTTCTTCTTGTCGATTCCGCGATTGTGCTCACCACGATGAACCGGGGTGTCGCGTTCAAGAAGCCATTCGAGATGGTCAATTAGACGCTGCACGTTATCAAAGTTATTTAAAACTCAAACGCGAACTTGCTCATATGGAGCGTAAAAGCGATGCCGCTGCCCAAAAAGCAGAGCGAAACAAATGGAAGCAATTGACCAAAGACTACCGCAAACGTCCAGTGAAAAAGCGGTAAAAAAGCGTGCAACGGAGATTCCGTTGCACGCTTTTTAGTTTCTCCCGACTTCTGTTAGTCCGTGCTTTACTGCATACAACGCTGCTTGCGTCCGGTCTTGAACAGCCAGTTTGATAAAGATATTAGAAATATGGGTCTTTACTGTTTTTTCCGTGACAAACAATGCAGATGCGATTTCTCGGTTGCTTTTGCCTTTTGTCAATTCAGCTAACACTTCTTGTTCTCTCGGTGTTAGTTGGTTAAGGGTATGCGGAGCAGGTTCAGCTGGCGCTTTTAGTAGCTCCGATGTAGCTTTTGGATGAAGCGTGTTTTCCCCACGCATCAAACTGCGCAACGAAGCAACCAATTCATCAGGCTCAATGTCTTTTAATTGATAGCCTGCCGCTCCTGCTTCAATTGCTGGCACTACATGGTCTTGATCAGAAAAACTAGTCAACATTAAAACGATGATATGCGGAAATTGTTCTTTAATCAATCGCGTTGCTTGAATTCCATCCATGACAGGCATAACCAAATCCATTAACACAATATCCGGCTGAAGCGTTGCTGCCATTTCCACAGCCTCTTTCCCATTTACAGCTTCTCCTACTACTTCTATGTCTTTTTGTGTTTTTAAGAAGAATAGCAACCCTCTTCTGACAACGTGATGGTCGTCTACAATTAACACTTTCACCATGATCTGCACCTCTCTATCTATACGGGATTCGCACTAAAATTTCTGTACCTTTGCCAATTTCACTCGACCAATCAGCTGTTCCACCTTCTGCTTTTGCGCGATCTTGAATACTTTGAATACCGATAGAGGGAAGATTTACGCTATGTTCAAAAGCGAATCCTCGACCTTCATCTTTTAAAACCAACAATACATCCGTTGCGGTAACTGACAAATACAATTCGACTTTATTGACGCCTGCGTGTTTCCGAACATTGTTTAATGACTCTTGTGCAATTCGAAATAAGGTTTCTTCAATACGAGATGGCAACTGAATCACACCCGTCATTTTTGTTTCAACGGTGATGCCGAGCATTTCCCCATAACCTTTAATCGCCTCAAGTAACCCACTTTCAAGTCCCTTTGGACGCAGTTGCCAAATTAACGCCCTCATTTCATTTAACGCTTCTTGCGTTAAGTGCTGTATATCGCGAAATGTACTTTGAACTTCGACGTCATCGGACATCTCAACTCCACCACGCGCAGTCAAAGTTACGGAAAAAAGCAACTGGTTGACCGAATCATGAAGGTCTCTCGCTAAACGGTTCCGCTCTTTAACAAGTGCTAACTCCTGCTCTTGTTTGGTTAACCCAATCCGCTTGATCGCCGAACCGATTTGAAAAGCGACCGACTCTAACAAAGCCAGTTCATCTTTTGAAAAACCGACAGTGTCCGGCGCAGCAATATTCAACAGGCCGAATTTTTCTTCCCCAGATTGCAACGGGACCGTTGCATGATGCGTGATATTCCCTTGTTGACGTGAGTTTTCGGGCATGGCATTTTCGATTCGTTGGCAGGCGATAATATTCGACGCCTTTTCAAGATCGCCATCGTGATAACGTTTGACACACCAGCAGCCACCTTTTTGCAAATGTCGACAATCATTATCTTCCAACGCTGTCGGCAAATTTGCATGAGCTACCAATTGATGTTTGCCTTTTTCGTTAATGAAGAATATCCATGCGGTTTCAAAAGTAGAACCGCTCAATAATTTCCGTATGGCCCCATCAAGCATACGGGACATATCCATTTCTTCATTTAGCAATTCAGCAATTTCTTTTAATAGCGTTACATTTGAAGGTTCTTCCACTACAGCTCACCTCACTCAACCTAATTTAACCATACACGTTCCCATAATAAAGCTCACTCGTACTTTTGTCCTAGAAAAGCGCAAGCAGCCATGTAGATTCGATGGGCATAAGACGCACTGGCGAAGTGGCGTTCTTTGCCACACAGCCAGAGTGGCTTATGACCCTAGAATCTGGCTGCTGGAGCCTGGACAAAGAAAAGTAGTAGCGCCTGTGTAGCTCTGCCGGGCATAAGACAAACCAGCGAAGTGGCGCACTTTGCCACACAGCTGGGATGGCTTATGACCCAAAGAGCTGGGCGCTGGAGCCTGGACAAAGAAAAGCGCAAGCAGCCATGTATATTCGACGGGCATAAGCTACACAGATATCTATGTAACGAAGAAAACAAAAGCCCCCTTTATGAGGGGGCTTCAGACTGTAGACAAAGTCTATTGAAAATGTATAGTTGTGTATAACCACAACCGTTCTGGCCACTGCGCTTTCCATGGGCTCAGCTTCAGCCTCCTCGTCACTGAAAACCCATGCTCCTGCATCGCTGCGCTAGCTTCGTCGCAAAAGCTTGTCCTCGCAGGCTTCGGCCAATGCTATTCCTGCGGGGTCTTCAGCTTTCGCTGTCCCATAGGAGTCTTCGTGGCCAGAACGGTTGTTAGCATATTGCCCTAATTAGAGAGAGTAACTAGCGAATTTATTTTCAAGAGGATTAATGATTAATCACACAAGGATCCGAAGTGCAATGCGGCGAAGGGCAAAGATATGCTCCTGCATCGCTGCGCTAGCTTCGTCGCAAAGCCACTGCCCGAAGTCCCTTTGGTCACTGACTTTCCTGCGGAAAAACGGAGTGATGAGACCCCGCAGGAGCTTGCGACGAGGAGGCTCAGCGCTTCGTCCGCGGAAAGCGTCCGCATGGAGCGAAGGATCCGGTATATAGGATAAGATGAATATTCATTCGTTAACTAACATAATAATTCTTTCGTCTACAAGCTGACTCCCCCTTTATGAGGGGGCTTTGCTCTTTAGCGGTTATTTACTTCTTCAACAAATGATTCTTTTAGCAACTCCATTTTTTCATCGCTTTCTTGCTGCGTTTCGGCAGTAATACCGAAGTAATACTTCACTTTTGGTTCTGTACCACTTGGTCGCACACAAACCCATGAACCATCTTCTAAGAAATACTTGATGACGTTGGATTGAGGCAAGTCGATTTTTTCGTTCGTGCCTAATGAAACAAAGCTGCGGTTTTGTGTATCATAATCTTCTATAGAAACGACTGGAATTCCAGCGATTGCTTCTACTGGCTGTTTGCGTAAGTTTTCGAGCAATGCCGCAATTTCACGTGCTCCATCGATGCCTTTTTTCGTAATCGACACAAGCGATTCACGGTACCACCCAAATTTATTATACAATTCGATCAAGACGTCATGCAGATTTTTGCCTTGCTTTTTGTAAAAAGCTGCGGCTTCAACAAGTAGTAATACCGATTGAACAGCGTCTTTGTCACGTGCGAAATCACGGATCAAGTAACCATAACTTTCTTCATAGCCGAATAAAAACTCAAATTTTGGGTTCTCATCGTTATGCTTTAATTTTTCTCCGATAAATTTAAAGCCGGTTAACACATCTTCCGAACTTACACCGTAAGATTCTGCGACAACGCGACCAAATTCAGACGTAACGATGGTTTTGAAAATGCGGCCGTTTTCTGGAAGCGTCCCTTTTTGTTGTTTTTGACTCAATAAATACTCGATTAAAATAGCGCCAGTTTGGTTGCCACTTAATAATTCATAATGGCTACCACTCCAAACAGCAATTCCGACACGGTCTCCATCTGGGTCGACAGCAATTAACAAGTCAGCACCTGATTTTTTACCGTACTCTTTTGCTAGTTCGAATGCAGATCCTTCTTCCGGGTTCGGAGAAGTAACTGTCGGGAATTCTCCGTCTGGTTGCATTTGTTCAGTAACGTACGTAATTTGATCATATCCTGCTTTGTCGAGTAGACGCTTAACCGTTGCCCCAGAGGCTCCGTGAAGCGGCGTAAAGACTGCTTGGATTGGGCTTGCGGAATGCTCTTGTACTGTTAGTGCATTGCTAAGATAAGCTTCATCCATTTTTTCATCAATTCGAACGAGTAACGAGTTATCAAACTGATTGTTTTCAATAGCCAATTCATCTTCAACACGACCAACATAATCAATTACGCGATCCGCATCTTCAAGATTTAATTGGGCGCCATCTTCCCCATATACTTTATAGCCATTGTATTCTGGTGGATTGTGACTTGCCGTAATGACAATTCCCATAAACGCATTTAAATAACGAACACTAAATGACAATTGCGGCGTCGTTCTTGGGCCACTGTATAAATACGTATGAATGCCGTTTGCTGCAAATGTACGTGCTGCTTCTTCGGCAAACTCTGGAGACATCCGGCGACTGTCATAAGCAATGACCATGCCGCGAGACATCGCTAACTCTCCATTTTCTTTTATGTAGTCAGCAATTCCTTGCGACGCTTTTCGAACCGTATAAACGTTCATCCGGTTTGTACCGGGGCCAATCTCGCCGCGCATGCCTCCTGTTCCGAAAACTAAATCCTGATAAAAGGCATCTTCTGCTGATTTTTCATCCTCTTTTAAAACATTCAGAGATTGACGCGTTTCTTCATCAAGTGCTGTATGGTCCAACCAACGTTGAATGCGTTCTTTCCATGACATATGTATTCCTCCATTCAAATTGATAATAGTTTTACTTTTAACCTTCACCTATTAATAACATTCTACAAGACACATGCGCTTTCCTTCACAAAAGTGCACAAAGCAATGGAAATTAGGGATAAAAGCATTTTTTATAGATAAACATTAGTTTACCAAATACCGCAAAGAAAAACCGCTCCCATTTTTGGAAGCGGTTGTCTTTAATCTTTTTTGTATTCGACACGATAAACATCATGACGACGGTCTTTTAATTGCTTAACCGTACCGTTTTGACGTTGACGACGTAAAATTTCTAAATCGACATCTCCAATCAAGACCATTTCAAGGTTTGGATTGGTTTCTCCGACAATGCCATCACGTGCAAATTCGAAATCGGATGGCGCAAAAATACCGGACTGCGCATACTGGATATCCATATTTTCAGTTTGTGGCAAGTTCCCGACTGTACCAGAGATAACCGTGTAAATTTGGTTTTCCACTGCACGGGCTTGTGCACAATAGCGAACACGTAGATAACCTTGACGATCTTCTGTACAGAACGGTGTGAAAATAATATTGGCACCCATATCTGTCGCAATGCGCGCGAGTTCTGGGAATTCGATATCGTAACAAATTTGGATAGCGATTTTCCCGCAATCTGTATCGAATACGCGAACAGAATCTCCTGCGGAAATCCCCCACCATTTGCGTTCATTTGGTGTGATGTGAATTTTGTATTGCTTGTCAATCGACCCGTCACGGCGGAACAAATAAGCAATGTTGTAAATTTCGTCGTCTTCTTCTTTGACGAAATGAGAACCGCCAATAATATTGATGTTGTAGCGGACTGCTAAGTCTGTAAACAATTCGATATATTGTGGTGTATACTCTGTTAGTTTACGAACAGCTTGACTTGGCGATGGCTCGTTTAAGAACGACATCAATTGGGTTGTGAAAATTTCAGGGAATACCACAAAATCTGAATGCGCATCTGAGGCCACGTCTACAAAATATTCAACTTGGTTAGCCAAGTCATCGAATGATGTAATGGCACGCATCAAATATTGCACAACACAAATACGAACCGGTAAACTTGTTTTAAAATGCCGTTTAGAAATCGGTTTATAGTCCACGTTATTCCATTCCATTAACGTTGCGTATTTGCCTGACGCTACATCATCTTGTAAGTAGTTCGGGTTAATGCGCATCAATTGGAAATTGTTCATTAACTGGAATGTTAAAACAGGATCATACACTTTATGACGCGAAACAGAATCTACATACTCACGGGGGGACATTTCATCCGAATATTTATGGTAGTTTGGAATACGTCCTCCGATAATAATCGACTTTAAGTTTAACTCGCGCGCTAGCTCTTTACGGGCTTCGTATAAACGTTGTCCGACTTTCATCCGGCGGTATTCTGGATGTACCATGACTTCAATTCCATACATATTGTAACCATCGGGATTATGATTGGTTATGTAACCAGCATCTGTTACATCATCCCACGTGTGGCGGTCATCGTATTCGTCAAAGTTAATCAGTAAACTTGAACATGAACCAATCACTGTGCCATCTAGTTCAGCTACAAGCTGGCCTTGTGGAAATACGCCTAAATGGCTTCTTAATTGTTCTTCTTTCCATGGATCCATACCGGGAAAGCATAAACGCTGCATTTCCAAGATGGGATTTATATCGGCATAAGTCATTTCACGAATGATCATGCTTTTTTCAAAATGGGATAAATCGAATTGTTCTGACACAGCACAGCTCTCCTTCACAAAAGTTTCATACTTTATTATATCGGATAGTCGCTCAGGTTGATATTATTTTACATGTCTCCTGATTACAATTATAATTCTATGGAAACAATTTTTGAAAAGAGGGGCCACAAAATGACTAAACGCCAGGAAAATATTTTGCTGTCCATGTGGATTGTCGCGCTTATTGCTACGGCAGGTTCACTTTATTTTTCTGAAATTCGCGGCTATGCTCCGTGCGAACTTTGCTGGATTCAACGCATATTTATGTATCCACTTGTTATTGTTCTCGGCGTCGCTTTTGTCCAGAAAAATGTTCGAATTGCAACGACTGCATTGGTTTTATCAATTATTGGTGGTGGATTCTCCATATACCACTACAGCTTGCAAAAGCTTGATTTTTTAGCGGATAGTGCACCTTCATGTGGACTCGTTCCATGTACCGGAGAATATATCAATCTCTTTGGCTTTATCACCATTCCTTTTTTAGCATTGACCGCATTTATTTTAATTGCTGGAATGAGCATTGTTTTATTGAAGACCCTTAAGGAGGAAAAGTAAAATGAAAAAATTATTAATCATCGCAGGAATCGTCGTTGTTGTTTTCGTAGGGATTATTTTATTAACCAACCAAGCAAATGACTCTAAATTGGCGAACAACCCTTATGATACAGAGGATTTAAACCAAGCAACCATTGACCAATTAGATGATGAGAATTATCAGAACCTCATCTTGCCTGCCGATTTAGAAAAGCAAATTGCTAGCGGTGAGCCAACTACAGTTTATTTTTACAGCCCATTATGTGGCTACTGCAAAGAAACTACTCCTGTCTTAATGCCAGTTGCGGAAGATATGGATGTAGACGTGTTGCAGTATAATCTGTTAGAGTATGAAGAAGAAGCTGCACCATACCAGATTGAAGCAACACCAACTTTAGTTCATTATGAAGACGGTAAAGAAGTTTCGCGTTGGGTCGGCGCACAGCCGAAAGAAAATATTGAACTATTTTTCAATGATGTAGTTAAAAAATAACTGACAAAAGGATCATGTGCCTTGCGCATGATCCTTTTTTATGGAGGAAACTGTATGACGTGGAGTTACGAAATTAAAGACGAAGGTATGACTGTAGAAGAATTACTAAGAACTGAATGGGGCCTTGGCAAAAAAGTTGTTCACCAAATGCGCATGGCCAAAAGCGTAAAAAATGATAAATTCCAAGAAGTAGTTTGGAAAGAACCATTACCAAAAGGATTTGTCTTGCACTTTGACTTGCCTCCTGCAGACTCACCTTACGAGCCAAAACACGATGTTGAGTTACCTGTCCTTTTTGAAGACGATCACTTTATTGTGGCTCGCAAACCAAAAGGCATGGCGACACATCCAAACGAAGTTGGGCAAACAGATACATTTATCAATGCTATTCTTGGTCACATTATCCGCAACGGTGGATCATATGGCGAGCACGTTCACCGCTTAGATCAAGGAACTTCTGGCTTATTGATGGTTGCTAAACACCCTGTCGCTAAAAACGTCTTAGACCGCATGTTAGAACAAAAACAATTGGTGCGTGATTATGAAGCTGTCGTTAAAGGCAAAGTTCATAATAAGTCTGGCACAATTGATTTTGCAATTGGTCGCGATCGCCATCATCCAACGCGTCGCATGGTTTCACAAACAGGTCAAAGTGCTGTGACGCATTACCGCGTGTTAAAATTAATGGAAGGCAAATCTTTGCTTCATTTAACACTAGAAACAGGACGCACGCACCAAATCCGTACTCACCTTTCTCATATCGGTCATCCGATTGTTGGAGATACATTATACGATGGCCCGCCGACACAAGATGGTGCTTATCATTTACATGCATTCCGTATGTCATTTATCCACCCTTTTACTAATGAAAAAGTAGTGGTTGAAGATACTGCAAGATAATGAAAAGCTATCCCGAAATGACATTTCGGGATAGCTTTTTTTAATAGACTGGCTGATTGAAATGGAAGCGGCGACTCCCGCGGGAAAGCGTCCGCTGCAATGGAAATCAGCCTTTTATAGGTTACCTTACACTACAGAAATTTTTAAACCGTAATGTCATCTGGGTTTGTTCCGCTCCGCCATTCTTGGTTCAGCTCATCAATCATCTTCATTTCTTCTTGAGATAATGAAAAATCAAATACGTGCGCATTTTCTTGAATGCGTGAAGGCTTTACTGATTTTGGAATAACAATCAAGTCACTTTGCAAATGCCAGCGAATAATCACTTGTGCAATTGATTTATTGTGTTGTTTTGCAATTTCCAATAACACCGGATCTTCTAAAAGACGACCTCTAGCGAGTGGCGACCACGAAGTTACGGCAATGTCATTCGTCTCACAATAATTTCGTAACGGCACTTGCGTTAGTTGTGGATGTAATTCAATTTGATTGACCATTGGTTTTGTATTAGCAGTAGCTAAAATTTTCTCTAGATGATGTTCATGATGATTCGAAACACCAATCGAACGAACTAGTTTTTCATCGTAAAGACGTTGAATCGCGCGATACGTATCCACGTATGTTCCTTCAATGGCCCAATGCGTTAAATACAAATCTAAATAATCAAAGTCTAAACGCTTTAGCGATGCTTCGAATGCACGCAATGTTTCATCATAACCTTGATCGGTATTCCATACTTTAGACGTGATAAATAACTCTTCGCGCTTTACGCCAGAATTTCGAACCGCTTCTCCTACTTCTGCTTCGTTATCGTAAATAGTCGCCGTATCAATCGCTTTATAGCCTTCTCTAATAGCTGTGATCATTGCTTCGACTGCCGCTTCTTTATCGGTCATTTTATAAACGCCAAGACCAAAACGCGGCATTTCTACTCCATTATGTAATTTTTTTGTTGAGTTGATCGTTAAGTCCATCTATCATCATCCTTTCTTCTTTCTATTGTACAAATAATATTAGATTAATTCGACTTTTAGGATTTTGATTCCAGCTCTTGCACTATCTCAATAAAACGAATAATATATATCATGTTGTTTAAAATTGTTCGTGTTTTAGGAGGAGCTTGAAATGTTTCATTTAAAAGAAAATAATACTACGATAAATACGGAAATCACTGCCGGTATGACGACTTTCTTAACAATGGCTTATATCGTGATTGTTAACCCCGTTATTTTAGGAGCAGCAGGTGTACCGTTTAACCAAGTATTTCTGGCTACCATTATCGCCGCTGTAATCGGAACTTTATGGATGGCGTTAGCTGCTAATTACCCGATCGCTATCGCACCAGGCATGGGCTTGAATGCTTATTTCACTTCGATGGTCCTCGGTTCAGACGGTGCCATTGACTATGTAACTGCTTTTGCAGCGGTGTTTGTCGCAGGTCTTATTTTTGTTTTACTGTCATTAACTTCTTTGAGAAAAGTATTGATTCACGCCATTCCTGAAAACTTAAAACATGCAATCACAGCGGGAATTGGTTTATTTATCGCTTTTATCGGGATGAGACTGAGTGGATTGATTGTAGCTAATGATGCCAATTTAGTCGGATTAGGTGATTTAACGTCTCCATCCGTAGCATTAACACTACTTGGCTTATTAATCACCGTCATCTTTATGTCTTTAAATATTCATGGCGGCATATTTTACGGCATGATCATCACAGGAATTGTTGCGTTTTTCACAGATCAATTGAAATTTAATGCAGGACTGATGAAACTTCCTTCGTTACCGGAAGGAATCCTTATTTGGAACCCTTTAGAGGCGCTTCAATTAGTTATTGAATTCGGCTTATATGGTGTTGTCTTTTCATTCTTGCTGGTTACTTTATTTGATACCACCGGGACCATGATTGGTGTTGCTAAGCAAGCCGGACTTATGAGAGACAACAAAATGCCGAGAATGCGCCAAGCGTTGTTAGCTGATTCAATCGCAGCTACAGCAGGGGCAATGGTTGGGACAAGCCCGACTTCTGCTTATGTAGAATCTTCTGCAGGTGTCGCAGCTGGAGGACGCACCGGATTAACAAGTTTAACGGTCGCTATCTTATTTATCGTTGCAGCCTTTTTTGGGCCATTAGTTGGTTCTTTATCAAGTGTCGCAGCCATCACAGCACCTGCCTTAATTATCGTTGGAAGTTTAATGATTGGCTCTGTTAAACAAATTGAATGGGAAAAATTCGACGAAGCTTTTCCTGCCTTTTTGATTGTCCTTGCTATGCCTTTAACCTCTAGTATTGCGACAGGTATTGCTTTCGGGTTTATCTCTTATCCATTAATGAAAGTTTTCAAAGGAAAATGGAAAGCTGTGCATCCGATTTTGTATATCTTTGCTATTTTGTTTACGATTCAACTATTAATCGCACCCCATTGATGAATAGACATAAAAAAACCGCCAATTGGCGGTTTTTTTAGTTATACTCGATTTCTTGTAAATGTTGCTGACAGTAATAAAACAACTGCTGTAATCAAATGGAATACCCAGCCTACGCCTGGAATCCAAGCAATCGTACTTGTAATGATTCCGAGAATTGAACCCGCTTTTGGAGAAAATTCACGGAAACAAAAGAACAATGTAATCGCATGAAGCACAAACATAATGCCAAGAGCTGAGTAGCCTGTGCTGATGACAAAGCCACCGCCTATTAATGGAATCGCTAGAAATGCTTCAGCAAGTCCTGTAAACCAAAGCAATGCGACAGAAATTTTCATTTTCATATAAATTCATCCCTTCTGTAACTGTTCTTGTCTTCTTTATACGATTGAATGCGGAAAAGGTTTCATTTTTTGCAGACCGTCAGAAATTATCCACATTTCAACCCATGTTGTATATTTCATTTTTCCCGCTTGTAAGCTATACTAAACAAAGATGCACATTTCAAGGAGGTCATTATTATGAACTTAATCCTTATTTTAGGTATTTGTGTTTCGTTCTTAGTAGCTATTTTCACTGCTGGATACGATGACAAGCCTGGAACAAACGAAAGAGAATAGTGTAAAAGGACAGCGGAATCCGCTGTCCTTTTTTTATTCTAGCCCTGGATAATCTTGTTGGCGTAACGCTTCATACATTAAAATTGAGGCTGTATTTGATAAATTGAGCGAACGGATATTGTCATTCATCGGAATGCGTAAGCAAAAATCCGGATTTTGCTCGATCAATTCTTTTGGCAATCCTTTTGTTTCTTGTCCAAAAACAAAGAAATGATCTTTTTCTCTGTCAGAATAATCGTAAGAAGTATGTGTCTTTGCCCCAAACTTCGTAATATAGTAAAATGCTCCATTTTTGTATCGGTCAAACAATTCTTGCAATCCATCGTAATAATGAATATCAACATGCTCCCAATAATCAAGTCCGGCACGTTTTAGCATTTTATCGTCTGTCGAAAAGCCTAGCGGACGTATTAAGTGTAATTTCACACCTGTCCCTGCGCATGAACGCGCGATATTTCCTGTATTTGCTGGAATCAGCGGTTGGTACAATACAATATGAATAGCCAAATCTTTCACTTATCCTTTCGATCTTTCAGCAAAAAATGCCAATCCTTTTTGAATTTCTTCTTGCACTTCTTCTTCTTTTTCACTCGCTTCTGCTTGCTGCAAAGCAGCTAAACCTGCTGCTGTTCCAATCTTACCAATCGCCCATGCTGCAGTTCCTCGAATAACTGGTCGCTCGTCACTTTTAAGCAACCCAATCAACACAGGCACAGCAGCCGTTTCTTTAAAATGTGCTAACGCCAATATGGCGTTTCGTTGAATTGGCTTTTTGCCTCGCCACGATCCGGACACATAACCAAACTTATCCTTGAATTCCCTATTGGAAATCGTTAATAATGGCAACAGTAGCGGTTTGGCTATTTCCGGATCTGGTTCGAATTCTGCATGAATTTGATTGGCTTTGCGCTTATTTTTTGGACATACTGTCTGACATGTATCGCAGCCATACAACCGATTGCCGATTTTGCCACGAAACTCATCTGGTAAAAATCCTTTTGTTTGTGTTAAAAACGAAATACAGCGCTGAGCGTTTAATTGGCCACCTTCAACTATAGCACCTGTCGGACAACTATCAATACATAAACGACAATCACCGCACTGGTCTTCTATTGGCTCATCAAACCGAAACGGAATATTGGTAATCATTTCACCAAGATAAACATACGAACCAAATTCTGGTGTAATAATATTGGTGTTTTTGGCACTCCAGCCAATTCCAGCGCGTTCTGCTACTGCACGGTCAGATAGCTCACCGGTATCCACCATGGACCGCATTCGTGCTTCTGGAAAACGCGATGTGATAAATGCTTCTAACAGTGTTAAACGTTCCCTAAGTGCCGCATGATAGTCTTTTCCCCAAGAAGATCGGGAAAAAATTCCTCGGCGGGCACCTTTAACGCCTTGTGGGGCATCTGTCATTCGTGATGGATACGCAATAGCGATGGAAATAATGCTAACCGCTTCGTTCAACAATAATTCAGGTCGCGTGCGCTTTTCTACGTCAGACTCTTCAAATCCAGACTGATAATTCAATTGTTGCTGACGAATCAATTGATGCTTCAAGCTATAAAAAGGTTCTGCCGAAGCAAAGCCGATTTTATCAATTCCGATGTCCGAGGCATACGCAACAAGCTCTTTTTGAAATTGATCAAGATTCATGTCGTAACCCCTCACTCAATTCTATGATACGATAATAAAAACTCCTAATGAAAGGAAGATTGCAATGAAACTGACAATCGATCCTCAAATAAACGAAACACTAAGTGACTTTAAAATTGGTGTCATTCACTATAACAATATCACCGTTTCCGATTCACCTCAAATGTTAAAAGGCCGTCTTCAGCTTTTCCAAGAGCAATTATACTTCGAGTTGGAAGACAAAGAAATTACAGACTTTCCAGGGCTGCTCGAATGGCAACTTATTTGGAAGGCGCTAGGTGCAGATCCTAGCCGGTATCGCCCCTCAGCAGAAGCATTATATCGCCGCATCAAAAAGCAAAATTACTTGGCTGCCATTAATTCAGCTGTCGACATGAATAGCTTTTTGTCATTGCAATACGAGATCCCGCTTGGTTTATATGATGCTGATAAAGTTGAAGGTGATATCGAAATTGCGGTCGGGACTAGCACAGACCGCTATGAAGGCTTGAATAACCGCATTAACACCTTAACGGGCATTCTTGTGTCCAAAGACGCTCAAGGTGCGTTTGGCAGTCCTTATGTAGATTCTAAGCGGACGGCTGTTACGGAACAAACAAAAAATGCAGTACATATCTTCTATCTACGACCATCAATGGCAAAAGACACAGCTTTGCAACTTCTCACAGCTGCTTCTAATATGTTTACAACTATTAATGGCGGGGACGCTGAGATTTATGTAGTGTAGTAAATTGATAAGAATGCTGATGTTTTAATTTTGTGCGTCAGCTTTTTTTGTTTCGTTCTTTATCAGCTCTTATGTGTAATCTTCACTGTTTGTTCTCTTAGGCATATTCTTTTCCATTCATGCACGATTGCAGTAAACTCTTCTTACATTGAAATGTAAAAGAGGGATGCTTACATGAAACGAGTGCACAGTGATATAATTCAGTTTCGTGGAAGCCATTATGATTTTGGCCATATGCAAGGAGAGTTGTTGAAGGAATCGTTGATACTTCCTAACCGCCAAAAGCAACGAAAGGCTTCCAGTCACCATTTGATTATTGACGAGCAACGCGCTAAAAACATATTATTAACGTTGGCTCCGCGAGTGTGGGAAGAGATTAACGGCCTGGCCGACGCCCTAGATTGGTCGATTCATGAGGCAATTCGTGAATTCGGCGGCTACTATTTGGAATACACACGAAGCGGCTGCTCGATTTATACAGAGACTGATTTTATGGTTCGCAATTACGATAGTTCACCTCAAGGGTACGAAGGTCGACTTGCTTTATACCAACCAACTGATGGGGGATTCGCAACAATCGGGCCGACCATGCAAATTACGGGACGCACCGATGGGATGAACGAAAAAGGATTAGTCATGGGCTATAATTTTATTAATCGACGCAACTCAGAAGACGGTTTTATCTGCAATATGATTGGTCGTCTGATCTTGGAAAACTGTGCGACCATTGATGATGCAGTAGCATTACTTGAAGAACTGCCTCACCGTCGCTCTTTTAGTTACGTACTATTAGACCGTACTGGGAAGTCAGTAGTAGTCGAAGCATCACCACGTTCTGTTGTTGTTCGCGAATCTGCTGTTTCCACCAATCATTTCGAGTTATTAGTAGAAGAAAACCGCTACCAAACCGATGACTCTCGTCGAAGAGAACAAATGATGTTGCAACAACATAACAAAATAGATGCGTACAATGCTTTTCGTCTACTAAATGACTCTGATAAAGGCGTTTTCTCAAAAAAATATAGCACAGCTTCAGGCACTCTTCATACCGCTTCTTACTTCCAACAGAGCTTAAAAGTTGGATTTGCTATTGGTCCAGATCGCCTACCACTAATGCTAGATTTCGATAAATGGCTACAAGGTGAGCGCTTATATGCTAAACGGATCAACGGAAAAATAGATACACATTTGCCATTTGTTCATATGGCAGAACTTTAAAAAAACAAGAGCCAGCTCGATGCTGACTCTTGTTTTTACTTTATACAAATTGTTTATCGACATGTGCAAAACCAATATCGGTATCTACCGCTCCATACACTGTTTGAATAGCTAAGCACTCTCCTTGTAGCCAACTGTCAAAATCAAAAACGACCGGTTGCTGATTTCCACCAAGTGCAAACCACATCTTTTTTTCTTTTGGTAAATAAGCAGAGGTATGAATCGTTCCAGCCCAGCTTTTATAAAGAGTTGAAAATACCCCTTTGTCTGTATCGTTGAACAACCGGAAAGCTTCTAAAGCATTATGGGTTTGACTTTCTTGATTTTGAATCGCATTTAAACGCTCAAACGAATCCTTTAAATAATTCCGATTTTCATGTGATTGAATCTCAAAATGGTTGGTGCAAACATTACTGATGCGAACATCCACTGAGCGTGGACTGGCTTCAATAATACGTGTTTCACCACTGGTATCGGTCACAATATAACTAAATGAACCTCTGTGAGGAATTTTGTTCAATAATTCTACTGCTTCGTGAATTGTAGCGCATGTTTCAAGGATGATTCGACCAATCAAATAACACACAAACCCGTCGCCCGGCTTTTTTCGGTGTGTAAAATTATAGCCCATCGCTAACCCTTTTTCATTCATCCCATCCATCCGACCGATAATGCGCGATGTTGGTCCGATGATTGCATACCCGCTATCAGTCGGCTGGAACAAACTAAAACGTCCTTCATATGTTTGTGGATGAAAGTCATAGTTCCGAACCATGAAATCCGTTCCTGTCACAATTGAGCAACCTGAAGGCATGGCGTCAATTCGGTAGCCGCCAAAGTCTCGTAGCACTTCTTCTATTGGCAATCCAAGACTTTCCTGTAATCCCATCAATTCATCCCAGATACCTGGAGCAAATCGTTGATAAGCCTCCCTTGTTTCTTGCACATTTATTTCAAATCTAGGTCTTTTCACTTTCCACTGCTTTCTCCGATTATCCAAAATCACACTATCTTTTAGTAGCTCTCCTTGCCTAACCCCAAAATCATAATGGCTACCTCTAAATTCTAAAATATTGCTATGTATGTCTTTCATCAAATTCTCCTTTATGATACAAAATTACTGAATATGTTAAAGCTTACACATTTCGTACCTCAAGTTCAAAAGCTCTGATTTGAAAAACTTAAAAACTCTTAATGTAAAAAATCCTGCCTTATGATATTCATAAGGCAGGAACAGCCACTGCACTCTATTATTATTCATATGCCCTACGCAATTCATTTAAATCTAACTTCTTCATTTTCAGTAACGCATTTGTTAACCGTTCTACTTTTTTTGCTTCGCCAGTAAACAGCATTTGGTTTAGTTCGACTGGAATCACTTGCCATGTAATTCCAAAACGATCTGTTAACCAACCACACATTTGCTTTTTTTTTTCATCACTGCCTTGGGCAAGTTTTCCCCAATAATAATCTACTTCTTCTTGAGATTCGCAATTGATGATGAACGAAATTGCTTCAGTATATTGAAAAGCAGGACTTCCGTTTAATGCTATAAAATCCTGACCTTCAATTTGGAATTCAATCGTCATAACTTTTCCAGCATTGAAACTATGTTTTTCGCTACCTACACCACTATAATAGGTTACTCGTCCGATTTGCGAGTTATTGAAAACCGACGTGTAAAAATCTACCGCTTCTTCAGCATTCATATCAAACCATAAATTCGTCGTTATTTTTTGAATAATACGGTCCATATTACGTCCCTTCTTTCCTTAAAAAAGGCAATGGCTATGTATCATAGCTTAACGGACCTTCCTAAACCTTCCAGCGTGACGAACAATCCATTTTTCAAACTCCACAATAGTAAATACTAGAACACCAATTACCAATGGCCATACCCAATCCTTTGCTTGTAAAGGCACGGTTCCAAGTATGAGATTCATAAATGGCATATAGGTCACCAAAAGCTGCACACCGATTAAAATGATAGAGACGATAAATGCAATTTTATTCGAAAAAAAATTCCGATTTAATGCAAATTCGGTCTCACTGCGACAATTGAATAAATACATTAACTGAGCAATTACCAATGCTTGTAACGTCATAGTACTCACGATAGATGGATTTATTTGCTGATCGGTTAAAAACATATTCATGAATAGAATTCCCCCACAAATCACCAGTGAAACAAAGAAGATTTGAAAAATGTAATACGGACTCAACAATTTGGCATTCGGCTTTCGTGGTGGCCGCTCCATCGCACCCGGCTCTAACTTTTCAAAAGCAATGGCTAATGAAATGGTAACGGCGGAAATCATATTGACCCATAGGATTTGCACTGTGGTTAATGGCATGCTGGTTCCAAACAAAATACTTACAAAAATCAAAGCACCTTCCGACACATTTGTGGGCAAAATAAACAGAATGGTCTTTTTTAAATTATCATAAACACGTCTGCCTTCTTTTACTGCATTTACAATTGTGCTAAAGTTATCGTCCACCAAAACCATTCCAGCCGCTTCTTTAGCTACTTCTGTACCTTTTATCCCCATTGCTACACCGATATCCGCGCGTTTTAATGCTGGCGCATCGTTGACCCCATCTCCGGTCATGGCACAAATATGCTGCTCGGCTTGTAATGCTTTAACCAACTGAAGCTTATTGTTCGGACTAGTTCGTGCAAAGACGTCATAATTCACCGCTGCCTGGGCTAGCTCTTTGTCATCCATTCGATCCAAATCTTTTCCTTCAAGTACACGTTTTCCATCGCCAATTCCCATTTGGACACCTATAGCAACTGCTGTATCTTTATGATCCCCCGTAATCATTTTCACAACAATCCCTGCCTTGCGACATTGTTGACTCGCGCCTATGACTTCTTCTCTAGGAGGATCAATAATCCCTACTAGACCAACTAACCTAAATCCTGATTCCATGTCGCTATGATTAATAAAACAAGTAGTGACATCGACTTGTTTTGCAGCAACAGCGATCAACCGCTCTCCTTTATTGGCATGTTGAAACATCTTTTCATGCCAATAATCTCCTTCTACAGTAGAAGCTGTCAACCCGGTCATTTTCAATAAGCTTTCAGGGGCACCTTTTACATAAATCCATTTACTTTGCTCGTTTTCTACTAAAGCTGCCATGTATTTATAATTTGAATCAAAAGGAATTTTGGATAGGATGGGCAATCGTTGAGTCGTTTCCTTCATTTTTTCAGCTAGTGTGAGTAGGCAACCTTCAGTAGCATCTCCACTGATAATCCAATCTCCTTTTTCATCACATCTCAAATTAGCTTCATTAACCGTTTTAACAGCTGTTAAAAGCTCTTTAAGATTTGGATAATCCGCAAGTTGTACGAGGTTCTGACCATCAAAAATCGAGCCATTTGGTGAATAGCCAGTTCCTGTTACAGCTAATTCTTTATCTTTTAACATCACCGAAGTGACGGTCATTTCGTTTTTTGTCAAAGTGCCGGTTTTATCCGAGCAAATTACCGAAACCGCTCCAAGAGTTTCAACGGAAGGTAAATTTCGGACAATGGCATTTTTTGCTGCCATACGCTGTACTCCGATTGCCAAAATAATCGATAGTACAGCTGGTAAACCTTCAGGAATCGCCGCTACCGCTAAACCAATAATAGCCAATAACAAATCAGCTGTTGCATAATCATGAAACAAGTAACCAATCGTAAATATGGCAACAGAGCTAATGACAATGGTTGACGATATGACTTTACCAAAAGCTGCAGTTTGCTTTAACAATGGTGTCTGTAGACGATCGACATCCTCTATTGACGAACTTATCTTCCCCAACTCTGTATTCGAGCCAATGGCAACAACCATTCCTATGCCTGAACCTGAGGCTATTGTTGTCCCAGCAAACACCATATTGAGCCGGTCAGCTAACACTGTATCGTTTGGTAGTACTGCTGAACTTTTCTCTACTGCTACCGATTCCCCCGTTAATGAAGACTCTTCTACTTTTAAGTTGACTGCTTCTAAAATCCGAATATCAGCAGAATTCTTTTCCCCCGCTGAAATTACTATAATATCTCCAGGTACCAGGTCGGATGAGAGTACTTCTCTTCTTACCGAACTTCGAATTACGGTTGCTTTTAAAGACAACATTTTCCGAATACCTTCCAACGCCTTTTCCGCTTTGGATTGCTGGATATATCCAATAATTGCATTGATGACTACCACCATCAAAATGACAGCCGTATCGATCCCATGCCCTAAAAACAAAGTGATAACTGCTGCTACAAGTAATACATAAATTAATACATCATTAAAATGCTTGAAAAACTTAAAAAACTTAGACTCTTGTTTAGGTTCTGGCAGCTCATTCGCTCCATATTCCTCATGACGCTTTTTTGCTATTTCTTCGCTTAAGCCAACTTCTACATCTGTATCGAAAATTTTCAGCAATTCAACTGCATCTATTCCGCACCAATTTTTGGCTTGCATCATTGTCCCTCATTTCAACTAACAAAATGACAATAAATTAAGTTACTATTCAGTCTATCATAGTACCTATTTGTGAATTATGTTAATAGGCAATCGGATTGGTTATGACAGACTCTCATAAACTGTGCTTCCTGGAATAGCCGTCGTAATAAGTATTACACCGTCTCCCTTCTTTCCAATTGCTTAGTATCGCTTACATCGATATTTTCAAACCAAATTGACAATCACGCCGCCCATTTTAGCGTATGCACGTGTATCTGACATGCTTGTTTTATTTGGAACGTTTCTTGGTGCTGCAATTATTGCGGAAACCATAGCTTAATTCTAAGACATTATTTAAACTAATCTAATGAAAGACCATATGAAGTCAATAACTTTGATGCGATCTTTATTTCTTTTAAGCCACTAAACGAACTGCTAAATAGGTAATAAGTCATTTTATTTCTAAAAAAATTAATTATTCAGTTTTTTCTATTGTATTTATTAGGAGAAGGTGTATAATAGGTGCTGTAAAAACCAAATTGTTAATACATAGGTCAAAAATATAATAAGGAGGAGCTGAAATGAAGAAAATCTTTACCATGATCATGGTCGCTTTTCTCAGTCTGTCTGCCCTGTCTAGTGTGAGTGCGCATCCACATGACCACGACAAAGGACATCACAAGTACAGCATTGAAAAACAGTTGGCAATAAGCAAAAAAGCAGTTAAAAAGTATCGGAACATCGAAGTTGCACTTGATGAAGGATTTGTCGGCTTAGTTCCCGGAGCATGTGTACCTAATATGGGAATTCACTTAGTCAAACCTAGCCGTATGGATGATGACAAGCTGCGCATTAAAAAACCAGAAATTTTGGTTTATGAACCACTAAAAAATGGTCACTATAAATTGGTAGCAGCTGAATGGTACGTACCTGCAGAATTAACTGATAAAACACCGGTTCTATTCGACCAAAAATTCCAAGGACCAATGGATAACCATGATGGTTCGGCAGGTCAGCATTACGATTTACATGTTTGGTTGTTTAAAACAAATCTAGATGGAATATTTAAACCAGAAAATACACGTGTAAGTTGCAAATACGCTGAGTAAGTCAGACTTTGATCGTTAAGCCGGTGTAGAAGGTATCTTTCTACACCGGCTTTTTATGAATTTTTTCGACTAGTAATCTTTATACAATACATAAGTAAGATGAAAAGATAATACTTTCTGCAGGAAGAACACATTGGTTATATAATTACTAGTTTAGTTGCATTTATTAATATAAACCATTACAAGAAAAAAGCCCTGACGATTAAGTCAGGGCTTTTGCTCTTTACTTGCGGTATACCGGCGGTCGGGGTCGAACCGACACTCCGGTGAAGGAACGGGATTTTGAGTCCCGCGCGTCTGCCAATTCCGCCACGCCGGCAAGTATTGTTTAGCGGACAAGAATTATTATAGCACATCATACTTTTCGCGCCAATACTTTCTAAAAGTATAACTAATTTTATACGTTAAAGTTTAAGGAAAAAGCGGAATAGACAAGAATGACAAAATTTCTATTAGTCTGGTTTAAAGGATCATCCTCTTGTAACTGTTCCCCGCTAAACTATACATATTAATGAGCTTTACTAAATTGCTGTTTCCTTCTTCCTTTCGCCTACTCTACCTTATTCACTTTGGAACTACTTCCTCTTTTGTTCATTGAGGTTCATAAATAGTTTTTTAGAGAACGATTATTAATTAGATAGGGATACAACAAAAAACCCCTTAACTGCGAATATTCACAGTTAAGGGGTTTTGGAAAGAACAGGCAGGTTCTTTCATGATACCGGCGGTCGGGGTCGAACCGACACTCCCGTGAAGGAACGGGATTTTGAGTCCCGCGCGTCTGCCAATTCCGCCACGCCGGCAAATCATTATGGAGGCGGCAACCGGACTCGAACCGGTGATAAGGGTGTTGCAGACCCATGCCTTACCACTTGGCTATGCCGCCAAATAATGGAGCGGAAGACGAGGTTCGAACTCGCGACCTCCACCTTGGCAAGGTGGCGTTCTACCACTGAACTACTTCCGCAATAAAGCTGGGGTACCTGGATTCGAACCAGGGCATGACGGGATCAAAACCCGTTGCCTTACCGCTTGGCTATACCCCATTAATAAAAGATGGGGCGGACGAGGGGAATTGAACCCCCGAGTGCCGGAATCACAATCCGGTGCGTTAACCACTTCGCCACGACCGCCACTTTACTATTTTATAAGTTCACTTAGTTAAATTAAAACATGGGGCGGACGAGGGGAATTGAACCCCCGAGTGCCGGAATCACAATCCGGTGCGTTAACCACTTCGCCACGACCGCCATCATATAAATTTTAAAATTGGCAGGGGCAGTAGGAATCGAACCCACATCGGAGGTTTTGGAGACCTCTGTTCTACCGTTAAACTATGCCCCTAAAAACTGGTGGTGGGGGGCAGATTCGAACTGCCGAACCCGAAGGAGCGGATTTACAGTCCGCCGCGTTTAGCCACTTCGCTACCCCACCTAAAAAATGGTGCCGGAGAAAGGAGTCGAACCCTCGACCTACTGATTACAAGTCAGTTGCTCTACCAACTGAGCTACTCCGGCATGGAGATTGTATTTCTAAAAAAATGGTGGGTCAGGACGGAATCGAACCGCCGACACTTAGAGCTTCAATCTAATGCTCTACCGACTGAGCTACTGACCCACTTTGTTAAGTGAAAATGGCGGTCCCGACCGGGATCGAACCGGCGATCTCCTGCGTGACAGGCAGGCATGTTAACCGCTACACCACGGGACCATTTGGTTGCGGGGGCAGGATTTGAACCTGCGACCTTTGGGTTATGAGCCCAACGAGCTACCGAACTGCTCCACCCCGCGATAATACTATTTTTTTCATTTCACACTTAATATGTAGGAAATGGTGGAGGATGACGGGATCGAACCGCCGACCCTCTGCTTGTAAGGCAGATGCTCTCCCAGCTGAGCTAATCCTCCATGAAATTGGTGACCCCTACGGGATTCGAACCCGTGTTACCGCCGTGAAAGGGCGGTGTCTTAACCGCTTGACCAAGGGGCCATTCTATAAATTGTTGAAAACGATCTTCTGGCGGAGAGCAAGGGATTCGAACCCTTGAGACGGTTGCCCGCCTACATGATTTCCAATCATGCTCCTTCGGCCACTCGGACAGCTCTCCATAATTGGCTCCGAAGGTAGGACTCGAACCTACGACCATCGCATTAACAGTGCGGTGCTCTACCACTGAGCTACTTCGGAATAATTGATCAGCCTGGCAACGTCCTACTCTCACAGGGGGAAACCCCCAACTACCATCGGCGCAAAAGAGCTTAACTACCGTGTTCGGGATGGGAACGGGTGTGGCCTCTTTGCCATCATTACCAGACTGAATTTATTTTGAAAGACAAGATTTATTATACCAGTATATCGCCGGTTTTTTCAAGCTTTTTTTCAAAAACTTTTTTCTTATTCTTTCAAAACTGGATAAACGACATTGGAACAGGCAAGTCTTCGTGTACATGGTTTTGGTTAAGTCCTCGATCGATTAGTATTCGTCAGCTGCACATGTCGCCACGCTTCCACCTCGAACCTATCTACCTCATCGTCTTTGAGGGATCTTACTTGCTTGCGCAATGGGAAATCTCATCTTGAGGGGGGCTTCGTGCTTAGATGCTTTCAGCACTTATCCCGGCCACACATAGCTACCCAGCGATGCCCTTGGCAGAACAACTGGTACACCAGCGGTGTGTCCATCCCGGTCCTCTCGTACTAAGGACAGCTCCTCTCAAATTTCCTGCGCCCGCGACGGATAGGGACCGAACTGTCTCACGACGTTCTGAACCCAGCTCGCGTACCGCTTTAATGGGCGAACAGCCCAACCCTTGGGACCGACTACAGCCCCAGGATGCGATGAGCCGACATCGAGGTGCCAAACCTCCCCGTCGATGTGGACTCTTGGGGGAGATAAGCCTGTTATCCCCGGGGTAGCTTTTATCCGTTGAGCGATGGCCCTTCCATGCGGAACCACCGGATCACTAAGCCCGTCTTTCGACCCTGCTCGACATGTACGTCTCGCAGTCAAGCTCCCTTCTGCCTTTACACTCTGCGAATGATTTCCAACCATTCTGAGGGAACCTTTGGGCGCCTCCGTTACTCTTTAGGAGGCGACCGCCCCAGTCAAACTGCCCGCCTGACACTGTCTCCCAAGCCGATCAGGCTTGTGGGTTAGAATTTCAATACAACCAGGGTAGTATCCCACCGACGCCTCCTCCGAAGCTGGCGCTCCGGGCTCTAAGGCTCCTACCTATCCTGTACAAGTTGCACCAAAATTCAATATCAGGCTACAGTAAAGCTCCACGGGGTCTTTCCGTCCTGTCGCGGGTAACCTGCATCTTCACAGGTACTATAATTTCACCGAGTCTCTCGTTGAGACAGTGCCCAGATCGTTACGCCTTTCGTGCGGGTCGGAACTTACCCGACAAGGAATTTCGCTACCTTAGGACCGTTATAGTTACGGCCGCCGTTTACTGGGGCTTCAATTCGCACCTTCGCTTGCGCTAAGCACTCCTCTTAACCTTCCAGCACCGGGCAGGCGTCAGCCCCTATACGTCACCTTACGGTTTTGCAGAGACCTGTGTTTTTGCTAAACAGTCGCCTGGGCCTATTCACTGCGGCTCTCTCGGGCTATACACCCTACCAGAGCACCCCTTCTCCCGAAGTTACGGGGTCATTTTGCCGAGTTCCTTAACGAGAGTTCACTCGCTCACCTTAGAATTCTCTTCTCGCCTACCTGTGTCGGTTTGCGGTACGGGCACCTCCCGCCTCGCTAGAGGCTTTTCTTGGCAGTGTGAAATCAGGGACTCTGAGACTCAGTCTCTTGCCATCACAGCTCAACGTATCAGGAATGGGATTTGCCTCATTCCACGCCTCACTGCTTGGACGTGCACAACCAACGGCACGCTCACCTTATCCTTCTGCGTCCCCCCATTGCTCAAACGGCGGGGAGGTGGTACAGGAATATCAACCTGTTGTCCATCGTCTACGCCTATCGGCCTCGACTTAGGTCCCGACTAACCCTGAGCGGACGAGCCTTCCTCAGGAAACCTTAGGCATTCGGTGGACGGGATTCTCACCCGTCTTTCGTTACTCATACCGGCATTCTCACTTCTAAGCGCTCCACCAGTCCTTCCGGTCTGACTTCAACGCCCTTAGAACGCTCTCCTACCACGGATCTCTTACGAGATCCATCCACAGCTTCGGTAATCCGTTTAGCCCCGGTACATTTTCGGCGCAGTGTCACTCGACCAGTGAGCTATTACGCACTCTTTAAATGATGGCTGCTTCTAAGCCAACATCCTGGTTGTCTAAGCAACGCCACATCCTTTTCCACTTAACGGATATTTGGGGACCTTAGCTGGTGGTCTGGGCTGTTTCCCTCTTGACTACGGATCTTATCACTCGCAGTCTGACTCCCAAGCATAAATCACTGGCATTCGGAGTTTGTCTGAATTCGGTAACCCGGGATGGGCCCCTAGTCCAAACAGTGCTCTACCTCCAGGATTCTCAATCTTGAGGCTAGCCCTAAAGCTATTTCGGAGAGAACCAGCTATCTCCAGGTTCGATTGGAATTTCTCCGCTACCCACACCTCATCCCCGCACTTTTCAACGTGCGTGGGTTCGGGCCTCCAGTAAGTGTTACCTTACCTTCACCCTGGACATGGGTAGATCACCTGGTTTCGGGTCTACAACTGCATACTCTGTCGCCCTATTCAGACTCGCTTTCGCTGCGGCTCCGCCTTCTCAGCTTAACCTTGCATGCAATCGTAACTCGCCGGTTCATTCTACAAAAGGCACGCCATCACCCATTAACGGGCTTTGACTACTTGTAGGCACACGGTTTCAGGATCTATTTCACTCCCCTTCCGGGGTGCTTTTCACCTTTCCCTCACGGTACTGGTTCACTATCGGTCACTAGGAAGTATTTAGCCTTGGGAGATGGTCCTCCCAGATTCCGACGGAATTTCACGTGTTCCGCCGTACTCAGGATCCACTCTGGAGGGGCAAGGTTTTCGGCTACGGGGCTGTTACCCACTGCGGCGGACCGTTCCAGGTCGCTTCGCCTAATCCTACCTTTTGTAACTCCGTATAGAGTGTCCTACAACCCCAAGAGGCAAGCCTCTTGGTTTGGGCTGATCCCGTTTCGCTCGCCGCTACTCAGGGAATCGCATTTGCTTTCTCTTCCTCCAGGTACTTAGATGTTTCAGTTCCCTGGGTCTGCCTTCTCATGTGCTATAGATTCACACATGGATACTACTCGATTAAAAGTAGTGGGTTCCCCCATTCGGAAATCTCCGGATCACAGCTCACTTACAGCTCCCCGAAGCATATCGGTGTTAGTGCCGTCCTTCTTCGGCTCCTAGTGCCAAGGCATCCACCGTGCGCCCTTTCTAACTTAACCAATGGTTAATTTAAAAGTTGTGACTAAAAGTCACGCGTACTTGAATTTCTTGCATTTGTTTCAATGTCGTTTTATCCAGTTTTCAAAGAACAAGTTCATCATTTCTGCGTACAAAATGATTGGTGGAGCCTAGCGGGATCGAACCGCTGACCTCCTGCGTGCAAGGCAGGCGCTCTCCCAGCTGAGCTAAGGCCCCAAGAAGAATGGTGGGCCTAAATGGACTCGAACCATCGACCTCACGCTTATCAGGCGTGCGCTCTAACCAGCTGAGCTATAGGCCCTCTTGAGTATAATTGTCTTACTGATAGAAGATCGATTCAATGTTGCCATTGAAGATGAACCTTCAAAACTGAACGCAAAACGTCAACGCCGAGAAAATCCCGGTTCCGAATTTATCCTTAGAAAGGAGGTGATCCAGCCGCACCTTCCGATACGGCTACCTTGTTACGACTTCACCCCAATCATCTGTCCCACCTTCGGCGGCTGGCTCCACAAGGGTTACCTCACCGACTTCGGGTGTTACAAACTCTCGTGGTGTGACGGGCGGTGTGTACAAGGCCCGGGAACGTATTCACCGTGGCATGCTGATCCACGATTACTAGCGATTCCGGCTTCATGCAGGCGAGTTGCAGCCTACAATCCGAACTGAGAACGGTTTTATGGGATTGGCTCCCCCTCGCGGGTTGGCAACCCTTTGTACCGTCCATTGTAGCACGTGTGTAGCCCAGGTCATAAGGGGCATGATGATTTGACGTCATCCCCACCTTCCTCCGGTTTGTCACCGGCAGTCACCTTAGAGTGCCCAACTAAATGCTGGCAACTAAGATCAAGGGTTGCGCTCGTTGCGGGACTTAACCCAACATCTCACGACACGAGCTGACGACAACCATGCACCACCTGTCACCACTGTCCCCGAAGGGAAAAGCGTATCTCTACACCGGGCAGTGGGATGTCAAGACCTGGTAAGGTTCTTCGCGTTGCTTCGAATTAAACCACATGCTCCACCGCTTGTGCGGGCCCCCGTCAATTCCTTTGAGTTTCAGCCTTGCGGCCGTACTCCCCAGGCGGAGTGCTTAATGCGTTAGCTGCAGCACTAAGGGGCGGAAACCCCCTAACACTTAGCACTCATCGTTTACGGCGTGGACTACCAGGGTATCTAATCCTGTTTGCTCCCCACGCTTTCGCGCCTCAGCGTCAGTTACAGACCAGAAAGTCGCCTTCGCCACTGGTGTTCCTCCACATCTCTACGCATTTCACCGCTACACATGGAATTCCACTTTCCTCTTCTGCACTCAAGTCCTCCAGTTTCCAACGACCCTCCACGGTTGAGCCGTGGGCTTTCACATCAGACTTAAAGGACCGCCTGCGCGCGCTTTACGCCCAATAATTCCGGACAACGCTTGCCACCTACGTATTACCGCGGCTGCTGGCACGTAGTTAGCCGTGGCTTTCTGGTGAGGTACCGTCAAGGTACCAGTAGTTAGTTGGTACTTGTTCTTCCCTCACAACAGAGTTTTACGATCCGAAAACCTTCGTCACTCACGCGGCGTTGCTCCGTCAGACTTTCGTCCATTGCGGAAGATTCCCTACTGCTGCCTCCCGTAGGAGTCTGGGCCGTGTCTCAGTCCCAGTGTGGCCGATCACCCTCTCAGGTCGGCTACGCATCGTCGCCTTGGTAGGCCATTACCCCACCAACTAGCTAATGCGCCGCGGGCCCATCCTGCAGTGACAGCCGAAACCGTCTTTCCGTGCAGCCTCAGGAGAGGCCGCAAACTATTCGGTATTAGCACCGGTTTCCCGGAGTTATCCCGATCTGCAGGGCAGGTTGCCCACGTGTTACTCACCCGTCCGCCGCTAAACCAGAAGGAGCAAGCTCCTCTGGTTCCGCTCGACTTGCATGTATTAGGCACGCCGCCAGCGTTCGTCCTGAGCCAGGATCAAACTCTCCATTATAGAGTAGTGTTGATTGCTCAATACTGCTGGCGTATCGCCGTCCGAAGACGCACGATTCGCTTTGATCTGCATAATGCTGATCAGTAATTTTTCGTCACGAACACTGAGATAAAAAACAACTTTGCTCTGATTGCCAAAGGCAACCTTCGCAAAAGCCGTTCTCGCACCGAGGTGCTCGTGACGTCTTTCGTTGACGTTTTGCTGTTCAGTTTTCAAGGTTCAGTTTGTGTTCTGTAAAAGCAACTTCTCTAAGTTAACATCGTTCGATGAAAGAGTCAAGCTATTTATTATTGTGAAAAACTTAATTTCCCTTAGCGACATGTATTATCATAATACACACCCCTCACAGATGTCAACGATTAAAGCAAAAAAGTTCAAAAAAACTTTCCTCGCTTAATTAACAAGCTTTTAAATCATTATCCTTCTAAGACTTTCCCTACATTTTCTTATGAAATAAACTGTTGCTACAAGTCTTAACAATCGACTTATAGCAACAGTACTTCTTTGTCCACTTTAGAAAAGGAAGAGCCGAGGAGCACCTAGGCTCCACTTATAGAAAAGTCATTTGATGCTCTCGTTAACTTATTCGCTATATGTTTTCGGCAATTCTCTTTTTGATTGAACAGATATTCCAATGCTTTACGATTACTAGCCCTCTTTATAACTAATGCTTCTTTAGATAAATCTATTTAGTTTTCACATAATAGTATCGGTGAAAGACACCTTCACTCTTCGTAGTAACGCCATTTATAGAAATAAGATCTTTTTCTACTAGAAATTCAATGAAAACTTCTAGATCTGCAGAATAATTTTTCAGCTCTTCTTGCTCATGTAATTCTTGGATAGTCCAACTGCTCTGTTTTTCCATTACTTCTCTTATATGAAGAGCTCCATCTTTCGTTCGTGAATGAATATAGAATTCACTTGCCAGGAATAATAATTCCAACCGCTTGTCAATGGGTTCATCACTTGATATTAGCTCTTCATATAATTTGTAAATGGCTGGTTCCATTTGTTTGACTTGAGACCAAACCGTCACTTCTGGAGGCAATCCATTTTCAAGCACAGCTAACCTTGCTAAATGATGGAGTGATTCTACCATATGATGATAGGCATCCATATAGTTCTTTTCTTCAAAAAACGATTTCCCTTCCATATAGCGTCGAATTAGTTTAGCGAACTCCATACCCATTTTAATTTTCCGACCATAGAAAGGATAATCTTTAAGCTCAGTCTTTAGTTTTTCCATAAATTCGTTACGATCATAAATTACGCGACCATAAAAAAGCCAATCGACTAATTTCCGATTTGTGCCAAGCAATAACCATTTATGTAATTGCTTTTCGGTAACGATGTGCATCGCGGCTTTTTTATCTAAATACGTATAATGTTTTGTGAAAACCGGTGTTTCGTTTTCTTTCGTAATAATCAACAATATCGAATCAAACGTATCCGTAATCTGGCTGACTTTCTCTCTTTTCTCAACTAGGATTACGCCAAGAGTACTTTCCTGACTGGCACGCTCTTGATAAATAGGACGTAGTATTTGTTCCATCATTCTCACTCCTTGCTGTCTCTATACCATTCTTTCTTAAATAGTGGACGAATGGCTAGTCGTAAACTCCAGCTTGTTTTCATTTCCCTATTGTCGGGCTCACCCGTTCTCTATTTCTAAATCATCAAAGCTAAACAGATATACTTCTGCTTTTCTCTATTTCGACATATTTACTGTGGATTCCTTCATTTCAAAACCGATATCACTTTTTAAGAACATTTATGATATAGTATGATGGATGCAAGGAGGAAATAAGTCATGAAACCTTATAAAAATAAAATCAATCGCATTCGAACGTTTGCGTTAGCTTTGATCTTTATCGGCATTGTCATTATGTATGTTGGCATATATTTTAGAAACCAACCGATTGTGATGGTCATTTTAATGTTGCTTGGTGTACTCGCAATTATCGGGAGTACAGGTGTGTATGCTTGGATCGGTTTACTGTCTATGAAAACCGTACCTGTAGAATGTCCGAATTGTGGAAAGCATACAAAAATGTTGGGTCGTGTAGATATCTGTATGCATTGCAACGAACCTTTAACAATGGATCGTTCTCTTGAGGGTAAAGAATTTGATCAAGACTACAATAAAAAAAGTTCACAACAATAAAAACATCCAGCGAAAAATCGCTGGATGTTTTTTGTTTTAACTATTTTATTGGGCAGTTGCCGTTTTAGCTAAGCAGCTTTGACATGTTCCGTAAATTTCAAGGCGATGATAATCCACTTGGAATCCCGTTACGTGCGAAGCTAAATGTTCAACTTCGTCGAGTCCTGGATAATGGAAATCAACTATTTTCCCGCAATCATTACAGATAATATGATAATGATCGTGTGTAACAAAGTCGAAACGGCTTGAAGAATCTCCGTATGTTAACTCTTTTACCAATCCTGCTTTTCTAAACACACGTAAATTATTATAAACAGTTGCAACACTCATATTAGGAAACGTTTTTTCGAGCGCGCGATAAATGTCATCCGCTGTCGGGTGGTTTGTTGAATGAATCATATACTCCAAAATCGCGTGACGTTGGGGCGTGATTCTTACACCTGTTGACTTCAAAGCATCAAGCGCGTCTTTTAATTGTACTTCAGACATCGCCGTGCACCTCACTTCATATAGATTCTTACATTGTAATTGTTATAAACAGTGTACCTAATAAAAGTGTTTGGTGTCAAGAAATCACTATACTACCGCCATTTGTCACGCATTTTTAGATTATTTTTCGTGTAAGCCTCTTTCTACTCTTCCAAGTCGCTGATTAACGAGGCGTGCTGCAACAAACAAGAAATCCGATAACCGATTCAAATAGGCCAACACATTTGGAGAAACATCCTCCCCGATAGATAGCACAGTACGCTCAGCTCTTCTTACTACAGTTCTTGCTACATGAAACGTTGCTCCAGAAGGATGTCCACCAGGTAAAATGAAATTGCTTAGCGTCGGAACGGCATCATCGTATTGATCGATCCACTGTTCAAGCTTAGTAATATCTTCTTCCGCAAGTTTCCATTTGACTTCTTTGCCTTTTGGTGTAGCAAGTTCTGCTCCCACATGGAATAACGTGGTCTGGATTTCATGAAAGACTTTCAAAAGCTCTTCTTTTTCATCGAAAAACTCTGCGTTTAAGTGTCCGACTGCTAAACCGATTAATGTATTTGCTTCATCACAAGTTCCGTAAGCATCTACTAATGGATCATTTTTAGCTACTCGAGTTCCGTAAACAAGTGAAGTTGTTCCTTTGTCTCCAGTTTTTGTGTAAATCTTCATGTTTAATACCCCTTTTCCATATCAACTAAATTGGTTGGAACAGATTGATCAATAAGCCATTTTTTTAAATTTGGGATAAAAATATCTAGTGCCCGATCTACATACTTTCCTGATTTACTAGAGATATGTGGTGAGACAACTACATTATCCATCGACCAATAAGGATGATCAACAGGAAGCGGCTCTTGTTCGAATACATCTAAAACAGCAAATGCGATTTCGTTTTCTTGCAAAGCATTTAATAGAATGCTTTCTGCGACTAAATCACCTCTACCGAAATTCATAAAAATAGCACTGTTTTTCATTATTTGGAAATGCTCTTCTTTTAAAAGGTGTTTGGTTTCATCTGTACTTGGCAAAACCGAGATAACATAGTCTGCTTCCGGAAGTTTTTCTAATATCTTTTCGAAAGAAACCATTTCATCCATATTTGATGCCTCTGCCCCAGAGCGGTTACAACCAATTGTATGGACACCAAACGCCTGTAGTAATCGACCGATTTCTGCTCCAATTGCTCCTGGTCCCAGAATCAAAGCAGTCGTGCCATTTAACTCGGAAGAACGTATTTTTCGTTCCCATTGTTGGTTGCGTTGATTTTGATAAATGACTGGTAACGCGCGCTTTAAAGCCAGTAAATGAGCTAAAGCTGATTCAGCCATGGGCGTTTTATGAATTCCCTTAACATTCGAGACAGTAATACCTCTCGCTTCAATCGCTTGATGCGGTAGTTTTTCAATCCCTGCACTAGCCACCATAATCCACTTTACCTTTTCAGCCACTTCAATATCTTCTGCGGTCAAATCTTCCCCATAAGTCACAATGATATCGGCAGATGACAATCTTGTTTTATCGCGGTAAAGGAAATAGAAATCGACTTCAGGGAATTCATTTTTCATACGTTGCTGTTGATCTTGTCGTGGAACAAACGTAAATAATATTTCCATAAACGTCTCCCTTCTTATTGGTTCCCCATTGCTTTTAATGTTTCCAATACGTCTTGAATATGGTTCGGAACTTTGACTTTTCGCCACGCTTTGACAATAGTTCCTGATGGATCGATCAGAAACGTTGAACGCTCTATGCCCATAAACTTTTTCCCGTACATATTCTTCTCTACCCACACGCCGTAATCTTCAGACATTTGATGGTCTTCATCTACTAAAAGCGAAAATGGGAGTCCATGCTTTTCAATAAACTTATTGTGACGGTCTTCTGAATCTGCACTTACCCCTAAAATTACGGCATCGAGTGCCGAAAAATCCGCTTGCGCATCACGGAAATCGCATGCTTGTGTCGTACAACCTGGAGTCATATCTTTCGGATAAAAATAAAGAACCACATATTTATCGCCAGCAAACTCTTTTAATGAAACAGTTTCTCCAGCTTCGTTTTTCAATGAAAATTCTGGTGCCTGCATACCTTCGACTACTGCCATTTTACCCACTCCTTTTCTTCCTTCTATCGTACCGAACACTGAGCATAGTTTCAATTTCTTTGGCGTTTCCCAACAAGGTTGTCTACAATAAAGAAGAGTTTAATCATAGGAGGCAATCATTCAATGAATCATTCAACATCAGAAGCGCTTCATCAAGAAGCATTACAACACATCGTAGGTGGTGTAAACAGTCCATCAAGATCATTCAAAGCAGTTGGTGGCGGTTCACCCATCGCCATGGAGCGTGGCAAAGGCGCTTATTTTTGGGACGTTGATGGCAATAAATACATAGACTATTTAGCGGCTTATGGACCAATTATTACAGGTCATGCCCATCCACATATTACAAAGGCGATTACACATGCAGCAGAAACAGGCTTACTTTATGGAACACCCACACGTCATGAGATTACTTTCGCTAAAATGTTGAAAGAAGCGATGCCGAAAATGGATCGAGTTCGCTTTGTAAATAGTGGAACCGAAGCGGTTATGACAACCATTCGGGTATCACGCGCTTACACAGGCCGCACAAAAATTATGAAATTTGCAGGGTGTTATCACGGACATTCTGATTTAGTTCTTGTGGCTGCAGGATCCGGACCTGCAACACTCGGTACGCCGGACTCTGCAGGTGTTCCAAAATCCATCGCCGAAGAAGTGATCACGGTTCCTTTCAATGATCTAGAAGCATTTTCAGAAGCGATGGATCGTTGGGGCGAAGAAATTGCTTGTCTTCTCGTTGAACCGATTGTCGGCAACTTCGGTATTGTGGAACCAAAAGAAGGTTATTTAAAAGAAGTTCATCGCATCGCTCATGAAAAAGGAGCGTTAATTGTCTATGATGAAGTGATCACTGCTTTCCGCTTCCACTACGGCGGTGCTCAAGACATGCTCGGGTTAACACCAGACTTGACGGCACTTGGAAAAATCATTGGTGGCGGTTTACCCATTGGTGCTTATGGTGGTAAAAAAGAAATTATGGAAACAGTGGCTCCATTAGGTCCTGCTTATCAAGCCGGTACAATGGCAGGGAATCCTGCTTCGATACAAGCTGGAATCGCTTGTTTAGAAGTTCTTCGCCAAGACGGTGTCTACGACAAAATGGACAAACTCGGAGAAAAACTAGAAAAAGGAATACTTGCAGCTGCTGAAGAATTCGGTATTACGATTACTGTGAATCGCTTAAAAGGTGCATTGACGATTTACTTCACTGATATCACAGTAGAAAACTACGAGCAAGCAGAAAAGTCTGATGGTGAAATTTTTGGGCGTTTCTTCAAGTTGATGCTCGCTCAAGGAATCAACTTAGCTCCATCAAAATACGAAGCTTGGTTTTTGACTACTGAACACACAGAAGAAGATATAGATTTTTCTATAGAAGCCGTACGCGAAGCATTTAAACAGTTATAATGAACGTAAATTGTTTTTGAGGAAGGAGTCCCTAAGTATATGAAATTAGGTGCACGTATTTTTAAAACTGGCGTGGCCATTTCTATGGCATTATATTTGGCCAACTTATTGGATTTACCTTCTCCTGTTTTCGCAGGGGTATCAGCGATTTTCGCTATCCAACCATCTATTTACCGATCTTACTTAACATTACTCGACCAAATTTATGGAAATTTAATCGGTGCCGCAATAGCCATTATTTTTGTACTAACGCTCGGCAGCAATTATTTAACCATTGGGATAGCAGCCATATTAGCCATTGTCGTCATGCTAAAGTTGAAGTTAGAAAATACCGTCCCGCTAACATTAGTAACGATTATCATCATTATGGACTCTCATTCTACGAATTTCTTAACTTTTGCATCACTCAGAATTTCCACTGTGATGCTTGGAATTATATCCGCCTTTATCGTAAATTTGATTTTTTTGCCACCTAAATACGAAACGCGGTTGTTTACTTCCATTCATTCGGTTAGCGAAGAAGTGATTCGCTGGATTCGAGTTTCGATTCGTCACGCATCAGATCACGCCTCTGTAAAAGAAGATATCGATAAATTAACTGAGAAATTAATAAAAGTGGATCAATGGTATTCGTTTTATAAGGAAGAACGCAGCTATACAAAAAAACAACAATACGCAAAAGCACGAAAATTAGTCTTGTACCGTCAAATGATTGCTACATCAAAAAAAAGCTTAGAAGTTTTAAAACGGCTAAACCGTTTTGAAAATGAGTTAATGGAACTTCCTGAGCACTTTCATATGATGATACAAGAACGCTTAGAAAGTTTGGCGAGTTATCACGAACAACTTTACATGAAGTATGTCGGTAAATTGCGCCCCGAACACAGTGAAGGTTCTGGAACAGATGCCGTTATGAGACGCAATGAAGTTATGACAATTTTTGTAAAAGAAATTAATTTAGCACACGAAGAAAATGAAGGCGAATTTTCGGTCTATCATTTAATGCATGTGTTATCAGCCATTTTAGATTATGAAGAACAGCTGGAACATCTAGACTTACTCATTATCGCTTATTTGAATTATCATTCAGAAGAAGTAGATACAGGTCTTGAAAACGCCATATAAAAAAAGTGTGAGGCAAATTGCCTCACACTTTTTTTATGATTTCATTCGTGGATCTAGCGCATCACGTAAACCGTCACCCATTAAGTTAAAGCCTAGTACGGTTAACATAATAGCTACCCCCGGGAAAATCATAGTCCAAGGTGCGTTGGTTAAATACGAACGCGAATCTGCTAACATTTTGCCCCATTCTGGTGATGGAGCCTGCGCACCTAAACCTAAAAATCCAAGAGCTGCTGCCTCAATAATCGCTGTGGCAATTGCCAATGTTCCTTGAACAATTACTGGCGCCATGGAATTCGGTAAGATATGCGAAATTAAAATTCGGTTATCTTTCATGCCAATTGCTTTTGCTGACATGATGTACTCATCTTCTTTTATACTCAATACTTTCGACCGAATCAAACGTCCAAAGTTTGGTACGTTGATGATGGCAATCGCAATTAGCGCATTACGTAAAGAAGGTCCTAAAACCGATACAACTGCAATTGCAAGTAAAATACTTGGGAATGCTAGCATAATATCGAAGATACGCGAAATAATCGTATCTACCCAACGACCGTAATAACCTGCTAATATCCCAAAAATACTTCCTACAATCACGGATCCAATAACTGCTAAAAAGCCAACCCACAATGAAATTCGAGCGCCATATACCACTCGTGATAAAATATCTCGACCAAAATCATCTGTACCCATCCAATGAGTGGAAGAAGGAGGCATAAGCCGTTGAGACAGATTTTGTTCATTGATGCCTTGTAACGTAATCAGCGGTCCGAAAATTGCTAATAAGATAAAGAAAATAACAATCCCCATACCAACAACCGCTACTTTACTTTTGCGGAAACCTCGCCAAGCCTCTTTCCAAGGGCCAGCGACTTTCTGCATTTCTTCTTTTTCTTGGTTGTTTACTGTTTCAGCCATAATACGTCTCCTCCTTCCTAGTCATATTTGATGCGCGGATCAACTAAGCCATATAACAAATCGACAATTAAATTGATCATAACAAAGATAAACGCCACAATTAGAATACCTGACTGAATAACCGGATAATCACGGAAACCAATCGCTTCATATATATAACGTCCGATTCCTGGCCATCCGAAAATGGTTTCTGTCAAAATCGCGCCCCCAAGTAGAAGTCCCATCTGAAGCCCGATAATCGTCAACACTGGAATGATTGCATTTTTAAGTGCATGTTTGTACACAACCCAAAACATCGATAAACCCTTTGAGCGAGCTGTTCGAACAAAATCAGAACGCATAACTTCTAACATACTCGAACGTGTCATTCTAGCAATAATCGCCATTGGAATTGTCGCTAAAGCAGTTCCTGGTAAAACGAGGTGTTTAAGCACAGTAGATAATTGATTAAAATCTCCTGCCATTAATGTATCCAGTACATAAAATCCAGTGATGACATCGACAGGATCTCGAACATTTTCTCGACCAGTAGTCGGTAAAATACCAAGTTCAATAGAGAAAATCCACTGATTCATTAACCCAAGCCAGAAGATTGGCATTGATACCCCAATCAATGCAATAATCATCGCCAAGTAGTCAAACCAAGAATTTTGGAACCACGCTGAAATGATACCCGCATTGATTCCGATTACAACCGCAATAATAATAGCAAATAAAGAAAGTTCAATCGTAGCTGCCAAATATGGCCATACTTCATCTACTACAGGAGTACGTGTACGAAGTGATTCTCCTAAATCGCCAGTAACCAATCCTTTAAGGTAGTCAAAGTACTGAATATACCATGGATTGTCTAACCCTAAATTTGTTCGTAATGCTTTTATTGCTTCTTCGGATGCTTGCTGACCTAGAATAACTTGAGCAGGATCACCAGGAATTGCACGGATTATCATAAAGACGATAAATGTCATACCGAGTAAAACTGGGATTAGCTGTAAAAGTCTTCTTCCAATATAGTGAAGCATCTTCTTCACCTCTCCATCTCTTGCAATATGTATAACAGTAAAAAAAAGGGGGAGGAAATCATCCCGACTCCCTCCCCTGAATTGCCTACTCCAAATCTACTGAAGCCAATTTGTCAGAACCTGTTGGATGTGCTTTGAAATTCATTACGTTTTTCCCACCAGCTAATAGCGGTGTAGAGTGAGCAAGTGGTACCCAAGGAGCGTCATCATGGATGATTTCTTGAGCTTGCATGTATAATTCGTTTCTTGCATCTTCATCAACTTCTGATTGTGCTTTGATAAGAACATCGTGCAATTCTTGATTTTCATAGTACGTGTAGTTGTTTGTCCCGACATTATCTTGGTCAAGCAAAGCATATAGGAAGTTATCTGCATCACCGTTATCGCCAGTCCATCCAAGTAGGAATGCATCAGCTTCTCCGTTTGCAGCTTTTTCTAAATACGTTGCCCATTCAAATGATACGATCTCAGCGTTAATGCCAACATCAGCCAAGTTCTTTTGAATTGCTTCTGCTACTTTTTGACCATCTGGCATATATGGACGTGGAACTGGCATTGCGTAAAGTTCCATATCGAAGCCATCAGCTAGACCAGCTTCAGCTAATAATTCTTTTGCTTTTTCTGGGCTATATTCATAATCTTCAACACTATCGTTATATCCGCTAATTACTGGCGGAATTGGGTTTTTCGCTACTTCTGCGCGACCTTCGAAGAATGCATCTACAATCGCTTGTTTATCGATTGCATGGTTTACCGCTTGACGAACTTTAGGATCATCAAATGGTTCACGTGTTACAGTCATTCCAAGGTAACCAACGTTCATAGATGGACGTTCAAACAATTGAAGATTATCATCACCTTCAATTGTTCCAGCATCAGATGGTGTAATTCCGTCTGCCAAATCAATTTCTCCTGATAATAAAGCATTTAAACGTGCTGAGTTATCTGGAATTGCGCGGAATACGACTTGATCCAATTTAGGCTCGCCTTCCACCCAGTAATCATCAAACTTCTCAATTGTAATCGTATCGTTACGTTTCCATTCAACAAATTTAAATGGACCTGTTCCAACTGGATTATCTCCGAAAGAGTCACCAGCTTCTTCAACTGCAGTTGGTGAAGCAATCGCGAATGGGCTCATTGCCAAGTTTTTAAGGAATGGTGCTTGTGGACGTTTTAATGTAAAGACAACTTCGTAATCGCCTGTCGCTTCAACAGATTCGATCACATGACCTTCATCATCACCGTAACCACCGAACATAGAACCGTAATAAGGAAATTTCTCGCCGTCTCCAGCTGCCCAGCGCTCAAAGTTTTTCACTACAGCCTCTGCATTAAAATCAGTGCCATCGTGGAACTTAACACCTTCTTGCAATTTGAACGTATACGTTAATCCGTCTTCAGAAGGAGTCCATTCAGACGCCAATCCAGGTTCGATTTCTGTATCTTGTTCACCAAAGTTTACTAACGTATCAAAAATGTTTTTTGTTACTTTAAATGATTCACCGTCTGTAACTGCGATTGGATCAAGAGAAACAGAATCGCCTCCACGTCCGAAGATCAATGTCTTCTCTTCAGTGGATCCTCCTTCACTACCGCCTTCTTCTGAACCGTTGTCAGAACTACAGCCAAAAAGTGCTGTTGATACAAGTAAAAGCAATAATAATGACCATGTTAAGAACTTTTTCTTCCCCAAATTAACCCCTCCATTTTTTCTATTTATTATCATTGCGGCCTGGACTCTTCGTAAAGATGACAGGCTACAGAATGACCTTCTTCAACTTCTGCAAAAACTGGTACAACTTCTGAACAAATATCCATTTTAAATGGACAGCGAGTATGGAACCTGCAACCGCTTGGTGGATTTGCCGGGCTTGGAACATCTCCCGTGATAATCACTTCTTCTCGGACAAAATCTGGGTCCGGTACCGGTACTGCAGCCAATAAGGCTTGCGTATACGGATGAAGTGGTTTTTCATATAAATCCTCTGTGTTAGCAAGTTCTGCCATTTGTCCAAGGTACATCACGCCCACACGGTCGCTTATATGGCGAACCACCCCTAGATCATGAGCAATGAATATATAAGTGAGTTTCAACTCTTTTTGTAAATCTTGCATCAAATTCAATACTTGAGCTTGAATTGACACATCGAGGGCTGAAACGGGTTCATCTGCAATAATTAGTTTCGGATTTGTCATTAAGGCACGCGCAATACCAATACGCTGTCTTTGACCTCCACTAAATTGGTGGGGATAGCGTTTTGCATGATAACTGCTTAATCCAACAATCTCCAAAAACTCGTGCACTTTCTTTTTACGTTCTTTTGGATCGCCTATATTATGAACATTCAGCGGTTCCATTAAAATTTTCTCAATTGTATGTCGTGGGTTTAGTGATGCGTAAGGATCTTGAAAAACCATTTGAATATCGCGGCGAGCTTTACGCATATCGTTATTCGATAAACTTGTTAATTCTTGGCCGTCAAAAGTCACGACACCTTCAGTTGGTTCTAAAAGACGCATTAACATACGTCCCGTTGTCGATTTCCCACAACCCGATTCCCCAACAATTCCTAGCGTTTCGCCTTCTTGAACGGTGAAGGATACGTCGTCTACTGCTTTTACATGATTGCTTACTTTGCCTAAAATTCCTGACTTAATCGGAAAATACTTTTTTAGCCCTTCAACTTTCAATAACGGTTCTGTCATGCGACTGTACCTCCTTCGGATCAAATAGGAAACAGCGCGTTTGATGGTCTTCCGCCGTTTGGTACAGCTCCGGACTTTCCGTCAGACAGCGATCAAAAGCGAATTCACAACGTGCCGCAAACTTGCATCCTGTTTTAATCGATCCCGGTTTGGGAACGTTTCCAGGAATCGAGTAAAGGCGTTCTTTTTTAAAGCGCATATCTGGAACTGACTCAAGCAATCCTTTTGTATAAGGATGTTGCGGGTCATTGAAAATCGTATGAACCGGGCCTTCTTCAACGACTTTCCCTGAGTACATAACGACAACTCGTTCACAAGTTTCAGCTACTACTCCGAGGTCATGCGTGATCAATAACACGGCTGTATTTAAACGTTCATTTAGATTTTTTATTAGTTTTAAAATTTGAGACTGAATAGTTACATCAAGTGCCGTTGTTGGTTCATCCGCAATTAATACTTTCGGGTCACACAACAAAGCCATCGCAATCATGACACGTTGGCGCATTCCGCCTGATAGCTGATGAGGATATTCTTTCATCAAGCCCTCTGGTCTTGGCAAGCCAACTAATTTCATCATTTCAATTGCGCGTTCTTGAACTTGTTCTTTCGACCAGTCTTTTTTGTGAATCTTTATGGCTTCTCGAAGCTGATTGCCGATTGTAAATAGCGGATTTAATGACGTCATCGGCTCCTGGAAAATCATCGCAATATCGTTCCCTCTAATTTCGCGCATTTTTTTCTCGGATAATTTTGTTAAATCTTTATCCTGAAATAAAATCTCTCCACCTGTAATTTTTCCAGGAGGACTTGGAACAAGCCCCATTATTGACAGTGAAGTTACACTTTTCCCGCATCCCGATTCTCCCACAATGCCAAGCACTTCACCTTCACGTATGTGAAAATTTACATTATCTACTGCTGGTATCTCTCCATCGTCTGTGAAAAAGGATGTTTGTAAACCTTTAACGTCTAAGATGGTTTTACGCTCAGTCATGATGCTCCCCCTTTTGCACAAAAATGATTCAGAACATTCTCCTTCTTTCAATTATACGTAATATTATTATTAATGCAATACCTTCTTAGTATTAACAGGAAGCTCTAGCTATAGAAAAAGAGCCTCCAAATTTTGGAGGCTCTTAACTAGTTTAATTGAAATGCTGTACTTGGAATAAGTTATAGTACACACCTTGTTGCTTCATCAGCTCATTATGCGTCCCTCTTTCAGCCAGTTTGCCGCGGTCAATTACAAGAATTTGGTCTGCATGAGTGATAGTTGAAAGACGATGCGCCACGACTAAAGTGGTCCGATCATGCGCTAATCGCTCTAACGAATCTTGTATTAACGCTTCGCTTTCAAGATCAAGTGCTGAAGTAGCTTCGTCTAAAATAAGAATTGGTGGATTTTTTAAGAACACGCGTGCAATTGCCACACGTTGTTTTTGTCCTCCCGATAATTTCACTCCACGTTCGCCAACTTTTGTTTCATAACCATCAGGTAACTGTGAAATAAATTCGTCGGCGTTTGCAGCTTGTGCGGCCTCAATCACTTCTTCATCTGTTGCTCCCGGTTTCCCCATGAGAATATTGGCTTTCACTGAGTCACTGAAAAGAATCGAATCTTGCAATACTAAACCAATTTGATCACGTAATGTATGAGTAGTCACATCGCGCAAATCATGGTCATCCATATAAATAGCACCACTTGTCACATCATAAAATCGTGGAATCAAAGAGACGATGGTCGATTTTCCGCCACCACTCATTCCAACAAAAGCAACAGTCTCTCCTGGCTTTACGGTGAAATTCAAATTCGACAGCACTTCAGTTCCACCATCATTGTAATGGAAAGAAACATCGCGAAATTCTAATTTGCCATCAACAACGCTTAAATCATGCGCTTTTTCTTTATCTGTTACATCGTAATCTTCATCTATTAATTCAAAAACACGATCCATCGAAGCTAACGATTGAACCAACGTTGTTGAAGAATTGACTAAACGGCGAAGCGGACTGTAAAGGCGCTCAATATATGCGATAAACGCAACCATCGTCCCAAGTGTTAAATTCCCTTGAATCACTTGGTAACCAGCATAGCCAATCACCATTAACGGAGCCACATCCGTTATGGTATTGACTACAGCAAATGCTTTAGCGTTCCATTTTGTATGGTCAATTGCCTTTTCTAAAAATTGATCGTTCGTCTCGTTAAAGATTTTCTGTTCGTGCTTTTCTAACGCAAAGCTTTTTATAATGCTCATGCCTTGTACTCGTTCGTGCAAATAACTTTGAACATTTGCCAACGCTTGTGAACGTGCACGTGTCAAATCACGTAAACGACCAAAGAAATATTTTACGCTGAACGCATAAAACGGAAACGCTAGTAACGCCACTATGGTTAATGAAACATCCATCGTTAACATGATGATAATAGCAATAATAATTGTCGCAATGTCTAACCAGACATTCATTAAGCCAATCATCACAAAGTTTTTTGTTTGTTCCACATCATTAATCATCCGTGAAATAATTTCTCCTGCTCGCGTATTTGCATAATAACGCAAACTCAAACGCTGCAAATGACCATACAAATAACCACGAATATCGTACAGAATTTTATTGCTGACATATTGTGCATAATACTGACGGAAATATTCAATTGGCGGTCTCAATAAGAAAAAGACAATTGCCGTTCCGCCAAGCCATAAATACAACTGCCGTAACTTTTCTGCATTAGACAGAGCATCTGCTCCTATAATATCGTCAATAACAATTTTGATAAGCAAGGGTATAAATAACGGTATCGCGAATTTAAATACACCAATGACAATCGTCAGCGCAATTTGCCAATAATACGGTCTGACAAACTGCATATAGCGTTTCATACTATTCAAACTTTCCACTCCATTCTTTACAAAACGAAAAACCTGTCGGCAAGCAACAGGTTTTCATTTTAATCACGAATCCGGTTTAACCTATGAAATTCATAACGATTCGTCCATACTTCGATAAAGTCTTGAGCAAATGGTCCTTTGCGCTGTTTAATCCAGCCGATCAGTTTTTCTACATTTCGGTGAAGTATTTGATCAATCACTTCGGGATAACCCATTTGCCGTTTGTGGTCTTCATATTCGTCTTCATCCAATAACGTGTACGACATGTCTGGAAACACTTTTACGTCCAAGTCATAATCGATGTATTTCAACGAGCCATTATTATAAACGAATGGAGAACTAACATTGCAATAATAATAAACACCGTCTTCTCGGAGCATACAGATGATGTTAAACCAATGCTCTGCGTGAAAATAACAAATTGAAGGTTCACGCGTTAACCAAGTTCTTCCATCGGATTCTGTCACTAGCGTCCGTTCATTTGCACCAATTACAATATTATTCGTACCTTTCAGTACGGTTGTTTCCTGCCAGACACGGTGGATGCGACCGTTGTGTTTGTAACTGTGGATTTGGATTGTTTCACCCTCCGCAGGAATCGCCATGTACTACCCCACCTTTTTGTCTAAGCCTTTATTTATCTGCTATTTCCGTATTATATCAATCAATTCTGAAAACATACAGTAATAAGGCATAAGGACCAAAGGATTACATAACGACTGAACGTCCCCCGTCTACAATAATCGTCTGACCACGAATCATATCGGAGTCAGAAGAAATCAAGAACATCGCTGCTTTTACCATGTCATCTACTTCAACCATCCGCCCTGCCGGCGTATTAACGCGAGCGTCTTCTAGTAAATCGTCACGGTTTGGAAAATGCTTTAATGCATCGGTGTCAAGCGCTCCGCCAGATACTGTATTAACCGCAATTCCAAGCGGGGCCATTTCTACCGCTAAATAACGGGTAATCGATTCTACTGCGGCTTTTGAAACACCGATTGTAGTATAATTTTCCAAATAACGAATTGAACCTAATGAACTAATACCGATGATTTTGCCGCCTTTGTCCATCAGTTTCGCAGCTTCTTGCGCTCCAAAAAGCATTGCTTTTGCATTGATATTCATCGTCCAGTCCCAGTGAGATTCTTCTAATTCCATAATTGGCCGCAATACACCTGATGCTGCATTTGAAACAAAAACATCTAAACGTCCAAATTCTTCTTTAATCGTCTCAAACATGCCGCGTAGTTTTTCAACATCGCCTACGTTCGCACGGACTAATAGTGCTTTTTGACCTCTTGCTTCGATTTCTTTTACGGTATCAAGCGCGGCTGTTTTACTGCGTGCGTAATTGACGACAATATCATATCCTTGCTCTGCAAGCGCAATTGCAAGCGCTTTTCCAAGTCCTTTACTACTTCCTGTTACTAATGCTACTTTTTGTTCCGCCATTATCAAACATCTCCTCTTTGTTGTAAAGCTGTTTTCATTTTTTGAACAGGTCCTGCTATCGGCAATAAATCTAATTCTTCTGCTGTCACCCATTTCATATGGGCAGGAACATCAATATTTTTACTTTCGGCTATAAAGCCATCCACGTTCCATGTTAAATGAGAAAAGACATGTTTGAAAGAAGTAATTTTTTCAGCATTGTCGACAATGCCTTTAAACCTTTCCGACAACTGCTCTTCAATTTCTAAAGGCAACACATCTACTGTCGTTTCTAGCATTGGGAATTGCCACATATTCGCAAGAAGGCCGGTACTCGGTCGCTGTTCCATTAGCAGTCGGTCGTTATTGCGTATGGCCACCATCGCGTACTGCAATGATTTTGTTTTTTTAGCTTTTGTTTTAATCGGCAATTCGTGTTGTTTGCCTTCATGAAAGGCTGCGCAATGTTCGCGTACAGGGCACAACAAACATTTTGGAGAAGTCGGCGTACAAATTAACGCACCCAATTCCATCAGTCCTTGGTTAAATGAAGATGGGTCTTCGTGGCTGATGATCTCGGTTACTGCCTCTTCAAAAACTTTGCGTGTTTTCGGTTTGGCAATGTCTTCTTCTATCATAAGAATTCGCGATAACACACGCATAACATTGCCATCAACTGCATGTTCCGGAATACCGTAAGCGATACTTAATACGGCACCAGCTGTATAAGGACCTACCCCTTTTAATGAAGAAATTTCTTTTCGGTTGTTCGGTACGATTCCTCCATAATTCTCAGCCACTTCTTTTACGCCAGCTTGTAAATTTCGCGCACGAGAATAGTAACCGAGCCCTTCCCACTGCTTTAGGAGTATTTGCTCGTCAGCTTCTGCTAAGTCATTCAATGTGGGGAATTTTTCGACAAATCGCTTATAATAAGGAATAACTGTATCGACTCGGGTTTGCTGCAACATAATTTCTGAAATCCAAATTTGATAAGGATCGGCTGTACGTCTCCAAGGCAAATCGCGTTTCTCTGCTGCAAACCAATTGATTAGATCGTTTTGAAATTGTGTTTTTTTAAGTGTAATGGTTGCAACCTCCGTTCAACTTGATTATCTCCGTCCCATTTCGGGTATATTAAAATGAGGAATACGTTTATTTTACCAAAAATATTATGTTCTCCATAAATATAACTTCTATAGAGAGGGGGATGAGACAATGGATACAGGTACTCACATTGTCATGGGTATTTCCCTTGGCGGCCTCGCAATGGCAGATCCTGCCGTCGTCAGTAACCCCGCTACCATGACTGCTGTTGTTTCCGGTGTCATCATCGGATCGTTAGCACCAGATATTGATACCGTATTAAAATTACGAGATAACGCTGTTTATATTCGACATCATAGAGGTGCGACCCATTCGGTTCCAGCTGTCTTAATGTGGCCATTGTTAATTGCAGGGGGGCTATACTTCTTTTTCCCAGAAGCTAATTTACTTCATCTGTGGCTTTGGTCATTTTTAGCTGTTTTTCTGCATGTCTTTGTCGACATCTTCAATTCTTATGGCACTCAAGCACTCCGGCCATTCTCCGACCGGTGGATTGCCCTAGGCGTCATCAATACATTTGATCCTATCATTTTCGGAGCTCATGTACTGGCTTTAATCATTTGGGCATTTGGTGCAAATCCTGTTTGGACTATAAGTATGTTATACATTGCTCTGTTCTTTTATTACATTGCACGATTTGCCTTACAAGCAGCCATTAAACATGCCGTCCTAAATACCATTCCAGGTGCTACGAACGTTTTTGTTGCCCCGACAATGCGCTTTTTCCACTGGCGTATTGCAGCTGATACGGATCGTCATCATTTTGTTGGACGGGCGTACGGACGGACGATTAACATTTACGATAAGTTTATGAAAAAAGAAATGCCCGAAAACAACTTGATGCAAGCGGCTATGAAAGATAAAAATATTGCCGCATTTATTTCTTTTTCCCCATTATACCGTTGGGAAATCAATGAATACGGTGAAATATATGAAGTACGACTAATTGATTTACGGTACCGGAGCAACGATTATTACCCGTTTGTTGCCGTTGCCCATTTAGACAAAGATTGCAACATCATCAATTCTTATACCGGTTGGATTTTCAGTGAAGACAAATTGAGAAAAAAACTAGACTTTAGTCACAATTAGAAAACGCACACCCCAGGGTGCGCGTTTTCTTTTTTTAGTTTCTCACAGTCATTTGCTTTTTTATTAGTCTTTTAATAAATGCGCGTACTTAGGGTTGGTTCCAGCAAATTCATGAATTTTGTCACCGTAGCTATCGATCCATTGACGCATAACTTTTTCAACTACTGCCGTCCCTTGATAATCATACCCTGCTTTTGCATAAGAAGATTCAAAGTCAGATGCTAACAGTTCAATCCACGTACGAGCTTTTTCTTCAGAAAGATTCGGATTTTTTTCTAGCAATTCGATTGTTAGTTGCTCAATAATTTCTTTCATTGGTTTATTTCCCTTCTTTCAACGGGCGCAGCATCGAAATCGGCAACGCTTCCGTATGTTTTTCTCCACCCATACGATAACCCCAAGCAAATCGACCTTTCAAATAATCGATTTGAAAATAAACATTGGGGTCTCCTTCAATGCGGTAAACTTCCCCTGGTTTAAAATCAGCTGGGTCTAATAAATAGGCTGCAGCCATTGTTGCTTTTCGCTCGAGTACCGCAAATTCATTAATGATTCCCAGTTGTTCCGCTTTTCTTGCTTTTTCTCTTAAGCGAGCAATTTCACTGTGAAGTTCGTGCTCTGTCATGTCACTATAAGGCTTTTGTTCAGTCATCTTCAAGCTCCTTTTTGTCTAAATAATCGTTGATTACTTCACTCGGAAAACCTTTTTGATAAAGTCCTTGTTTTACTTTTGACTTTAAATCATAACCCGTCAATTTCGAACTATGCTTACGCCATAATTTGTCCCCTTGTTCAGCTACTATTTCTATCCATTGATCTTCATCTTTCTCAAGGTCTAAATCATCGATGGCTAATTTGATTAAGGCATAGTTATATCCTTTTCTCATCAAGGTATCACTAATTTTCTGATGAATTTGACTAGGTGTTTTCATCTTTTCTTTGTTAGCAATTTTCTCTGCGAGCCCTTTAGCAACTTCTAATTGCTCTTCTTCTGAATAGGAATCCAAAACATCTTTTTGCATCTGTTTGTCAATTCCTCTCTTTTGCATATCTTGTTGGATGGCGCGCGGACCTTTTTTACCGGATTTAATTTGTGTGCGCATTAGCGCTTCTGAAAATTGCTGGTCATCCAAAAAGTTATGGGAATACAACTTTTTAATGGCTTCATCTATTACGGCATCTCCGTATTCTTTTTCTTTTAGTTTTTGACGCACTTCGCCTTCACTTCTCATACGGAACCCAAGATAGTAGAGCGCTTTGTTATAAGCTTTTCGGACTTCATCTTCGAAGTTGACTTCTTCAATGGTCCATTGATCCAGCTCTTTTCCTTTTGTGAGCTGATACCGGATAAGCACCGCCTCATCCACGCTAAAAGCATATTTATCTTCAAAGAAGATGTTATACCTTTCAGGGTTTTTCTTTCCCTGTGTGATTTTCGAAATAATCGGCATTTACTGGCACCTCTCTTCTTGTTATATTATACACCTTTCAGTCAAACAATGGCATAGCATGACCCCTAAAAGGGTATGCTAGTAAGAAACAGGAGGCGATGGAAATGAAAATTGCAATTACTGGTGGTACTGGATTTGTAGGCAAAGAATTGATCCGTTTACTAATCGCTAGAGGCGATGAAGTGTATATTTTGACAAGAAAAGCAAAAGACTCATCTGATCAAAAGGTTACATATGTAAAATGGTTAACTAATGATGCCAAACCTGAAGAGCACTTAGAAGGTGTTGATGCTTTTATCAATTTAGCTGGGGCTTCTATAAATGATGGTCGATGGAGCGAAGAACAAAAAAAACTGATTTATTCCAGTCGAATGGATGCCACAAACGAACTACTGCGTATTATTTACAAACTTCAGCAAAAGCCAAAAGTTTTAGTAAATGCCAGTGCTGTAGGTATTTATCCACCTTCTCAGACCGTTACCTATACAGAAGCTTCAGCTGACCTTGGTTCTGATTTCTTAGCCCAAACGGTTCGCGATTGGGAGATTTTAGCTCATCGCGCTGAGAAAGTAGGTGTACGCGTAGCTTGTGGACGTTTTGGTATCATTCTTGGAAAAAATGGAGGGGCTTTGCCATTAATGGCTTTGCCTTATAAATTGTTCGCTGGTGGCACTGTTGGATCCGGTAAACAATGGTTATCCTGGATTCACATTAAAGATGTGGCACGCGCAATAGTTTTTGCACTTGATAACGATCAATTAAGCGGGGCTTTTAATGTGACTGCGCCGCATCCGAAACAAATGAAAGAGTTTGGGAAAGAAATTGGTCATGCTCTTGGGCGCCCTCATTGGATTCCAGTTCCATCCATTGCCATGAAAGCTGTATTGGGAGACAAAAGCCAGCTTGTTCTAAAAGGACAAAAAGTGCTGCCGACCGTTCTTGAAAAACATGGTTTCCAATTCAAGTTCCCGAATTTGCGATCAGCACTGGCTGATATCTATAAATAAGACTATAATGGGGAGATGATTAACTGAAGGATGTGAGATCCATGAACGATAAACCTATTATTGAAGAAGGTCAAAAAATTCCGATGACGATTAAACGACTCGGGATCAACGGAGAAGGCATCGGCTACTTTAAACGTAATGTTGTGTTCGTACCTGGGGCTTTGCCAGGAGAAGAAGTAACTGCGCAAGTCACGGTGGTCAAACGAAATTTCGCTCAAGCACGCATTATTAAGATTCGCACAGCTTCACCTCATCGCCAAACCCCACCTTGTCCTATTTATGAAGCTTGTGGTGGCTGTCAGTTGCAGCATATGACGTATAGTCAACAGCTTGTTGAAAAACGTGACTTGGTCGTACAAGCATTAGAACGCTACCTAAAAGGAACAAAGGTTAAAGTCGAAGAAACAATTGGCATGGAAGATCCTTGGCGTTACCGCAACAAAAGCCAATTTCAAACACGCTTAAAAGGCTCGAAAGTAATCGCTGGATTGTTTGCTGAAGGCTCTCATCAACTTTTAGATATTGATGAATGTATTGTTCAACACCCAGATACAACAGTTATAACCAATGCTGTAAAGCGCATCTTAGAAGAATTGAAAATGCCGATATATGATGGCAAGACGATGAAAGGAATTATCCGTACAATCGTCGTGCGCACGGGAGTTAATACTGGAGAGATTCAACTTGTTCTAGTCACAACACGATCGAAAATTCCACAAAAAGAATTGTTGCTAGAGCGCTTGAAGAAAATTGATACTAACTTAGTATCAATCGTCCAAAACATCAATAAAGAAAAAACGTCTCTTGTATTTGGTGATGAGAGCATCACATTATTCGGTAAAGATACCATTCATGAAGAACTTGGCGAATTAGCATTCGATTTATCGGCACGTGCCTTTTTCCAACTCAATCCGACTCAAACCGTTAAGTTGTATGATGAAATCAAACGCGCTGCTCAGTTGACGGGTAAAGAAACCGTCGTTGATGCGTATTGTGGTGTCGGAACAATTGGTCTTTGGTTAGCTGATAGTGCGAAAGAAATTCGTGGCATGGACGTTTTACATGAAAGTGTTGTCGATGCAAAAGCAAATGCGAAAGCGCAAGGATACACTGCGAAATACGTAACAGGTACCGCTGAAAAATGGTTAGAGCTGTGGAGCAACGAAGGTTTTGTTCCAGATGTGTTAACAGTTGATCCGCCGCGTACAGGTCTAGCAGATTCACTTTTGCAAACCATCTTGAAAGTGAAACCAAAACGTTTTGTTTATACGTCTTGTAACCCTTCTACTTTGGCAAAAGACTTGCAACAATTAACAAAAATTTATCGAATTGAATATATTCAACCCGTTGATATGTTCCCGCAAACTGCGCAAGTAGAATCCGTTACAAAACTAGTACTGAAATAACAAAACTGTAGCCAACTCGAATTAATCGAGTTGGCTACAGTTTTTTTGAGAACACATCGCTTTAGTCACTTTACGAAAAGAAAGGCCACATTCTTTTGTTAAACATTACTTGTTTTATTTGGTTTTTTTAATGCGATAGGTATGGCAATTACCACTAATATACTCGCGATAAGTAATAAGAAACTTAATCCTCCTGCGTATTGAATAAACAGCCCACCCATTGTAGGTCCTGCTAAACTTCCAATACTAAATGCAATTCCACATAGCAAGTTCCCTGTCGGCAATAATTCTTTTGGCATCAAGTCTGCCATGTACGAAATACCAAGCGAAAATGTAGAGCCCACAAACATACCTGCTATGGCAAAACACCCTACAGTTACCCATACATTTGTTTCATAAAAACTAGCTGCTACAAAAACCACTGCACCACCAGCTAGCGCGATTAGCAAGACTTTTTTCCGACCAATGAGATCACTCAAATTTCCTAACGGTAACTGCGTGGCTATAGCACCTGCTGAAAAAGCGGCCAACATAATTGAAACCATACCAACTTCAATTGATTGTCGTAATGCATAGACTGGATAAATTGCATTAAGAGAAGCTTCTAAAAACCCATAGCCCAGTGGCGGTAAAAATGCGACCCATGCGATTAAAAGGGCTGCTTTAAAACGACCAATTGTTCCACGTGCTGTCATGGCGCTGCCAGTAACTTCAGGGAAATCATTTTTCACTAAAAAAACCAAAGACCAAGCCACCAAACATAGAATTCCAGATACGATAAAGGGCAAAGCTTCAAATACTTCTACCATGGGTACAAATAAAGGCCCTGCTCCGAATCCAATGCTAAAAGACATACCGTAGATTGCAATATTACGACCTAATCGGTGCTGAGGTGATGTACTTGTAATCCATGTTTGTGTCGAAAAATGAAGAGCTTGATCTCCAACTCCAATCAATGTCCGCAACAAAAACCAAAACAATACCGATTTCCATAACGTAAAAAGAAAAAGAGACAGGATGACCAAACCCCCGCCAACTAAAATGAGCGGTTTATAGCCAAACTTGCGTAGTTGCGGTTCCATAAAAGGCGCAATCAACAGCGTCCCCACATATAAACCGGTGGCACTTAGCCCATTTAACGCAGAAGAAACACCATCTTGTTCAAAAATAACAGCGATCAATGGTAATAACATGCCTTGTGAAAAGCCAGAAATTGAGACGATAATAACCAAAATCCAAAATCGTCCACGGGCACTTTGTAAATATGATTTCATGGTGCCTCCTTATGAGCTTGTTCTTTTGTATTTACGAAGATTTCAGATACAATTCTATCATAGGGAGGCGTTATAAGATGAATTTTTCAATGAATGAAAATGGATTTACAGGGCATTTGCCTTTTGGAGACCTTCAAATCTCCAGTAATGAAGAATACGGCTTTAGACCTTATCAATTATTAGTATCTTCATTGGCGATTTGTAGTGGTGGAGTGATGAGAAAAGTATTTGATAAAATGAGAATGTCTTTTGAGGATATTCAAATCGAAGTAAAAGAAGTTGTCCGCAATGACGAAGTCGCTGGTCGAGTAGAAAAAGTACATTTGCACTTTATTATTACAGGTGATATTAAAGACGAGAAAATGCCGCGTATTTTAGAATTGACGCGTAAAAACTGCTCAATGGTTCAATCTGTTCACGATTCAATTGAAGTTGTTGAAACCTACGAAATTCGTTAATCATCATAAAAGGCTCATTCCCTATCTGTTATCAGATGGTGGATGAGCCTTTTACGTTTTATATACGGTTAGGTTATCTTTCATAAAGTCATTCTCGGTTAAAGTACCGATGAAATGTGCGAACCGCCTCCTTCGAATTTCCTGATGCTGTGATGTGGTTTCGCTGATTTCCTTCGGCCTCCCCTCTCTTTTGATTAACCTTAACTTAACACACACAATCTATTAAGTAAATATTCAAAATATAAAAACTAGTAAAATAATTCGTTATACCCATAGTTTATTGAAATATTTTTCGTTTTCCGTTACGATTAACTTGCGAAACGAGGTGTATCACATGGGAAAATCCATTACGAATAAAGAACAGCAAGTTTCTTATATGAAACAACGCTTAAGTATGTTTTTAGAAGTATTAGATACGATTGAACCTGAAAACACAGAACTAGAAGACATTGATCGCTTGATCGCGATGGTTGATGATCTAGACGACAAAATGAAACAATTTCAAAGTCGCCCTTCTGAAGACCAATAATCTGTAAATCCGCTTTCTTTGAGAGCGGATTTTTTTTTTTGACTTTTCACATAAGCCTCATTCTCCTTTTGTTTGGAAGCTCTGTGATAAACTAAAGAGTAAATAGGTTTTAAATTTCTCCTTTCTCAAGCTCCTTAATATTTATTCGTCTATGTGGATTGATTAAATTGGATTCTAGAAAGTGAGGTGCTACTCATGTCATTTGTTAAAATGCATATTGAATTGATTGCCTCTATAATATCCGGTATATTAATCGTCATTGCCTTCACACTCGAACTACAGCAAAACGCTACTCTCTCCGCTATTATTTATATACTCGCCTTCGGAATTGGAGGCTATGCCAAAGCCAAATATGGCATACTTAAAACCCTTGAAGATAAACAATTAAATGTTGAAATTTTAATGATTTTAGCGGCAGTTGGCTCTTCGATCATTGGATATTGGACCGAAGGCGCAATCTTAATCTTTATATTTTCTCTGAGCGGTGCATTAGAAACGTATACGATCAACAAAAGCAAAAAAGAAATTACGTCTTTAATGAAAATTCAACCCGAAACAGCCTGGTTAGTCAGAGACAATCAAACAGTTCTCGTTTCTTTAAATGAACTGAGTACTGGAGACTCTATTGTGGTAAAGCCAGGAGAACGCGTTCCTGTAGACGGTGTCCTTCAAAAAGGGCAAACGGCAGTGGACGAATCAGCAATAAGTGGTGAGGCTCTCCCTGTTTCTAAATACAAGGAAGACGAGCTTTTTGCAGGTACGGTTAATTTGTCTGGTACCATTACGATGGAAATGACTAAGCCTAGCACTGAAACCTTATTTCAAAAAATCATTGACTTGGTGCAATCTGCACAAAGTGAAAAATCCCCTTCTCAGCAATTTATCGAACGGTTTGAAGGGCGTTATGTAAAAGTCGTCATCTTCGTTTTTGTCTTAATGTTATTCCTGCCCCATTATCTAGTTGGTTGGGATTGGAATACAACCTTTTACCGTGCAATCGTCTTGCTCGTAGTAGCCTCTCCTTGCGCCCTTGTTGCTTCAATCATGCCTGCGACACTTGCTGCCATATCCAACGGTGCAAAAAACGGCATCATTTTTAAAGGCGGGATCCATTTAGAAAATCTAAGCATGGTTCAAGCTATTGCCCTTGATAAAACAGGCACATTGACTAGAGGCAAACCCGAAGTGACTGATTTTGTTATTCGTCCAGGAGCCGATTCACAGTTAGCAATGGCCAGAATTGCTGGAATTGAGTCGCAGTCAAATCATCCTTTAGCAAAAGCTATTCATGATTTTATAGTTTCTGAAGGAATTGTTCCTTTGCCTAACTTAATGATAGAAGATGTTCCTGGCAACGGCTTAAAATCCACTATTAACAACGAAGAGTTTCTAGTTGGAAAACCAAAGTTTGTTGGAGAATCCCTCGCTGCGGCTTTTGAAGATGGTTTATTGGAAAAACTAGCGAACCAAGGGAAAACGGTGACCTTTGTTCGTGACAGTAAAGGCATACTCGCCGCTATGGCATTGAAAGATACAGTTCGTAACAATACTAAGGCAACAATCGATGAACTAAAAAAAGCAGGCATCTATTGCATTATGCTGACGGGCGACAATCGCAAAACTGCAGGTGTCATTGCAAAAGAAACAGGAGTTGACGACTATATTGCAGAATGCTTACCAGCTGATAAGGTCGATGAACTGAAAAAACTTGTAAAAAAATACGAATTTGTGGCGATGACAGGCGACGGCATAAACGATGCTCCTGCTCTTGCAACTGCGACTACTGGGATCGCCATGGGTGAAGGAACAGATATTGCGTTGGAAACGGCAGATGTCATCTTGATGAAAAATGATTTATCTCGTATTGCCTACGCAATTCGCCTTTCTAAGAAAATGCAACGTATCGTTAAACAAAACATCTTTTTTTCAGTTGCTGTTATCATAATTTTAATCATCTCAAACTTTTTCCAAACGATTACACTACCGCTCGGTGTTATTGGTCACGAAGGCAGTACGATTTTAGTCATTTTAAACGGCTTGCGCATGCTTAATCGCAGTGTATAACAAAAAACGACGTGAATGGTTAACCATTCACGTCGTTTTCTTCTTTAACAAATGCCGTCTTTCTTTCATCACGGCATTAATCTGGCCACCAATCACTAAGATCATTGCAGAGACATACAACCAAAGCATCAACACAATAATAGCTCCAATACTGCCATACGTTGCAGAGAAACTTCCGAAATTTTTAACATAAATGGAAAATAAGTAAGATGTCAGCAACCACCCTGTTGCCGCAAAAGCAGCTCCAGCTAGCACACTTAAAATATTAAGCCTCACATTTGGAGCCAACCAATAAATAATGGCACACGCAACAAAAATGACGATAGCCGGAATGGTAAAGCGGACAGAATTCCAAACGACTAAAAAGCTTTCTTCCAAGCCTAAAAATGAAAAAATCAACCTTCCAAGTTGTTCGCCAAAAATCGGCAAAGCTAGCGCTACGATTAAAATGAAAATCAACAAAACCGTTAAGATAATCGACATTGCTCTAGCCAAAAGAATCGGACGATTTTCTGCAACTTTATAGGAGAGATTCAGCGATTTTATCAGCGCGTTCATACCTAGACTCGCCGACCATATGGTTGCTAAAATACCAAAAGATAGTAACCCTGTATTTTGTGTAGTTAAAACTTCTACCACTGTACTTTCAATGAGAACGTAGACCGTTCCAGGCACAACTTCTTCTAAAAAGTTAAAAATTTCGCCACGCGACAAGGCCAAATAGGGCAATAATGTAACTAAGAAAATTAATAAAGGAAATATCGATAAGAGGAAAAAAAACGCCAACTGTGCTCCAAGCCCTGGCACGTCGACGTCTTTAATCCGTTGAAACAATTCTTTTAAAAACCCGCTACCTTTTGTTACATCATAAGTGTTCGAAAAGGCACGTTTTTCGCTGTCAGTAGGTTGCTGATCTGCGGGCTTCATCGGTACAAACTTCCTATAACCGATTTTCTGAATTGGTTTTCCCGCTGGGTTGACTGTTTGAATCGGTTGTATTGTTATCTCCTAACGAAGTAGTTGGAGATGGATTGTCTTCTTTCACTGCTGACACGACATCTTCTTTTGTTTCGATAACCGCTTCTTTTGTATCTAAGAACGCCTCTTTTGTTTCAAGCGCCATTTCTTTTACTTGTGGAGACATTTCTTTTAATTCATTTACTTTACTTCCTACATAAGAAGCATCTTCAGAAATACGAGAATATAAGTTTTGAGCTCTCTCAGCTTGCTGCTGGAAAGCTTGCACTAATTCATCTCTATTTGAAGCATAGTATTTTGCATTGTCAGACGCTTTTCTAGATTTTTCAATAACATCGTTTCTTGTATTGCGGTCAAATAGCGAGACAATAACTCCCACTGCTGCTCCTACTAATAATCCTGTCATCAATTTGTTTTGGCTCATCCTAAATTCCTCCCAGTAGTATAAATAATTTCACATCTGTTAGGAATTTTCCCTAATCATTAGGGACCTAAACGCTTTTTTTGTAAAAATAGCTTGACTATCTCTAAGAAGTTTCGGAATATTATGTTTACAGGAGGTTTTATAGATAGAAGAGGAGCGATATAAGGGGGAATAATAATGGCACAATTTGAAGAATTATTGGGTACGATTAGCGGATTTGTATGGGGACCACCTTTATTAATTTTATTAGTAGGAACAGGAATTTTCTTAACCGTTCGTTTAGGTGTCCTGCAGCTTCGTTTATTGCCTTATGCATTAAAATTGGTTTTCACTAAAAATACTGACACAACTTCTAAAGGAGATATTAGTCATTTCCAAGCACTTTCTACTGCAATGGCTGCCACAGTTGGTACCGGTAATATTGTCGGTGTTGCGACCGCTGTTATTCTTGGTGGACCAGGTGCTATTTTCTGGATGTGGTTTTCTGCATTCTTCGGGATGGCGACTAAATACGGTGAAGCCATTCTTGCTGTTAAGTATCGTGTAGTAGACGCCAGAGGCCAAATGGCTGGCGGACCTATGTATTACCTTGAACACGGATTAAAACAAAAATGGTTAGCAGTATTATTTGCTATTTTCGGAGCCATTGCTGCTTTTGGTATCGGGAACGGAACACAATCAAACTCCGTTGCATCGGTTGTTCGTGATACATTTAGCGTTCCAACATGGATTACAGGAATCATTTTAACAATATTCACTGCTCTAGTTTTACTTGGCGGGATTAAGAGTATCGGACGTGTTACCTCTTTCTTTGTTCCTTTCATGGCATTATTTTATATAATCGCAGGTATCATTATTATGATTCTGAACATGGAATTGATTCCAGCTGCTCTTGGTACAATTTTCAGTGCTGCATTTACAGGTGAAGCTGCAGTCGGTGGTGCTATTGGTGCTGCTATTCGCTATGGTGTCGCACGAGGCGTATTCTCCAACGAAGCTGGACTTGGATCGGCTCCGATCGCTGCAGCTGCTGCTATCACAGATTTACCTGGACGTCAGGCATTAGTGTCAATGACACAAGTACTTTTTGATACAATCATTATTTGTTCAATCACAGGTGTGACGATTGTTATGTCAGGTCTTTATAAAGATGAAACTCTTGAAGGCGCCGCATTAACAACGGCTGCTTTCGAACAATTTCTAGGAGGCGCAGGTCCGATTATCGTAGCTATCGGTTTAATCTTCTTTGCATCTTCTACGATTATTGGTTGGTCATATTACGGAGAGAAATGTTTCCAATACTTATTTAAGAATCCAGCATTGCTGATTGTTTACCGCGTAGCATTTGTCTTAATGGTATTCGTTGGTGCAACTGTTTCACTTGATGTTGTCTGGACTTTCTCTGACGTTATGAATGGATTAATGGCATTCCCTAACTTAATCGGACTTCTCGGTTTGTCAGGTGTCATTGTTCTAGAAACGAAACGCATTATTGCAAAAATCAAAGAAGAAAAAGAAGCAAAACAAGCTGGCAATTGACATTGCATTTGAATAATGAAATGATAAAGTATACCCACCTGAAAGGCAGGAACTTATCATGGACTTATCTACACCTTCTCCAGAAAATGTCAGCTTCATGATCGAAGAAATAAAAGCAAAATTGCGTATGGTCAATGTTGATGCAATGAAAGCTGAACATTTCAACGCTTCTCAATATGAAGATTTACATGACTTATACCAAATGGTCGCAACACGCGACAAGTTTAGTACAAGTGAAATGCAAGCTATTGCAACTGAACTTGGTTCATTACGCAAGTAATAAAAACAACCTTGAAGGCGAATATCCTTCAAGGTTGTTTTTTATTTTTCCTTATACCTGTCGAACCTTAACGGCTTCTTCAGCTTTTCTTTTCATATTGCACAATATACCAGCCTCCTTCTTTTATGACGGTTTGGATGCTTAGTAATTTGAGACCTGCTTGCTCTCCCCATTCGACCAACTCTTCTCGTTCTGGTAAACGGTATAAATTGTCGAAAGATGAGAAAAAGCTATTAAAGACATTGGCAAATGGCGGGCTATCACTATCGCCTGCAATTGGTGTCACCACTGATAAAATTCCTTTTTCTTTAACCCAGCTGGCTAATTCTTTAAATAGATCTTGGCGTTTGTCGAGGTCGATATAGTGAATGACGTTGTTCATCATAACCATCCCTTGTTGTTCGTCGGGTTTGTATTCCCAAAGATCTGCGTTTTCAATCGATATGTTGTTGTTTTCTTCCGTCAGACTCTTCGCCACTTCTGCTACTGCTGGACTTATTTCTATGCCAGTAAAATGCGTATTTGGAAAGCGTTCAGCTAATTTTTTAATATAGCCTCCTTCACCACAACCAATATCTAATACTGTATCCATGTGCTTTTCTTTTAACCTTCTTGTCATTTTCGGCAACGCTAATACTTCTAGCAAACGACTTGTCTCAGCCACAGTTGGTGCGTGCTTTTCTTCATCAAAATGAAGACGTTCCTGCTTACGCATCATGTCGGGATAACTTAAAAGTGTTGGAATATGCAATTCCATCATTTCTTTTAAGAGCACACCAGACGAATTATTGCCTTTTGGTTTTGGCAACTTCCAAGCATTCCACGTTTTATAACGATCTCTTCCAGCTTCTTTTAAATGACCAATTGAGACACCTACACTGACCCACTGATTTAATAAATCTTCATCCAGTTGAAGAGCATCTGCAACATCCCATTTTGTTACTGGGCGCTCGAATGCTTTAAATAAATCTAATTCATACCCAACATAAGCATGCCAACTATACAAAAAAGGCTGGTTGCGCTTCATATACATTCTTGCTTTAAACATTTTCATCACGTCGATCATATGAGTCCCTCCGTTTTCCATGGATAATCATCTTCCGGTGTATAGTACTTTAATTCTTTTCGATCTTTCGGCAAATCCTTCATACGTACAGGCATAATGCCACCTTGTATAAATCGATCACGAACATTTTCTTTCCACATGCCAAGACCCGACACATTCAACATTTGCTTAAAGTGGAGAATGGGATCTTCTTCCATACGTTCAAATGTTCGCTGGCGTATATAGCTCACCGGTTTAAATGGAAACGAATAGGCTAGAGCTGCTAAATGACTCAATTGAATCACATGATCAGCGCGTTTATAACGAACATGTTCATACCATTTTAAATTGCTTGGATGAATTTTTTTCTGTTCGAACATGTCTGCTGTTAATTCCCCTAAAATATCGGCGTCTTGTATTGCCATGTTCATCCCTTCTCCTGCCATTGGATGAACAGCGTGGCAGGCGTCTCCAATAATTGCTTTATTGCCTTTAACATAAGAATTTGCATGATACATGACAGGAATCATCAATTGAATTTTTTTCCAATCGCTTAATTGTTGAACATAACCATCTACGACAGGTGCTAAGTCTGTATAAAGTTTATGAAAATGACTAATTGGCTTTTCTTTTAACTGTTTGTAATCGCCTGGAGGGATCAAATACACACTGCGAACTTGATCATCTGGTAGCGGAAAAAGACCTAAAAACCGATTATATGTAGAAATAATTTTGCCATCTGTAAAATCCTTCGCTCGCGGAAAAGTAACTGTTAAAAAGTGATGATTGTACGTGGTTTGTTTTACTTCTACCTCCATCGCTTTTCGGGTAACCGATGAACGCCCTTCTGCGCCAAAAAAGAATTTGGCTTCCACTTCAAATTTCTCTGTTCCTTTTTGGAGGATAGCTGTTTTATCTCCGTACCCTTTACAGGCAGTCCCTTTTAAATAGTGAAAATTATTATATTTACATGCAGCATTTAATATAACCGCTTTTAACTCTTCGTGATGCATCATATACGCTGCATTGTATTTACCGGGTAAGACGTTGTAATCCATGAATGATTGGTCTTTTACTTGCAAAGAGCTAGAAAGTTCAAGCATATCTAATACTTTAATTTCGTTTGACCGATCACATATTTGCTCATAAATTCCAAGTTCATCAAAGATCTGCATGCTTTTTGGTTGTAATAGCTCCCCTTTATAGGTGGGTGCCTTTACAGCCATTCGCTCGGCAAGAATTACTTGGGTGCCTCGTTGTGCCAATTTCAAAGCAAGCGTCAATCCACCAATTCCGCCTCCGCCAATGAATACATCTGTTTTCATTCACCTCAACCCCTTGCATCTCTTTACCCTAAATTTAAGACATTAAAAACCACTAATCGCTTTCCAACAAAAAAAGAAGCCCACGAATGGACTTCTTTTCACAAATTCTTCTTAAAGTTTGTTATAAGCTACGGCGAGTTCTGCTCCAACTTTTGCATTATGCTTCACTAACTCAATATTGGCCACTAAACTTTTGCCTTCTGTTAATTCTTTTACTTTACCTAACAGGAAAGGCGTAACTTCTTTCCCAGAAATGCCATTGTCAGTTGCCTCAGCCATTGCCTGTGCAATAATGTCGTTAATGAACGATTCTTCTAGCGCATGCTCTGCTGGAATTGGATTTGCGATAACTGCTCCGCCATCAATGCCTAAATCCCATTTTGCTTTTAGTACTTTTGCCAACTCATCTGCGTTGTCTGTACGGAACGTTAACTCAAAATTACTAGAACGCGTGTAGAATGCTGGCATTACATCAGTTTGGTAGCCGATAACGGGAACACCTTTTGTTTCAAGGTATTCCATTGTTAACCCAATATCCAAAATTGATTTTGCTCCTGCACATACAACAGCCACTCCCGTCTGAGAGAGTTCTTCCAAATCTGCTGAAATGTCCATCGTTGTTTCTGCACCTCTGTGTACTCCACCAATACCACCCGTAGCAAAAACACGAATGCCCGCAAGTTCTGCGCAGATCATCGTTGCTGCTACAGTTGTTGCTCCAATTTGATTTGTTGCGATTATTTGACCGATGTCTCTTCTCGAAACTTTAGAAACACCTGGCGTGTTCCCAAGTAATTCTAATTCTTCTTCAGACAAACCGATTTTAATTTTGCCGTCCATTATTGCGATAGTTGCTGGAACTGCACCGTTATCACGGATAATTTGCTCGACGATACGAGCTGTTTCGACGTTTTGTGGATAAGGCATACCATGTGAAATAATAGTTGACTCGAGCGCTACGATTGGTTTTTTGCCCTCTAGTGCCTGTTGTACTTCTGTTGAATACGAAATCATTGTGTTCATTGTATTTCCTCCAGTTCTTTTTGTAGTTGTATCGCTGTTAATTCATTACGGACAGTCATGTTGCTTTCTAACGTTTTTGCCGCATTTACCATCCCCGCACGAATCGCTCCGTCTAAATCTTGGTTACCTAATATGCTATGGACGATTGCACTTGAAAATGCATCCCCAGCACCTGTCACGTCGGCTACATGTTCGACTGGTATTGAAGAATAGTGTTTAGTACCTGTGGAATTTCCAGCTATAGCGCCGTCTTTTCCACCTGTAATCACCACTGACTCTGCTCCTCGATCTACAATTTGTTGAGCGGCCTGATACCACTCTTCGGTTGACTCTATGGATATGTGCAAATATTTACTTGCTTCATCGCGATTTAAAATTAGCCAACTAACCCCAGATAAATCATCACTCAAATGATTCATCTTTGGAGCCGATACCGGAATAACCGCCAATGAAATGCTGTTAGCTAAAGCAAGTTTTCGTACATATTCTACCGTGTCACGTGGACAGTTTAAATCCATTATAAGAAAGGTTGCAGACAGTAAAGCACTTTCATTTTTCGAAAGATAGCTTGGTGTCATAAAATCATATATTTTCATATCTGCCATTGCTAATATCATTTCACCATCAGGTTCTAAAATCGCTGTGTAGGTTCCAGTTGAAAGGCCTTCGACCGCTTTGGTAAGTTCTGTAGACATAAACGAACTTGATGCTGCTTCGATTAACTCCCACTCTGGATCATTTCCAACAATGGACAATAACTTTACCGAATTGCCTAATCGTCCCAAATTTTCAGCAACATTTCTCGCAACTCCCCCAACACTGCCAGAAACAGATGCTGGGTTTGAAGTGCCCATCTGTGCAGGCTGCTGCATTAGGAATTTCCTATCAACATTCGCCCCCCCAATACAAATGACTGTTTTTTCTTCTGGTAATACATAGGCGCGTCCTAAAATTTTACCTTGTCTCATTAGGCTCGAGATGAAATTGGCTAGCGAAGGTCTAGACATGTTTAACTTTTCCGCCATTTCTTGTTGGGACAGGTACGGATTTCGGCGGATCAATTCTAAAACTTCCATTTCTTTCTGATTCATTTCAACACCCCCTGTTTTAAACTTTTGTTTAATTATAAACTTTTGTAATAAATAAAACAAGAGAAATATTTAATTAGCTAGTATGTTATAAATCGTTGCAGGCTGTGACTGAAAATTGCTACTATAGAAGAGATGAGAGGAGAGATTTATTTGACGTCTTTTAATGAGAAATTAGCCCGCTATGCTGAACTAGCTATAAAAGTGGGAGTAAATATTCAACCTGGTCAACAACTTTATATCGCTGCTTCTATCGACTCTGCGCCTTTTGTTCGACTGCTTGCACAAAAAGCTTATGAAACCGGTGCCAAACAAGTGCACGTCGATTGGTCTGATGATGCTATTACACGTTTACGCTTTGAATTAGCACCAGAAGATTCGTTTTCACAATTTCCTTCTTGGAAAGTTCAAGAGCGTGAACAATTAGCAGAGCAAGGGGCTGCTTTTATCAGTGTCGTGTCTCAAAGTCCAGATTTATTAGCTGGAATCGATTCAAAACGGATTGCCGATTCACAAAAAGCGACGGGACAGGCATTGAGCAAGTATCGTCAATATGTGCAATCTGACAAAATTAGTTGGGTAGTTCTTGCAGCCCCTTCCTCCGATTGGGCAGCGAAAGTATTTCCTGAATTGTCAAAAGAGCAGCAAGTTGACGCGTTATGGGATGCCATTTTCAAAGCTGTTCGTGCAGACTTGGATCAACCCATCGAGGCATGGGCAGAACATAACCGCTTATTGCATACAAAAGTTCATTACTTGAACGATAAAAAGTATGCGAAACTACATTACACCTCACCTAAAACTGATTTAGAAGTTGCACTTCCAAAAGGTCATTTGTGGTGTGGAGCTGGATCGGTTAACGAAAAAGGCGATACTTTTATGGCCAATATGCCAACTGAAGAAGTGTTCACCGTGCCGTATAAAACAGGGGTAAATGGCTATGTTTCGAGTACGAAGCCTTTAAGCTATGGGGGAAATATTATTGACGACTTTAAAATAACATTTAAAGACGGGAAAATTGTCGATGCTACAGCTGCACAAGGTGAAGATGTACTGAAACAACTAATTGCTACCGATGAAGGTTCACACTTCCTAGGAGAAGTGGCACTAGTTCCCCATCATTCGCCGATTTCGGATTCGAATATATTATTCTATAATACGCTGTTCGATGAAAATGCTTCGAATCACTTCGCCATTGGTAGTGCATATGCATTTTGCCTCGAAGGTGGGAAAACAATGTCACAAGAAGAATTATTGGAAAATGGCTTGAACCAAAGCATCACACATGTGGACTTCATGATAGGTTCTTCTGAAATGGATATTGATGGAATTTTAGAAGATGGTTCGCGTGAACCGATTTTCCGTGGAGGCAACTGGGCTTTTTAAGTATCGATAATTCGACACTTATTTTTTCCTTCAAAATCAGGTATACTTAATATTGATAATTACAGTTTAGAGAGGAGTTATCATTATGTTTTATGACATCACTGTCGTTCTCGGCTTTATGGTCGTCATTTTCATCTTTTTCTTTACGCTTCTTCACTTTCTTGGGAAAGAGCTTCACACGCACGATTCTGAGCATGTAGATCCGATTCCTGAAAAAAAATACTAAGCGATAAAAACCGGCTTCTTTATTGAAGTCGGTTTTTATATTTTTTATTAGTTGATTTCCTGCAATAGGCATTATCCTTAGACCTACTTTAGGTTCCTTGGACTCTTTCGTTTGTTGGTGAGTAGTGATAAAATTCTAACAAGTTTAGGTTTTTATTTATAGGAGGTAGTCGTGAATGTTTTCTGCAACAGCTATTGGTATTGATTTAGGAACTGCAAATATATTAGTTTATACAAAAGAAAAAGGCATTATTATAAATGAACCTTCGATGGTTGCCCTAGATGCAAAGACACGTGCAGTTTTAGCTATTGGCAATGAAGCAAAAGCAATGCTTGGAAAAGCTCCAGATTCCATCCTTATTGTTCGTCCGTTAAAAGATGGCGTAATCGCAGACTTCGATGTAACAAGAGAATTATTGACCATTGTTATGCAAAGAGCCTTGAAAGAACTTGGGAGTGCTTTTCGGAAACCTACCGTTATGGTTTGTACACCATCCGGAGCCACTAAAGTTGAACGTCGTGAAATTCACGATGCAGTCAAAAAAAGCGGCGCTAAAAGCGTTCACTTGATTGAAGAAACGGTTGCAGCTGCAATCGGCGCAAATTTGCCAATTAGTGAACCTGTTGCAAGTGTTATTGTTGATATCGGTGGTGGTACGACAGAAGTCGGCATCATCTCTTTTGGTGGAGTCGTGTCATCAAACACGGTTAAAGTAGCTGGCGATCGCATGGATGAAGACATTATTCATTATGTTCGAAAACAATACAATGTTTTAATCGGTGAACGCACCGCCGAAAATATCAAAAAAGAAATTGGTTATGCACCGATTTCACATGAAGTCGAAAAGATGGACATACGTGGACGTGACATTATGACGGGCCTACCTAAAACAATTACTTTAAGTTCACTTGAAACACAAGACGCGCTGAAAGAATCGTTATCTGCCATTCTTGAGTGCATTCGTGCCACGCTGGAAAATTGTCCAGCTGAGTTGTCTGGGGACATGGTGGACCAAGGAGTAGTGATTTCCGGTGGCGGTGCCTTACTAAAAGGTTTGCAAGAATGGCTGTCAAAAGAAATTTCAGTACCAGTTCACATCGCACCTCAGCCATTAGAATCTGTGGCTATTGGAACTGGATTATCACTTGGCATGATCAAGCAATTAGAAAAGATGTCACGGTAAACACATCGAGACTAAAGCAAACCCAAGTTCATGGGATTGCTTTAGTCTCTTTTCCTTTACTCATCGATGTTTCTCTCTTCTCCCCTTACCTAAAACAAACTGTAAACAATCTACATAATTGAAAGATGACTATATTCCTGATTTCTAAAAATTTCTCTGTTTCGATTCGTATTTCTCAGAAGTTTAGATTAAAATAAAAGAGTATCATTCGATAAGGGGGAAGATTAATGGCTTTACTAGACCAAATTTTAGAGTACAACGAAGAGTTCGTGAAAGAAAAAAAGTATGAGGAATACATGACTACTAAATTTCCGGATAAGAAAGTTGTTATTTTAACTTGTATGGATACGCGACTTGTTGAAATGTTGCCAAAAGCAATGAATTTTAAAAATGGTGATGTAAAAATTGTTAAAAGTGCTGGAGCTGTCATTAATCATCCTTTTGGTGGCATCATGCGTAGCCTAATTGTCGCGGTGTACGAATTAAATGCAGATGAAATTTACATTATTGGACACCACGACTGTGGGATGTCCGCAATTAAACCTAATGAAATTCTTGAAAAGATGAAATTACGAGGAATTGACGAAAAGACCATTGAGATGATGGAATATTCTGGAGTAGACTTAGAAGGTTGGCTTCGCGGCTTTGATGAAGTAACGGAAAGTGTTGCGCATAGTGTTAATATGGTGCGCCATCATCCATTGTTAGACAAAAATGTTCCTGTGCATGGGCTAGTTATTGACCCAACAACAGGTAAATTAGATATTGTTGTAAATGGCAATGAAAACCGCTGAGAAATTCTCAGCGGTTTTCTTTTTGGAAATAAATATAATCGAGTGCGATTCCTTCTTTGCCAAATTGTCGAAGCAAAGATGTAACCTGTCCTCTATGATAGCTTGCATGGTTAACAAAAGTGAACAACATTTCTTCTCTTGTCGTAGAAAATTTATCTCCGCGCATATTCCGGTAATGAAGTGTCTCTTCCCACTGCTGATCCGTGCGGGATGAGAAAAACCTTTCCATTTCTTCATGCAACAACACATACGCTTCAATTGCTTTTGCTGTTGTTTCAACATCAAAATGTTCGAACGTTGGGTTCGTGACGCCCGACATTCGGAGTAGCCATAGTTTTTCCACGCCTAAGACATGCTCAGTTGTTTCTTGAATAGAAGCAAAAGAGTTTGCTCCTTCTTTACTGTAAAATTCTTCGCCTACATTTTGGACGTGTTGCAAACAAGCGATAGCTGCCCATTTATGATAAGAGAATAATTTATCTTTATCCATTCTTCGCACCTTCTTCTCTTGGTATTCACGATTCAAACCAACGATGCAGCTCATTCCACCATTTTTTATAGGTGGCCTTACCCTTTCAAAACTCTTGCTCGATCAAGGCATAATAGTAATGATCTTTCCATTCGCCATTGATATAAAGAAATTGCTTTAGTAAGCCTTCCTGACGAAATCCAGTTTTTTCTAACACTCGAATCGACCCAACATTATCAGGAGAGACATATGCTTCGATTCGGTGAAGGCGCAATTGTTCGAAACCAAAGATAGTCATTAACTTTACTGCTTCCGTAGCAATTCCTTTACCTACATATTTTTCATCAATCGAGTAACCAACTAAGGCGCTTAAAAAAGGCATCCGTTTGACGCTATAAACAGATATATGACCGATTAATTTGTTTGTCTTATGTTCAAAAATTCCTACACTGTATTCCCGGTTTTCTCTCGCTTGATAAATTGACTCTCGAATTTTTTCCCGTTGAACGGCTGGTGTAAAATAGCTATCACGGTGGCTTGGTTCGTAAACAGACCAATACCCCCGATTTCGCAAGAGCAAGTGCACCATTTCTTCAGCATCTTCAACTGTTAAGCTCCGCAAATAACAAGTCTGTCCTTCAAAAAGCAAGTTCATATTAAGCCTCAGCAGATGTCAGTGAAATGAATTCTTTGGCATCTTGGATACACAAAGCGATTCCTTTTTCCCAAAACGCCTGTTGTGTAATATCTTCCCCCAAATGTTTCATCGCCAAATCTTCTGCAGACATTACTGCTGTATCACGAAGCAAAGCCATATACTTTTCTTCAAAGCTACTTCCTGCTTCTAAAGCTTTTGCGTATACACTCAAAGAGAATAAGTATCCGAACGTATACGGGAAATTATAAAATGGTACTTGCGTAATATAAAAATGAAGTTTAGATGCCCAGAAATGCGGATGCGTTGAAGACAAGCCCCCAGCAAATCCTTCTTGTTGAGCTTGTTCCATTAATTCATTTAGACGAGCTGCAGGAACGACCCCTTTTTTACGTTCTTCATAAAATCGTGTTTCAAAAAGGAAACGGGAATGAATATTCATGAAAAATGCGACGCTTCGTTGAACTTTATCTTCTAGTAAAGCGATTTTTTCTTCTTTAGACTGTGCATTTTTCACTGCCGCATCTGCAACAATCATTTCAGCAAACGTAGAAGCAGTTTCTGCTACGTTCATTGCGTAGGACCGATTTAATGAATGAACAGGTCGCAATGCATAAGAATGGAATGCATGTCCTAATTCGTGTGCGAGTGTTGCCACATTCGACATGGAGCCGCTATATGTCATAAAAATACGAGACTCTTCACTTAATGGCAAACCTGTACAAAATCCACCCGGTCGTTTGTTCGGACGATTTTCAGCTTCAATCCATCCTTTTTCAAACGCTTGTTTTGCAAAATACTCTAATTCAGGACCAAATTTACCGAATTGCTTTAAGATAAATTCTGCTCCTTCTTGATAAGAGAATTGCTGTGTACTTTCTGTTACCGGTGCATCTACGTCATACCAATCCAATCCATCTTTGCCTAGTAATTCTGCTTTTTTGGTTAAATAATCAACAAAAGGTTGTTTGTTTTTACTAATTGCTCCCCACATTGCATCTAATGTTTCTTGTTTCATGCGATTAATATGCAACGGCTCTTGCAATACATTTTCCCATCCACGTTTTTTGTAAATTTCGAGGCGGAATCCTCCAATTGAATTTAGCGTTTTTGCAAAAAACTCTTCCTTTTCGGTCCAAGCTTCTTCTAGCTTTTCATACGATTCTTTGCGTACAGCCGAATCTTTATGAGAACTTAAGTTGTTTGCTTGTCCTACGGATAATAATTTCGTTTCTCCATCAACCGTTACTGTGACCTTAATTTCGCCTACGAGCATATCGTATAATTGGCTCCACCCATGATACCCATCCGTACTTAAAGCTGTAATCATACTTTCTTCTTTTTCTGAAAGTAATTGTTTTGCTTCTTCCCGCCATTCATTCAAGATAAATGTGAATTTACGTAAAAGATCTTCATTCAATAGCTCATTCCATACCGCGTCTTCTGTCTTTGTTAAATCTTGTTGGATTTTCTGAAAAGAATTTTGGAAACGAGCCGAAAGTGAAGCTGCTTCACTTTCTAAAATCCCCGCTTTTTTATCTTGTGTATTTTGTGCCATTAAACAGCCAATAAAAGCCCCTGACTGGCTTAAGTGCCTCATTACTTCACTCATTTTTTCTAACAAATCGTATACATTTTCAGCATCTTCTTTTCCAGTTGGCCCTTTAAATTTTTGAACAAGTTTTTCAAATTCCGTAAGCATTGTTACTGCTTGGTTCATATGTAACCGCAATTCTTGAGATTCGCTGCCGCCTGAAAACAGCGTATCCAAATCCCATGTTTCCGGATATTTCACTGTCATAGTAATGCCCCCTGGTAAACTAAATTTTCTAAAAACACTTATTAGTATATCATTTTTTATTCGGATACTGGAATATTATTCCCTTCAAATCTTCAACACTTCACCTTATCGACATTTTTAGGGATTTATTTGGAAAAGGTTAATTGTTGATTGAAACTATGGCAGGTATACTAAAGTAAGGGAGGGATTTCGTATGATCCGTGTTTTACTGATGACAATTGCATTTATTGCTGTAATTGTGATGAATACTTTAGCAAACACCTTGCCATTAAATGGCCAAACAACAGGTGAAGTGTCTAATCGACTATTGGTTCTGTTCACACCTGCCGGTTACGTATTTTCAATTTGGAGCATTATATACCTTTTGCTAGCTGTCTGGATTATTGCTTTTTGGGTCCGCTTACGAAAAGGACAGACCCCTTCTTACACGTTGGCATTGATGTTCATATTAAGTTGCGTGTTCAATATTAGTTGGCTGCTATTATGGCATTATGAGTTTTTCGCCACATCAATCGTTGCCATGCTTGGCTACCTAATTGCCTTAATCATCCTTTACTTGCAATATGCAAATTCAGAAAAATCATTTACTGAGCGCTTACCCATTTCGATTAATATGGGTTGGATCAGTGTAGCAACTATTGCCAATATCAGTTTCGTTCTAACTTATTATAATTGGAATGGATGGGGACTGAGTGATCAATTGTGGACTGTGATTATGTTGACCGTTGCCACTGCACTTGCTTTGCACATCCGTTTTCATCATATGGACATTCCTTATGCCGCTGTTTTTATTTGGGCCTTTATCGGAATTGCGATCAAACACGGAACTGGAGAAATGCTTGTAACTACTGCCTCTCTATTCTTAAGTGGCGTAATACTGACAGGTATTTTGCTTATTAAAAAAAGAAACCCAATAAATTAAAAACCTGTAGACATCTCGATTTCACGAGATTGTCTGCAGGTTTTTAAAATTGAAAAAATAAATACGATTAGTTGTTCAACTTCGTTAGCAAAATCGGCTCACCTTTTGTCACAAGAACCGTATGCTCAATTTGTGCTACTAATGATTGATCTGGTGTGATAAATGTCCAACCATCACCTGATTCAATGATGTGTTCAGACTTTTGTGAGATAAAAGGCTCTACTGCTAGCACCATGCCCTCTTTTAATATCGTTGTTTCCCATGCATCGTAATAATTTAAAATGTGCTGAGGCGCCTCATGAAGCGATTTACCAATGCCATGTCCCGTCAAGTTTTTGATAACAAACAAACCTTGTTCTTTTGCTTCGCGCTCAACTGCTTTACCGATTTGGTTTAGTTTAGCGCCCGCTTTAACTTTTGTCATTGCGCGATCAAAAGCAGAAGCTGCAGCTGCACAAATTTTTTCTTTTTCTGCATGTCCTTCTCCTACTACAAACGATATTCCTGTATCAGAGAAATAGCCCTCGTATGAACCCGAAACATCAATATTCACAATATCTCCATCTTGGATTACACGGTTGCCTGGAATGCCGTGAGCTACTTCTTCATTAACACTAATGCATGTGTACCCTGGGAAGTCGTATTCTGATTTTGGCCCAGATACGCCCCCAAGTTCTTCAAATAATTTGCCACCCAATTCATCAATTTCTTTTGTTGTAACGCCGGCTTTCGTTGCCGCTTTCATCGCTTCACGAATTTCAGCTACCATTTGGCCAGCTTTTTTTAACATTTCAATATCTTTTTCAGTAGTTGCAATCATTAAATACCCTTCTTTCAAGCTTTTCTATTCAAAAATTATACCACAAAATTTATACAGAGGCTCCCGTCCTGTTTGAATCTCTTCTAGCGATTCATAGAAAAAAGACTGTCCGAAGACAGCCTTTACATTATTGAGCTTCAGCATTCACCAATTTTGGAGCAGCTGCGAAAAGCGCTGAACAAACAAAAGCAGCGAGTAAAAATACAGGGATCATATACGTAGCATTGTACACAGCAGAGTAAATTACTACATTGCCTTCAGCAAACATACCGAAGAACAAAATACCGGTGACGACATGCACGAAATAACGCAATACCGATGCAATAAGCACGCCTGAGACAATTGCGATTAGCATTTTTCCAGTTTGCTTCGCTTCCGCATGCTGCAAATATTTTGCGCGCATCACACCCGCGAATCCGACCACAGCATATGCTAATAGATAATCCAATATCACTTGCATAACGACAAAGCCGAATGACAAAGGGGTTACAGAGATAAAGCCAGAAACAATTTGTAACAAGCCGACTAACAAGCCAGTTAAAACGCCCGCACCAACACCTCTTCTAAAAGCGATTAAGACGATTGGAATCATGACTAAACTAACTGAACCGCCTTGTGGCATCCGGAATGATATAAAGTCTAAAACAAATCCAAGAGCTGCAAAAATTGCAATTTCCATCATTAACAAAACTTTTTTATTTCTCATGACTTCCTCCTTATGTGTTGTGCACATCACCAGAAGGGCCGCGAATAAAACCATTATAAAAACGACGCTAGGACAGAGCCAGGCGTCGTTGTAAGGACCGGTTTCTATCCACATCCCTGCGCAAGTGTTAACTTACAGGTTCAAAGGGTAAGAACAGATGTTCACTCTCAGCTAAAGCTCCCCTTGTGGTGTATACAAATATTTAACTTTCACCTGTATTGTACACAAGCCTCCTGTTTATTGCAAGGCTGTTTTATCACACACTCATAGGGTAAAGTAGAGACTAGTAATGATAGTCGAAAGGTGGTGGAGGCAGCCGTATATTGGGCTTGCCAAAAAATGATCGAACTATTAAAGGATTTGATTAAAATTCAAAGCGATTCCAAAGAAGGAGCTAATGAAGCACTTCTTTTTTGCGCAGAATGGTTAAAAGAAAAAGGTGAGGCTGTTACTGTACATGATAATAACGGATATAAGATGCTTACTTCTGCTAAAGGAAAAGGAGCTGAAACCATTGTTTGGAATGGTCATGTTGACGTAGTGCCAGGACATGAAGAACAATTTAATCCGATAGTAGAACAAGATCGCCTTTACGGACGAGGTGCTGCGGATATGAAAGCAGGAGTTGCAGCAATGATGCAAGCTTTTGTAGACCTTGATCGTTCCAAATTGGCACGAAGTGTTCAATTACATATTGTAACCGATGAAGAAACTGGCGGACGCAATACATCCAAATGGCTAGTCGAGCAAGGTTACACCGGCGATTTCGTTATTTGTGGTGAACCTACTGGGTTGAAAGTAGGTTTACAATCGAAAGGCGTTTTACAATTGGATATGACATTCAAAGGAAAGCCCGCTCATGGTAGTCGTCCATGGGAAGGCATCAATGCCATTGAATCTGCCATGAAGTTTCATATGGCAGTTGCTGATTTACCCTTTCAAAAAGAATCGACCGAATACTACGAAAAGCCTTCTGTTAACTTGCCGATTATTAAAGCGGGAGATCGTTATAACGTAGTACCCGATATTTGCGAAATGTCATATGATATCCGCTATATGCCCGGCCAGAAAAAAGAAGAGATTATCCGACAGTTGGTCGACTTAGCTAAAACTTTGGATATCGAAATGGACTGTAAAAAAGAAGAAACTGCTCCTGCTTTAACTACTACAAAAGAAAATCCATATATACAAAACTTACAAAACGTGATTTTAACTACTACTGGGCAAAAACCAATTTTATTTGGTCAACACGGGGCTGCAGATACACAATATTATGCAGCGGTACAAGGCGGAGAAGGTGCTATCGAGTTCGGACCTAGTGGTGATGATTGGCATGGCAATGCTGAATACGTATTGATTTCAAGTGTTCATGCATTCAAGGACATATTAGTTGCCCTTGCTCACTCTAAATAAGGATGTTTGTTTTTTGTAAACTTAGGGAAAAGTAAATTACTATCCTCATGAATGGAGAGATTTAAATGGCATTAGGAAGATTATTAAAATCCGCTATTAAATACGGACCAATTGCATACCCAATTATTCGAAAAGTATTGAACAAAAGAAAACAAGGCAAAAATGAACAAACCACTAGAGAACAATCTTCTACACGAGGGAAAAAACGTTAATAGAAAAAGGGCTGGCATATTTATGCCAGCCCTTTTTCTATTATCCTTCTAAGAGAGTCTTCAACTATAGGGGAGCATTTCTCTCAATGCCAAATAATTGGTTTGACTGCGATCTGATGGTCGTTCTACTGTTTCTTTGGCATCGCGATCTACTGGACTCTCTGAATTTTCTTCGTCCTGTATTTCCATAATTTCTTCAAAAGATAATGGATTCGGTACTGGCAATTCATCGTCTTCTACGTTCCATGCCTCTTCGTATTCATCAAAAAACGCATTTGCCATTGTCTGATAGCCTACTGTATTTGGATGGACATCAGCAGGATTTGGAATTTGGCTTATAGCATTTTCACCAAATGGCTCATCTACGGAGATGAATACAGCTCCTGCTTTTTCAGCTGTTCGTTCCAGAATTTCATTTAACCGATCCAGCTGTTTGCCTGTTCCTTTTTTCTGATTGTCACGAACGTGTGGATACGCAAAATAATAACCCATAACAAAAACCTCTGCGTTCGGCGTTTTCTCAGAAAGCTCAGTTAAGATAGTTTCCATATTTTTTCTTGCCTCATTGAGAGCAAAATCTACTTGACGTTGTTGAAAACTTAATGCCCCTTGTTTCGGATCATTTTGTACAAGGCGTAAAATGTCATTCGCTCCGGCTGATATAGTAATAAGGTCAGCTGATTCGAGTACTTTCTTCGCGTCATCTGTTTGAATACTATCTAGCACATCAGCCGTCGTGAAACCGGGAAACGCCAATTCTTTTGAAAAGTCTACTGGATGATTGCGCGATAGTTCTTGCGCGATCAAATCTGCATATCCAGCATCAATTTGCCTCTCTGGTGTTTGACCTGCCGCTAAAGAATCACCAATCGCGACATAATCCTTAGGAAGTTCGGGCTTTGACTGTGCCTGAGCTGTTCCACTGAAAAGAAGCAGTCCAGCTACTGCTGAAATCCAGTACTTCTTCATTGCTATCACCTCTTAAAATGCCCAGTTTCCATTACGGAAAATAGGCTCTTTTGAACCGTCCGCCATAATACCATCTATATCCATACTGTCACTGCCAATCATAAAGTCTTCATGAACAAGTGACGTATTCAAACCTAGTGCTGCTAACTGATTGCGCTCTAACTCACGTGCACCTTCGTAGCATGTTGGGTAAGAATCACCAATCGCTAAATGATTTGATGCATTTTCATCAAACAAGGTATTATAAAATAAAATATTCGAATCCGAAATCGGAGAATGATGAGGTACTAGGGCTACTTCACCTAAATAAGCCGCTCCTTCATCTGCGCTAATCATCTCATTAAGCAGTTCTTGTCCTATTTCCGCCTGAGCATCAACAATTTTCCCTTTTTTGAAAGTCAGTGTAAAGTTATCAATCACATTGCCTTGATACACTAAAGGCTTTGTATTACGAACAGTCCCATCTACACCATTTTTCAATGGAACTGTGTACACTTCTTCTGTTGGCATATTGGCGATAAATGGAGTTCCTTGAGGTGTTTTTGACGCACCAGACATCCAAATATGCTTGTCCGGAAGTTCAATCGTCAAATTTGTGCCGGGAGCGCTATACTGTAATTTTACAAAGCGCTTATCGTTTAATTGGGTAGCACGCTTTTCTAAGAAAGCAATATGATTTTTCCACGCTTCCACTGCATTGCCTTCACCGATTCTTACTGTTTTAAAAATCGCTTGCCATAATGATTCCATTTGTTGATCAGCAGGCAATTCAGGAAACACTTTCTGCGCCCATTTTGGTGATGGAATCGCCATAATCGACCAAGCTACTTTATCCGTACCGACTGCTTGACGATAACGTTCTAATGCTTTGCCAGCCGTTTTTTGCCAATCTGCTAAACGTTTTGTCGGTATTCCAGTTAGTAAATCTGGGTCTTCGGCGTCAATCCATAAGAAACAGCCACCCGTATTAATTACTTCATCGCGTTGAACAACAGACCATTGGGGAAATTCTTTAAAGGCATCTTCTGGTGCTAATTCAAAATGCGTGCGCGTCAATACAGGATCTTCGTAATTAACTTGTACACGTTTTGCACCAGCTTCGTATGCTTTTTTGACAACAAGGCGTGTAAACTCAAGTGTGTCTGTTGTAGTGTTTATAACAACAAACTGTCCTTTTTGAACATTTAACCCTACATAGACTGTTAACTCAGCGTATTGTTCAAGTTTCTCCTGAAAATTCATCGTTTATTCCCCTTTGTGGCAATGGTTTTACTTGAACCTTCAATTAACTTTCCACCATGAATTACTTTTTGAACAGGTTTCGAGGGTAATTCTTTTGTAAATTTTTTATAGTGACGTTCATCCGCGTATGCCAACAAAGTCAATACTTCCCCGTCTGCTCCTGCTCTTCCTGTTCTTCCTGAACGATGCAAGTATTGCTCAATTGTTTGCGGGACGTCTACATGGACAACATGCGTAACTGAGTCAATATCTAATCCACGTGCTGCTACTTCTGTCGCGATTAATACAGCTACTTCTCCTTTTCGAAAAGCATCTAATGCTTTTTTGCGTTCATCTTTTTTCATTTCAGAATGCAATGTGACGATTTTAGCATCACGGAATTTTAACTTATTTTCTTTCATTAGCAATTGATCTAAGTTGTTAACAAACGCCAAAGCTTTCATGCCTGGAATATGCGAAATGCTACGCAACAATTCTGTTTTATCACGCTCATCTACTTTGATAAACGAGTGCGTCACTTTCCCAAACATCGGCAAATCTTCTGCCGTAACTTTAAGACGTGTCGGATGTTGCATTAAACGTTCTGCAACGAGTTCAATTTCTTCTGTAATTGTCGCAGATACAAGAACCAATTGACGATCGTGTTGCGTTTTTTCGATCAAATCTTTCATGATGTTCCGATGCTCACGCGCCATTAACTGGTCGCCTTCATCCAATACCAACATGCGAATTTCGTGCATTTTGAGTTTCTTCGTTTTGACCAATTCATTCAAACGTCCCGGTGTACCCACGACAATTGTTGGCTTTTTCTTTAGCTTTTCTAATTGACGTTGCATGTTTGCTCCGCCAATCAATTGTGTCACAGTTACAGCTGTGCCTTCTGTCCATTCACGTAAAACATTGACGATTTGCATCGACAACTCTTGTGATGGGGCCACAATCATCGCTTGGATTGCTGGTTTTTCAGGGTTGACGCGTTCAAGAATCGGCAAAACATATGCCAACGTCTTGCCTGAACCAGTTGGAGATTCTGCTACGATATCATTGCCAGCTAACATCTCTGGAATCATCTGATCTTGAATCGGCATTGCCGCTTCAAATCCAGCCTTTTCCCATTTTTCTTGCCATATTGGACTTAGTTCTTTTATAAAAGTCATTTACGATTCCACCTTTTTTTCAATGCTTTAAGTGTACCATATTTGCGGTTTCACCGTCTTTTTCGAACCACAATCAAGTGAAACATTTACTTCCGTTTCACCGCGACTTAGTTCTAGAAAATTTTCGACGAATATAAAAAAACCAGCCTGAATTTAGACTGGTTTTCTCCTTTATTCTGTTACTTCTCTTCTGCTATAAACAATTTCTTTTTCTGTTTCTGTTACTGGCCTAACTGGTTTTTTAATAAAGAACGCAAGAACTAAAGAAACTAGCGCAATAAATGTTGAAACAAAAAATGAAAAATTGATGCCATCAAGCATCGCTAAATTTTTAATAGTTTCAGGTGCTATTCCGTTTGCCACTAAGTTTTGTGCTGTAGCTGATGTTCGCGTGTTCATGATTGTTATTAAAAATGCAGACCCTACAGCCCCAGCTACTTGCTGTAACGTGTTATTAATCGCTGTGCCGTGAGGATAAGCTTTAATCGGCAACGTGTTTAAGCCATTTGTCATAACGGGCATCATAACCAGTGAGATTCCAAACATCCGCAATGTATAAATCAGCATAATACTTACATAACTCGTTTCTAGACTTAACTGGCTAAACATATATGTCGTGATAACTACTATAGCCAGTCCCGGAATCGCTAGTACTTTTGCGCCGAACCGATCAAATAATCGCCCTGTGATTGGAGACATAAAACCCATAATCAATGCTCCGGGTAACATTAAGAGTCCAGAGTTTATCGGCGAAATCCCTTTAATCGTCTGAATATAAATTGGCATTAAAATCATTGCCGAGAACATCGACATGGATAAAGCAATTGAAATTGCAGAGGACAAGGCGAACATTGGGTATTTATAGATTCGAATTTCTAGTAATGGTTCATCCAATTTTAATTGGCGAAGACCAAATACAAGGAGTGATAAGACACCGATTAAAATTGATACAAGTACAGTTGTGCTATCCCAGCCTAATGTACCGGCCGAACTAAACCCATATAACACACCACCGAATCCTAAACTCGAAAGGACAAGCGAAGCTTTATCAAGCGAGATGTTTCTGTCTTGGAATGTTAAGTTTTTCAATTTGAAAATACCTAACAAAAGGGGAATCAACGCAACCGGTAAAACGATCCAGAAAAGTACCCGCCATGAATAATGCTCTACGATAAAACCGGAAAGTGTAGGTCCAATCGCAGGGGCCACGACCATGACTAAACCAAACACACCCATTGCAGATCCACGTTTTTCAACAGAAAATGCAGCTAACATGACGTTCATCAACAATGGCATCATTAATGCAGCACCTGATGCTTGAATCATTCTGCCGACTAGCAAGACGCTGAAGACAGGCGCAATTGCCGCCAATAAAGTCCCTAACGCAAATAAAGACATCGCCACGATGAAAATCGATCGGTTAGAATATCGTTGTATAAAAAAAGCACTCGCTGGTATTAAAATTCCGTTGACCAACATATAGCCGGTCACAAGCCATTGCGCCGTTGAGGCTTCGATGTTTAAATCGAGCATTATTTCTGGGAGGGCAATATTCAACAACGTCTGATTAAAAATTGCTACAAATGCTCCTGTAAACAAAATGGCTATAATGCCATATGGTGGTTTTTTTTGTTCTGTCATGTTCTTCGGTCCTCCGTATATGATACGCATTTTCTATTTCGTCATTTGATTATTTTATACCGACTGTACATTTTTATCAAGCTACACGATTGATGTATCACAAAACATTGATTTATCAATATTTTAAAGTTAATATAAAATAAACTATCAGTATAAAGGTGATGTATATGAATCCTAAAAAACAAAAAATATTAACTGCAGCTTATGAACTTTTCATCAATACAGGCTACAACCCTACTTCTATTCAAGACATACTTGATGAGGCTGGAGTCTCTAAAGGAACTTTTTACAATTACTTCAGCTCTAAATCCGAATGCTTGATGGCGATTATGGACTCGATCGGGAGTGAAATTCGTCAACAACGTTTAGTGGCTGCTGTTGGATTGCCTCCAAATGATCCGGAAGTTTTAGCCCAACAATTGCATATCCGTATTAAACTTAACCTCGAAAAAAATCTCTTCGCTTTATACGAAAGTATTTTCTATTCACAAGATCCCGAGCTTAAAGCTTTTTCTGTGAAACAATATACCTTGGAAATGGAATGGCTCTCTTCACGAATTATTGATGTTTTCGGCAAAGAAGCCATTCCCTACGCTTTAGAAAATGCAGCTTTTGTTCACGGTTATGTTCATCAACTGATTCACTTATGGCGCCTTTCTTCTACAGACGATTTACCCGCTGAAAACTTAGCTGCGTTTGTTATTCGTCGGCTGCAAGCAACCATTACCCTTCAAATCGCAGCAAAAGATAATTTTCTTGGAGAGTTAAAATTGCCGTCTTCCACATTGGGTGACCCCATCGGCCTTAAAGAACTTTCTACCAGATTTGAAGCTTATACCGAAAAGCTAAAACATTACCCAAGTACACAACAATTGGTTTTGTTTTTATCAACTGAAATTGTCGCAGAAAATCCGAGAAAACCGTTGATTGAAAGTGTCTTAACTACATTAGCAAATGACAAAATGATTGAATCTGAACTTTCCCTATTGGTTGAACAATTGTGGAAACACGTCGCAACTATGAAATAACCCAAAAAAACGAAGCCAGTTTATTGGCTTCGTTTTTTAGGTTTGGAGACACATCACTCAGATCGTTTTATGGTTTACGGCGTCCTTTTACTTTTTGTTCAAATGCATAAGCATATTCAATTAGTGTAGGTTCTGTGAATGCTTGACCTGAAAATGTGATACCGAAAGGTTTGCCTGTAATTGGACCAAAACCATACGGCACCGTAATTGAAGGGAATCCAGCCGCTGCACCGATATTGCAGCCATATTCTTGTGGCAACACGAGTGCGTCAACGCCGATCTCTTCCAACGTTTTCTTCATCCCCCGCTCCGCGGCTAGAAAACGATTACGCTCGAGAGCTTCTACGTATTCTCGCTCCGTTAACGTACCTGACAATTCATTGGCTTGTTCAAGCAAATTTTGACCGAATTTTAACGTATCTTTCGGATTTATACGATTAAAAGCTATAACATCTGCTAATGAACGCATTGGCTGATTGGGGTTGGATTCTTGCAAGTAAGCATTAAGATCAACTTTAAACTCATGTAACAGCACTGCAAATCCTAAGTCTTCTTGATGAACACCTAAGTCAATGTCGTCAATAATTTCTGCTCCACAATCACGCAATGTCGTTAATGCTTTTTCAAATAGTTCAGCTTGTTCAGCTGTAATTTCTTTAAACAAGCTTCTTGCTACACCCAGTTTTACCCCTTTCAACCCTTCCTCTTTCAAGTGTTGGTTCCAGTCATAATTTTCGAATGGCTTGGCTAATGTTGTAATCGCATCTTCTGAATCTACGCCAATAATTCCTTCTAAGAGTACTACGGCATCTGCGACTGTCCGCGCTATAGGTCCTGGAACGTCTTGTGTATGAGATATGGGAATAATACCGGTTCTGCTTGTTAAACCTACTGTAGGTTTGATGCCTACTAAGCTATTTTGAGCAGCAGGATTAATAATAGAGCCAGAAGTTTCTGTGCCAATAGCTGCGGCAGCTAAATTTGAGGCGATTGCTGCGGCAGAACCTGAACTAGATCCTCCAACATCAAATTCACCGTATGGATTTTTCACTTGTCCACCACGTGAGCTATAGCCATTGGTCATGTTCTCCGACATGAAATTTGCCCACTCAGTCATGTTGGTTTTACCAAGAATAACTGCACCTGCTTGACGTAACTTTTCTACGATTTTAGCATCACGTAATGCATAATGATTTTCAAGTGCTAATGAACCTGCACTCGTGTGCATTTTGTCCGCAGTATCTATATTGTCTTTAAGTAAGATTGGTATACCGTGAAGCATTGAGCGTGGCCCTGATTGTTGGCGTTCATAATCGAGCGCTTGTGCAATTTGTAACGCATCTGGGTTTATTTCAAGAATGGCGTTGGTGTCTTTGTTTCGCACCGAAATTGTTTCTTTGTACATCAAAACCAATTCTTCAGAAGTGAGGTTGCCACTGTTCATTTCTTGCTGCATTTCGGAAATGGTCATTTCATCTAATCGTGTCGCGCGATAGTTCTCCAATTTTTTATCATGCATACATATTCCTCCTTATTTATAGCCTAGACATCGAAAAAAGCCGGGATTAGCCGGCTTGGTTTGTTTCTGTATAAGTTTTCATTAATTCATAAAGTGAAGTTTCATATAATTGTCTGCCATTGATCTTAAATACATTTTGGTCGACCAACCCTTGGATGATAGTTTCACGTTTATCAGTGAATTTTGACTCGGGTATTTGTTCCATGTTCATCGTTCTCTCCTTCTAAAAGTATTCTATTATCTTTACCCTCTTATTAATTCTTTTAAAACCTCAATAAAACTTAAACTCTATAATTTTTTTATCAATGTTAATCTCCATACACCTTTTATAGAGACAATATGCAAATGCCACATAGCTATACAACTCTAAGTAGGATACAATTTTCTATAAGAAGAATTTCCTATTAAAACATAAGGGGGCTTATACATGAAAGTTTCGACTCAAATAGACATTAACAGCACAAAAGAAAAAGTTTGGAGCGTTATTACTGATATTGAAAACTCAGCTAATGTTATCAGTGGAATTATTCACATTGAAATTCTGCAACCAGCTGAAGGTGACCTTGTTGGATTAAAGTGGAAAGAAACTCGCAAAATGCTTGGGAAAGAAGCTCAAGAAATCATGTGGATTACGCATAGTGAAAAGTATCATTATTATCAAACACGAGCTGAAAGTCACGGTGCCATTTATGTGTCTCGATTAAATATCACTGAAAAAAGTAACAACACCGTGACTCTTGAAATGTCTTTTGAAGGACACTCTGTAAGTTTAACAGCTAAAATCTTGAGTGGGATCTTCAGTATTTTTATGAAAAAATCAATGAAAAAAGCACTCGAAGTAGACCTTCAAGATATAAAAAGTTATTGCGAAGCGAAGTAACACTCTATTAAATAAAAAAGTTGTCTACTTGGAGTAGACAACTTTTTTTCACTATGCGATTAAACTAATTCTAACCATGCCACAGCTTCACAATGTGTAGACTGCGGGAACATATCAACAGGTTGTACTTCTTTCGTACGATAGCCACCATCTTCAAGTATACGCAAATCCCGTGCGAGTGTTGCTGGGTTGCAGGATACATACACAACGCGTGTTGGGCGTTGTTTTAATATGGTGTGCAACAACTGCTCATCACACCCTTTACGTGGTGGATCGACAACTAATACATCTGCTTTCTTTCCTTCTTTATACCAACGCGGAATCACTTGTTCAGCAGGTCCTGCTTCAAACAATGTATTTGTTAAGCCATTTAACTCAGCGTTGCGTTTAGCATCTTCAATTGCTTGCGGCACAATTTCAACACCCATAACAAATTTCGCTCGTTGCGCAAGGAATAACGAAATGGTTCCAATGCCACAATACGCATCGATGACAGTTTCTTCACCTGTTAATTGAGCATATGCTAGCGCTTGGCCATAAAGCACTTCTGTTTGTACAGGGTTAATCTGATAAAACGACCGTGCTGAAATTTCGAAACGAACATCCCCAATTCGATCTTCAATCACATCTTTGCCCCATAGCGTTAATGTTTCATCACCGAAAATAACATTAGTCTTTTCAGAATTTATGTTTTGGACAATCGATGTCACTTCTGGAACAGTAGCCTGGATCAACTCAATCGCACGTTGCGCTTGTGGGAATTTCTTTTTCTTCGTCACTAACACGACCATAATTTCTCCGGTTGCTCTTGCCTTACGAACCACCACATGACGCAGCATGCCACGATGTGTCGCTTCTTCATAAGGTTCAATGCCCATGTCGATCAAATTCTTTTTCAACGCGACCATAATCGCGTCTGCTTCAGGGGTTTGGATTAAACACGTATTGGTGTCTGCAATATCATGCGAACGTGGCTGGTAAAATCCAGCAACCACTTTGCCGTCTTGCATGCCAAAAGGAATTTGCGATTTATTGCGGTAACGCCATGGATCTTCCATTCCTTTCACCGGATGCACCGGTACGTCTGGTAATTTACCAATACGGGTAATCGCATCGCGTACCAATTTCTGTTTAAAAGTCATTTGCCCTTCGTAAGACAAGTGTTGAATCTGACAGCCTCCACATGTATCAAATACAGGACAAGGAGCTGTAACACGAAAAGGTGAAGCTTGTTGTATTTCAATAAGCTTTGCAAAGCCATATGATTTTAACGTTTTTAACACATGAACCACAACATCTTCTCCAGGCAATGCGCCTGGTACAAATAATGGATAGCCGTCAACTTTTGCGACACCCGCTCCGTCGTGCGTCAAATCTTCTACATGAACCGAAATTCGGTCATTTTTATTTACTGGTTTCAAAACGCTCACTCCATTTCACATTTACCTATCATACAACAAAAAAACGCGGCAGGCAAAAGCCTGCACGCGTCATTACTCCCGGTCTTTTGTAACGGGACCGTCTTTTAGTGAAAACCAAAATCCAAAAACGATAGCTCCTATTAACACCAGAAAAGGTGCGTAAAATATCATGAAATCTTGCATGAATAGTGCCTCCTTTATGCGTGGTAATCCGATTTACCTTCGACATAATCTTTATCGAACAAGAACAGACGGAACAATAAATAGAGTGATGGCAATAACAAGAATAGCCCTGCAATAAAAGCAATAATTAATGCGATTGCCATAGCTTCATTTGTAAAGCTATCGTAAATTGTCAAATACGGATACAGCAAGTATGGATAATGTGAAGCTCCATATGCGAAGAAGGCCGTAAAGAATTGCCCGACCAACAAAATGAAAGCCCAACCGTAATGACGCTTTTTCCAAATGAGGTAAACCGTTCCGACAAACAGTAAGAACGAGACCGCGAACACCCACCACAAATCAAGAATACGCACATAATGTTCCGGGTTATGACCACGCAATTCGTATATAATTCCAGTTGCCGTAATCATTGCCGGCGCTGCCCAAACAAGCGCGTATTTACGCATTAAATCGGTAGCTTTAACATCGCCAGCTTTTGCAGAATACCAGGTTAAGAACACCGCTGAAATATAAAGCACTGCCGTTAAACTCAAGACGACGATACTCCACATCAAGGGACTCGTAAATAATGCCCAATAATCCAAGTAAGGCTGTCCGTCATTGAGTTTAATAAAGCCGCCTTCTGACATGGCTAGTACAGGTGATAATGCAGCCGGTAGCAATAAGCCAGACAAGCCATACATGAAAATATAGCCTCGGTGATCAATTTTAGCTCCGTAAGTTGCAAACGCGTAATAAGAACCACGAATCGCCAACAAAATTAACGCGATACTCGCCGGCACTAACAAAGTTGTCCCGTAGTAAAAAGCGGTTTGCGGAAAAAATCCGATGACCCCAACAAAAAAGAACACAAAAAATACATTGGTTACTTCCCAGACCGGCGACAAATATCGCTGGATTATACCTGTTAAAATATGTTGCTTTCCAACAAAAGAACTATAGGCATTAAAGAAACCAGCGCCAAAATCAATTGACGCTACTATGACATACAGAAAGAGAAACAACCACAATACAGAAATTCCGATAATTTCTAAAGTCATTTCTTGTCACCGCCTTTGCCATTTTCTCGTTCTGCTAATTCTTTTTCCACTGGATTACGTTTATACATTCTCGTCAAAACAACAGCAGTACCAATCCCTAAAATTAGATACAAACCTGCAAACAAGATAATCATTAAATCTACTTGACCACTTGTGGTCGCTGCTTGATCAACTGTCATGTATCCTCTTAACACCCAAGGCTGGCGTCCGACTTCTGTAAACCACCATCCTGCTTCTATAGCGATAAGCGCTAAGGGTCCTCCGGCAATAAGTAGCCACTGGAACCATTTTGCGCGAATAAACGTCCACTTGCGCCATACAGCTACAACATACACAAAAGAGAAGAACGCTAACCACATGCCAATCATCACCATCGTATCGAACAGGTAATGAATCCACAGCGGTGGCCTTTCGTCTTCTGGAAATTCATTAAGCCCTATCACTTCTGTAAATGGATTGCTGTGGGCAAGAATACTTAACGCATAAGGAATCTTGATTGCGTATTTAGCTTCTTCACCATCTAGAATCCCAAAAAGAATTAAACCTGCCTCTTCTTCTGTTTCAAAATGCCATTCTGCAGCTGCCAACTTTTCCGGCTGATATTCAGCCAAATACTTACCAGAAAAGTCACCAATTAAGGCAGTTGCAATAGCGAATACAAGTCCTAATTTCATCGTTAAGAACAATGCTTTTTTATGATAAATATGGGTTGAGCCTCGCAATAGTCGAACTGCTGCAATAGACGCCAACACAAAAGCACTAGTCATAAACGCCGTGGACATTACATGCGCTACTTTTGTAGGGACAGCTGGACTAAACATCGCCAGTAAAGGACTGATATTAACCATTTCACCATTTAGTATTTCAAACCCTTGTGGTTGGTTCATAAAAGCATTGACGATGGTGATAAATACCGATGATGCTGCTGCACCAAGTGCGACCGGAATAAGGAATAAGAAATGCTTGCGCTGATCTTCAAAACGGTCCCATGTGTATAGATAAATACCCAGAAAAATTGCTTCAAAGAAAAATGCAAAAACTTCCATAAACAACGGCAATGCAATAACGTTCCCTGCCAATTGCATGAAATTCGGCCATAACAGCGATAACTGCAAACCAATCGCGGTTCCGGTTACAACTCCTACTGCGACCGTAATAACAAATCCTCTTGCCCAGCGACGGGCCATCAAAATATAATGTTCATCTTGTTTCTTAATCCCTACCCATTGAGCAATCATGATCATCAGCGGGACCCCTACGCCTATCGTTGCGTAAAGGATATGGAACGATAAAGTTAAAAGCGTTAGAATACGACTCAGAAAAGCTGGATCTTGAAATTCCACTCTACTCGTCTCCTTTTATAAATACTAGATTCATAGTTTCTATAGTCCTATTGTACATCAAACCGACTTTTCAAAACGCTTCCCAAGCCTTACTTTCAGAGCAAACTTTGAACGAGCTGTGACAAACAGAAAACGAAAAGAATTGAAATTTTTCTCAATTTTTAGTATTCTGTATATATACATTAAAGGAAAAAGGGTGATGCATCATGAGAACGAAACGGAAAGTATTTGCTTATATCACAAGAGGCGATGAAGAAAATCGCGAGTTGCTTGTATTCGAATACAAAGGAGAACCAGAAGTTGGCCTACAAGTACCAGGTGGAACCATTGAAGACGGGGAACTGTTAATCGATGCGTTATATAGAGAAGTAAAAGAAGAAACAGGATTACCACGTGATGTACTTGACTTTGTCGGCAAAATTCATAAGTACACATACTATCCTGAACATCAGGATAAAGCGTATGAACGGAATATCTTTCAATTTGAATACACGGGTGAACCCGTTGAACAATTTGAACATGTCATCAAAAGTCATGGCCGCGACAATGGAATGACATTACTGTTCCGCTGGGAGTCACTTAATGATTTACCCCGACTTGCTGCAGAACAAGATAAAGCTATCGAGTTACTTTAACCAAACAAAAAAGTTGGAAACCAAATTTTTTCGGTTTCCAACTTTTTTATTTCCGATCTTTTTCATTTAACGAATCAATTGGAACATACATTTCAATATGACTCGCTAAGTTTTTGAATGTAGCCGGTAGCACGCCCCCGTACTCTCCGTCTAAATTCAATAGCACCCGCTCTTCAGTTGTCACTTTAATCGTACTTGCCTTAGCATAAATCACATGAGGGTCTGACAAATGCTCACCACGTAACGCTAAAGATGCAACACGAATAAATTCGGCCATATTCAGCTCTTTTAAAATCAACAATGTAAACTTCCCATCGTTAATGCTGGCGTCTGGCGCTAGTTTTTCAAACCCGCCAACTGAGTTTGTCAAGCCGATTAAAAACATCATCGCACTATCATCAAAAACTTGATCATCGTACTCTATGCGTACACGCGAAGACCGGATTGACGGCAACATCTCAATCCCTTTTAAGTAATAAGCCATTTGACCAAGAACTGTTTTTAGTTTACTCGGTACTTCATATGTTAACTCTGTGAGTCTCCCGCCTCCTGCAATATTGATAAAATACCGATCGTCATTCATCAAACCGATATCTACAGGAATGGAATCTCCTTTCAAAATAATATCTACAGCTTTTGTAATGTCTCGTGGTATATGAACCGCACGGGCAAAATCATTGGTTGTTCCCATTGGAATTAAACCGACTTTTGGACGATTCTCGAACTTAGCAATTCCTGAAACAACTTCATTTAACGTTCCATCTCCACCAACAGCTATTACTAAATCAAACTCGCGCTCTACGGCATGAGCAGCTGCTTGAATAGCATCGCCCTCAGAAGTAGTTGCGTGGCAGGAAGTTTCATATCCCGCTTTCTCCATTTTCTCCAAAACTTCCGGCAGATGCTTGCGGAATAACTCGCGACCAGAAGTAGGATTGTAAATAATACGTGCACGTTTCATAGGATTCAGCCTTTCTGGACTTTCTGTAAAAATGAACATAACGCATTTCTGAAATTAACTACTTATAAATTCCCTAATGACTTTGTCATTTACTTGAAGTTAAAGCTGTTTGGAATACTTGACGAAACTCTTCATATACCACATGCCAAAAATCATCATTGTAAACAAACCCATCTAATATTTCACCGGTTACTGTTTTCATATGCAGTTTGTATTGCGGATCTTCTTTTTCTGGAAGAACTGATTTCTTCTTGTCCACAAACTCCTGAACTTTTGGAGCCCTTGGTCCCCACTCACCAAGAACCTCTCCAGCTTCAGACAGCACAATGTATTTCGGAATTGATCGTTCCCCGTTTGTTAAGTAACGATCCATTAATTCCAAATTATCATCACGAGATATGCAATGAACTTCTAAATCAGCTGCATCTGCAATTTTTCGTAAAATTGCATTGTTCATCATCGCATCGCCGTTCCAGTCTTCAGTAATCACTAATACATGTGGCTTTTTATCTTTTAGTAAAGCCAGGAATTCTGGATCTTTCGGTAGCTCAAACTTTTCATAGATGCTATAAGATTTATGTTGATTCGACTCCATTTGAGCCATATAGCTTTCCAAACTAATACCATTTTCAAAGTATTGCTGCTCCGTCATCATCTCATCACGCCTCCCTTTCCCTACTTTTCCACTAAGCTAATTTCCCACTAAAAAGCAGAAAACTCACCACTTAAAATTAGTTGTATAGGTACAGCTACTGATTCCTAAAGCACATTCTATTGGCCTAAATTTGTCTTTACTACCAGTTTACTGTTATGTAGCAAAGTGTTCAAGGCTGAGATGCAGAAACGGCCTCTCGACAAAATCTATATCGACAAAAAATAGCACTAAACGTCCACTTAAAAGACGAAGTACACTCTAACTTAGTTCCATTAATTAACTAATAAACTCAATTAACTAAAACTATTCGACATTATTACATCCACTCACCAGCACCGCCGCGCACGCGGGCTAAGCGAAGCAAGAAGACAGGCGCTTTTCCCTGGCTTCTTGCGGGAGCTATGCCCAAAGCGGCCGGTGCGACTTTTCACACCTACTTCCACAGAAGCTCATTCTACATAACTATGTCCTCTATCTAAATGATACGAAGACGCTACCTCCAACCACTCACCAGAACCGCCGCGCATGTGGGCTAATCGAAGCAAGAAGACAGGCGCTCTTCCCTGACTTCTTGCGGGAGCTATGCCCAAAGCGGTCGGTGCGACTTTTCACACCTACTTCCACAGAAGCTCATTCTACATAACTATGTCCTCTATCTAAATGGATACGAAGACGCTACCTCCAACCACTCACCAGCACCGCCGCGCACGCGGGCTAAGCGAAGCAAGAAGACAGGCGCTCTTCCCTGGCTTCTTGCGGGAGCTATGCCCAAAGCGGTCGGTGCGACTTTTCACATCAACTTCTACAAGAACTCATCAAAAAAGATGGCCCATAGCGGACCATCCTTTTACATCATTCAACTAGATATTATCGTTTTGCAATTTCTTCAAGAAGAATTTTATTAAGCAATGGCGGGTTTGCCTGCCCTTTTGTTTGTTTCATAATTTGCCCAACTAGGAAACCAATTGCGCGGTCTTTACCGTTTTTAAAGTCTTCGATCGATTGCGGATTATTATCCAGAGCTGCTGTCACGAATTCACGCAATGTGTTTTCATCAGAGATCTGAACAAGTCCTTTAGCTTTAACGATATCGTTCGCGTCGCCGCCTTTTTCAATCAATTCTTTAAAGACTTTCTTCGCAATTTTAGACGAAATCGTACCATCAGAAATCAATTTGATCATGCCTGCCAAACCTTCAGGAGTTAATGCTGTATCTGAAAGTTCTTTTTGTTCAGCATTTAGGTAAGCTGAAACTTCGCCCATCAACCAGTTAGAAGCAAGTTTCGCATCAGCACCAGCCGTTACAGTTGCTTCAAAGAAATCCGAGATCGGTTTTGCTAATGTCAGAACCATCGCATCATAAGAAGACAAGCCAAGTTCTGAAACGTAACGAGCTTTTCTTGCATCTGGCAATTCTGGAATTTCAGAGCGAACGCGCTCAAGCCAAGCATCATCGATTACAATATCAACTAAATCTGGCTCTGGGAAGTAACGGTAATCATCCGATCCTTCTTTAATACGCATCAACAACGTTTTACCTGTTGATTCGTCGTAACGACGTGTTTCTTGCTCGATGATGCCACCTGACAATAACACTTGTTCTTGACGAACTTGTTCGTGCTCGATCCCCTTACGAACAAAGTTGAACGAGTTTAAGTTTTTCAACTCGGTTTTTGTTCCAAATTGCTCTTGACCAAACGGACGAAGTGAAATGTTCGCGTCACAACGCAACGATCCTTCTTCCATCCGAACATCTGAAACACCCGTGTATTGGATAATTGCTTTAATTTTTTCAAGGTAAGCGTAAGCTTCATCAGCTGTACGGATATCTGGCTCAGAAACGATTTCGATTAGTGGCGTTCCTTGGCGGTTAAAGTCAACCAATGAATGGCCATTGCCTGTATGCGTCAATTTCCCTGCATCTTCTTCCATATGAAGACGCGTGATGCCGATACGTTTTTTCTCGCCTTTTACTTCGATTTCAATCCAACCATGTTCACCGATAGGCTGATCAAATTGTGAAATTTGGTAAGCTTTCGGGTTATCCGGATAGAAGTAGTTTTTGCGGTCAAATTTCGTGTGACGCGTAATTTCACAGTTTAATGCAAGCGCCGCTCTCATTGCCCAATCTACAGCTGTTTTATTGACTACAGGTAAAACGCCTGGGTAGCCAAGGTCAATGACGTTTGTATTGGTATTCGGTTCCGCACCAAAGTGAGCCGGTGCTGGAGAAAACATTTTAGATTCAGTTTTTAGTTCAACGTGGACTTCAAGTCCAATGATCGTTTCAAAGTTCATTGTGCTGCTCCCTCCCATGTTTGAGGAGTTTTTTTATGGAAATCTGTTGCTTTTTCGTATACATCCGCAACACGATAAACAGTTTCTTCGTCGAAATGTTTTCCGATAATTTGCAAGCCTAATGGTAGACCGTTTTCAAATCCACAAGGAATTGAAATAGCTGGTACCCCCGCTAAGTTTACAGGAATAGTTAAAATATCATTTGCATACATTGTTAATGGATCGTCAATAATTTCACCAATTTTAAAGGCTGGTGTTGGCGTTGTTGGGCCAACAATGACATCGTATTTTTCAAATGCATCATCAAAATCTTTTTTGATCAACGTACGAACTTTTTGTGCTTTTTTATAGTAAGCATCGTAATATCCTGAGCTTAGTGCATACGTTCCTAGCATGATGCGGCGTTTTACTTCATCGCCAAATCCTTCAGAACGCGTATTCATGTAAAACTCAAGAAGACTCCCTGCTTTTTCTGTACGGTAGCCATAACGAATGCCATCAAAACGCGAAAGGTTAGATGAAGCTTCAGAAGAAGCAAGAATGTAATAAGTTGATAATGCATATTTTGAATGAGGAAGTGAAATTTCTTCACAAATTGCGCCTCGTTCTTCAAGCACTTTTAATGCATCAAGTACAGCTTCTTTAGCTGCTTCGCCAACACCTTCGGCAAAGTATTCTTTTGGAACACCAATGCGAAGACCTGTAATATCACCCGTCAATGCCGATGTGAAATCTGGCACTTCTACATTTGCAGACGTTGAATCTTTGTCGTCATAACCTGCAATCGCATTTAACAACAAAGCATTGTCGTTTACGGTTCTTGTGATCGGACCAATTTGATCTAAAGAAGAAGCATAAGCGATTAACCCAAAACGAGAAACTCGTCCGTAAGTTGGCTTCATCCCCACAACCCCACAAAAAGCGGCTGGCTGGCGAATCGAACCACCCGTATCTGATCCTAATGAAAATGGTACTTCTCCCGCTGCAACTGCAGCAGCAGATCCACCTGAAGAACCGCCTGGAACAGTTTCAAGATTCCATGGATTTTTTGTTTTTTTGTAATACGAGTTTTCGTTAGAAGAACCCATTGCAAATTCATCCATATTCAATTTACCGACTGTTACCATCCCGGCTTCTCTTAACTTATCCACAACTGTTGCATTATAGATCGGATTAAATCCTTCTAAAATACGACTAGAAGCTGTCGTTTCAAGTCCTTCTGTTACGATATTGTCTTTTACCCCAATTGGTAAACCAAATAATGGTCCACGCTCAGCAAAAGGCACTTGATCCATTTCTTTTGCAAGTTGTGTTGCACGTTCTTTGTTCAATGCAAGAAATGCATCGACTTTTGGCTCAAGCGCTTCAATGCGTTCGAATGCTTTTTCAGTCATTTCGGCAATTGTCGTTTCTTTTGTATGTATCATTTCTTGCAATTGTGCAGCTGTTTTTTCTACAAATGACATGTTTAGTTCCTCCTTCCGACTATTCTAAAATTGTAGGGACTTTTACTTGTCCGCCTTCATGTTCTTTTACGTTTTTCATAACCAAGTCACGATCTAATCCAGGGACAGATTTATCTTCGCGCAATACATTGACCATTTGCAATACGTGCGTTGTTGGTTCAACATTTTCCGTATCCAATTCATTTAGCAATTCCATTGCATTCGTAATTGCTTCTAATTGATCTGCAAAATGTTCTGCTTCTTCATCAGTAATTGCGAGTCTCGCCAAATGTGCGACTTCAATTACTTCTTCTTTCGTCATTTTCGCCATTTCTTTACACCTCCGGATTCAGTAAACATACGCTATATCATACCATTTTTCTAAAAAAATGAATAGGGACAGCCACATGGCTATCCCTATTTTCAGTGGAGATTATTCATAAATGTGAACAAAAGGTTCTGTTTCGCCTGCTTTTTTCAAAATTAAGGCTTCAGGACCGTTAGTTGAAGTGACGCTCACTTCTATTAATACATTTTCAGGAAAATGATCTATAACAAGACCTGTCACATATTGGGTAAAACCAATCACTTCTGATACGCCGTAAAATTGAATCGGTATTTCAACCTTCAACTCTTTTAATTCATTTTCTTGATAAAAGCCGGTGCCGATAACACTGGTGTAATTAGAAAAATAAATCTCAACATCTTGTTTGAAATTACGGAATGCTGTATCAATATCTCGATAGCCTTCATCTTTACCGGAAGTGGGGAACAGTACATAATCTTCATTTACCTGATTCCAGCTAGCTACAGCATTTTTCCCACCTGGTGCAGCGCCTGATGAAAAATAAGTGCCAGGAATCATCGAGCTACCTGCATTTTGTTTAAAAAGTCCTACCACTATCGGCACATCTGCTAAGCCTTCTTTTTCACGCAACCGTTTAACGATTTCATCTGCCATGCGTTTGCCTTCTTTTTCTAGTTGCGCTTGCGGTATTTCTTCTTCATAGGAAATGCCGTTTTCACTACCAGAGTAAGATGAATTCAGCGCAAGACCGATAGAGATGCCCCCAAGTCGGATTGTATCTTCATTGGTTTTCACTAAATAATTTTGTTCTATGACATGTGCCAATACTTCAGCTGGAGGACGTTCTCCTGCTTTTTTTTGTTCTGCAGTTCGTTCATCTGAAAGATTTAGTCCGGCTGGATTGTCTTCACTCTTACGTCGTAACCATGAAGTGACATCTTCATCCGTGATTTTTTGACCTTCTTGAAAATAATAATCGTCCGGCGAAAATTGTTTTTGCGACAAGCGCAACAAGCCATTTTCCGTTTCAGCAATATCGTATCGAGAGTTTAAACGATTAACGATTTTCCCTCTTGTGGCGCTTGCTTTATAGGGCAAAAGCGTACGGTAAAACTGATCATCCAACTGCATGCTCGGGATGATTGCCGTTTCTACTTCTTCTTTTTCATTTATCACTTCTGTTTTCTCATCTGTTTTCGAAGGAACACATCCCGATAACAGCAGCAAACTGATTGGAATCCACCATATGCGTTTCATGTTAAAATCCCCTTATTTATTCAATTCCTCAACGAGACGTTGTTCGTCCCAAATTTCCACTTTGAGCTCACGTGCTTTATCGAGTTTAGAGCCTGCTTCTTCACCAGCAATAAGCAAATCGGTTTTCTTGCTGACACTACCTGTTAGTTTGCCACCAAGCGCCTCGATTTGAGCACTCGCTTCTTGACGAGTCATTTGTTCGAGCTTACCTGTTAAAACAATTTTCTTGCCAGCAAAGGCATTCGCGCCTTCTTCTACGCGTACGCGCGTACCCGTATACGATAAATTGACGTTTGCTTCGCGTAAACGTTCCACTAATGCACGAACTTCTTCATTATCAAAATACATAACGATGGAATCCGCCATTTTGTCGCCGATTTCATGTATTTCGATCAATTCTTCTTTTGTCGCATCAATTAGCTGTTCAAGTGTCCCAAAATGCTCAGATAAAATTCGTGCGCCTCTTTCTCCCACATGGCGAATACCTAAACCAAATAACAATTTCTCCATTGAATTAGTTCTAGATGCATCAATCGCCGCTACTAAATTTGAAGCAGACTTGTCAGCCATGCGATCTAACTCTAACAATTGCTCTTTTGTCAGCTTGTAGATATCCGAAATATCGTGAACCAAACCTTCTCTGTACAATTGCTCAATTACCTTTTCACCAAGCCCATCAATATTCATGGCATTGCGTGACACAAAGTGAATGAGACCTTCTGTAATTTGTGCAGGACATTGCGGATTCACACAACGAAGAGCCACTTCTCCTTCAATTCGAACCAACTCGCTTTCACAAGCAGGGCAATGAGTCGGCATTTCAAAAGGCAGTTCTTCTCCAGTTCGTTGGTCAAGAATAACCGAAACGACTTCCGGAATAATATCTCCCGCTTTTCGAATAATGACTTTGTCACCGATTCGAATATCTTTTTCTTTGATCAAGTCTTCATTGTGTAAGGAAGCTCGTTGCACGGTAGTTCCTGCAACCGACACAGGATCTAATATCGCAGTTGGTGTCACCACTCCGGTTCGTCCAACACTCAATTCAATATCGCGGACTGTCGTCATTACTTCTTCTGCTGGGAACTTATAAGCTGTTGCCCATTTAGGGCTTTTCGCTGTAAACCCAAGTTCTTGTTGGTACAAAAACTGATTGACTTTAATAACGATGCCGTCGATTTCATATGGCAAGTCGTTGCGTTTTTCAGTCCATTTTTCAATATACGCCAACACTTCTTCAACCGTTGTACAAACTTGGCGTTCTTGGTTTGTTTTAAAGCCAAGTTTTGCAAGATACTCCAGCGATTCATCGTGTTCGGCTAAACGATAAGTCTCACCGTCGCCACCAATTCCATAAATAAAAACATCTAAATTACGGCTTGCAGCAATTTTTGGATCTAATTGACGAAGAGACCCTGCTGCTGCATTGCGCGGATTAGCGAACAGTTCTTCACCTTGCTCGCTGCGCTGCTCATTTAAGGCATGAAATGATTTTTTTGGCATAAACACTTCGCCTCGAACTTCAAGCGTGACTGCATCTTTTAGTTTTAATGGAATTGCACGGATAGTTCGCAAATTGACCGTAATGTCTTCTCCAACACGACCATCACCACGCGTTGCACCTTTGACGAATTTACCATTCTCATATAGAAGTGATACGGCAAGTCCATCAATTTTCAATTCACAAACATAGTCAACTTTGTCACCCGCACCGCTCCGCACACGTTTATCAAATTCGCGTAAATCTTCTTCACTAAAAACATTGGACAAACTGAGCATAGGACGTTCATGGGTAACTTTATCAACTGTTGAAAGTGGTGCTCCTCCTACACGTTGAGTAGGTGAATCTGGAAACACCAAATCAGGGTAAAGTGTTTCTAAGTCGATTAATTCATTGAGCAATTGATCGTATATTGCATCTGGAACAGCCGGTTTATCGAGTACATAATACGCATGACCATAGTTCCTCAGCATTTCGTTTAATTCATCTACACGTTGTTCCGCTTTTAAGCGATCCATCTAGTTTCCTCCCGATCATTCTTTTTCAATCGGCGCAAATTTAGCCAATAAGCGTTTAATGCCGACAGGGCTTGGGAACGCAATATCGAGTTCCGTTTGTTCGCCTTCGCCTTTAACACTAACGACCGTTCCAGTACCCCACTTTTTATGCGTTGCTTTGTCGCCCGTTTTCCAACCTAATTTCTCACTGCCTGACTGATTATAGCTAGGACGTGTTACGGCTGGACGTTTTGGTACTTGTCGATAACTGGTAGTAGCCCCAGCACGATGATGAGCGCGTGTTTGTTCAATCAGATCTTCTGATATCTCCGAAATAAACCGAGAAGGCATATTAAAATTACTTTTCCCGAACAATGTACGAGAAGACGCATGTGTTAAATACAGCCGCTGTTCTGCTCGCGTAATTCCAACATAAGCGAGTCTGCGCTCTTCTTCCAATTCCTCATCGTCATTGTTTGACCGTGAATGCGGAAAGACGTTTTCTTCTAACCCAATAATAAAGACAACAGGAAATTCTAATCCTTTTGCTGCGTGCATCGTCATTAAAATAATTGGGCCATCTGCATCTTCTTCGTCATCTAAGGAATCAATATCTGAAATCAATGCCAAATCGGTTAAGAATGCCACTAACGATTTATCATCGCTTTGTTTTTCAAAAGCTTTTGTGACTGATAAGAATTCATCTAAGTTTTCTAAACGGCTTTCGCCCTCAATGGTTTTATCGTTTTGCAACATTTGACGATAACCTGACTTTTTCAGTACTTCTTCAACCAATTCAGTAACAGACAAATATTCCTGCATTTGCGTAAAACTATTAATCATTTTTTGGAACTCTAAAGCTGTTTGTGCGGTTTTTGGCGTTAATCCCATAAAATCAGCTTCTTGTAACGCATCCATAATTGTCCGATCTTGTTCAATCGCAAAACGTGCCATTTTCTCGAAAGATGTTGCGCCAATTCCACGCTTTGGTTCGTTAATGACACGAGCTAACGATAAATCATCGTCATTATTGGCAATCAAACGTAAATACGCTAACAAGTCTTTTATTTCTTTACGGTCATAGAATTTTGTTCCACCGACAATGGTGTAAGACATATTCGATTTAACGAACATTTCCTCCATAATTCGTGACTGTGCATTTGTCCGGTAAAGAATCGCAAAATCAGACGTTTTGTAGTTTTCTTCATCCATTAGCTTTTGAATGGTTTGAACCACAAACTGTGCTTCTTGACGTTCATCTCCTGCTTTATGCAAAGTAATGGCTGTACCTTCATCGTTTTCCGTACGCAATTCTTTTGGATAACGACTCGTGTTTTTCTGAATTACATCGTTCGCTGCTTGTAATATACGTTTTGTCGAACGATAATTTTGCTCGAGCATGATGACTTTCGCATTTGGATAATCTTTCTCGAACGATAGGATATTTGTAATATCCGCCCCACGCCAGCGATAAATCGACTGATCTGAATCACCAACTACGCAAATATTTTTAAACTTGCTCGCCAATTTCTGAACCAATTGATATTGTGCATTATTCGTATCTTGATATTCATCTACGTGAATGTAGTGAAATTTGTTTTGATAATACTCTAGTACTTCAGGAACCGTGTTAAATAAATTCAACGTGGTCATAATCAAATCATCAAAATCCAGTGACTGGTTTTTCTTCAAACGGTTCTCATAAGCTGTATAAACGTCCGAGACTGTTTTCTCGTATGGGTTAAATTGGTTCATATCTGCTGCAAATTGAGCGGCATCAATGCATTCGTTTTTAGACGAGGAGATGGCATTTAACATTGTTCTTGGTTCGTATTTTTTTGGATCCAAGTTTTGTTGTTTTAAGACATTTTTAATAACCGTTAATTGATCGGTTGTATCCAAAATCGAGAAGTTTTTCGACATGCCTAATTTGTCAATATCCCGTCTTAAAATACGCACACACATTGAGTGAAATGTAGATGCCCACATACGCTGCCCGGTTCCGTGCCCTAATAATCCGTCAATCCGGTTACGCATTTCACGTGCGGCTTTATTGGTAAACGTAATGGCTAAAATATTGGATGGGTAAACTTGTTTTTCCAGCACCAAATAAGCTATACGGTGTGTCAGCACACGCGTTTTCCCTGATCCTGCACCTGCCATAATAAGTAGCGGTCCTTCAGTCGTTTTGACTGCTTCTGCTTGTTCCGGGTTCATCCCGTTTAATAAGTTTTTTGATATCAATTCCATTGTGCACCACCTCGAACATTCGTTCTTATTAGTATAACGATTAACCAGCCGTTTCCGCAACTGCCTCTACGGTTTCAATCGCTTTGTCGATATTTTCATAAATAATATTGCCAACGACGATAGTATCTGCAAAAGCAAATGCTTTTTTAGCTGTATCAGCTGAGTCGATCCCTCCACCATAAAACAAGTGGGTTTTGGTAAGGACGCCTTTTACTTTTTCAACAAGCTCCATATTTCCGAATATGCCACTATACTCCATATAAAAAATGGGTAACCGGAAAAAATGTTCTGCTAAACGCGCATAAGCTAGCACATCTTCTGCCGTCAAATCGGTTTGAGCATCTGTTAGTTTTGCGGCTTTGCACTCGGCATTTAAAATACAATACCCTTCCGGAATTAGTTCATCCCAATCCAAAAACTCTCCATACTCACGAATTGCTTGATGATGAAGTCCTTTAACCCACAATGGATTGTCACTGTTTAAAACGGTCGGGATAAAATAATAGTCAAATCCTGGAGCTACCGAGTCGATTGTAGAAACTTCTAACACCATCGGCAGTTGATAACGCTGCACACGTTCTGCTAAATGGAGGACATTGTCGAGTGTGACATTATCACTGCCGCCAATCAAGATGGCATCAGTCCCGGATTTGCAAATTCGTTCCAAATGGCCATCTGTGATTTCTTTTGCTGGATCTAATTTAAAGACATGTTGCCATGATTTGAAATCCATCTTTTTTCACCCAACTTTATCTCAGTTATCATCTATTTAGTATAACAAAAAAACCGAACAGAGTCGGTTCTCTGTTCAGTCTTTTGGAAGTTCAAAAGGTTTTTCATCTGGATAAAGACGTTCTAACATGCCATCATAAGCATCATTGCCATAATTTAAGCAACGACGCACGCGAGAAATAGTAGCCGTACTAGCCCCTGTCTCATTCTTTATTTTTTCGTACGTTTTTTTCATGCGAAGCATATGTGCGACTTCGAGTCGCTGAGACATTGACTGAATTTCACTAATTGTGCATAAATCATCAAAGAAACGATAAGCTTCTTCCTTATCTTTTAAGGCCAAAACTGCTTTGATTAACTGATCTGTTTGATGGCCTCTAATTTTATCTACTTGCATGCAGCTTCCTCATCCTTTCATTGCTACAATCCTCATGGCGTATAGCTAACAGATTGCTCGATTCCTGGATCGGTAGGAACAATATGAATCCAAGTTTTCCCTGGCATCAATTTTACCACTTCCCCATCCAAAAACGGAACTAACATTCCATTAACCGAATTCCATTTGACTTCACGAACTCCACCCGCTTGAAATAACAGAGCTTCTCCGCCACTAGATAAATCAATGGACTGGCGCCCTTTAGAATCGATTGTCTCATGGTGTGCTTCAAAAACTAAAACATTTGAGACTTTTATAGTTTCTAGGGTTTCTTTATCGGTCATCACTATGCCGTTAACCGATCGGCTGTACAACTGCGATTCACTATCATATAAGAAGTCACTATAAAACAGCTTATTTGTTCCGTATTCTACCCTAATCGAAAGAGCCTGTTCTTTCAGTTTATCATTTTCCGTTGAGTCATAGAAATAATAAGGTGATTGTCCTGTGTACTCTGTGGAAGTCTGTGCATTATTCATGGCCTTTGTGATATTTTCCATGGTGATGTATGAATTATGGGGTGCTACGCGATCGGTCGAGCGTTGAAACAAAGTGCCATCATATTGCATGCCATTGACATGATCGATAATGCCCGATTCAAGCATTTCCCGAGCATCCGGACTATACCCATGAGCTACAAAGAAAGCATCGTAAGCCATAGCAAGCTCAACAAAATAATCACGAGCACTCCGGATTGGTCCTACTTTGTTCGGGTACTCGCTTTGATAGAGCGCAACAAATCGTGTGATATTAAATTCTGCAACCATTTCAAAAACGATATCTGCTTTGGCTAACCCCGTTTGCGGTCGAGCATCAGGGTGGTTATTTACAACTGCCATGACAGGTCGACCTGTGGGTGTTAAATCCATCAATTCACCTGTAAAAGGTGTCGTTGGTAAAGCTTTTTCCACTACCGGCTGCTCAGGTGTGGGTGGAGTCGGTGGTGAAGTAGCGTCTTCTTTTTTCATCAACCAAAATCCCCCGGCAATAGCTAGCAAAACGAAGAGTGAAATAAAGATGAACAGCCATTTTTTCATACCCGTTACCTCATAAAGGATGGAAATAGTATCTTTTTATTTTTAACATCGTAGATGCCTTTTTGAGTAACGCGAACATATGGCAAGTGAGTCGCCTGTAAAAACAGCATTGTGTAAACAGCATCTCCATGCTTATAACCTCGCTCTTTCAAGGCTTTCTTCAATGCCTGTTCTTGTTCAATCAATTGCTCCATTGGCAAATCAGACATCACGCCTCCATAAGGAAGTGGCAAGGATTGAACAATTTCACCATTCTCAGTTAGGATGATTCCACCTTTTAACCGTTTCATCTCATTAAAGGCTAGCCACATATCTTCACGGTTTTTTCCGATAAGAATAATGTCGCCTGTGCTAGTATAAGAAGACGCGAAGCCCTCCAGACCCGGCGCAAACCCTTTAATCAAGGTATTCACACGCCACTTACCATTCTTATCGATAAGCATTAAAAAGCTTTCGTCATGTGATTTTGATAAGTTGGCATCATGCGTATCCACACTGACAGTATAAGGCTTGGTAATAACATCATTGACCATTTCAATTCCAAAAGGCATTGAAAATTGGAAATCATCATCTGTCAATTCAAATTCTATATCCAAATCCGGCAAAATCGACCAATCGATATTCGGCAATGAACGGACTTTTTTGCCGTCTTTTTTCAACCAAACACCTTTTGAAATCACACCTGAAGGCACCGGATTCTCAATTTCATCGAGGATATTCAAATTCGCATAACGTCCTGTCGCGATTAACCCATGCAAACTTGTTACATTATAATAACGAGCGACGTTATAAGAGGCCATCATGTACGCATCTATCGGAGGCACACCTGCATCAAGTGCAATTTGAATGCACCAATCCATTACACCATCTAAATGGAATGCTGGTGTCGAACCGTCTGTTGTCATCATCAGCTTGTCAAATACATTCAACTCGCGTTCAACAATTCCCTTTAACAAATTCGGCAAATCCGGACGAATCGAAGAATGGCGAAGAGTTACGCCGTAACCATGAAGAAGTCGCATTTCCACTTCGTCTACCGTCATGGATTCGTGATCGCCATCTGCTCCAAGCAGTCGCATACGAGCGAGCGTTTTTTCTGAAGCTCCCGGAAAATGTCCCTCAATTTTTTTCAAGCCCATTTTCGCTTTTTGAATCCAATACAGCATTTGATCATCGCCTGCGAGCAATTTCGGCCAACCTGTTAATTCACCGCCGAGCAACACGTCTTGACGATCTAACCATTCCCCCACTGAAGTTGATGTGAACAATTGATCTTCATTGTTCAACTCTGTCTGTGAATCAAATCGGGTCCACCAATAATAGCTAAAAGGCAATTCTCTTAATTGATCCAACAATGAAAACGCTTTCTTATTTTCAAGTGCCATAAAAAACGTTAAATTATCAGATAAGAACATGGTTGTTCCACCTTGAGCCGCATAATCTGCAAAACTTTGAGGATTGTACAATTGAGTAGGGTGAACATGAGGTTCTATATATCCCGGAACAATGTATTTACCCGTCATATCAGCCACTTCCGTAGCAGCATCAATTTTCGGCATTTCTTTGCCAGCGTATACGATACGATCACTTGATATCCATATGTTCCCTGTTACCCATTTTTTAAAAATTCCATGAAGATATGTTGCATTTGTCAAAACGAGATCCGGCGCAATTTCTTTAGTGATGATTTTCAGCTGATTTCGAATCTCTGTATTTTTCCATAACGGATTAACCATTTGCCGGCACCTGCTTTCTACTAGTTCGATACTTAATATCCTAGCATAATTATGCATCTGAACATAGGTTTTCACCCTAAAAATAAGAACATTCTAATTTATTAAGACACAAAAAACCCACGCAATAGCGTGGGTTAAAAAAATTCTTATAATCCTTAGCTATATAAGATTACAGCGGAAGGCGGCGACTCCAACGGGAGCAGCACGAGCTGGAGCCACTCGACTGAGCAAAGCGAGGAAATCGGCAGAAGCCGTGCCCGTGGAACGCGTCCGCCTGGAGCAGTAAACTTATTTTTTTACTTAGCTAAAAACCCACGCGAATGCGTGGGTTGGGTCAATCAGTCATTATTAACAGGATCACTGAATGGTTTTAAGACGTCTTTCTTTTCTTCTTCTTGGAAAGTTAATACGTCAGATACCGAATCATACGATTCCCCGTAAAATTGCTCGTCTTTATACGTATGAATATCTTCATACATTTTTTTCATACCTTCAAAAATTTGCTCTTCTGATTCACCACTTGGCGTCCAGTACAAAATTTCCATCGAGTTTTCTTCACCTGTCGCAAGTGAACGACGGCAGTAACCGATTGAAGATGCGTGTTCAAACCCTTCACGAGCATAAAAACGTAAGCGTTTTTCCGTATCTGTGTCTTCGTAATTTACCGGTTCAACTTCAAGGATAATCGGTTTGTTTTTATCTTTTAACATTTGCAAAGTCTTTCTTCCAAGACCCATGCCGCGTGATTCTTTAGAAACAAATAAATAATCAACAAATGTAAAATGAGGGAATTCTGCATACATTAACACATGGTAAGGACCCTCGTCTTTATAGTAAACGCTTCCTTTTTCTTTTAGCAACGTATCCATATGCTCTTTTGACTTCATTTCTTCAACTGGAAAATACTGATTTAGTTTTTCATACCAATTCATAATTAATCCCCTTTCAATTTTCATTTCACATTTTTTTCTGAGGTCATAATGGGTTTACATTCTGGAGTTTAAATAGAGGTAACCGTGGGTTGTAATCAATCCTCATGTTTTGTTTTACCTATAGGACAGGCCAAAACAAAAATGACACATCTTCTTGTCGAATTTGTGTCATTAATGAGTATATCACATATAAAATTATTTTGCACGCCATCCGATGTCGGAGCGATAGAAGAAACCGTCCCACGATAAGCTGTTTAATTGTTCATAAACCTTTCCTTGAGCCGCTTTGATAGAAGGTCCACTTGCAGAAACTAATAATACACGACCACCATTCCCTACATAATCATCACCAGTTTGCTTTGTGCCAGCATGAGTAACTTCTACACCCATAAGCTTAGTTAGCTCAGGCAAACGTGCGCCTTTTTCAACGGTCTCTGGATAATTATCAGCTGCAACAACAACACCAAGTACAGCTTGGTCATCCCACTCTAGTTCAGCCGGCTGACCTTTTAAAAGAGTATCCATAAATAGCCCGAAATCTGACTTCATGCGCGGTAAAACAACTTGCGTTTCTGGATCTCCAAAACGCGCATTAAACTCAATCACTTTTGGACCTTTACTCGTTAAAATAACACCTGTATAAAGTATGCCATTAAACGGCGTTTCTTCAGCTGCCATCGCCTGGACTGCAGGTTGTACAATTTCGGCATAAGTTTGATCGACAATCGCTTGTGAAATTTGCGGTACAGGCGAATAAGCTCCCATGCCCCCTGTATTCGGTCCACGGTCTCCATCGTATGCCCGCTTATGGTCTTGTGAAATAACCATCGGATAAATCTGGTCGCTGTGAACGAAAGACATAAACGAAAATTCTTCACCGTCTAAAAACTCTTCAATAACTACTTTTGAGCCAGAGTCTCCGAACTTTTGACCTTCCAACATGTCATTAACCGCAGCAACAGCTTCCTCTTCCGTCATTGCCACAACAACACCTTTTCCAGCTGCAAGTCCATCGGCTTTGATAACAATCGGCGCACCATGCTGACGAATAAACTCAATAGCTGGTGCTGTTTCTGTAAATGTCTCATAGCCCGCAGTTGGGATACTGTATTTTTTCATCAGTTCTTTGGCAAAGGCTTTACTGCCTTCAATTTGTGCCGCTGCTTTAGATGGCCCAAAAATGCGCAATCCTTTAGCTTCAAAAAAATCAACAATTCCTGCTGATAGTGGCTGCTCTGGTCCGACAAAGCTAAAATCGATTTGTTGCTCTTTTGCAAATTCTGCAAGACTTGCAAAATCCATTTCATCAATTGCAACTACTTCAGCATCTTTACGCATTCCGTCATTGCCTGGAGCTACATAAACTTTAGTGACTGAAGCTGATTTTGAGAATTGACGGACGATAGCGTGTTCTCGCCCACCTCTTCCAATGACTAAAACCTTCATAATTGTTTCACCCCGATTAATGTTTGAAATGACGGATGCCGGTAAAGACCATAGCAATTCCGTATTCGTTCGCTTTATCGATCGAATCTTGGTCCTTTTTCGAACCACCTGGTTGAATAATTGCTTTAATGCCGGCTTTTGCAGCTGCTTCTACTGTATCATTCATCGGGAAGAACGCATCTGATGCCATGACTGCACCTTCTGCAGCACTGCCTGCTTGGTCTAACGCAATTTTAGCAGAACCAACACGGTTCATTTGCCCCGCACCGATACCCAAGGTCATCTCCGAGTTACAGACTACAATGGCGTTAGATTTAACATGTTTTACCACATTCCACCCAAGCTTTAATGCCTCAAGCTCTGCTTCAGTAGGTTGACGTTCAGTTGCTACTTGGATATCTGCATCATCATAGCCAAAAACGTCTGGCTGTTGAATCAACAAGCCACCTTCTACTGTTACTGTGTTCCATTTATCACGAACTTTGCTATCGAACGGAATCGTCAACAAACGGATGTTTTTCTTTTGGGTCAACAATTCAATTGCTTCATCAGAAAATGATGGTGCAATAATAATTTCTAAGAAAATCGTGGCTAGTTGTTTCGCTGTCTCAGCATCAACTTCACGATTTAAAGCAACAATCCCACCAAAAATTGACGTTGAATCCGCTTCGTAAGCTTTACCAAAGGCATCTGCGATTGTTTCGCCTGTACCAACACCACATGGATTCATATGTTTCACTGCAACTGCTGCCGGCATTTTGAATTCTTTAATCATTTGAAGAGCAGCATTGGCGTCTTGAATATTGTTATAAGACAATTCTTTGCCGTGCACTTGGTGTGCATTGGCAATCGAGAAGTTCGAACCAAGCGGGCTACGATAAAACGCAGCTTTTTGATGAGGATTTTCTCCATAACGAAGTGTTTGAGACAATTCGTAAGTAAGCGTTAGTTGGTCTGGATACTCTTCTCCAGTCAAATCTGTCAAATAGTTTGAGATATACGAATCATAAGCCGCTGTATGGCGGAAAACTTTTGCTGCTAAACGACGTCTCGTTTCAGGTGTTGTAGACAGTTCATTTTGTAATTCAATCAATACTCCAGCATAATCAGCTGCATCCACGATAACCGTGACATATGCATGATTTTTCGCCGCAGAACGCAACATCGTCGGTCCACCAATGTCGATATTTTCAATTGCATCCTCTACCGTAACATCTGGTTTTGCAATAGTTTCACGGAACGGGTACAAATTAACGCAGACAATATCAATCGGCGAAATGCCGTTTTCAGCCATTTGACTTTGGTGTTCTGCATCATCATGTTTGGCTAACAATCCACCGTGTACAAGCGGATGCAAAGTTTTTACACGTCCACCTAAAATTTCTGGAAATTTTGTTACTTCGTCTACTGCCGTTATGGCTACGCCGTTTTCTTCAAGAAATTTTTTGGTGCCGCCTGTCGATAACAATTCATAGCCCATCTTTTCCAATTCCTGTGCAAATTCTAATATCCCTGATTTATCCGATACGCTGAGTAATGCTCTTTTTTTCACAGATAGTCCTCCTAAAGATTAAGACCGATCGTTTATCGGTCGAATAATTGCTGCAATGTTGCAGGATATAATTCATGTTCAATCTGATGGATCTGATGCTCGACTTCTTCGCGTCCACGACCTAATACCGGAAACGATTGTTGTGCAATAATGCTGCCTGTATCCATTCCTGCGTCTACATAATGCACTGTGACGCCTGCATTTTCTGCACCTGCTGCAAGTGTTTGTCCAATTGCATCTTTACCTGGAAAAGCTGGCAAAACAGAAGGATGGATATTAACAATACGATTTTCATAAGCTCTGAGTAATACTGGACCAATTAAACGCATATAACCTGCGAGAACAATCCACTCTACACCAAGCTTTTGTAGTTTTTCTTTTAACATTTCTTCATAAAGTTCTTTCGACTCATACTCAGAAGGCACGAAAGAAAATGAGGCTACGCCTGATTTTTTCGCTCGTTCTAATACAAATGCTTTAGGCTTGTCAGCTACAACAAGCATGATTTCAGCTGCTAATTTATTAGCCGCAATCGCATCGACAATGGCTTGAAAATTAGAGCCATTGCCAGATGCAAACACAGCAATTTTTGTATTAGTTTTCATCCAATGTGCCGTCCTGTTGGCCTTGAAATTGAACGCCTTCAGTACTTGATACGCGACCAATTTGGAAAGCTTGCTCACCGTTTGCTTTGGCGGTTTCTAACACTTTTTCAGCATCTTCAGGTGCTACAGCTACAACAAAACCAATGCCCATATTGAACACTGAGTATAAGTCACGATCTGCTAGCTCGCCTTTTTCTTTTAGTAACTTGAAAATATCAAGCACTGGCCAGCTGCCTAGCGAAATTTCCGCGCCTAAACCTTCTGGCATCATCCGTGGAATGTTCTCGATAAATCCGCCACCTGTCACATGGGCCATGCCATGGATTTCGGTTTCCTTACCAATTGCAGCTACTGCTTTTGCATAAATTTTTGTAGGAGTTAACAACGCATCTCCAATAGATCCAAGCGCTTCATAACCTTCAACTTGTTGATCTAGCGTGAATTGATTTTGCTCAAATACAATTTGACGCACAAGTGAATAACCGTTCGAATGAATGCCGCTAGAAGCAAGACCGATTAATACGTCTCCAGCTTCGATTTTCTCGCCCGTAACAATTTTAGATTTCTCCGCTGCTCCAACTGCAAATCCAGCAATATCGTATTCATCTTCTTCATAAAGACCTGGCATTTCAGCCGTTTCTCCGCCAATCAGTGCAGCTCCAGCTTGGACACAGCCATCGGCTACACCTTTAACGATTTGTTCAATTTTCTCAGGAACTGCCTTGCCGACTGCAATATAATCTAAGAAAAATAAAGGTTCTGCACCTTGAGCAACGATGTCATTCACACACATCGCAACGCAATCAATGCCGATTGTATCGTGACGGTCTGCCATAAACGCGAGCTTTAATTTTGTGCCCACACCGTCTGTTCCGGAAACAAGAACCGGTTCTTTCAAATTCAGCTCAGACAAATCGAACATCCCGCCAAATCCACCAAACGCACCGAGCATTCCTTTACGCGCTGTTCGCTCTACATGGGATTTCATACGGTTTACTGCTTCATAGCCAGCTTCGATATTAACGCCTGCTTTTTCATATGCTTTTGACACACCGGTTCCCCCTTATTTCACTTTTTCTTTTTCATGCGGCAATACGGTATCTGGGTAAATATTCGTTGGGTATTCACCTGTAAAGCAAGCTAAACAATGCCCACATTTTGATCCAGGATCTGTACGTCCAATATTTTGAACCATTCCGTCAACCGATAAAAATGTTAACGAATCTGCACCAATAATTTCACGCATTTCTTCGACCGAATTGTTGGCAGCGATTAACTCGCCTGCTGTACTAATATCAATGCCATAAAAGCATGGATTTTTAATAGGAGGTGAACTGATGACCACGTGCACTTCTGTCGCACCCGCTTCTTTTAGCAAGTTAACAATACGTCGTGAAGTTGTACCACGAACAATCGAATCATCGACCATGATGACTCGTTTACCATTCACCACTTGGCGTACTGGCGAGAGTTTCATCTTCACCCCTTGTTCACGTAAATCTTGTGAGGGTTGGATAAACGTACGTCCAACATAACGGTTTTTAATCAAGCCCAATTCATACGGAATCCCACTTTGTTCTGAATAACCAATGGCAGCTGAAATACTCGAATCCGGAACACCTGTGACTACGTCCGCATCAATTTGAACTTCTTTTGCTAATTGAACGCCAAGACGTTTTCGTGCTGTATGGACGTTAATGCCATCGATGTCTGAATCCGGACGAGAAAAGTAGACATATTCCATCGTACAAATTGAACGCTCTTCTGGATAGGCAAAACGTTCTGCACGCATGCCATCTTTGGTGATGATTAAAAATTCACCTGGCTCAACTGGACGCACAAATTCCGCTCCCACAATATCAAATGCACATGTTTCAGATGCCGTTACCCAAGCATCTCCTAGTTTCCCAAGAGATAAGGGACGTAAACCATTCGGATCTAATGCAACATACATCGCTTCTTCTGTCAAAATCACACAAGCAAAAGCACCTTTTAACAAAGACAATGCATTTTTCGCTTTTTCTTCAAACGTCGCATAACCACTTCGTTTAATTAAATGAGCCAGCACTTCCGTATCGGAAGTAGTTTGAAAAATACTGCCTTGACGTTCAAGATGGCCTTTCAACTGAGTGGCATTAACCAAATTGCCGTTATGCGAAATTGCCAAACTACCGGTAGTGGAATTAAAGAGCAAGGGCTGGACATTTTCAATGCCGCTGCCTCCTGTCGTTGCATAGCGCACATGCCCGATTGCTGCATGCCCGGCTATTTTTTCTATTTTTTCTGGTGTAAAGACTTCACTGACCATGCCCTCACCTTTTAATGGAAGAAGACCTTCTCCATTAGTTGAAACAATTCCCGCACCTTCTTGACCACGGTGTTGCAAAGCGTGCAATCCGTAATACGTCAATTGCGTCGCATTCGGATGTCCCCATATTCCAAAGACACCACATTCTTCATTTAAGCTTCTGATTTCAGCAAGCATGGGATAGCTCCTTTCCAAGCTGAGCGAAGCGTTGCGACGGATTCGTTAATCCAAGTCGTACCGTCTTCACCGTTGATTACAAATTTGTCTCCCGTGACTTGGCCGACTTTCTTAGCATCTGTTACGACTTTTTCGAATTGCTCTGCGTTTTCTGGGCTAACTGTTATCACAAAGCGTGATTGTGATTCGCTAAACAACGCAGTTGTTGCAGATCCAGACAAGGTAACTTCCATGCCTAATCCGTTACCGAATGTTTTTTCAGCTAATGCGACGGCAACGCCACCTTCAGCAACGTCATGTGCGGATGCAACAAGTCCTTGCTGAATCGCTGATAAAATTTCTTTTTGGCGTTTTGCTTCAACTGTTAGATCGATCGCTGGTGCTTTACCAAAAATACGTCCTTCGACCATCTTCTGCAATTCACTTCCGCCAAACTCTGTAAAACTTTCACCGACCAAGTAAACAACGTCGCCTTGTTGCTTAACATCTTGTGTTGTAACATGTGCAAGATCTTCTACAAGACCGACCATTCCGATTGTTGGTGTTGGGTAAATAGCTGTACCGTTTGTTTCGTTGTATAACGAGACGTTTCCGCCAATGACTGGTGAATCTAACATCGTACATGCTTCAGACATTCCGTCCGCTGCTTTTTCTAACTGCCAGAAAATTTCTGGTTTTTCCGGGTTACCGAAGTTTAAGCAATCTGTAATAGCAAGTGGTTTTGCACCTGATACCACAACATTACGTGCTGCTTCTGCTACCGCAATTTTACCGCCCGCTTCTGGATCTAAGTAAATATAGCGAGAGTTGCAGTCAGTCGTCATGGCTAGACCTTTGTTCGTGCCACGAACACGAACAATTGCAGCGTCCGATCCTGGGCTTACTACTGTGCTTGTACGTACTTGATGATCGTATTGATCATAAACCCATTCTTTAGAAGCGATAGTCGGTTGTTTTAATAACGCAGTTAAGGTTTCATTAAAATCCGTTACTTGTGGTTCTACGTTGTCCATTTGTTGGAACTCTGTAAAATAAGTTGGAACAGCTGAAGGCTTTTGGTAAACCGGCGCGTCTTCTGCAAGTGCATCAACTGGTACTTCGGCAACAATTTCACCTTTATGTTTTAAGCGTAATGTCGAATCGTCTGTTACCGTGCCGACTGTTACTGCATCAAGTCCGTACTTTTCGAACAACTCAACGATTTCAGGCTCACGACCAGCTTTAACGACGATTAGCATACGTTCTTGAGATTCAGAAAGCATCATCTCGTAAGCTGTCATACCTGTTTCACGTTGTGGAATGTGATCCAGGTCCATTTCAATCCCAGAACCTGCTTTAGAAGCCATTTCGGCTGAAGAAGAAGTCAGTCCAGCAGCACCCATATCTTGAATACCGATCAATGCATCTGACTTGATCAACTCTAAACAAGCTTCAAGTAGCAGTTTTTCCATAAATGGATCCCCTACTTGAACGGCAGGACGGTTTTTATCAGAGCCATCTGTTAATTCTTCAGAAGCAAAGGTAGCTCCATGAATGCCATCGCGTCCTGTTTTAGCACCAACGTACATTACCGGGTTACCTGTCCCTTTTGCAATCCCTTTTTGAATATCTTCATGATTGATCAATCCGACACACATTGCGTTAACTAACGGGTTGCCGTCATAACAATCGTCAAATTGAATTTCTCCACCCACTGTTGGAATCCCAATACAGTTTCCGTATCCAGCAATTCCCGCAACAACTTCTTCAAACAAGTATTTCACGCGTGGTGTTGTTAATTCACCGAAACGCAATGAGTTCAACAAGGCAATTGGACGTGCGCCCATTGAAAAGACGTCACGAATAATTCCACCAACTCCAGTAGCCGCTCCTTGATATGGTTCGATTGCTGATGGGTGGTTATGCGACTCCATTTTGAAAACGACTGCTTGTCCGTCACCAATGTCTACAATCCCTGCACCTTCACCAGGACCTTGAAGAACACGTTCACCTTTAGTTGGGAACTTCGCAAGAACGGGTTTCGAGTTTTTATATGAACAGTGCTCAGACCACATGACCGAAAACAAGCCCGTTTCCGTATAGTTTGGCAATCTCCCTAAAATCTTTTCAACCATTTCAAATTCCGCGTCCGATAAGCCCATTTGTTGATATACTTTTTGTTCTTTTATTTGAGCAGCATTTGGTTCAAGCATGACTGACATGTGATTCCCTCCACTGTTTAACGATTGATCTAAATAAGGCCAAGCCATCTTTGCCGCCGATTAACTCTGATACTGCACGTTCAGGATGCGGCATCATGCCTAGCACGTTTCCGCGTTCGTTAATGATTCCTGCAATGTTGTTTCGACTGCCGTTAAAATCATCTGCATACGTAAAGACGATTTGGTTGTTTTCTTTGAGGTGATCGTATGTCGCATCATCACAATAATAATTACCTTCTCCATGAGCGATTGGAATTTGGATTTCTTCGCCTTGTTTGTATTCATTGGTGAACAAGGTGTTGTTGTTTTCTACTTTCAATCCAACTGTACGGCACATGAACTTTAAGTTTTTGTTTCGTAAAAGCACGCCTGGCAACAAACCTGCTTCCGTTAAGATTTGGAAACCGTTACAGATTCCAAGAACCGGTTTTCCTGCTTCAGCTGCTTTTCTTACTTCGTCCATGACTCCAGAGAATTGAGCGATTGCGCCGCAACGCAAGTAATCGCCATATGAAAATCCGCCTGGAAGTAAAATCCCGTCATAGCTGCTCAAGTCTTTTGAGTCATGCCATACGTATTCTGCTTCTTCACCTAGTTCATCCTTGACCGCATGATACATATCCAAATCACAATTCGAACCTGGGAAAACAATTACTGCGAATTTCATTGCGAGACAACCTCCTCAATTTCATAACGATAATCTTCAATTACAGTATTTGCTAATAGTCGATGACACAATTCGTTAACTAACGCATCTACATCTCGTTCGCTGTCTTCAATAACCAATTCTAGGTATTTGCCAATTCGTACATCTGCCACTTCACCATAGCCCATTTTATGAAGAGAGCCCATAACTGCAGAACCTTGTGGGTCCAATACACTTTCACGTAATGTTACGTATACTTTTACTTTTTTCATGAGTGTTGTCCTCCTAGACGAGTTAAAATGAGTTCGTACGCTTCTGTCAAATTCCCAAGATTGCGGCGGAATACGTCTTTATCAAGCTTTTGTTTTGTTTCCATATCCCAAAGCCGGCAAGTGTCCGGCGAAATTTCATCTGCCAATAAAATTTGACCATTTTTATCACGGCCAAATTCAATTTTAAAATCAACAAGATCTACGCCAATTTCTTTAAAAAAGCCAATTAACACTTCATTAATTTCACGTGCCTTTTGCTTGAGCACTGCCACTTCTTCTGCAGTTGCCAGCTTTAGCATATCAACATGATCATCTGTAATTAACGGATCGCCTAATTCATCATCTTTCAAATAGAACTCCACAACCGGGCGGCTAATGGCCACGCCTTCTTCAATGCCAAGGCGTTTGGCCATGCTGCCCGCTGTGATGTTCCGGACCACAACTTCCAATGGAATGATGCTTACACTTTGCACCAATTGTTCGTGATCAGACAATTGCTTAACGAAATGAGACGCAATGCCTGCTTCCTGCAATTTCGTGAAAATCAGTGACGTGATTTTATTGTTCAAAATGCCTTTTCCGGTAATTTCTTCTTTTTTCTCACCGTTGAAAGCCGTTGCTGAATCTTTATATTCCACCCACAAAATTTCCTGTTCGTCCGTTGCATATAAGCGTTTTGCTTTTCCTTCGTACAATAGCTGACCTTTTTCCATTTTCAGAAGCCCCCGTTTAGTTTAGTCCAAGTCGGTTGAAAATCATGTCTACTTGTTGTAAATGGTGATTGTAATCAAAGCAATCATCCAATTCTTCTTTAGAAAGTTTAGCTGTAATCGTGTCATTTGCTTCCACAATTTTGCGGAAATGTGTTTGGTTTTCCCAAGCTTCCATCGCACATGGCTGAACCGTATCATAAGCTGCTTCACGAGCCATTCCTTTATCGATCAAGGCAAGCAACACACGTTGTGAATAAATTAAACCTAACGTTGAATCCATATTGCGTTTCATGTTTTCAGGGAATACCGTTAAGTTTTTCACGATATTACCGAAACGATTTAACATATAATTAAGTGCAATCGTTGCATCCGGTAAAATGACGCGCTCTGCTGATGAATGCGAAATGTCGCGTTCATGCCATAAAGAGACGTTCTCATAAGCTGTTAGCATGTAACCACGGATTAAACGCGCAAGACCTGTCATGTTTTCGGAACCGATTGGGTTGCGTTTATGAGGCATAGCAGAAGAACCTTTTTGACCTTTCGCAAAAAATTCTTCTACTTCACGTGTTTCTGATTTTTGCAATCCACGAATTTCTGTGGCGAATTTCTCGATAGACGAACCGATCAATGCTAAAACGCTTAAATACTGCGCATGACGGTCACGTTGCAATGTTTGTGTTGAAATTGGGGAAGCTGCAAGACCTAACTCTTTGCACACATATGCTTCAACAAACGGATCAATATTAGCGTACGTTCCAACTGCACCAGACATTTTGCCTGTTTCAATAGAAGCTGCTGCTGCTTCGAAACGTTCTAAGTTGCGTTTCATTTCTTCGTGCCATAATGCAAGTTTCAAACCGAAAGTCGTTGGTTCTGCATGCACACCGTGCGTACGACCCATCATGACCGTCATTTTATGTTCTTTTGCTTTATTTGCAAGAATTTCGATAAAGTTTGTTAAGTCTTTACGGATGATTTCGTTTGCTTGTTTTAACAAGTAAGATAAAGCCGTATCCACAACATCCGTTGAAGTTAAACCGTAATGAACCCATTTGCGTTCTTCACCAAGTGTTTCAGATACCGCTCGTGTAAAAGCAACTACATCGTGGCGTGTTTCTTCTTCAATTTCTAAAATACGATCAACTGAGAAAGATGCGCCTTTACGAATTTTTGCTACATCTTCTTTCGGAATATCTCCGATTTCAGCCCAAGCTTCACATGCTAAAATTTCAACTTCTAGCCATGCATTGTATTTGTTTTCTTCTGTCCAAATTGCGCCCATTTCGGGTCTTGTGTAACGTGCGATCATTTTTATGTTCCTCCAATTATTCTGGCCAAATGCCAGATGCATCTATTTCACTCAAAGTTGCCTCTAAGTCTTCCGTTAATATCGTAACATGTCCCATCTTCCGTTTCTGCTTCGCTTCGTCTTTTCCGTATAAATGAATCGACCAATTTGGAAATTGTGCGATTTTCGAAGTAAGTGGAGCTACATGTTCTCCTAAAACGTTAACCATTACCGCTTGAGACCATAAAATCGGCTGTCTTAGTGGCCACCCACAAATTGCACGGATATGTTGATGAAACTGAGAGATGTTTGTCGCTTCAATCGAATAATGCCCAGAATTATGAGGACGTGGCGCCAATTCATTGACGATAATCCCACCGTCTTCTAAGACGAACATTTCAACTGCTAATGTGCCTACCATATCGAGGTGAGCTGCAATTTGCTCAGCCGCTCTTTTTGCTTCGTCGATTGTCTTTTTATCGATTCTTGCCGGTACAATCGTTTCATGCAAAATATGATCTTTATGAATATTTTCACCAATCGGTAAGATAGCTGTTTCTCCGTATACGTTACGTTGAATAATAACCGAAATTTCTTTTGTGAATTCTACGAAAGCTTCAGCCACACATTCGCCGTTTGCGAACAGCCCTTCTGCTAAAGGAAGCTCTTCTATAGAAGAAACAGTTTGTTGCCCTTTGCCGTCGTATCCCCCGCGCGCTGTTTTAACAACGAATGGAAAGGACAATTTACTACTTTTTTCTTTTAACTCTCCAAAAGAAGAAGCCGTAATATAATCGGCAACCACCACACCTGCTTCAGAAATAGCTTGTTTTTCAAAAACCCGATTTTGAGTTACACGAATCAGTTCAGAACCTTGTGGCACATACGCAATTTCAGCTAGTTTTGAAAGTCCTTCAACATCTATATTTTCAAACTCATATGTGATCACATCACTCGCTTCAGCTAATTCTTCTAAAGCATGCTGATCATCAAATGGTGCAACAATTTGTATATCGGCTACTTGACCTGTTGGCGAATCCATAGCTGGATCGAGAACTGCAATTTTGAAGCCAGCTTCTTTCGCTGCAAGAGCCATCATACGTCCTAATTGACCACCGCCAATAATGCCAATTGTTTGACCCGGCAAAATCGTATTTGTCATATTAAGTCCTCCGAACTCTCTAATACTGCCGCTGTTGTACAATTTCTTCTGTCTTGTAAGGCTTGTGCGACATGTTCATCTACTGTTCCCAAAATTTGAGCTGCTAATAACCCCGCATTTACAGCTCCAGCTTTGCCAATAGCCACAGTCGCCACTGGAACGCCCCCAGGCATCTGGACGATTGATAATAAGGAATCCAAGCCATTTAACGCTTTAGACTGAACAGGAACGCCAATTACCGGCAAAGTGGTCTTTGCTGCTACCATTCCTGGCAAGTGTGCGGCTCCGCCTGCTCCGGCAATAATCACATGCAATCCACGTTCGCGCGCTTCTTCTGCATAAGTGAACATTAAATCCGGTGTACGATGAGCTGAAACTACTTTCTTCTCATAAGCTATCCCTAGTTCATCTAATATGTCACACGCATGCTTCATCGTTTCCCAATCACTCGTACTTCCCATAATGACGCCAATTCGCGGATTCATTGATTACACTCTCCCTTTAAAAAATAAAAAGCCCTTAAATAAACTGCTCACATTACGTGAAAAGCAGTTTACTTAAGGACTGTAAATAATACGAAATTTTAAATGATGGCATAAAAAAGCACATCCTTCGCTTTACGACCAATAAGTTGCTTTCCCGCATAGTCCGGACATTTACGGTGTCCTGGTAGAGACGCAGAAGCCAATTCTTCTGCATATATGGGGTATCCTCATTTATCATAACAAGCAGACGAAACTACGTCAATGATAAAGTCGAACATTAAGTTATACAATTATTTAATTGTTCGCTTTTAAAAGGGATATTTTGTTATTCCTTTAGTTTATCTCCTTTAAACTGGACGATTTGCCTTATAGGTACAGGTTGTCCATCCACCTCTTTAAATAAAGGTTCTTCTCTTCTGCCTACTACGGCATAGCCTTCAGCTTTCATTCTATCTAGACATTCTGTAATCGTTTCGTGTTCTTCAACTTCAAACCATACTGTATTTTTACTCATTTATACAAATTGCCCCTTTTCACTGTTTTCACCCAGAACCCACCATGAATGGTTTTTGCTTCATAGGCAATGATAAAAGCTTTCGGATCAATTTCTTGAATAGCTTTGTACAGTTTTAACTCCATTTTGCGCGGTGTTAAAATCTGCATTGACTGCCGTCCGCCATCACGGCCGTTCGCATTCCAATCTGTCACACCATAGCCTTTTTCGCGAAGCATTTTAGGAAGGTATTCCCCAGCTTCACTCGTGATCACATTGACCGTAATATAGCCAAGCGCCATTTTTTCTTCAATTTTCGAACCAATGACAACACCAGATCCGTAACCTAATGCATAAGCAATTAAATTTTGAAGCTGATCAAGGTTATCAAGAACCAATCCAAGTCCTACTATATAGATAACGACTTCGATCATACTGACCCCAGCCGCCAAGTAACGGTACCCTTTTAGGGTCATGATCATCCGTATCGTAAAAAAAGTTACATATACGATATTGATCGAAAAAATTATTATTACCATAACCCACGGGTTTACATCCAATTTCTACACCTCTTCAATATCTATTAAGAATTAATTTTCATACTAGGGGAAAATCACTAAGAATGCAAGAGAGAAAAGTCCAAGAAAGCCTTAGTATATATAGGTTTTACTTAAAATCTTGTTTCAACTAGCAATAGAACAACTACTTTTTGATTATGTGCACACGGTAGATTCCTGCTCACGATTAGAAACAATCAAAATACCATTCTTTCTATTTATGCTAAAAGGAGCTATTTAAGTTTTATAGATATTTCATTACCTCTTCCACTAGCTACTCAATTTTAACAGTTTTTTGGTAGACCAGTAGTTAGCTTTTGCTGTGTGAAAGTTCAGTCTGTTAACTAACTATGTGAGATTATTTAACCAAAACATATTTTAAAATTCTTTCCACGCCTTCTATTTTTGTGGACTTTTCAACTATTGGTTCGAGTATTGCTCAACAATATTCAAATAAACACAAAAAAAGCCGTTACCGGAATCGGTAACGACTTTCTTTTTATGGCCCAGCGACGTCCTACTCTCACAGGGGGAAACCCCCAACTACCATCGGCGCAAAAGAGCTTAACTGCCGTGTTCGGGATGGGAACGGGTGTGGCCTCTTTGCCATCATCACTGGACTATTTGGTTGAGTGCTTGTTCACTCAAAACTGGATAAACGACATTGAAACGGGCAAGTTTTCGTGTACATGGTTTTGGTTAAGTCCTCGATCGATTAGTATTCGTCAGCTGCACATGTCGCCACGCTTCCACCTCGAACCTATCTACCTCATCGTCTTTGAGGGATCTTACTTGCTTGCGCAATGGGAAATCTCATCTTGAGGGGGGCTTCGTGCTTAGATGCTTTCAGCACTTATCCCGGCCACACATAGCTACCCAGCGATGCCCTTGGCAGAACAACTGGTACACCAGCGGTGTGTCCATCCCGGTCCTCTCGTACTAAGGACAGCTCCTCTCAAATTTCCTGCGCCCGCGACGGATAGGGACCGAACTGTCTCACGACGTTCTGAACCCAGCTCGCGTACCGCTTTAATGGGCGAACAGCCCAACCCTTGGGACCGACTACAGCCCCAGGATGCGATGAGCCGACATCGAGGTGCCAAACCTCCCCGTCGATGTGGACTCTTGGGGGAGATAAGCCTGTTATCCCCGGGGTAGCTTTTATCCGTTGAGCGATGGCCCTTCCATGCGGAACCACCGGATCACTAAGCCCGTCTTTCGACCCTGCTCGACATGTACGTCTCGCAGTCAAGCTCCCTTCTGCCTTTACACTCTGCGAATGATTTCCAACCATTCTGAGGGAACCTTTGGGCGCCTCCGTTACTCTTTAGGAGGCGACCGCCCCAGTCAAACTGCCCGCCTGACACTGTCTCCCAAGCCGATCAGGCTTGTGGGTTAGAATTTCAATACAACCAGGGTAGTATCCCACCGACGCCTCCTCCGAAGCTGGCGCTCCGGGCTCTAAGGCTCCTACCTATCCTGTACAAGTTGCACCAAAATTCAATATCAGGCTACAGTAAAGCTCCACGGGGTCTTTCCGTCCTGTCGCGGGTAACCTGCATCTTCACAGGTACTATAATTTCACCGAGTCTCTCGTTGAGACAGTGCCCAGATCGTTACGCCTTTCGTGCGGGTCGGAACTTACCCGACAAGGAATTTCGCTACCTTAGGACCGTTATAGTTACGGCCGCCGTTTACTGGGGCTTCAATTCGCACCTTCGCTTGCGCTAAGCACTCCTCTTAACCTTCCAGCACCGGGCAGGCGTCAGCCCCTATACGTCACCTTACGGTTTTGCAGAGACCTGTGTTTTTGCTAAACAGTCGCCTGGGCCTATTCACTGCGGCTCTCTCGGGCTATACACCCTACCAGAGCACCCCTTCTCCCGAAGTTACGGGGTCATTTTGCCGAGTTCCTTAACGAGAGTTCACTCGCTCACCTTAGAATTCTCTTCTCGCCTACCTGTGTCGGTTTGCGGTACGGGCACCTCCCGCCTCGCTAGAGGCTTTTCTTGGCAGTGTGAAATCAGGGACTCTGAGACTCAGTCTCTTGCCATCACAGCTCAACGTATCAGGAATGGGATTTGCCTCATTCCACGCCTCACTGCTTGGACGTGCACAACCAACGGCACGCTCACCTTATCCTTCTGCGTCCCCCCATTGCTCAAACGGCGGGGAGGTGGTACAGGAATATCAACCTGTTGTCCATCGTCTACGCCTATCGGCCTCGACTTAGGTCCCGACTAACCCTGAGCGGACGAGCCTTCCTCAGGAAACCTTAGGCATTCGGTGGACGGGATTCTCACCCGTCTTTCGTTACTCATACCGGCATTCTCACTTCTAAGCGCTCCACCAGTCCTTCCGGTCTGACTTCAACGCCCTTAGAACGCTCTCCTACCACGGATCTCTTACGAGATCCATCCACAGCTTCGGTAATCCGTTTAGCCCCGGTACATTTTCGGCGCAGTGTCACTCGACCAGTGAGCTATTACGCACTCTTTAAATGATGGCTGCTTCTAAGCCAACATCCTGGTTGTCTAAGCAACGCCACATCCTTTTCCACTTAACGGATATTTGGGGACCTTAGCTGGTGGTCTGGGCTGTTTCCCTCTTGACTACGGATCTTATCACTCGCAGTCTGACTCCCAAGCATAAATCACTGGCATTCGGAGTTTGTCTGAATTCGGTAACCCGGGATGGGCCCCTAGTCCAAACAGTGCTCTACCTCCAGGATTCTCTATCTTGAGGCTAGCCCTAAAGCTATTTCGGAGAGAACCAGCTATCTCCAGGTTCGATTGGAATTTCTCCGCTACCCACACCTCATCCCCGCACTTTTCAACGTGCGTGGGTTCGGGCCTCCAGTAAGTGTTACCTTACCTTCACCCTGGACATGGGTAGATCACCTGGTTTCGGGTCTACAACTGCATACTCTGTCGCCCTATTCAGACTCGCTTTCGCTGCGGCTCCGCCTTCTCAGCTTAACCTTGCATGCAATCGTAACTCGCCGGTTCATTCTACAAAAGGCACGCCATCACCCATTAACGGGCTTTGACTACTTGTAGGCACACGGTTTCAGGATCTATTTCACTCCCCTTCCGGGGTGCTTTTCACCTTTCCCTCACGGTACTGGTTCACTATCGGTCACTAGGAAGTATTTAGCCTTGGGAGATGGTCCTCCCAGATTCCGACGGAATTTCACGTGTTCCGCCGTACTCAGGATCCACTCTGGAGGGGCAAGGTTTTCGGCTACGGGGCTGTTACCCACTGCGGCGGACCGTTCCAGGTCGCTTCGCCTAATCCTACCTTTTGTAACTCCGTATAGAGTGTCCTACAACCCCAAGAGGCAAGCCTCTTGGTTTGGGCTGATCCCGTTTCGCTCGCCGCTACTCAGGGAATCGCATTTGCTTTCTCTTCCTCCAGGTACTTAGATGTTTCAGTTCCCTGGGTCTGCCTTCTCATGTGCTATAGATTCACACATGGATACTACTCGATTAAAAGTAGTGGGTTCCCCCATTCGGAAATCTCCGGATCACAGCTCACTTACAGCTCCCCGAAGCATATCGGTGTTAGTGCCGTCCTTCTTCGGCTCCTAGTGCCAAGGCATCCACCGTGCGCCCTTTCTAACTTAACCAATGGTTAATTAAAAAGTTGTGACTAAAAGTCACGCGTACTTGAATTTCTTGCATTATGTTTCAATGTCGTTTTATCCAGTTTTCAAAGAACAAGTTGTTGAAAGTCACAAAAAAAGGCGTTGCCGCCTGAAGGTGAACCTTCAAAACTGAACGCAAAACGTCAACCCCGGAGCGCTAGGCGCCCGGTTCCGAATTTATCCTTAGAAAGGAGGTGATCCAGCCGCACCTTCCGATACGGCTACCTTGTTACGACTTCACCCCAATCATCTGTCCCACCTTCGGCGGCTGGCTCCACAAGGGTTACCTCACCGACTTCGGGTGTTACAAACTCTCGTGGTGTGACGGGCGGTGTGTACAAGGCCCGGGAACGTATTCACCGTGGCATGCTGATCCACGATTACTAGCGATTCCGGCTTCATGCAGGCGAGTTGCAGCCTACAATCCGAACTGAGAACGGTTTTATGGGATTGGCTCCCCCTCGCGGGTTGGCAACCCTTTGTACCGTCCATTGTAGCACGTGTGTAGCCCAGGTCATAAGGGGCATGATGATTTGACGTCATCCCCACCTTCCTCCGGTTTGTCACCGGCAGTCACCTTAGAGTGCCCAACTAAATGCTGGCAACTAAGATCAAGGGTTGCGCTCGTTGCGGGACTTAACCCAACATCTCACGACACGAGCTGACGACAACCATGCACCACCTGTCACCACTGTCCCCGAAGGGAAAAGCGTATCTCTACACCGGGCAGTGGGATGTCAAGACCTGGTAAGGTTCTTCGCGTTGCTTCGAATTAAACCACATGCTCCACCGCTTGTGCGGGCCCCCGTCAATTCCTTTGAGTTTCAGCCTTGCGGCCGTACTCCCCAGGCGGAGTGCTTAATGCGTTAGCTGCAGCACTAAGGGGCGGAAACCCCCTAACACTTAGCACTCATCGTTTACGGCGTGGACTACCAGGGTATCTAATCCTGTTTGCTCCCCACGCTTTCGCGCCTCAGCGTCAGTTACAGACCAGAAAGTCGCCTTCGCCACTGGTGTTCCTCCACATCTCTACGCATTTCACCGCTACACATGGAATTCCACTTTCCTCTTCTGCACTCAAGTCCTCCAGTTTCCAATGACCCTCCACGGTTGAGCCGTGGGCTTTCACATCAGACTTAAAGGACCGCCTGCGCGCGCTTTACGCCCAATAATTCCGGACAACGCTTGCCACCTACGTATTACCGCGGCTGCTGGCACGTAGTTAGCCGTGGCTTTCTGGTGAGGTACCGTCAAGGTACCAGTAGTTAATTGGTACTTATTCTTCCCTCACAACAGAGTTTTACGATCCGAAAACCTTCGTCACTCACGCGGCGTTGCTCCGTCAGACTTTCGTCCATTGCGGAAGATTCCCTACTGCTGCCTCCCGTAGGAGTCTGGGCCGTGTCTCAGTCCCAGTGTGGCCGATCACCCTCTCAGGTCGGCTACGCATCGTCGCCTTGGTAGGCCATTACCCCACCAACTAGCTAATGCGCCGCGGGCCCATCCTGCAGTGACAGCCGAAACCGTCTTTCCGTGCAGCCTCAGGAGAGGCCGCAAACTATTCGGTATTAGCACCGGTTTCCCGGAGTTATCCCGATCTGCAGGGCAGGTTGCCCACGTGTTACTCACCCGTCCGCCGCTAAACCAGAAGGAGCAAGCTCCTCTGGTTCCGCTCGACTTGCATGTATTAGGCACGCCGCCAGCGTTCGTCCTGAGCCAGGATCAAACTCTCCATTATAGAGTAGTGTTGATTGCTCAATACTGCTGGCGTATCGCCGTCCGAAGACGCACGATTCGCTTTGATCTGCATACTGCTGATCAGTAAGTTTTGCGCGGGCCGTTTTGCGCGGCCGTTGCTGTTTGTTGACGTTTTGCTGTTCAGTTTTCAAGGTTCAGTTTGTCGCGCTCATTGGCGACTCAATTAATATACCACGCTCATATTATAGAGTCAACACTTTAATGAATTTTTTTCGTAAACTTATTATAACAGATTTATCTAACTATTCAGATTACAATTACGTTACAAATAAGTAAGGAAGTTTACCCTTTACATTGAAGAGTTCCCCTTATATTTCTAACCTTTCCTATGTTGTTTAGGAATTGAAATTTCTCAATATTAAAGTCATGGTTCCTTTCTCACTCCTCTATTTTATAAAGTACAACTTCTTTTCAACCACTGCATTTGCTTATGGTACTATTCGAGTTTCTTCTATAAGATACAGTTTTCATTTTTTGCTAGCTCAAAGAAAAAAGTCCGCCAAGTAAATTGGCGGACTTCCTATCTTACGCTAAGAAAATAAAGTAAAGAACGAAGATGACAAACAATCCATACATAATCGGATGAATCTGTTTCCCCTTTCCTGCAACAAGCATTGTAATTGGATAGAAGATAAATCCAATGGCAATACCTGTTGCGATACTATAGCCAAGTGGCATAGCGATCATCGTTAGGAAAGCAGGAACTGCGACTTCAAATTTTGTCCAATCTATTTTCCCGAGCGCTGAAACCATCAAGACACCTACGATGATTAAAGCCGGAGCTGTCACGGCGCTAGTGATTACTTCAAGGACTGGATAAAAGAAAATTGAGATGAGGAACAGCATACCTGTTACTACAGCTGCAAAGCCAGATCGTGCACCCGCTGCAACTCCTGCAGATGATTCAATATAAGAAGTAGTTGTTGATGTTCCGAAGATTGCTCCGCTAACTGTCGCAATAGAATCTGCTAGTAATGCTTTGCCTGCTCTTGGAAGTTTATTGTCTTTCATCAAGCCTGCTTGATTGGCCACAGCCACTAAAGTTCCAGCAGTGTCGAAGAAATCAACGAATAAGAAAGTTAACACCACAACAAGAAACTGAATATTTATCAATGACCCAAAATCGTTGAAGATTGGTTCAAGCGCTACACCGAAAGTTGGAGCCATGCTTGGAACATTCAAGTCGATAATTGCACTAGGCCAGTTCACAACACCAAAGATCATTCCAACTACTGCTGCGATTAAAATCCCAAAGAAAATTCCACCTTGGATACCGCGAGCCATAAAGATTACAGTTACGATTAACCCAAAGATTGCTAACAACGCTGAACTGTTTGAAAGATCTCCTAGTCCAACTAAAGTAGCTGGGTTGTCTACAATGATATTTGCATTTTGCAATCCGATGAACGTAATGAATAAGCCAATCCCTGCTCCTACTGCATATTTTAATTCAGCAGGAATCGAGTTGATGATTAGTTCACGAAGACCTGTTAACGTAAGAAGAATAAAAATAAGTCCTGAAAATAAAACGCCTGTTAATGCAGTTTGCCAAGGAATCCCGTAAGTTAAAATAACCGTGTAAGCAAAAAATGCGTTTAAGCCCATACCTGGAGCAAGCGCAATTGGATATTTCGCGAGAATCCCCATTATTAAACAACCGATTGCAGCAGCTAATGCTGTAGCCATAAATACGGCTCCATAATCCATCCGCATTGAATCTGGAAGATCGGGTACTGACTGTAACGTTAAAGTTAACGGGTTGACGACAAGAATATATGCCATCGCAAGAAACGTTGTTAAACCGCCAATAAATTCACGGCGGTAATTCGTTCCTAGTTCTTCAAACTGAAAATACTTTTTCATGCTGATTCCTCCGACTTGCCTGCGTATAAATCCTACAAAAGAAAAACGCACACAGCAGATTGCCGTATGCGTTCGATTTATCCCTTCATATAAAAAATGAAAGGCATCCCGCTCAATAGTGAACAGGATTAAAATCGTAGTCGAGTTATTTACGGTAACTCGGTAGAAACTTTCGGGCCATATCCCCGACATTATACGACAAGCTTATTTAATTTCTATCGTAATATATCATGTATAAAACGAATTAACAATACCAAACACGAACATTTTTAATACATAACACAAAAAAGTTCGTGAAAAATAAAAATGCCGACTAAATTAGTCGGCATGCTATCTTTATTCCCACTCGATTGTTGCTGGTGGCTTGCTTGTAATATCATAAAGTACACGGTTAATGTGATCTACTTCATTGACTAAACGAACACTGATTTTCTCTAAAACTTCCCAAGGAATGCGAGCCCAATCAGAAGTCATGCCGTCAATTGACGTTACTGCACGAATACCGATTGCGTAATCGTAAGTACGAGCATCTCCCATTACTCCGACACTGCGCAAATCCGGTAACACAGTGAAGTATTGCCAGATGTCGCGGTCGAGGCCTGCTTTTTTGATTTCATCGCGTAAAATCCAGTCAGACTCACGAACAATTTTAAGTTTCTCTTCAGTTACGGCTCCCATAATGCGAATACCTAGTCCTGGACCTGGGAACGGCTGACGCCAAACGATTTCTTCTGGCATACCAAGCTCAGTACCAAGAACACGTACTTCATCTTTGAATAACGTATTTAACGGTTCGATCAATTTAAACTGCATGTCATCCGGTAATCCCCCAACATTATGGTGGGATTTAATCGTTTGGGCAGTTGTTGTTCCACTTTCGATAATGTCAGTGTACAGCGTTCCTTGTGCAAGAAAGTCCATACCCTCAAGTTTCGAAGCTTCATCATCGAATACATAGATAAATTCGTTCCCGATAATTTTACGTTTTTTCTCTGGATCAGTAACACCTTCAAGTTTACTCATGAAACGATCGCGTGCATCGATTTTGATAACGTTCATGTTGAATCCGTCAGCAAAAGTTTTCATCACGCTTTCTGCCTCTCCTTTACGAAGAAGACCGTGATCTACAAACATGCATGTTAATTGATCACCAATTGCTTTATGGATCAAGACAGCAACGACTGAAGAATCTACTCCACCACTAAGTGCGCAAAGTACTTTTTTGTCACCAACTTCTTCACGGATTTTTTCGATTTCTAATTCAATGTAATTTTCCATCGACCAGTCGTCTTGCATTCCACAAACGTCATAAACAAATTTGCGCAATAAATCATTGCCATAAATCGAATGACGTACTTCTGGATGGAATTGAACGCCGTAGAATCCGCGGTTTTCATCGGCCATTGAAGCAATCGGACAGCTTGCACTTGTTCCGATCACATCAAACCCTGGAGGCGCAGCTGTAACTAAATCACCGTGGCTCATCCATACGATTTGTTCTTCCGGAAGGTCTTTAAAAATTTTGCTTTCTTTCGTCAGCTTTAATTCCGCTTTGCCGTACTCACGGTTTTGTGCTTTTTCTACTTTTCCTTCTAAATGGAGAGCCATTAATTGCATACCGTAGCAAATCCCTAAAATCGGCAAGCCCATTTCAAAAATGGCATCATCAATTGAAAATGCATTTTCATCATAAACAGAATTTGGACCACCAGAGAAAATAATTCCCGTAGCGTTCATCTCTTTGATTTCTTCAGCAGTGATTGTGTGCGGGTGAAGCTCGCTATAAACCCCAATTTCACGGATGCGGCGAGTAATCAACTGATTGTATTGACTTCCGAAATCCAAAACGACGATTTTTTTCTGTTCTTTCAACATAGGACTAACTGGCAAAACCTTCACCTCTTCTATTCGATTCAGGTCTCAAAATAACAAAAGAACGCGAAAAATGGACCTCGCGTTCTTCTGCTCTACATCAAAAAGGCGAATGCACACGTCAAAAAGCGTGCGTCATCCACCTTCATAGTCAAGTCATTTCCGGGGACTTGGTAGAGACATCCGATCCATATTATCGGACATATATGAGGGCACCTGTAATTTATAATTTAATCAATTGTACATTTTAAAGGTTGTAAAATCAACCGCTTGTCCGATTGATTAAATTTTCCCAACTTTCCTTTAACTCATGCCAGTCAACGGATTCAACATCTCCCCCATAAATCATCCGTTCATACGCGGCGGTCAATTCAGACATTTCTCGTGTCCCAAAAAATGAATCAATGTAAGCTGCATATGATTTTAAGGTTTGGCCTGACTTCCGATGGATGCCGTATAATTCGAGTTGTTTCAATAATCTTAAGTAGGCTTTTTCAAATTGAACCGGTTCTTGCCCACGCATCCGGTAATAAGAAATAAGAAATTTAGGCATCCACCTGTGACGAATTTTGAAAAGAATAGCTCCTACAACACCCAATGCAACAATTGTCCAAATCAGTTTCCAACGGTTAGTTGAAATGAAATCTGTAAGACGATTCCAAAAAGCATTTTGTGAAGAGACCACAACTTCTTCATCTTCTGCATTTTCAGGTTCTTGTGTCTCTGGACGCTCCTGAGGATCGGGTTGTTCCGGGTCCGTTGGATCTAGTTCCAAATCAAAATCAATAGATGATGAACCTGTAAAACCAATCGTTGGTTCAAATAACATCCATCCCACGCCTGGCATATAAGCTTCTACCCAAGAATGCGCATTATTATTGGTGATTTCATAAATATCCGTCTCACCTTGCGCATCTATTTGTTCACCTTCATTAAAACCTTTCACCCACCGAGCGGGTATATCAAGCGACCGTAACAACACAACCATAGAGGTTGAAAAATTATCACAATACCCTCTTTTTGTATCAAATAGAAACTGATCCACATAATCTTGATCTGCTTCAGGAACTGGAATATCTGTTTGACTATAAGTAAATCCAGATGTTTTAAAATAGCTCTCTATAGCTAATGCTTGATCATATAACGATTCACTGTTAGCAGTAATTTCAATCGCTAAGTCGCGAACTCTTTCAGGGAGCTCAGCCGGCAATTGTACATAGCGATCAAACTCAATAGGCAGCTCTGCTAAATCCTCTTCTCTTGTTTCACGCAAATTTTTCAAACTATAGCTAGGTTCAGCAAAAGAGACTTCATACTCTTCGGGTATTAGCCCTTCTCCATTTTGATAAGTTTCAAAACGCTGATCCGCTGTAGTATATTGATAACTTGGTGATGCTTCCATCGAAAATGACTCAGTCCCATATGGGTATAAAACAAATGGGAATTTCTGCTCCATTGATACAGCTACCGATTCTAACTCTTCTTCCCCTGCATCAAATTCAGTATCTACTGGTTCGTCGTTTGAATAGATAAACGACTCCCCTACATTTTCTGTCAGTTCCCAACCTTTTGTGGTATAAGTATCTTTCGATTCAACTTTCCAATATTGACCTTCTGATACTTCTGCTCGGAAGACTGGCGTATCATCTCCAATAAATGAACCACCTAAACGTGAGTCGTCGACGCCGTATCCAATTCTACCGACATTGCCGCTCCCAAGACCTCCTTGTCCAGAAAAAGAAGTTAAAAACGGCACTGGATCCGGCCAAATCGGATCTGCTTTTGGTAAATACAATGCAAACGCCGTCGAAACGGCGATTCCTAAAACGAGAGGGACTGCGAACAAAGCTACTTTATCAGCATGCTCTGAAATTTGGTGACTTTCCATCCACCGAACCAAATACAAAAGACCCGCTAGCAAAAGACCGATAATCATGATTCGTACAATTGCAGTTTCTCCAGAATATGGACTAAAGGTATCTAATACAGCGATAAACACCACAGTCAATATATAGAACAAAAAAATGCTGGACCTGAAACTCACCCAGTAGTGAATCAAATAAATGGCCATCCACAACAATACAAAAAACAAAATGGTTCGGAAAACGTCAGTTGTTTGTTCCCAGTTTTGGCTAAACAAAGCTGAAAGATTCATACGAATGTTAGATTGGAGAAATTGTATGGCTTCGCCTGTAAAAAATACATTGCCAGTATAGACATAAACAATAAACCATAACATATACAAAATTTTTATAGGTCCCGAAAACCACCAAGGAACTCTCAGAAATGCCATCAATAATCCACCTGCGATAAAAATCAAAAACAAGGTTTGATGACCCGTTTCGGTCAATACTATAACTGGCGTTAACCATTCGGCTAACATAAAGAAAACTAATATATATAAGATGGCCATGAAAAATTTATTTTTTCTAATAGAAGTCATTACCGGCTCACCTCCGTAAACACCGTTGCAAAGTTTTCAGGACTCACACGTTTCACAACAAATCCTTTTGAGCGGGCAAATTGATGCACTTGTTCATCTTCTTCGCGTAAGGTTTCACCCTTACTCACTACCACTAAACACATGCAATTACTTAAATTTTTAGCGTTCCTTTGAATAGAGTGAACCATCTCTACTGAAAGACAACTCGTTACATACAATAAACTCGAAGTATTCATTTGTTGAAGTTCGCGTCCAACCGCTTGATCTACCGGTTTATCCAAGTCACTTTGCACTTTCGCTAAATGATACATCAGCCGTTGCAAATGCTCTTCTGTTTGAACGACCGGAAAATAATTGCGTTTTTGACCAATGGATAAATAAGCTAAGCTTGAGTTCGCGTGTACAACCGACCTCAATATAGAAGCGACTAACTCTACTTGTAATTCAAATTTCTCTGATGCTCTTCGATCGTCTAGTAAAAAAAGGTCTTGAGACTGACGATCTTCAAATTCTTTCGTGCGCAATGTTTGTGTACGTGCATAAGATTTCCAATGAATCCATGACACTCGGTCACCGGGCTGGTAATCACGTACGCCACTTGCCATTGTCGTATCTTTCACTAAAGTAAAAGGAGCAGCCATTGAGCCATGATCGTAGCGTGATTCTATGGGGCGATAAGCAATTTCCACTGTATTTGGATAAACCAAAATTGTTTGTTGAATTGGCAATAACCGAGTTTTTTTTACCCACCCAAAAAAATCCGAAATTTCTAAGCGAACGCCTTCTAACACATGTTCTCCTCGAGGCATGTTCTCGAGTGTATACGTCCAAGAATAAGATTTTCGAAACCCTGGCACAATCATTTTAGGAGGTTGATTTACGATAATTTTATTTAAAGACGGTGAATGAGTTTGTTCACTTAATACGGTGTAAAGGAGTGGAAAAGGATTTTCCCGATAAACGGTGACAGTCGCGGAAAAGTCTCCACCTTTACGAACTTGAGCTGTATGAATTTCTCGGGAGACTTTAATTTTCTGTAATGGATACAACGCTAATAGCACGGAATACCCGATAAACGGTAAAGACATATAAAAAATAAACCAACTAACAAATCCTCCTTGAAACATGGCAAAAGAAAAAGTTAAAAACAGAAGAAAAAGCACGATTAGGATGCGCCCCCATAAAGCGGTGTTATTTTTCAATTGGTTCATTTACCAACAAACCTTTGAACAGGTACATGGGTTTTCGCTAAGATGCGTTCTGTAATTTCTTCAACCGTTATGCCATCGTAACGAGCCTCTGAGCGCAACATAATGCGATGACCGAAAACAAATTTCGCTAAATATTGAACATCATCTGGCGTTACATAATCACGCCCTTTTAATAGAGCATATGCTTGTGAAGCCTTCATCAATGCAATCGACCCTCGCGGACTGACTCCTAAATAAACATAAGCATCTTGACGAGTTTGTCGAGCCAAGTCCACAATATAACTTCGAATCGTTTCATCTACTCTTATCATTCTCACTTGATCTTGTAATTTTAATAACTCTTCTAGCGATATTACAGAAGTCAATTCTTCAATCGGCGCAGCAACTTGTGCACGGTTCAAAACTTCCATTTCTTCTTTCGGAGTAGGGTATCCCATTTTAATCTTCAATAAAAAACGATCAAGTTGTGCTTCAGGCAAAGGGTATGTTCCTTCATATTCAATTGGATTTTGTGTAGCCATGACAAAAAACGGTTTTGGAATTTGCATAGTTACCCCATCAATCGTAACCGACGCTTCTTCCATCGCTTCTAAAAGAGAAGATTGTGTTTTGGGAGAGGTTCGGTTAATTTCATCTGCTAAAATAATATTCCCCATAATTGGCCCAGGGCGAAAATGGAACTCCATATCTTTCGGGTTATAAATCGAAACACCAATAACATCTGATGGCAATAAGTCAGGTGTAAATTGAATGCGCTTAAAGTCTGCTCCTACTGACTTTGCTAAAGCTCGAACCAACATCGTTTTCCCAACACCTGGCACATCCTCTAGCAATACATGACCGTGAGATAACATTGCAACTATACTAAGCTCTGCAATATCACGTTTGCCAATAATGACTTTTTCAATATTGTTGATTACTTTTTCCAACCGTTCTTTTGCATTCATCTATAAGTTCCTCCAATGTACTGCAGAAAATGTTTTGAATTATCACAATCTTATCGTAATCATAACGAAAAGCCGCTCATAACTCAACTCTACATGAAATTTCTTCCAGTCAATTCCCAAAATAAAAAAGCAGGAATCTACTAAGATTTCCTGCTTTTTAAAGATCTATTTCCAAAAATCATCAAATACCGTAATAGGTAAATGACGCTTATGCTGCGTTCTTAAATAATGGCCTTCTAGCTTTTCTTGTGCATCTGCCGGTATTTTCTTACCTTCTAAATAGTCATCGATTAACTTATAAGTGACTCCTAATGCCACTTCATCAGGAAGCGCTGGCTTGTCTTCTTCTAAATCTGCAGTTGGAACTTTCAAGTAGAGATGCTCCGGACTCCCAAGTTCTTGTAGCATCGCTTTTCCTTGACGCTTGTTTAAACGGAATAATGGCGTCAAATCAGCTGCGCCATCACCGAATTTGGTATAAAAACCGGTAATAGCTTCTGCCGCATGATCGGTTCCCAGCACAGCCGCACTATGCATGGCTGCAATCGAGTATTGAGCTTTCATCCGTTCACGCGCTTTTTCGTTACCTTTTGCAAAATCGGTTAATTCGATGCCCGCTTCTTTTAATGCTTGCTCACTAGCATCAACCGCACCTTTAATATTTACCGTATAAAGTTTAGTTGGTTGGATAAAGTCTATTGCATCTTTAGCATCATGCTCATCAAGTTGAACACCGTAAGGTAAGCGAACTGCATAAAATGCATATTCATTACTTCCCGACTCTTCATTTAATTGATCAATTGCCATCTGCGTTAACTTGCCAAGCAATGTCGAATCTTGACCACCTGAAATTCCAAGGACATACCCTTTAAGAAACGTATGGCGTTTCAAGTAATCTTTTAAAAACTGGATTGTTCGTTCAATTTCTTTTTTGGGTTCAATAGTAGGCTGCACTTTCAGTTCTTCAATAATTTGCTGTTGTAGAGTAGACATTAAAATCCTCCTTATTCTCCAGTAAACTCGTGAATGGCATCTCGTACTTCTTGGATGTTGCGCATTTTATTATCCCAGCATTTTTGACTTAAATCTACTGGGTATTCTTCTGGGTTTAGTGAGCGTTTGTATTCCTCCCACAATAACTCCATATTTTGAATCGCATAACTCTGCATTTCTTGAACACTCGGGTTTTTATAAATAATTTGACCTTGTTCAACTACTTTACGATGAATATTTACGGCTTCAAAATTCGTAACAAATTTCGATACGAAGGTATGAACTGGGTGAAACATTTTTAAACGTTCTTGTGAAGCAGGGTCTTCATCGTGCATTGCAATATAATCGCCTTCTGACTTTCCATTTTCCTTATCTATAATACGATAAACATTTTTTAGCCCGGGAGTCGTAACTTTTTCAGCATTTCCCGAAATTTTAATGGTATCTTCTAATTCACCTTTTTCATTTTCGATAGCTACCAATTTATAAACCGCTCCTAATGCCGGTTGATCGTAAGCCGTAATTAATTTTGTTCCAATACCCCATGCATCTACTCGGGCTCCTTGAGCTTTTAAGTTTAAAATTGTGTATTCGTCCAAATCGTTGGAAACGACGATTTCCACATCTTTGAAACCTGCAGCATCCAACATTTTTCGTGCTTCTTTAGATAAGAAGGCAATATCTCCACTATCTAGACGAATGCCTTGGAAATTGATTTTGTCGCCTAGTTCTTTGGCAACTTGAATCGCAATCGGCACTCCGGATTTTAATGTATCGTATGTATCAACCAAAAAGACACAGTTTTTATGGCGTTTTGCATAAGCATGAAATGCATCGTATTCATTTTTATAAGCTTGAACCATTGAATGTGCGTGCGTTCCTGCTACAGGAATTCCAAATTTTTTGCCAGCACGTGCATTGCTTGTGGCTTCAAGTCCTCCAATATAAGCTGCGCGCGACCCCCAAATGGCCGCATCCATTTCTTGAGCACGTCTTGTCCCGAATTCCATGACGCGTTCGTCTTTAACAATTTGCTTGATCCGACTAGCTTTAGTCGCGATTAAGGTTTGATAATTTACAATGTTTAAAAGTGCAGTTTCGATCAATTGGGCTTCGACAAGCGGAGCTTCGACACGGATTAACGCTTCATTTTGAAAAACAAGCTCACCTTCTGCTACTGAGTAAACATCACCTGTAAACCGAACCGTTCGTAAGTAATCAATGAAATCTTGCTTATAGCCAAGTTCTTCTTGAAGATAAGCTAAATCACTGTCCGTAAATTTGAAGTTTCTCAAGTAGTCTAAAATGCGTTCTAACCCCGCAAACAAAGCATAACCATTGCCAAAAGGTAGTTTACGGAAAAACAACTCAAAAATCGCTTTCCGTTCGTGCATCCCATCTGCCCAATAAGCCTCCGACATATTGATTTGATATAAATCTGTATGTAGTGCCAAACTGTCATCCGCATAATGCTTATCCATAAAAGAGTCTCCTTCTTCCACTATCAGTAATGCCACTAATTATACACCAATATTGGTAAGACCAAAATAAAAGACAATTTCAACCTGTACTGGCTGTCTCCTCTCTTTATAAAAGCCTCTATTTCCCTCTCAACTTTAAAGGTTGACTTTTAGAAGAGAACGTGAGATGATTGATTAGTTAACACAAAGGTAACTGGTAAATTTTGATAATCTGGCATTCTACGATAATGTTTTTGAGAATACTTATTCACACTGGCGCGATTTAAGGATCGCAAGGACGTAAAAGAAGGTAGGGTTTACGTTGCTTAGGTTAGAAAGCACCCAGTGGAACAATGACCGCGGTACTGAAAGTAATACTTTCAATGGAAATGATTCCCCAGTAATATGGGTTGAAAAATTGAGTCAAAACAAATTATAGTTACCTTAAACAAACAAAGGGATGTCCTCAAATCGAGGGCATCCCTTTTCCAATTTTTTAACGTTAGTATTTTAACGCAACGTTTTTTAAAGCTGTATAATTACGCAATGCTTCAAGACCTTTTTCACGTCCAAAGCCACTTTTCTTAAATCCACCAAATGGCATTTGCACACCACCACCGGCACCATAGTTATTAATGAAAATTTGACCGGCACGAATTTTACTAGCCACTCGATGTGCACGAGCCCCGTCTTTTGTCCAAATACCTGCCACTAACCCATACTCTGTACCATTAGCCAATTCAATCGCTTGTTGCTCGGTTTCAAATGCAAATGCCGCAACAACTGGCGCAAAGATTTCTTCTTGAGACACGTAACTATCTGGGGCAAGTCCGTCAATAACAGTCGGTTTGAAAAAGTAGCCGTTTTCGAGCCCTGCTGTTTCTTGACGTTCGCCACCTGTTAGAAATTTTGCTCCTTCGTTTCGGGCAACGTTCATGAATTCAAGAATGCGCGAAAATTGTTTTTCATTTAAAATCGGCCCCAAATCCAAATCATCTATACCTTTACCAATTTGGATCTCTTCCATTTTTACAACAACTTTTTTTAGAAATTCTTCTTTAATAGACTGCTGCACCAATAAGCGAGATCCTGCCGAACACGTTTGTCCGGCATTTTGAATAATCGAACGCACCACCCACTCAACCGCTTCTTCTTGATCACAATCTTCAAAGACGATGTTGGGTGACTTTCCACCAAGCTCAAGCGTTACCGGCTTAACGTTTTTCGCAGCACCCATCATAACAGCAGAACCTGTTTGAACCGAACCTGTAAAAGTAATATGATCAACATCTGGATGTTCAGAGATTGCAGCACCCGCTTCAAAACCATAACCCGTCACCAAGTTAAAGACACCTTTTGGCAAGTGGGTCGCATCAAATATCTCTGCTAATTTAATTGCCGTTAGAGGTGTATCTTCTGCAGGTTTTGCAACAACTGTATTCCCTGTCGCAATTGCCGCTGCTGTTGAACGTGAGATAATTTGCAACGGATAATTCCAAGGCACAATATGAGCTGTTACGCCAACTGGTTCACGCAACGTGTAATCGAGAATTCCTGGTTGAACAGGTATCGTTTCGCCAAATATTTTATCAGCCATTCCCGCGTAATATTCAAAGTACAAGGCCGATGCTTCCACATCTTTACGGGCTTGCGTCAACGGTTTTCCGGTATCAAGGGTTTCTAACAATGCAATTTCTTCTGCATCTTCCCGTAGTGCTACGGCTACTTTATGTAAGATTCTCCCTCGTTCAATCGGCGGAAAAGACTGCCATTCTTCTGACTCAAATGTTCTGCGGGCCGATTGAACTGCAGCATCAACGTCCTCTTTTTTCCCTCTTGGAACTTCTGCCAATACCTCTCCGGTTGCTGGATTTTTGGTTTCAAGTTTTTCGTTGCCGATGCTATTTATCCATTCTCCATTAATATACATTTGCTGTTTTTTCACTGATTCGGTTCACTCCCCAATTAAATTCCGCGTCCTCCATCAACATTTACAATGCTACCTGTCATCATTTTTGCTAAGTCTGAGCTGAGGTATAAGACACAGTTAGCAATTGCATCTGGTGTAATCAGTTCACCTAATGGCACACTTTTACGGAATATATTTTCTTTCGTTTCCCCTTCATCAACACCAGATGCGGTAAATTCACCTAACATTTTGGTATCCGCAGGACCTGGATTTATCGCATTTACTCGTATATTGTAAGGAGCTAATTCAATGGCTAAAGCTTTCGTCAATGAAATCGTTGCTCCTTTTGACGCCACGTACGCATTTAATCCCGGTCGTGGGCGGTCAACAGAAACAGAAGCAATATTGATAATCGACCCACAATTTTGTTTCTTCATATGTGGAACTACTGCACGAGACGTTAAAAATACAGCTGTTGAGTTGATCGCCATAATACGCTCCCAGTCTTTGAGTGTCACATTTTCAATATCTGTTGCTGCTTGTGCAATTCCAGCAACATTTGCTAATACATCAATGCGACCAAACTTGTCTGCCGTTTTCTGAATAGCCGCTGCTACACTTTGTTCTTCTGTTAAATTGCCTTGCAGAACGAGTAATTGCTCTGGGTATTGCGCTTCTAACTCCTGTAGACCATCCACATGAAGATCGATAGCCGCAACTTTCGATCCTTGTTTCAAAAATCGCTCAACAACCTCTTTACCCATTCCGCCGCTTGCACCTGTCACAATCGCTACTTTATTGTCTACCGCCATTAATTTCCCTCCTAGTTTTTCACTAACATCAGGACTTTCTCAGCAATAGCTGAACCTACTTCTTGTGTCGTGGAAGTACCGCCTAAATCTGGCGTCAATACTTTTCCGTCTTGAATTACTTGTTCGATCGCCTCCACAATAGCAGTCGAAAGATCTTCACGACCTAAATGATTCAACATTAATGCAGCTGACCAAATTTGAGCGATTGGGTTAGCAATTCCTTTTCCTGCAATGTCCGGCGCTGAACCATGAATCGCTTCAAACATAGAAGGGAAATTGCCTTCGGGGTTGATATTTCCTGATGGTGAAACGCCTAACCCACCTACTAATGCGGCTCCTAGATCCGTTAAAATATCTCCGAATAAATTAGAAGCGATTACGACTTCAAACGATTCTGGACGCAAAACGAAATAGGCAGCCAAAGCATCGATGAAATTACTTTCTAGTTCAATATCTCCGTAATCTTTTGCGACCAATTCAACAACTTCGTCCCATAGCTTCATCGAATGAATAATCGCATTGGATTTTGTGGCACTCGTCACTTTTGATTTGTTGTTTTTTTGCGCATACTCAAATGCGTATTTGGCAATTCGTTCGACACCTTGTTTTGTAATCACTGTATTTTGAATCGCCATTTCTTGCGAATGTTGCTGGTACAGGCGACCACCGATATTTGAATACTCGCCTTCTGCATTTTCACGGAATACCATAAAATCAATTGGTTGCTCGTTTTTTAATGGAGACTCAATCCCAGCCAATCGTTTGATTGGTCGCATATTGACGTATTGTTGAAAGTTTTTACGAATTGGCATAATCAGTTCCCAAATGGTTATTTCATCGGGTACACGTTTATCGCCTACAGCTCCAAATAAAATGGCATCAAAATTTTTCAATTGATCCAAGCCATCCTCAGGCATAATATGTCCGTTGGCTAAATAATATTCGCTGCCCCATTCAAATTGTTCAAACGCAATGTCGAATGTTGGATCTTGCTTCTTTAGCGCTTCCAAAACCTTGACTGCTTCTTTCGTAACGTCGGGACCTATTCCATCTCCAGGTAGTACTGCTATTTTATATGCTCTCATAAATTCTCCTCCAATAGTTTAGTCACCAATAAGGAACAACGTGATTGCTGGAATAAACGAAATGATCAAAACATCGACAATCATTACCAAAATAAATGGCACAATCGCTTTTAACAAACTTTCAAATTTGGTTCCAGCAATATTTGCTGCAACAAATAAATTGACGCCAACTGGAGGAGTGATAAACCCAATTCCTAAGTTGACAATCATAATAATCCCGAAATGCACCAAATCAATTCCAAGTGCATTGGCAATTGGTACAAGAATCGGCGTTAAAATAATGATGGCTGCTGAAGTTTCAAGAAAGACACCACAAATTAGCAATAACAAGTTTAATATCAACAAAGCAATAATCCAATTATCTGTCACACTAAGCATTAATTCTGTCAGTTCGGCAGGAATTCGCTGACGCGTTAAATAATAACCAAACACCGAAGCACCGGCAATAATAAACATAATTACCGAAGTGACAATTACAGAAGAAGAGAAAATTCTAGCTAAATCGGTCAACTTGATTTCGCGGTAAACGAAAATCCCGACGAACAATCCGTATACCACTGCAACAACCGCAGCTTCTGTTGGTGTGAAAATCCCACCATAAATTCCTCCTAAAATAATTACTGGCATCATTAAAGCAAGGAATGCGTCGAGAAACGCTTTAAAGAAATCTTTCAAACCAAACTTTTCGCCACCCCCGTAACCTTCTTTTAAGGAAATCAAGTAAACAAGTAAAATAAGCGAAACCATAACAAACAATCCTGGAACAATGCCTGCGATAAACAATTCACTGACTGAAACGCCTGCTGCCACTCCGTAAAGCACGAGAGGAACGCTAGGTGGGATCATAATTCCGATGGTTCCACCAGCAGCTTGAATAGCTGTCGCAAAACTTTTATCGTAGCCTTTGTTAACCATAGCGGGAATCATTAGTGCACCTACCGCAGCTGTTGTTGCGGCTGCAGAACCTGAAATTGCTGCAAAAAAAGCACAGGCAACAATTGATACAATTCCGAGTCCACCTTTAACACGTCCAAAAATAACATTTGCTAAATGAATGAGTCGGCGGGAAATCCCACCACTTTCCATTAGCTTGCCTGCCAAGATGAAAAAAGGAATCGCCATAAGGGGAAACGAGTCTACCGAATTGAACATTCGCTGAATTATAACGATCAATGACACATTGCCATCGATAAAGAAAACGAGCGTTGAAGCAAGCCCAAGGCCAACAGCAATCGGGACATTAATTAAAAATAAAGCCATTAATAAAAGAAACAATACCAATGCCATCTTTAGACACCCCCGCTTTTAAAGTCTTTGGAAAATTGCGAGGCCATATTAATAATTAAAATTGCCCCACTCACGGGAATTACCATGTAAATGACGCCCATCGGAATTCGTAAAACGGGAGAAGTTTGAGACATCCCTTGCATTGCAAGATCATATCCTTCTACTACCATTAACAAGAAAAAAAGTAGACTTGCAAATGTCGCAATGCTATAAAGCACTTTGCGGACAGGAACTGCAAATAATTTCACAAAAAACTCCATTCCGATATGGGCTTTTGAAGACATCGCATAAGCAGCTCCTAAAAATGTTAGCCAAATTAAACTATACCTCGCCAACTCTTCTGTCCAAGCTAATGGTGAATTCAAAACAAACCGGAAAATCACTTGAAGAAATACTACGGTAACCAGCAATGCCATAATAAGGTTTAATACATGCTTAATGCCTAAATTCATATAGCCGATCCATTTATTCATGTTGTTGCCCCCGATATAAAAAAGAGAGAATGGATTCTCTCTTTTTTGAATTAACGTATTATTTTATTTCTGTGCGTCTAAAATTTCGTTTAATAGGTCCTGGTGCTCGATTGTGTCATAAACAGGAAGAACCGCTTCTTGGAAAGGAGCAGTATCGATATCTTCAATAATTTCCATTCCTTGATCTTTTAATGTTTGAAGAGATTCTTTCTCCATTTCAACGATTAACTCACGTTCTTTTGCACCTGCTTTTTGACCTTCTTCTACAACGATATCGCGTAATTCCTCCGGCAATTCATCATATGTTTTTTGGCTCAACATATAAATAGCTACAGAATAAACATGGCCAGTTAAACTCATATATTTTTGATTTGCATCATATAAACTAAATTGGTCAGCAACAATCGCTGGGTTTTCCTGTGCATCTACTACACCTTGTTGCAAAGCAGTAATGGCTTCAGTCCAAGCCATTGGTGTTGGTTGCGCACCTAATGCTTCAAAAGCAGCTAAATGAATTTCGTTTTCTTGCGTTCTGATTTTCAAGCCTTTTAAATCTTCAGGTGTTTCGATTGGGCGGATCGCATTGGTAATATGACGATAGCCATTCTCTCCCCAAGACAAGCCGATGATGCCGTTTTCTTCCATCTTAGCGAATAACTCATCTCCAATATCACCTTCTAAAACTTCTACAGCAGATTCACGGTCTTGGAATAAGAATGGAACATCCAAAACGCCCAATTCTGGTACAAAGTTCGTCACTGGAGCAGTTGAAGAGACAACTAAATCGACAGTGCCAAGTCCCATCCCTTCTGTCAATTCACGCTCAGCGCCAATTTCACTGTTCGCAAAAATTTCAATTGTTACTTGTCCATCTGTTCGTTCATCGACAGCATCTGCCATTTCTTGTAAGGCTAAATGGTATGGGTGATCGTCAGGTAATGAATGTCCTGCTTGAAGCACAAACTTTTCATCCGAGTCTCCTCCTGATGATTCACTATCAGAACTTCCGCAAGCTGTTAATGCCAATGCACTTGCCACCATAATTGAAACAAACCCGAACTTTTTATTTACCAATGTCATTTCCCCCTTTTAATGTGCCTCAACATTTCAGATGACTTTCATTTTACTAAAAGTCACCTGACTGCCAAAGTCTGTCTTCGTCGATCCCATTTATGAACGATTCAAGTAATCCGTAACGGCTCCTTTTGATGAACACGAAACATTATGCGCATATTTACCAAGCACGCCTTTTTTATAAAGTGGCGGAGCCACCCAACGTTTACGGCGTTCTTCTAACTCCTCTTCCGATACATCCATTGAAATTTCTTGCAGATCCGAATCGATCGTCACGATATCTCCTTCTTCAAGCAACGCAATCGGTCCGCCAACTTGAGCTTCTGGTGCGATATGGCCTACTACTAAACCGTGAGTTCCGCCAGAAAAACGTCCGTCTGTCAGCAATGCAACCGAAGCATCCATCCCTTTCCCAACAAGAATTGCAGAAACCGATAACATTTCTGGCATCCCTGGACCACCTTTTGGCCCTACATAACGAATAACTAACACATCGCCTTCGTTAATTTCGTTAGCCATAACAGCATCTGTTGCTTCTTTTTCATTGTTGTAAACGCGAGCTGGACCTGTATGACGTTTGACTTTCACACCGGATACTTTTGCTACTGCGCCGTTTGGAGATAAGTTTCCTTTTAAGACAATCAGTGGTCCATCTTTACGTTTCGGATTATCAAAAGGCATAATAACTTGTTGGCCTTCTTGCAAGGCCGGAGCTTCGTTTAGGTTTTCTGCCACTGTTTTACCTGTAACCGTCATACAGTCCCCATGCAGATAACCTGCTTCTAGCAACATTTTCATAACCGCTTGAACCCCACCAACTCGGTGTAAATCTTGCATAACGTATTTGCCACTTGGTTTTAAATCAGCCAAATGTGGCACTGTTTTTTGCAAGCGGTTAAAGTCGTCGATCGTTAAGTCCACTTCTGCAGCGTGAGCAATCGCCAATAAATGTAGAATGGCATTTGTCGATCCACCCAATGCCATTACGACCGTAATCGCATTTTCAAATGCTTCTTTTGTCATAATGTCTTTTGGATAAATATCTAATTCCAGTAAATTATGTACAGCTGCTCCTGCTTTTTCGCAATCTGCTAGTTTTTCAGCTGATACCGCTGGATTTGAAGAACTTCCTGGCAAACTCATTCCCATCGCTTCAGCAGCAGATGCCATTGTATTTGCTGTATACATTCCGCCACATGAACCAGCACCTGGACATGCCCCGCACTCGATATTGCGCAATGTACTATCGTCCATGTCACCGTTATTATGCTGACCTACACCTTCAAATACAGAAACAATGTCAATATCTCTGTTATTGTGACGACCTGGTGCGATTGTTCCTCCGTAAACAAAAACAGCGGGAACTTCAGAATTGGCAATAGCGATTAAGCAACCTGGGATATTTTTATCACAACCACCAATTGCGACTAAACCATCCAAACTTTCTGCTCCTACCACTGTTTCAATTGAATCTGCAATCACATCGCGGCTTGAAAGTGAATATTTCATGCCTGCTGTTCCCATTGAAATTCCGTCAGACACAGTAATTGTATTAAAGATAAATGGGACGCCTCCAGCTGCTCTAGCCCCTTTTTTGGCACTAATCGCTAAGTCATCAATATGTATATTACAAGGGGTCACTTCACTCCATGTGCTAGCGACACCAATCATTGGTTTTTTAAAATCTTCATCTGTCACGCCTACTGAACGGAGCATTGCTCTGTTAGGAGCTCTCATTGCTCCTTCACTAAAAACTTTACTATTAATACGCAAATCTTTTTTCATAATTTATCCTATCCTTTCTTTTCTATTTATTATAGAGCACATTTATCAGAATTCAACGAATAAAAGAATAATATTTCATTATTTTTTTAATCGTCAAATAATTTACATATGTATGCGTTTACATTCTATCATATCAATTATGACTATTGATATATGCAATATATTTCTTTATAATTAGCTTGTCTAGAATAACATTTAAATTGAGTTACTCAACAATTGTCTCTTTACATACTTGAGGAATGGCTGGACTTGTATTCTCTTCTATTTCAGCATTTTTCCTATACTATTTTACAAACATTAGCAATTTGAATTAAAGGGGCTGAAAATTTGTTGATTCGGGAAGCTAAGAGGTATGAAGTTCATTTACTAAAAGAACAGCGTTTTATCGCCTACAAAACTTTTAAAGAAGAGCTATCACCAACTCATTGGGATCGACTGAAATCCAGTTTGGTTTCTGCCCATAACTTACAGCCTGGTGTAGAAGTATTTGTAGCCGAAATTGGTTGGGACATTGTAGGGAGTGTGGCACTGTACCATGCTAACCCCAATACATATGCGGCAGACTCAGAAATACTTACATCTCCTGAAATTCGTTTGTTAGCTGTGACACCTGAGTTCCGTTCACGTGGAGTCGGCAAAGCACTTGTTGAACATTGCATCGACATTTCCAAAATCCGCAAACAACAATCAATTAAGTTACAAACGGGGTGTTATATGAAGAACGCCATCGACTTGTATGAAAAAATGGGGTTTAAACATATTTCTTCGCTCGACTTCAAACCGTTAAATGACGACATTACGATTAAAGCTTTTCGTTTTGATATATAAATAAAAAACAAGTCGCACTCACAGGTGCGACTTGTTTTTTTAGCACTATATTAATGATCGTTTTGAAAAGGATTTTTCCACTCCATTAATAAGGCATGACCTTCAGACTCTTCATCTTCTAAATAATTTTCCACCACGCACACTGGCGTTCTCCCGCAGCGAAGTAAAAAGGAGATGACGGGGTCTTTGATTTTACCTTCTACCACTTGCTCTGCGTATTGTTCTGCAGTCAACTTATCCGAAAAATTATGGAATTTAGGCATCCTTCCTCCACCAAGTACTCGGTCTAAGTCGTCGCATACGACGCGTTCATACATCGCTTGCATTAATAACTGCCCCAATTTTAACGAGCGGTATTTAGGTCGAATACAGATGTCGACAATATACAAAGTTTTACCCTCTGGATTGTGATTGCGAATATACCCATTGTCTGTCGCCTCTTGCCAAGTATGTGCCGGGGACGCTGGATTAAAATCTGTCAGCAACGCTGTAATCGAACCCGCCATTTCCCCCTCAACTTCAATACATACAGCACCTTCAGGATACAACTTTATGTGATTTGTTAGCTGCTCCTCATTCCACCAAAGTTCTGATGGAAATGGAGGAGGAAAACTCTCTTGCTGAATTGCTATCAATGCCGGAAAGTCTGATTTTTTATAATGACGGATTTCCACTAAGATGGGCTTATGGTCACTAAAAACATATTGTTTTTTCTTATACATATGTCACTCCCTCTCTTTTTCTCAATCATACGTGATAGTCGATAACGAAAAAAGCTGCTTACACAAGTAAGCAGCTTTTTTCGCTCAGACTGTAGACAAAGTCTATTGAAAATGTATAGTTGTGTATAACCACAACCGTTCTGGCCACTACGCTTTCCATGGGCTCAGCTTCAGCCTCCTCGTCACTTGCGTTCCTGCGGGGTCTTCAGCTTTCGCTGTCCCATAGGAGTCTTCGTGGCCAGAACGGTTGTTAGCATATAGCTCTAATTAGAGAGAGTAACCAGCGAATTTGTTTTCAAGAGGATTAATGAGTAATCACACAAGGATCCGAAGCGCAATGCGGCGACTCCTGCGGAAAAACGGAGTGATGAGACCCCGCAGGAGCTTGCGACGAGGAGGCTCAGCGCTTCGTCCGCGGAAAGCGTCCGCATGGAGCGAAGGATCCAGTATATAGGATGAGATGAATAATACATTCGTTAACTAACATAATAATTCTTTTGTCTACAAGCTGAAAAGCTGCTTACACAAGTAAGCAGCTTTTTTCGCTTTATTAAAGTGGAGGTAAAACGTTTGGACCACCAAGTACAACGGCAGATAATAAGCCCGTGCACATCATAGATAAAGCTAGTAATTTCTTATTTTTCAATTCAATTCACCGCCATTCTCATTTAAGAAAGATTGATAAAAATAAGCTTTTTCCCATTTTTGCAACTTGCTGTAATGACGCGCAAGTTCTGCGGCAACATTTCTTGTTTCTTTTATATAACCATTCTTTCTGAAAAATTGGAACATTATATCTTCACAATAGGCCATAAGGTCTGGTTGGGAAAAATTCCTTTTCTCAAAATAACTGGCATAAATATGAAAAAATTTATCTTCTGGCTTGTTACTAATCGCTTTTAGCTCTTCAATGTGTTGAGAGGGATCATGCCCTGTTTCCATCATCGATTCTAATAAACTCGTTAAGACTGCTTTATAGAAATACGTGTTTTGTTCTATGTTTTCTTTTAAAGACTGAAGAATCTCTAAAGCTTCTTCATGTGCGTTTTTTGTTCTTAGTAATTCTGTGTAATTATAAAGCGTTTGTTTATGTAACGCTGTTTGATTGGTTAAATGGGTGTTGCGAATTAATACTTCATAGAGACTTTCTGCCTGAACTAGCAAGTTTCTGCGGGTGTAGTTGATAGCTAAAAGCATTTGCGCGTGAAGTAACCGAATGTAATTGTGATGAAGTTGAAACGATTGAACTGCCAACTCCGCAAAATGGGCCGATAGTTCGTAACGATCTGCAAGTACCAACATTCGCGCCTTTTGATAATAAAACTCCCCTTCAAACTTCTGGGGAATGCTTTGAATTCCTATATCCATTTTGTTTAGAAATTCAAAAGATTTGATGTTGTTACCTATCATCGCAAAGTACAGTGATTGAAAAAATTGATGAACCCAATGTTCCGGAGCTAAAAACGAAGCTTTCATCCGTTCTAATAATTTTTTTTGTTGTTCTGCTTTGTTCAGATTATGATCATAAATATAAAATCGGAATTTATAAAGTTCGTATTGATTGACCAAATCGGTTGATTGGATATAATCATTTTCTCGTTCTAATTGCTTGTAAATTTTTCTCATCGTTTCTAAATCGTAATGAAGAGAACAGTCGATGAACTTCCCAATCGTCCGCTCAAGTTGTTTATGCTTTTCCATCTCTTTGTTTAATTGAACCCCCATCTTTAACAATAAAGCTTTAATGGTTGATTCGTGAGGACTGTAAGCATTCGATTCGGTTTTGCTTAAATGTGAAATTGAACAAATGCCTTCCGCCAATTGTGACTGCGTCAGACCGTTTTTTGTCCGATAATACTTGATGATTGAACCGACATTCATAATTTCACCCTTTTTAACAGAATAAATAAAATATATCATAAAAAAACAACCCTGACATTTCTGACAGGGTTGCCGCTTGTACTAGCTGTAATGTCTGTTGTTATTGAACGCGTGCGAAACCGAAACCTGATGCATAATCATCGCCATACCCTGCACCATATCCTGAAAGAATATCATATGATTTTGCACGATTTTGCAAATCTGTTCTGACTTGTACATTTGTTGCACTTGGATTTGTTGCCCAAACTTTAGCAGCAAGCCCGGCTGCATGTGGTGAAGCCATTGATGTTCCGCTAAGTGTTGCATAGCCACCTGTATACCACGAAGAATAAACTGCTGCACCTGGTGCTGAAATTTCAACATCGTATTTACCAATAGAATAATCACCATCGTAAAAACTATAGCCACGGGAAGAAAAGTCAGCTACACGGTGTGTACCGTTTTGAATCACATTTTCAAGTGCTGCCACTGCAACTGCATTTTTCAAAGCACCTGGGAAGCCGATAGTGCCTTGGAAAGGACCTGTGTTACCTGCTGCCGCGATTACTAATACACCTTTGTTATAAGCGTAGTCCACAGCGCTTGTGATTAAGCTACTTTCTGTAGGAGAACCCAATGACATATTGAGAACGACTTTTGTATTTAATGCGCTCGCTTGATCTGCAACGTGGCGGATTGCTGTTGCAATATCATCAGAAGAACCTGACCCATCGTCCCCTAATACTTTGTAAGCCCAAAGGTCCGCTTGTGGAGCTACTCCGTACAAGCCTCCGTCACCATTTGCTAATGCCGAACCGGCAACGTGCGTTCCGTGACCATGACGATCTGTACACGTGCCATTTTCAATGCTGCTAGTTAGTGTAAAGTCTTTACATTGTTCTACATTGTTTGCTAAATCCGCATGATTTACATTGGCTCCTGTATCGAGGACCGCAACGTTAATGCCGGATCCACCAGAAGTTTGTGTAAGATTTGAATTGTTGTAGATGGCCTTGATCCCCCATGGCGTTGATTGAGAAGCAGCCATCGTCGAGTATTGAGCTAGTGGCTCAGCTGAAGTTTTATCTATGCTATATTCCGGAACTTTTTCGACTGTTATGTTTTTGTTTTTTTGGAGCGCTTCAAATTGCTTTTCGTTCATATTGGTGGTGAATCCTTCGTCTTCAAAATCCCAATGAACACCGTATTGGTTTTTAGCATTTTTTAATTCTTTTTGATTTGCTGAGTCTACCAATACACGAAACTTCTCATTGCCATTCGCTTTTTCAACGGAATCCCCGTTTGCGCTGACGCCCATTGCCGGTATTAGCATAGTAGCTGTCAACATTGCTGTTGTAATGAATTTTGCCGATTTCTTCATCGTTCAATCCCCTTTTCCAATATGTTTTATGGCAACTTGCTCTAGCCACGGCGTCCCGTGCTTTCACATTTGTCCAACTCAAGGACGCTGCCACACATTTAAAGTTAGCAGAAGTTGCCGGTTTTCGTAATTGGGAAATTTTCTTATGGATTAAACCTAAACATGGTATATGAATCTATTTACCTAACTATATATACCTACTCTTCCTCTCCATGTAAGTTGAGTACAAAAAAAAGCTCCGTCAAATTTCGACGGAGCTTTCTTTAGGATTTTTCAATCGCTCTCCTTCTTTTGTAGATGTCTTTAATGAAGTTTGAGCCGGTTGTAATTCTACTGCTTGTTCTTCATTTTGGACTTCAAATTTTTCTTGAGATAATGATTTCATTAATGACACACTAATTAGCAACATAATAACCGTAAATGGCAAGGCCGCTATTAATGCTACTGATTGAAGCCCTTGCAATCCACTACTAACAATTAATACTCCTGTAATGACTGCAATCAATACTGCCCATATGCCTTTTACTACGTTCGATGGATTTTCATTGCCATCAGAAGTCATAATTCCCAGTACATAAACCGTAGAATCGGCAGATGTAACTAAGAAAATCATGATGAGTGCTAACATTAATGCAGATAGCAAACCGTAAAGTGGGAACTGTTCTAAGAAAACGAAAATAGCAGTAGCAACGTTTTCAGACACAGCGGTAGAAAGCGCCGTATTTTGGAACAAGTCCATGTAAATCCCTGTCCCGCCAAAAATGGACATCCACACAAAAGCGATTAAAGGAGGAACAATCATGACACCTGACACAAATTGACGAATGGTTCTTCCTCTTGATATGCGTGCAACAAACGACCCAACAAATGGAGACCATGTAATTACCCATGCCCAATAAAATACTGTCCATTCTTTTACCCATGTTTCTCCTGAATATGGAGACATTTGAAAGCTCATTCCAACAAAGTTCGTTAAGTAATCACCGATTCCAAGAACAAAAGTTTCAAGGATGAAAACAGTAGGACCATTAAACAAAAAGAACAACATAAACCCAACAACTAACACCATATTGAGGTTACTTAAGATTTTAATCCCTTTGTTAACACCAGTAATGGCAGATAAGGTAAATAACACAAACATTAGCCCGATGATCCCAATTTGCATCCTACCCGTATTAGGCAAAGAAAACACATGGCTAAGTCCGGCATTTATTTGCAGTACACCCATCCCTAAAGATGTCGCAACACCAGTTACTGTGGCAACTACCGCTAAAATGTTGATCGATCTTTTTAAGGTTTTGTTCATTTTTTTCTTAGAAACTCCATCAAGTGTTTCACTGATTAGCAGTTTGCTTTTTTTGCGGAATTGAAAGTAAGCAAGAGCCAAACCGACGAGCGTGAAAATTGCCCATTGATGCAATCCCCAATTAAAGAAAGAGTAATTCATGGCAACTCGAGCGGCTTCGGCAGATTGAGGTTCAATATTACCTGTAGGAGGATTCGCAAAATGAGTCATCGGTTCTGCTACACCCCAGAAAACAATTCCTGCTCCAAACCCAGCAGCGAATAACATGCTGATCCATGCAAAAAAAGAAAATTCCGGTTTCTCGTTTTCTTGTCCGAGTTTTATTTTCCCGTATTTACTGAAAGCAAGAAATAAACAAAATGCTACGAAGAAAGCGACTGAACTCATATAAAACCAACCAAATGAATTGCCAATGTAGTTTGCGACAGCAGCTGCATTTTTCGTCATACTTTGCGGGGACAACATTCCCCACAAAGCAAATAATGTGACAATGGTAGCTGATATTTTAAAGATGGGATTGTTAAAAGAAGCACGTTCTAAGTTTTTCTTTGTCATAAATTTTCCCCCTTCACCTTTGTCGATGATTTTTTTATTGGCCGGGCAGTTTAAAACAAACCACTTTTGTTTCTGTCATTTCTTGTATCGAAAACTTAATCCCTTCACGCCCTAATCCAGAGTTTTTAACTCCACCAAATGGCATGGCATCAATACGATAATCACTGCTGTCATTAACCATTACGCCCCCGACATCCAGTTTGGCAATCGCTTTATAGGCCATATCGATATTTTTCGTGAAAATTCCTGCCTGCAACCCATAGTTGACGCTATTCGACAACGCAATTGCTTCATCAAGATTCGCTACTGAATAAAGTAAAACAACGGGACCAAAAATTTCTTCTTCGGCCAGTTTGCAAGTTGATGGAACATCCGTTAGCACCGTCGGCAAATAATAAGCTCCGTTACGTTTTCCACCGGTTAAAATGACTGCCCCTTTTCCCACTGCTTCGTCGACTAACTTTTCCACACGAATCGCTTCTTTTTCAGAGATTAGAGGGCCCATATCAGTAAGCTCAGATTGTTTATCGCCGACAATATACCCATTTGTCTGCTCGACAAATTGACTTTGGAAAGATTGGAAAATACTTTTTTCAATATAAATTCGCTGAACGCCTAAGCAATTTTGTCCTGCCGCCCAAAAAGCTCCTGAAACACAAGATTCCACGGCATCCTCGATGTCCGCATCCCCCAATACGATGACCGGGGAATTAGAACCCAGTTCCATACTGATTTTCTTTAATCCAGCTTTGCTTACTATTTGTTCACCCGCTTCAAGTCCACCTGTGAAAGTAACCATTCGAACGGCTGGATGTGTGACAAGTGCATCTCCGATTTCCCTGCCATGACCTGTAATAACAGACAAGACTTTTGCTGGCAAGCCGGCAAACGAAAAAGCTTCTGCCAAGAGCAGTGCACTAAGCGGCGTAACCGTCGCTGGTTTGACGACAATGGCATTTCCCGAAGCAATTGCTGGGCCAATTTTATGTGCTACTAAATTGAGTGGATCGTTGAACGGTGTAATTGCTGCGATAACACCAATTGGAAAACGGTAGAAATAACCGATTCGACTTTCACTTCCTGGTGATTGATCAAAAGGAATGGTTTCTCCGTTGATTCGTCTTGCTTCTTCTGCACTAATACGCAATGTTTGAATCGCACGGCCTACTTCTTTAGTTGCTTCACGAATGGTTTTGCTGCTTTCCATTGCGATGGTTTGAGCATATTTTTTATGATGTTCTTCTATATAATCTGCAGCACCATTGATTACTTTTATCCGTTGATGAACCGGCATTGCGGCTGCAATTTCCGCTCCATGTTTTGCTTGTTCTAAACAATTCAGCATATCTTCAACCGAAGCTGCAGGAACTAAATCGATGATGGTATTATCTTGTGGATTACGCACTTCAATCGTTTGCTCACTGCTTACCCATTCCCCTGCAATAAACATTTTTTGACCTTTAAGATGAGTAGTCATCAGTTTACCGCCTCCTCTCGTTATAGTTTTACTGTTTGCTTTTGGCGAGCAATCGTTATTAAATCAATCAATAACGAGAAGCCCGTTTCTACTTTTCCAGCCCCTGCTCCACTTAAGGTTACCGCCCCCAGTAAATCTGTCTCATAAGTAATAGCATTTGTCGCACCACTAATCGCTGCTAACGGATCGTCTAAATCTACTTTTTCTAAAGCAATCCAAGCGACGACTCCTGTTTGTTGTTTTCGTGCTGTGGCAATAAGCTTCCAGCGCTTACTTTCTTTTTTCGCTTTTTCAATATCTTGAGCTGTAATACTCGAAATTCCTGTGCACGAAACTTCTTCCACGGTCAACGGGGCCTTCATTACATAATTCGAAAGAATAACGATTTTGTAACGTGCATCATAACCTTCTACATCACTTGTAGGATCTGCTTCTGCATAACCTAAAGCTTGAGCTTCTGCTAACGCTTCTTCATATGTAACCCCTTCGTTCTCCATTTTTGTCAAAATATAATTTGTTGTCCCGTTCAAAATCCCTCGTATTTCAGTAATGTCATTTCCAGCAAGTGTTGAGATGGGCATACGAAGTGCTGGGGTCCCGCTCATCACAGTGCCTTCAAATCCCCAAGATACGCCGTGTTGCTCAGCAATTTCCGAGAGCTCTTTATACGCTAAAGCGACAGGTCCTTTGTTCGTCATCACTACGTTTTTGCCATGTTCAAATGCAGTTTTGCAATGATTGATTGCCGGTTGACCTGTTTTCACATCCGTATAAGATACTTCAATAATCGTATCTGCATTGGATTCGCAAATGGTTGTTATACTATCCCAGCCTTTGATCAACCCTGTGGTTTTAGGATAATCTTCTAGGTTGCCTGTTTCTTTCAAGGTTTTTAAAACCAACTCAATATCAAGACCATCTGGCTGGTAAATAGAGCCTTTCATAAAATCAGAAATCGCTACAATTTGTGCTTCAAAATTTTCGTCGCGTTTTAATGCTTCTTTTTTATGGTGCAGAATCTCAGCTAATCCTTGTCCCACTACCCCAAATCCGATAAATGCTAATTTATGAACCATGATTTCACACCTCATTTTTTTGTGTTACTTGCTTTTTCGGAACGCTTTCTAAAGAAATCGCTCCACCTAAAAGGTTAAGTGCTGTTTGAGCTAAAATGGCAGCACCTATTGGCAGACACTTTTCATCGATATCAAAAATTGGTGTATGAAGATCTCGTTGCACCCCATCTGCAACAGCACATCCTAAAAAGAACATCGAACCAGGCAGTATTTGCGTAACGTACCCAAAATCTTCTCCCCCCATACCAAATGGTTTTTTTGTGATGCCAAGGTCAGGGTAGATTCCGGAAATTGTTTTAAGAAATATGGCATTAATGCCTGAATGATTCACTAATGCTGGCTCTCCTCGTTGAATATCTAACGCATACTCGCCATCTAAACGATTCACAACTGAAAATGCTTTTTGTATTTCGTTAGATAGCAAGTCACGAATTTCAGAAGAATAACTGCGAATGGTTCCTTCAATTTTCACTTCAGTTGGAATAATGTTGCTTGCTGTCCCGGCATGAATTTGACCGATGCTAATTACGGCCGCTTCCAATGCAGGAACTTTTCTGGAAACAATTCCGTGCAATGCTTGTAATACTGGACCTAACATCCAAGTCGGATCGGTTCCAAGTTCCGGATACGCGCCATGGCCGCCAGTTCCATAAATTTCTGCTTGGAAAACATCGACATTTGCCATGCTACACCCATCGTTAATTTGCACTTCTCCAACCGGTAGCCACGGGCACATATGTAGCGCAATCGCCGCATCTACACCTTCATATACTCCAGCCTGTAAAAGATATGGAGACCCGGACATTCCTTCTGCATCTATACTTTCTTCTGCTGGTTGAAAAATAAATTTCACAGTTCCTTGAATATCCGTTTCTTTAAATTGTTCTGCTAAAATTTCTGCCACTCCCAACAAAATTGCTGCATGTGCATCATGTCCACAAGCGTGCATAACACCTAGGTTTTGTGAGCGATAATCACAATTATTTAGTTCGTCTATTGGCAGTGCATCAATGTCTGCTCGAATGGCAATCGTCGGGCCTTCACCTGAAGTCAATGTCCCGACGACACTTGTTTCTAGTCCTAAACCAACTTCAATGTTCATCCCATCTATTTTCTGTAAATGGTCTGCAATATACCGACTAGTCTCGAACTCTTGAAAACTAAGTTCAGGAAACTGATGAAACTTACGTCGCCATTCGATTAGTTGGTCTGCTATCGCGTTGGCTCGTTCAACAATCAGGGGATGTCCCACCATTCTTTTTGCACCTCGGATCGTATAATTAAATTTTCACAGCACTTTCAACATGTTTGAACGCTTGTTCGAAGTCGGCAATGATGTCTTCAATATTTTCGATTCCGCAAGAAACTCGGATCAAGCCTTCAGGAATGCCCATTGCTGCACGTTCTTCAGGCGTACATTCCACGTGACTTGTTGTCCGCGCAGGACCAACCGTAGTTTCTACGGCCCCAAGATTTGCTGCACGATGTGCATATTGCAATTTCGGAAGAAGATCTCTTACCGTATCCACGCCGCCTTTTACTGCAAAGCTGAGCATGCCGCCAAAATCTTTCATTTGTTTTTTTGCAATGTCATGGTTTGGATGTGTTTCAAGTCCTGGGTAAAATACATCTTCGACCAATTCTTTTGTTTGTAAGTATTTTGCAAGTGCCATTGCGTTTTTGCATTGCTCACGCACACGAATGTGAAGTGTCTTCATCCCACGTAAAGTCAAGTAAGCTGCCATTGGATCCATTGTCGCTCCGTTGATTTCGCGGTAATGATAAACTTGCTCAACAAGTTCATGAGAACCGACCAATACGCCTCCTAGTGCATCCGCATGTCCTCCAAGAAACTTGGTTGCGCTATGAATGACCAAATCGACGCCCAACTCCAGAGGATTTTGGTTAATCGGTGTGCCAAATGTATTGTCAATAATGACAATTGCACCCACTTCATGTCCGGCTTTCGCCATTCGCTCAATATCCGTAATTTTGACTGTCGGATTTGTTGGTGTTTCTAAGTAAAGGATTTTGCAACCTTTTGCCACTTCAGCTTCAATCGACTCGTGGTTACCAGTTTCCGCTAAAGCCACTTCAATATTTTGTCGTGGAAGAAATTCAGTAAAAATTTTGTTGGTCCCACCGTACGTGTCTTTTACCGAGACAATGCGATCACCCGGCAGTAAAAATGTTGCTAGTGTGTTGCTAATTGCAGCCATCCCTGTAGAAAAGCTTGTTGCAGCTTCTCCACCTTCTAGTATTTTCACTTTATCTTCAAATGCCTGTACGGTTGGATTTGTGTTGCGTCCATAAATGTGACCTTTTTTCTTTCCGATTGCTACGTCATACCATTCGTCCATGTCGTCATACGTATAAGCTACGCTCAATACAACAGGTACTTGAGTTGCTCCGTGTACCAAATATTCTTTTTCTCCTGCCCATACTGCTTTTGTTCCCATCTGAATATCTTTTTGTGTCATACGACCACTCCTCTTAGTTTTTTTGTAGTTGGTGTTGGCTATTAATTTCCACACCTTTTGAGTGCTTGGTTAGTTCTTGATAAGCAAACAATGCTATTGCTGTGTCTTGTGCTCCCGTACCCGTTAAATCACAAACTGTAATTTGGTCGTCATGATCTCGACCCTTTTTTTCTTTAGAAGTTAATTGCCCCAGTTCTATTACATTAGAAGAATCTGTGAATATTCCACTGGCCAAAGCATGATGCAGTTCACCGAGACGCATGCATTGTGCTGTCGTATCACAAATTACTTTATCTGCAGAAGCTAAAACTTCTGCTTCTAGTTCTTGCTTATGCTCAGCATCTGAACCCATCGCCGTAATATGCAAACCGGAATGTAACCATTCTGCTTTTACGAATGGTTCAGTTGCTGGTGTTGTTGTCACAACCAACTGACTCTCTTTAACTACTTCTTCAACACTTTCTGCAACTTGAACTGTTAGGTTAAGTGCTGAGCCCATTTCTTCTGCAAATTGACTAGCAGATTTGGATGACCTTGAATAGACCAGTACTTTTTTAAAATCTCGGACCAACGTTAAAGCAGTCAACTGAAACCGTGCTTGGCTTCCAGAGCCAATAATGCCGACTGTCTCGACCGTTTTTGGGGAAGAATAATTTGCAGCAATGGCACCTGCTGCTGCAGTTCGAACTTCGGTTAAGTACCCATTATCTAGAAATAGAGCTTGCGGGATGCCCGTTTTTGTATCCATCAACATCATAAATCCACTGCCACTTGGTAAGCCTTGTTTTGGGTTATCAAAATAACCAGATGAAACTTTAATGGCAAACATTTCTTTTTCTTTTATATACGCCGTTTTCACATCTACTTCACCGTTAAAGTCATGAATATCTAGACGCATAATAGGCGGCATTACCACTTGTTGCTGTGCCAGTTTCGTAAAGCAATCTTCGATGACAGACAGCGTATCGTGATTCAAAATGATTTGCTGTCTCAACTCTTGCTCTGTAAAAATAATCAATTTTGCATCACTCCCGAATTCCTATCTAATTAATGCTTCGTTTTTGACATAAAGCCCTCTAGGCAAATTAGCGAAAGTTTCGCACCCATTTTCAGTTATTCGAAAAGATTCACTTACTTCAAAACCAGATTTGTCATACCACATACCGGGAATCATATGGAAAGTCATGTTCGGCTGTAAAATGGTTTTATCACCTTTACGAATACTGGCTGTATGTTCACCCCAGTCAGGCGGATAGTTTAAGCCCATTGAGTACCCAATTCGTGATTCTTTCGTATAGCCGTATTTAGCAATTGACTTGGTCCAAGTTTCGCAAACTTCTTCCAAAGCAATTCCGGGTTTGATCATAGCAAGACATTCCTCAATTCCTTCTACTGTTACTTGCGCAAGTTTTTTCAATTCCTCGCTTGGATTTCCAATATGAATTGTTCGTGCTAACGGCGAATGATACCGTTTGTAACAACCAGCCAACTCCAAAATGACTGATTCGTTATTTTTATAGCGAGCATCGGTCCAAGTTAAATGAGGAGTTGAAGTCTTTTCTCCTGACGGCATCAATGGCATAATGGCCGGATAATCTCCACCAAATTCCTCTGTTCCGGTTACTTGCGCATAAAGAATTTTTGCTGCGACATCACATTCCCTTACGCCTTCATTAATCATTTCGATTCCAGCATTCATCGCCAATTCAGCGAGTACAGCTGCTTTTTTCATGTATTCGATTTCTTGATCAGACTTGACGATACGCACCCAATTCACTAATAAAGTCGCATCTTGAAAAGTTGCATTTGGCAAACCTGTTTTCAATTGTTCAAAGCATTTTGCAGTGAAATAGTAATTTTCCATTTCGACTCCTATACGACGTTTATCTTGTCCAATTTGCTTTAAAATATCGGCTACAAAATCCATTGGATGCTTTGTCTCTGATTGAACATACGTATCGGGATATGAAATGATGTTATCGTGATATAGCCACGTGGTAATTTTTGCGGCATTCGCATCCATTGTGCGTCCTACCCAGATTGGCTGATCTTCGTCGTCAATAACAATTAGCATTTGATGGACATAAAACGACCAGCCATCATATCCGGAGAGGTAGTTCATATTTGCCGGATCTGTAATAAGCAACACTTCTATCCCTTTCGTTGCCATCCGTTCTTTTGTCTTCCGAATTCTTGTTTGATACTCTGCAGTTCCAACTAACATAGGAACTATCCCCTCCTTAGTAAGATCGTTTACTTTTTAAATTTTCGGAATATGATATCCGTAAATGTAGTATAGCGACTCTTCGGTTTAACTATCATCTGTCATAATGTATGAAAATTAATCTAGATTGTAGTCAAAATTTCTAATTATTCCGTCTTTAATGACGCATAAAAAAAACCATCAACCGCGCTTTCTACTGAAAGTGCGGTTGATGGTTTACTTATTTGTATGTTCTACAACGCCAATTTCCCATGTTTTAATACTTAAATCCAACAAAAATAAATCATCAGGATCGATCAAAGAATGTCCTGTTAATGATTCGATTTTTCTTAGTCGGTAAAGCAAAGATTGACGATGTAAATTTAACGCTCTTGCTGCTTGACTGACATTTCCGTGGTTCTGATTATAGCATTTTAATGTACCAATCAAATCCATATTTCGTTGTTTATCATATTCGACAAGAGGTTCGATTGTCGTCATAATCACTTTTTTCATTTCTTCATTTTGCGCCAGCGTTAACAACACGCGATCAATGCGCGTATCTCTGTAGAAAGTACGTTGCCCTTTGCCCTTTTTTCGCCGTCCAATATCTACGGCAAGATTAGCCTGTTGAAAACTTTCGGCTAATCCTTGAAAACCTTTATTGAAATCCCCAATTCCCCATGAGATCGAGACTTCCGGCAACAGGTTTTTTAATCGACGTTCGATCAAATCTAAAAAATTAACAACATTATCATATTCTGCTTCAGCTGGCTTTTCTAGATAAATCAGCAATTGATGTCCTTGATAAGTCATCATTACTTCTCTCTTCAACGACTGGGCAGCAAAGTAAATTTCTTCTTCAATATACCGGATCATACTTTCTGTCCATTGCGTGATAGAGACATTTTCTTGTTTCCGCTTTTCAAATAGTTCCTTAAAATTTTCAGGAAATCCAACGAGACATAAATAGGGTAAGTCTAAGTCATAACCCAATAGTTTGGCTCTTGAAAGTGCTTGCTCCGCAGAAACAAATTCTCCTGTAGCTACTTCTTGAACAAAATCACTTCTCAAACTTAACTTTGTTTCTTCAATGGCATTTTTCCGCGAAAGCCACAACGAGATGGTTGTAGCCGCATGTTCAAGAACCGCTACACGAAAAGGTGTTAAATAAGAACCAATTTGCAGGTCATTTGGAAGTACCACAAAAATATATCCTTGAGGGTCTTCTGAAATTTGCAAAACCGGAATCTGCAAAATAATGTGGTCATCCAAGTTTGCCATGCTAAACTTCTGTAACATCGGATCATTGTTAAGCAAGTTCACTTTTTTGCAAATCGGAAAAGTTTCTCGAATCACTGCATTTTTCCATTTCTCAATAAATTCTTGAGTATGTCCGCTTTCAGTTTGTATAAATCCATTTCGATCAGTGATCAACAGCTGGTAACCAAGTTGTCGTTGAATGTATTTTGAGATACGATTCAAATCCGTATCACCAAGAATCATTTTTAACAATTCTTGCTGTGCTTTCTCTGACTTCTCACGATCTTTGTGTTGTTTATCATTAATGTTTTTCATTACTTCTTCGATAATAGCCGAAAATCTCACTTCCCACGGCAGTTCAATCATAACGAAATTGTGTTGTTCTGCTAATTCAATGACTTCTACCGGAATATCAAACACATGTCGACCAGTGGCAATCATTAATGCCGAAGCATTGGAGTCAATAATATCTTGAACAAATCCTTTAAACTTCTCGACGTCGTTGTGGCATCCAATGGCTGTCGTCAAAATAACTTCATTTTGACGGACAAAGTTCTCGACTGGCATCTCCATTACAGATATCCACTGAACAGGGCGATCAGCGACAGAATCTTTTGCAGTTAACAGGCGTGCATTTTCTAAAATTTCATAGTTTAAAACACTTTCTACCGATGATTGCATTGTATCCTCCTTTACGTTTAAACAAATTCCATTGCCACAAGCAAAACAAAACATTAGTGATATGATTAGTTCTGATTATAGCACCGCAAAAAATAGAGGGGAACAATTATCTGTATACTCAATTTTCTTTCTGATGAAAAGCCAGATCACTAAACACTCTGGTCTATGCAAAATCAACCTCTGCTTTTTTGGGTGTGTAGTTTTCTATTACCTGCAACAAAATAGACATATCCACATTTTGGCCGGTGACAATTACAGCTAACGCTCCATCTTGGTGAGGAATCGTATTCCCCAACACCGCAGCAATTCCAGTCGCTGCTGCTCCTTCCATAATAATTCGTTGCTTGTCCATCATATAAGCCATTGCGTATCCAATCTCTTCTTCTGGGATTAATACCGTTTGATCCATGTAACTTTGAATCATTTTAAATGTATAGTGGTTGTCGAGTCCTATTCCTCCAAGCAGGCTGTCCGCTAATGTTTCACTTTCTTCCATTTCAACTGGTTTCCCCGCCTTTATGCTTTCATACATGACAGCAGATTGCTCCATTGAAACCCCTGTAATTCGTATATCGGAACGATTGGATTTTAAAGCTAAGCCAATTCCTGAAAGCAATCCGCCTCCAGATAATGGCACCACTACATCTTTTAAATCCGGTAGATCTTCTAACAGTTCTAAACCAATCGTTCCTTGTCCTGCAATGATGAATGGATCGTCAAAGGGTTCAATTACGGTATAGCCTTTTTCTTTTGCAAGTTCGTAGCACCTTACTCCTGCAGCATCTTGACTTCTCCCTACCACCTCTATTTTCGCGCCTAATCTTTTCAATGAATCTACCTTTGCTTTTGGTACACGACTTGAGATACATACGACAGCTTGAATCCCTAATTTTTTTGCGACAAATGCGACTGCCAATCCGTGGTTTCCAGTGGAATATGTAGTAACACCTCTCGACTTTTCTTCTGTACTTAAACTTAATATTTTATTGGCTGCTCCTCTTATTTTAAAAGCCCCAATATCATGCGTATTTTCTAGTTTCAAATATACAGGTCGCCCCATTTTTTCTGATAGAACGAAAGACTCGATTAATGGTGTTTTGTTCACTAAAGAAGCTATTCGATTTTGTGCTTTTTCAACTTCTTTTATCTCCACTTTTTTGCTCAAGTTACATGCTCCTTTCTCTTTAGTAATTAGTCCCATCTTATCCTTCGCTGTTGAGGATATCTATTGGTCAAAATAGTAGGTAATTCACTTTTGTTTTCATACATTTTATCGTCAAACAATTATCGATAAAAAAATCAGCCACAAAACCAGTCATTAAGAATGGTTTTGTGGCTGATTCGCGTTAATAAATTTCTTTTTTGAGGAAATACACACAAGTTTCATATGGTTGCAATATACCTTTTGCTCGCTTTTCGTAATTACTCAGAAACAGTTCAGCGTCATAGGGGCTATTCCACTCACACGTTTTTTCACTTAAATTCGAAGCAATGAGCATTTTTGTATATTGATCTTCGCGTATATAGGCATATACATAGGGACACCCCGAGTCGGTCAGTTCGGTGGTTCCATAAACCAACACTTTCCAGTTATGCCGCAAGTGAATCATTTTTTTGTAAAATGACCAAATCGAATTCGGATCGTTTTTTTGAGCTTCGACATTTAGCCATTGATAGTTCGGGTTTACTCCAAGCCATGGTGTAGCTTTGGAAAACCCAGCAAAGTCCTGGTTGTTCCACTGCATGGGTGTGCGAGCATGGTCACGACTAATTTTTTTGATCACATGCATTACTTCGTCGTGTGGTACACCTTGTTTGCATTTATAACGATAGATATTTTTGGTTTCAATATCGTGATACATGTCAATATCATCAAAAGGTGCATTTGTCATTCCAATTTCTTGACCTTGGTATATAAAAGGAGTTCCTTGCATGAAGAAATACATACACCCTAATGCCGTTGCGCTTTCATACCAATATTTTTGATCATTCCCCCAAATGGAGACTGTTCTTGGTCGATCATGGTTTTCAATGTAAAGTGAATTCCAAGCAATGCCATGTGTCGCTTGTTGCCAACGATTTAAAACTTCTTTTAAATCTTCGACATCCAAATCATTTTCTACATTGTTAGTATCCACCGGTTTATGCGCTTCTAAGTGAAAGATCATATTGAATTTTCCATCATGTTCACTAATCCACTTTTCCATATTATGTGATTTCACACTATTAGCTTCCCCAATGGTAACTATATCGCTATCCTTAAACACTTGATCTCTTAGCTCCGTCAACATGTCTTGTAACCCTTCCACTTCCGTAAATTTTTCCCATGCAGGAACATAAGGCAAATTTTGCGGATTCGGCATATCACTGTAATCTTTCTTTAAGTGGTTAATGGCATCCACTCGAAAACCGTCCACACCTTTAGCTATCCACCACCGAATCATTTCGTAGATGGATTCTCGCATCTCTTTGTTTTCCCAATTTAAATCGACTTGATTTTTGGTGTAGATGTGCAAATAATATTGTTGGGTTTTTGGATCAAATGTCCAGGCTGGCCCACCAAAAATACTTTCCCAATTCGTTTGGTGGTCACGCCAAACATACCAGTCCCGTTTTGGGTTGTCTTTAGAAGACTTGGATTCCAAAAACCAAGGATGTTGGTCACTCGTATGATTCAAGACAAGATCAATGATCAGCCTCATGCCTCTTTTATGCAATTCTTCTAAAAGTCGATCAAAATCCGCCATCGTGCCCATTTCTTCCATGATTTCTTGATAATCACTAACATCATAGCCGTTATCGATATTCGGTGATTTATACATTGGACAAACCCAGATAATTGTCACGCCAAGTTCATCCAAATAATCTAGTTTCTCAGTTATGCCGTTTAAGTCGCCAATGCCGTCATCGTTTGAATCATTAAAACTTCTTGGGTAAATTTGATAAACCACTGCTTCTTTCCACCAGGTTTCTTTCAAATCCATCGCCTTCTTCCTTTTAACGAAATTCACTAGTATCGGACAAACTTTTTGTTTATTACTGTTCTTATTCCATATTTCTTAGGAAATTCCTGCAACAAAAAACCACCCGCAAAAAAAATTTGCGGATGGTTTTCTTAACTTTTTATCGAGCTTTATACTCTTCAAACACTTTGGCCGCAAATCCAGCGACGTAATCGCTGCCGCCATTGTCTTCGATCGATTCAATCATCATTGCTAAAATAAAATCTGGACTTTCTGAATCATAAGCGACAAAAAAGCCATTTTCTTGTCCTTCTTCATCTATTTTCCCTTTCAATTCAGCTGTGCCGGTTTTCCCAGCAATTTTAACGTTCTTGCTGTTGGCTGACTGCGCATAACCATCTACGACAACGTTGCGCATTCCTTCACGTAAAACTTTTGCGTTTTCTGCACTTAGCAATCCTTCTTTCCAAACTTGGCTTTTTTCTTCATCGACAAACAATAATGGCTTGTACATTGTGCCATCCGTTATGAATGGCTCATACATTGTGGCCAAATGAAGAATATTGGTCAGCATCTGTCCTTGTCCAAAAGAAGAGTCTGCCAACTGCCCTTCAGATCCAATCGTCCCTTCATTGGAAATTTGTGAAGATTGCAGCTCTAAAGCAAATGGAATAGCTTCTCCAAAACCAAAGTTTTTTAATCCTGAAACAACTGTTTCATTGCCCATCTTAAGGGCTTGCTGCGCAAAATAAATATTGTCTGAATAAACCAAGGCTTTATTCAAATCTATTGGGTTTGGTGCTTCTGGATGTAGCCGGCTAACGCGGTAATCTCCCCACGAACTGTCTTTTTGCCATGTCTCTCCATCAATTTGGAGACCTTCTGTTGGATTTAACGTCCCAGCTTCTAATCCAATTGCTGCTGTGACTGGCTTGATCGTTGATCCCGGAGCATAGGCTGCTCCAAAGCGATTAAATAATGGATTGAGTGGGTCTTCGCTTAGTTCGGCAAAACGCTCTTCGCTAATTCCCAACATGTATTCGTTTGGATTATAGGCTGGTGAACTAACTAATACGAATGTTTCTCCTGTTTTCGGATCGACTGCAGCACTTGTTCCTGCTTCGCCATCCATCGCGTCATAAGTAGATTTTTGCAGTTCTGCATCGATTGTTAACACAACTGTTTCGCCATTTTCGGCAGGTGTTTCAGTAATTGTGATTTGTTCTCCATTGTCACCTTGTTTCTGGATAAACAGCTTTATGCCATTCTGACCATGTAGACGTTCTTCTAATGTTAACTCAAGTCCTCTTCGGCCGATAAAATCGGTCGACTTATACCCTTGATCTTTAAGTTCTTCTAGCTTTTCAGCAGTAATTGGACCAATATAACCGCTTAAATGTCCAAGTGCTTCTTCATAAGGGTACTCGCGCATAGCAGTTTCTTGATAAGTCGCACCTGGTATCGCTTTTACTTTCTCCAGTAATTCCTCATCATTTTTAGCGGCTTTAGAAATCGGTACAAATTGATCCTCTTGAACCCAACTTTGCTTCATTTTTTCATCAATAAAATCAACCGATACCCCAAGAACATCTGCAAGTTCTTCTTTATTGTCTTTATCGGTGAAGCTTTCAGGTACTACACCAATGTTGTAGCCTGTTCCGTTAATAGCTATCGGCTTCTGGTTTCGATCATAAATTTCACCACGTTCTGCAGTAGTTGTTGATACGCGAACTTCATCGCCTTTTTCCAATTGTTCAAATATAAAAGATGGATCCCATTCAACAAACCAGTCTTCTATATCATCTTGTGATTCAAATAGTAAAGTCATTGTTTTCTCAAACGCCACTGGTCCTGCGAGTGTGTCCATTTGTATTTGAACCGGAAAATCAGCTGGATTTTCAGGATCCCATTCTATATCTTCTGCCGGCTCTGTGTAGCTCACTTCGACATTTTGAATCGCTAAGTCTTCGTAAAATTTTTGTTGGCGCTCAACAAAATCTTCTGGTTCATAGGCTTCTTTTGTTCCTTTATTTAAATAATCGCTATACATTTCCGAAAATTCCCCGTTGTTCCAGTGATCTATGTATGCTTTAAGCCGATCTTCAGGCGTTGGACTTGGTTGACAACCTGCCAATACGACCACGAAAACCAAAGCTAGAATAATTGTTATTTTTTTAACCAACACATTACCCCCCATTGTTTTCTTTATTTTACCAACAAAAAGCTAAAAGTTGAAAGAGTAATCCCTTTTCCCCAAAAAACTATTTGTCATATAGACAAGTGGTGGTTAATTTTGCTTCGATATTATTGCTAAAGTTGACTCTCTCTATAGGTTTCTCTCGCAAAATATACGCAATTACCAGTTTTTATATGGTAAACTGAATACTAAACGACAGGAGGGTAACTATGGTTGAAATTACATTCTCGCAATCAATTGGTTCTGTTTTAACGCTCGAAAAAAGAGCACAATTAAAGAAAATACACGAAGATCTTTACAGTAAAAAAGGCAAAGGTTCAGATTTTCTCGGCTGGTTGGATTGGCCAAGCACGCTCGATTCAGCATTTATCGAGAAAGTTGAAAAAACAGCAACGCAAATCCGTGACAAGGCAGATGTATTGGTCGTTATTGGTATTGGCGGCTCTTATTTAGGCGCTAAAGCTGTGTTATCTGCACTTGATCCGTATTTCAAAAAAGATTCTGGATTAGAAGTTGTTTTCGCAGGTCATCAAGTGAGTGGAGAGTACTTAAAACAATTGCTTGCTCACCTTGATGGAAAACGCGTTATGGTCAATGTTATTTCAAAATCTGGTAAGACAACAGAACCCGCACTCGCTTTCCGTTTCTTAAAAGACTATATGGAAAAACGTTATGGTCAAGAAGCCGCTGAACGAATTATCGTAACAACTGACGCTGAAAAAGGCGCTTTACTTACATTAGCTGAAGAAAATGGCTACGAGCGTTTTGTTGTTCCTGAAGATGTGGGTGGACGTTACTCAGTATTTACAGCAGTTGGATTGGTCCCAATTGCAGCCGCTGGTTATTCGATTAGCGATTTACTGGCAGGTGCTACAGATGCTGAAAAACTTTATAACAATACAGATTTTGATGAAAATACCGCTGTTCAATATGCAGCTATTCGCCATCAATTGTATGTAGAAGGTTATACAACGGAAGTTATGGCAATTTTCGAACCAAAACTATCATTTGTTCAAGAATGGTGGAAGCAATTGTTTGGCGAAAGTGAAGGAAAAGAAGGCAAAGGGATTTTCCCAGCATCTGTTTCGTTCACAACAGACTTGCATTCAATGGGTCAATATATTCAAGACGGCAAACGCAATTTGTTTGAAACGTTCTTATTGGTCCAAGAAGCAAACGAAGATTTAACAGTTTTTGAAGCTGAAAACGATGGCGATGAACTTAATTATTTGGCTGGACTTTCGTTACAAGAATTTAACCATGTTGCTTACAAAGGCACATCAAGTGCTCACTTAGATGGCGGTGTTCCTCAACTAAGCTTGACGATTCCAAAAATCGATGAATTCCAATTAGGTCATTTGCTGTATTTCTACATGCTTTCATGTGCATACAGCGCTTATATGTTAGACATCAACCCATTTGACCAACCCGGCGTTGAAGATTACAAAAACAATGTCTTCAAGTTGTTAAACAAACCTGGATTTTAACTTTATTAAAAAAGCTGACCTTGGCAAAAGGTCAGCTTTTTTCTTCTCGTTCTTTGTGTTAACCTAAATAAAATTTAAGTTGACTTAAATATTTTCTCTCCTTATACTTATTTTATAGAGAACAATAGGGGGAAATAGAATGACAACAACGACTACTACCAGATCGGCAAATCACTCTCGCACATTGAAATTAGTACACATCGCTTTATTTGCTGCTTTGATGGCAATTGGTGCCAACATCGCTTCGTATTTAGTGGTGGGAGGAGTACCTATCACTCTCCAAACGTTTTTTGCTATATTAGCAGGTCTGCTACTTGGTAGCCGTAAAGGCGCCATAGCTATGATTGTTTACGCATTTATTGGTCTTGCAGGCGTTCCTGTTTTCGCAAAATTCTCTGGTGGTATGGATACATTGCTAAGTCCAACCTTCGGATTTATTGTGTCTTATGTTTTTACCGCTTATTTAGCCGGACTTATTGCTGAAAAATGGTCGACTAAAAAAGGATTTGTTATTGCAGCACTTGTTGGTATGACTGTCAATTACTTGTTCGGGACAAACTGGATGTATGCAGCTTACAAATTGTGGTTTGCAGCACCTGAAGGCTTTACGTATAAAATGGCTTGGGCGTGGATGGCTGTACCGCTTCCAAAAGACTTGATCTTAGCCGTTCTTGCTGGTTTGTTTGGTTACCGTCTAAAACCCATCATTCAAAAATACCTATAAAAAATCCCGAATGCCTTAGTGGCATTCGGGATTTTTAGTGACTGAGTTAAAAACTCGAATTATCTACGACGTGGTTGCTTAAAAGGAGCAGCTTTCCACTGTTCTTCCAACCAGCTTTCGAAATCTTCGCCTTTGTCGCCTTTGTACGTATCGTAAATATCGCTACGCATTTTTTGTAGTTTTTCTTTAAAGTCTTCGTAAGTGTGCCCAGCTGGCAAACTTTTTTTGATGCGCACAAGTACTTTAGAAGTGTCCTTGATCAAATCATATTTTTTACGCTCTGGCATGTGAACATTTTCGCCAAAGTTTTTAAGTTGTTTATAGGCAGCTTCTTGCACTTGATAAACCGAATCGTGGTTCATGCGATGCGTCAAAAGATCAATTGTCGGTTCGCTTTTCCATTTCCCAAGCTCTTCAACCGCAGCTAAACGCTCTTTCCAGTTAGCCTGTCGGTTTGCAGCTTTTTTCAATTCGTCGTAATTTGGTGGTAAGTTCGTCGGTTTGTTATCAGAGTTACTGTTCGTTTGTGTCAAAATTTCATTCTCCTTTGTTTATGTCCCTTTGCGGGAAATAACGTGATGCTCTCCGTTGGCGGAACAAGTTCCTTTTAGTATAACATCAACTCGGGCAAAAGGAAAAAAGTCGATTATTCATACTACAAGTGATTTTATTGCATTAAGCAACCGGTCGACTTCTTCTTCTGTACTATAAGGTGCAAGACCTGCGCGAACCCAGCCGCCACTGTCGTTAACGCCCAACACATCACCTAGTGTTGAAGCATAGAAATGTCCAGCCGCTACAAATATGCTATGTTCTTCCGCAAGCTTCTGGCAAATCTGTCCTGGTTCGATTCCGTTTACTCGAAAAGCGATCGTTGGTGTTTTCGGAACATTTACAGCAGCTTGTGTAACGGTTACTCCATCAACTGCTGACAATCCGTCACGAAGCCGATTCGCTAAGTAATTTTCATGTTTTTCAATTTGTTTGATACCGCTCACAATGCGTTCTCTTCTCGTTTCCCCTTCGCCAAATTGCGCAAAAAATTCAACTGCCGGAAGAATTCCTGCAATGCCTTCATGATTTTGCGTGCCGGTTTCCAACTTGTCCGGATAATAGCTTGGTGAAGTGGTCAATTTGTAAGGTTCCAACTCTTTAAAAATTCCTTCTTTAATTGCGGCGATGCCGATATGTGGACCAAAAAATTTGTAAGCAGAGCACAATAAAATATCAATTTGCATTTGGTCACGATCTAGTAGCACATGCGCTGCAGCGTGAACAGCATCAGCTACAAGTAGCGCACCCACTTTTTTTGCTCGTTCTGCGAATGGTTTCAAATCGACAATTGTGCCGATTGCGTTAGATGCCATACCAACAGCGACGATTTTTGTATTTTCATTGATCTGTTGATCTAGTTCCGTTACATCCAATGTTTTTGTTTTTGTATCTACTTTCACCCAGCGTATTTTCAAGCCACGGTCTTCTGCCATCATAATCCACGGATCTACATTGGCACGGTGGTCCATTTCTGTCACGACAATTTCATCACCTGGCTCAAATTTCTTCCCAAGTGCATTGGCGATGGCAATTGTTAATGTAGTCATGTTGGCACCGAATGCCACTTCATTCGGTTGGACGTTTAAAAAATCAGCGACGGATAATCTAGCTTCTGAAATGACTTCTTCCGTCTCCCAACTAGATGGGAAAGCGCCGTGAAGATTTGCACCACCTCTTCTCATGTAGTCTGCAATAGCTTCTATCGCTGTACCTACAACTTGCGACCCTCCTGGTCCATCAAAGTATGCGACTGTCTTGTCTTTATATGTTCTAGTTAAAGCTGGAAATTGCTCCCGAACTTGTGTAATTGGAAATGTCGTTTCAGTAAATTTCATCGTTTGCAGCTCCTTTTTGAGTAGGGTACTGTTACCGTATTCAATTTTTTGATGGAATCTCCTTCATTATTTAGAGATTTTGAAAATACTGTCCGAATCGGCTAAAATACTGTCCGATTTATCCGAAATACTGTCCAATTCACACCAAATACTTGCCAAACCCCATTTCAAACAAAAAAACGCCGCTCAAGGCGACGTTTAAACAGCTTTTTGACAGATGACTATTTCACGTAAGAACAATCCTTTTTTAGCGATGCAACGATCTGTGATGACAAATCCAGCTTCTTCAATCATGTGGTCCATTGTCTCGATCGTGACGACCAATAACTTTTCAGTCATCGGATATGCCGCTTTTAAAATCCCCAATTGATCTGCTGGTGTAGCATGGGTGTACAAATTATAAGGCATATCGATAATGGCCACATCGTAAGCCATTTCAACTTCTGCGATTGATCCCATTTCCACTCGTCCAGTTAACCCAAAATGCGCAATGTTCTCACGTGATCCTTCAACAACGAGCGGATTAATGTCACGGCCGACAATATCAATGCCCATAGATAGAGCTTCGACTAATACAGTACCAATACCACAGCACGGATCAACGGCTTTTACACCCATTGGATTTGGCACCGCAATATTTGCGACCGCACGTGCTACACGTGTACTAAGTGCCGTTGAATATTCACGGGGCTTTTTCATATGATGAAACCAAATTGGTTCACTTTGTGTATATCGCCCCATATACCAACGTCCTGCAAAAGGCATTAACCCAAATATAACGCCTGGATGATGAACATCTGCTTCTCCGGTTATCGCTAAACCGATTTGTCGTTCCACATCGCGTTTGCCTGAATAACCAACATAGTCTTCTTCAGCCAACCCATTGATTTTTAGAAAAATAACTTTGAACGTAGTATCAGCCATATCCACTTCAGCAGCTTGTTCGATGATGTCTTGCAAGGTCTCGCCTTCAATCAACACTTCAATTCGCTCTTTCATAAACGGACTGCGACTTGCGTCAATTTCAACTCTGCTTTTTATAATTTTCTCGTTCGTATCGTTACCAAAAAAAGAGCGCATTTCCATTTGGCACAATGCTTTTTCATCATTTGTATAAGCATATGTATAAATATAGTCACCTGTTGCAGTTAATCGATTCAATTCATCCCGTCCTTATTTGCCCCATCAATCAAGACAATATCCAATAAGTATAGCAGATTTAACTCTCTGTTAGTCGACTTGCTTACTATAATTTGCTTCGATGACTTTGATGATCCCGGTAATCATGTCATTATATGGCGTTGAGATTCCGTGCTTTTTTCCAAGGTGCGCTACAGCGCCATTAATGGCGTCAATTTCGGTTTTGCGTTTATTCAAAACATCCATTAGCATTGATGACTTGTTGGCAGGAAACTGTTCTTTCCCCATTTTGATGCACTTAGCGATTATTGTTTCTGGATCAACATGGACACCTTCTGCTTCAGCGATTTTTATCGCTTCTGTTACAATGCTTCTCAATAAATGTTGACCATCTTCTGTATTTAAAATATCGCCATTCCGTAAGCGAGTCAGAGCCGTTAATGAATTATATGCAAGGTTAACGAATAATTTATTCCAGATAACGGTTTGAACATCATCCGCTAATTTGGTTTCCAATCCAGATTGATTTAACAGTTCAACAAATTCCACCAATTTTTCTTGTGCTCTTTTGTCAGTAGGCTGACCAACAAAATTTGTACCAAAGCCGCGGTGAAGAATCTTTCCATCGCTTTCTACACTAGCTCCGCTGCCCATCGTTCCCGCGACTGCAGAATTGTTTGGAAAGATCTCCTCAAGTATTTCTAAATTCCCAAGCCCATTTTGCATTGTTACAATCAAGGTTTGTGAAGAAAAAGAATCTTTTAATTGAGTTAATACGGTCCTAGTTGCGTGAGTTTTTAACATAACCAATACAAGATCATAGTCTTTAGAAACTTCTTGTACTACCGTTAATGGAATCACAGTTTTTTTGTTATCCTGCTCAATAATGGTCAATCCACATTGATTGATCTTGTCTATGTGTGGATTTTTTCTATTATATAGAAAGACTTCCGACGTTTGTGTTTTTAAACGCCCTGCAAATAAACTTCCCATGGCACCTGCACCGACAATTAGTATTTTCATAAAACCCCTCTTTCCAATTAACTTGAACTCATTCTAGCCTTACTAATTATTTGATTGAGAATTTTATACAATGAATATTTTGGAGAAGAAATAAACTTATCGGACTCTTCTCGACTGAATATACCACATAGAAAAATTTCTTGCTTTTCCACTCTTTTTAGCTTATCCTTCCTTATTAGTAAGCATATATAGAGAGGTTGGGATCGTATGGAGCAATTCGATCAATCCCTCGAAGTATTTATGAACAACGTTGGCTGGTTAGCACCCTTTCTTTTTGTTTTATTGCATTTGGTACGCCCTTTGTTGTTCATACCAGTGATTGCTGTTTGCATTGCTGGCGGATATCTTTTCGGATTTTTTGAAGGCGCGTTTTTATCGTTTATTGGTTTAACATTAATGAGTTGGATATCCTACATATTAGTGAATAAATTTCCGAAGTTTCAAAAAAGAATGGCACGATTAAAAGACAAAATATTTCCAGACCGTACATTGTCGGTTCCTCAGGTGATGATTTTGCGCATAATGCCTTTTGTGCACTTCCATTTACTATCGTTGTATTTAATCGAAATGACGAAATCACTAAAAGAATACATGATTATTTCTGCATTGGGTTTGATTGCTCCGGCAATTATTTATACAGCATTTGGCCGTGCTATTTCCCAATTCCCTTGGTATCTCACATTAAGCATGTTTATATTGCTCGTCGTCGTATTCAGCTTTATCGAGAAATGGCAAAACTCTCGCCCCGACTCTAATTTATAAAATTTAGGACGCACAACTTTTGGTTGTGCTTTTAATTTTGCCTAAAAGCTATTTTCACTTAAGCTTAGGGTATACCTATTAAAAGAGCTTATTTGTAAAGGAGAATGACTATGCCTGTATTTACACGCAATGATGTAGAATTATTTTATGAAGATAACGGAGAAGGGCAACCGCTTCTTTTGCTTCACGCATTAACTAGTAATTCTGCGATGTTTTATCGCGAAATGGATTTCTTTAAACAAACTCGCCGTGTGATTGCTATAGACGCTAGAGGTCATGGCAACTCAAGTCGCTTAGAACAATATACATTACAGGACCATATAGAAGATGCACTTGCGCTTATTGACCATCTAAATTTAACTACTGTTGATGTGATTGGTGTTTCAATGGGCAGTTATATCGCACAAGGCATTGCTATACAAGCACCACAAAAAGTAAACAAGCTCCTTTTAGTTGCCACCAAATCTCATAGCGAACAGGCATCATTAACTGAACTCTTTAATCGATACCCTGAAAAGTTTGATGGCTTGAGCATCCCTGAGAAAATCAGTAAAGCGACTCGTTATATTTATCATGACCAAGAAAAAGTGAAAGAATGGAATAAAAAAACGGCACAAAACAGTCGTTTACTCACAAATAAAGAGCAAGGAATCGCTGGAGACGCTATCAAAGAATTCGACTTCCGCCCACAGCTGTCTAACATTACAGCAGAGACATTAGTGATTAGTGGAAAGCATGATAGCTTGAATCCTCCTGAAAAAGGACGCGAAACCGCAGTCGCCATTCCAGGTGCAACATTTATGGAATTTAAACGTTCTGGTCATGCTCCCAATGTCGAACAAGATCGACTATTTCTTGGTGTGACAGAAAATTTTCTTGATTAGTTTTATAAAATGATAAAAACAAACCCGTCTAGCGCATACGCTAGACGGGTTTGTTTTTATTGAGCGGTGTAACCACCATCTAAAACGACGGCTTGGCCAGTAACACCTGCAGCTTTATCACTTGCTAAAAACATTGTATAATCCGAGATTTCTTTTACAGCCAATAAACGTTTTTGAGGAATTAACGGATAAAGCACTTCTTCAAATACTTTTTCAAGTGGTACATTACGTGTTTTTGCCAAATCATTCATTTGGTTTCGAACGAGTGGCGTATCCACGTAACCAGGGCACATCGCATTAACAGTAATGCCATGTTCAGCGCCTTCTAATGCAGCCACTTTTGTTAAACCAATCACACCATGTTTTGCACTATTGTATGCAGCTTTTCCAGCAAATCCGACAAGTCCATTGATTGACGCCATATTGATAATTCGTCCGGATCCTTGTTTTTTCATAATCGGAAATGCATGTTTGCTCGCGATAAACGGTGCTACTAACATAATACGTATCAATAGCTCGTATTTCTCTGTCGGAAACTCTTCAATCGGTGAAATGTATTGCATCCCCGCATTGTTGATGAGTACGTCAAGCGAACCATAATGAGCAACTGTTTGTTCAATGACGTTTTTTATTTCTTCTTCGTTAGTTACATCACATTTAATGCCAATGCAATCTAACCCTTGTGACTTTAATGTTTCAGCAGCTTTTACGACAGCTTCTTCATTAATGTCTGATAACACAATTTTCGCTCCTGCTTTTGCAAAATCACTACTAATTTCATAACCAATTCCGCTAGCAGCTCCTGTTATTAAAACGACTTTATTGTCTACCATTGTATTCCCTCCAACGCTTTTGTTAAATTCCAAGTCCTAAAGAAAATAGGATGATGGCGATTGCTAGCCCAAGTAAAGGAACAATGACGGTTACAGCACCGACAGCACCATAGGCAGCTTTATGTGTTTCTCCACAAATTCCACGAATTGTCGTTACGACATAACCATTATGTGGCAATGAATCCAATGCCCCTGAAGAAATGGCAATTGTACGGTGAAGCGCTTCTGTGTTAACGCCCATGTCGATATAATGGGGCGCTAGAAGTGGCAAGGCAATAACTTGTCCACCTGAAGCCGAACCAGTTAATCCTGCAATAACGCTGACAGCGATAGCGCCACCGATTAATGGGCTACCCGGAATGCTAGTCATTGCATCTACAGCTACTTGGAATGCTGGTACGGATTTTGCAACGCCACCAAAGCCAACTACAGCAGCCGTGTTACCGATTGCGATTAAAGCACCAATTGTTCCATCAGATAAAGCTTTACCCAAATTCGAGAAGTATTGACGGTTTAAGAAATACGTTGTAAGAACCCCGCCTAATAAGGCGATGATCAACGCAGATGTTTTCAATGAATCATGGAAAACAAACGAAATTCCAAGAACAACAACTAACGGGATTAAGCCCATGATTGGGTTTGGAAGTTTACGATCTTCTATAACCGGATCTGTTGAACGTGCTTCAAAACGTTCGCCTTTGTTAACGGCTTTTTGAATCATGCGTTTTAACCACCAGTAACCAAATACAGCCATAAAGACAGCTACAAAAATACTTACTTCCCATCCTGCATACGGACTAGTTTGCAAGTATTCAATCGGAATCCAGTTTTGGATTTCAGGTGAACCAGCAGATGTCATCGTAAATGTTACTGATCCTAACGCTAAAGCAGCTGGGATAAAGCGACGCGGCAAATCGGCTTGTTTGAACAAGCTAAGTGCCATCGGGAAAACTGAGAATGCTACAACGAACAAGCTAACTCCGCCGTAAGTTAATACCGCACAGGCGATAACAATCGCAAGTACAGCTTTCGACAAACCAAACTTTCCAACTAACCATCTCGAGACGCTATCCGCCGCCCCACTATCTTCCATTACTTTCCCAAAAATTGCTCCAAGTAAGAACATCGGGAACCATGCAGTTATAAATCCAGAAAAACTTGTCATATAATTTGTTAATAAGTTCGCTTCGCCTTCTCCAACTAATTGTGGAAATAATGGCAGACCACTGAAAAGTGCTACAAATAATGCAGATATTGGACCCGCGATTAATAAGTTCATGCCTCTCATTGTAAAAACGATTAAGAGAACAAGTCCTCCAACCATTCCAATCATACTCAACATCTAAAATCCCCCTTTTTTCTTGTAACAGCAATCCTTTGAAAACGCTTACTTATTTTCTAAAAAAGAGCCGTCCAATTTTCTAAATATTTAGTCCTGTTTGCTTTCATTATTGTACAACCACGAAAAGAATAGGTAAAATGAATAATAACTATGAGTTCTATAACAATTAGTTATAGGAAGAAAAGAGGGCTGTATGGATATCCGACAATTAACTTATTTTGTTGCAGTAGCGAAACACAAAAGTTTTACAAAAGCTGCACTTGCACTTCACGTGACACAACCGACCTTAAGCAAAATGGTGAGGAATTTGGAAGAAGAAATGGAAGTCGTATTGTTTGATCGGTCTTCTCGCCAAATCGGACTCACCGATGCGGGGGCAGTTGTTTATGAACAGGCACAAAAAATTATCCATAGTGTGGATGATTTATCGATGTCTCTATATGACGTGATGAATTTAAAAAAGGGCAAAATAAAAATTGGACTTCCACCGGTCATTAGTACCTTGTTTTTTCCAACGATCATCGCTGAATTTCAACGCGCTTATCCAGAAGTCTCTATCGTATTAGCAGAAGACGGTGCCAAAACTGTGGAACGAAAAGTGTATGATGGTGATGTTGACTTAGGCTTTGTAATGCTTCCTGTTGATAAAGAGAAATTTGATGTAGTGCCGTTTGTCGATCAAGAAATCAAATTACTGGTTCACGAATCACACCCTCTTTCACATCATGACACAATAGACTTGATCGAGTTTAAAAACGATCCGTTCTTGCTTCTTAGCAAAGAATTTACATTAAACAGCCGAACGATCGAATTTTGTATAAGTGAAGGGTTCACGCCGAAAATTGCTTATGAAAGTTCGCAATGGGATTTTATCGTTGGGATGGTGGAAAAAAACTTAGGCGTTACCTTGATGCCGAAATTGATTTGTGACCGTGTGAAAGATGGGCCGTTTAAAATGATTTCGTTGACCCATACCTTTCCATGGAGACTAGGAATAATTATGGCCAAAAATCGATACGTGCCATATGTTTCACGTGAATTCATTTCTTTAGTAGAGAAACTACCGAAAGTATGACGGACAGAAAGTAGCTTCTTTGGAAAGCTCTTTTTCCCTTTTTAAACTTCTCTGAGCTCTTCAGGTAGACCAATGACGATTCTCTTGAATAAGAAAAAACGTTGCAATGTGCTTGTAGGCACATTGCAACGTTTTTTCTATTACTCTTCTATTAAGCTTGCATAAACAATTAACCGTTCTTCCCGTGTCCCCCTGTCAAAGTCATATGTTCCAGAGCACGTAATCAGTACTAGTTCTGGAGAGGATGTATAGCCGAATATTTCGGTTACATCTGCCAAGTCGAGAGGAACAGATTCCATCGTGTGGATTTTGAAAGTCAATGTTTTTTCTGCTCCTTGTATGACCACGTCGTCACCCGGTTGGAGCTTTGCAAGATCCCAGAAAATAGCTGGGCCGTCAACACCATCTACGTGACCAGCTATAACTGAACGGCCATTTGCTCCTGGTTCATATCCTGGTGAAAACCAACTAACGTCTTCAATGTTATTCGGAACTGCCATTTCACCGTTTTCTGTAACACCAAGATGTTGAACTTGCGCTTCCACATCAATCGCTGGGATCTTTAACAAGCTCGGTTTAATGCCTGTTCGTTTCAATCCATTAATGGGATTTTCCGCCGGTACTGTTTGTGGGACTCGAATTGAGACAGGCTCATCTCGTGCAAATCCCACGTCTTCTGACCGAACACTTACTTTATCGACTGATTGATGACAGCCTGCTAACAACAAGATTGAAAGGAAAAACCATAGGTTACTGTTGAAATCGTTTTCTCCACACTAGACTACTAACTCCGATAAGAACTACTGCTCCCCCTAGCAATAACCAGATTGCTTGAGATTGACTAGGAGTGCCAAGACCAGTAGTCGGCATACCATCTGGTGATTCCGCAGCTTCGTAATCGACAAGCGCAATGATTTCTAACGAGTCGACTGTGTTTACCGCAAATACACTATAAACTGTATTAGCAGCTAGTTCAGTGTTTTCTAATGGCAAGACTTGCGTGCCATCTGGTAAACGTATTTCTAAATCATATGTTCCTGGATCTAGCTCTGCATAGTCTGTGATTCCTGGGAATTCCGCTCCACTAAACAATGCGTCTCCATCAATTACGCCAACATCAACGGCTGGTGCATCCGGAGATAAATGTCCGACACGAACTTTTGCTTTTCCGTCTGTTACTTCCATTGAATCTTCGGCAACTACAAATTCAATTGAATCTAATGAGTTTGCTGCAGCAACTGTATAAGCTTTTCCAGCTTCTACAGCAAGATCTGCCTGCAGTACACCTTCACCTGCAGCATATTCTGTTCCATTTGCAAAAACTTCTACATCATGTGTTCCGGCAGGCACATCCATATAACCTGAGTCTGCTTTAAAAGGGACATTTTCAAGTGTTAAGTCTCCATTGACATAAACATCGACAGCAGGAGCATCAGGCGAAGCATGTAATACTCTTACTTTAGCGGTATGTCCATCAGCCAAAACTCCAGAAGCTAGTAGGGAAAATACAAGGACCATTGCGACAGAGAATGAAAACCAGATTTTCTTCATTTCTTCCTCTCCTTCACTTGTATAGTTTTTGCATAACTATTGAATAATCTATTTATAACCTATTTCTTATCTCTAAGCAAGTAAAATATCAGATTATTGTGAATTTGATTAATAAGTACTAAAAAAGCGTATATAAAAACAGGAATTTAACAATTATTCTATATATAAAAATCAGACGGAATACTTGTTTCCGCCTGATTAACCTTGCATATATAAATTCATTTTAATCGAGTATTTCACTCGTTGAAGCAATTGATATTCCCTTTAACGCTTGGGTCGCTAATTTATCGGCCTCTGCATTTGATTTGCGGGGTGTTAACTGATATTCATCTTGAATACCCATACTATTCATTTTTTCTCTTATTCGCTTTACCCATGAACCTAACTTATCTTCCTCTAATGGCCACTCGCCTTCCATTCCATTTATAACAATTCGTGAGTCACCGATAAAAGTAACTAGTTGTCGACGTACTTCCATAACTTCTAGCTCTTGTAGGCAAAAGTAGAGGGCGGCATATTCCGCCTCATTGTTTGAAATCAGTCCGTCTAACTTTGTATTTGTTCTACGACGGAATAGTTTCCCATTCTGCTTATAGTAGACCACACATCCCAACCCTGCATCTCCTGAAGTACGCTCATAACCACCATCAAAATAAACACTCAAATGATGAGGTTCTGTTTCAATCTCTTTCAAATATGCTTTTACCTCTTTTAATGTCCAACTGCTATCAAATTGGTCTTCAAAGCGAAGTTTTTTGACTCTCCCTGTGCGCTCTAAGTCTTCAGCAATTTCGATAGCTACTTCTACTGGCATTTCATCTGAAAAGAACACAACTTCTTTTCCTTTAGGAACTCTATACGTCCATTCGATTCGGAACTTCATCTATAGTCCCCCCATCTCTTACAAAACATCAGTCTCTTCAGAACGTTCTTTTTTCTATTATTCCCGATTATTAATTTAGCTAAACGATAGCTCCAACCAAGAAGGTCAGTCAACTCAAGAGTTGACTGACCTTCTTCTATAAGCTTTTTTCTTCTAATCGTTTCAAGTCATCTTTATGGCCCATTACGATTAACACATCATCTTGAACAACCATATCATCAATAGCAGGGGCAATATTAACTTCTTCCTGCTTTTTGATGGCTAAGACAACACAATTAAATTCTTTTCGAATATTCATGTCGATCAATGTTTTATTTGCCATTTTGCCAGAAACAACCAACTCGATAATGCTGTAGTCATGCGATAAATCGATATAATCGACGATTTTATCAGAGTCTACATGATGGGCAACGCGAATGCCCATTTCTTTTTCTGGTTGAATCACACGATCCGCTCCTACTTTATGAAGGATTTTTTCATGTTGAAGGTCGCGTGCTTTTACCCATACTTTAGGTAGGCCAAGCTCTTTTAACATTAATGTACACAACACACTTGCCTGAAGATCATCTCCGATAGCTACGATGGCATGTTCAAAATTTCGGACACCTAAAGATTTCAACTGATTTTCATCTGTCGCATCCGCATTCACTGTAAAAGAAGCATAGTCTCTCAAAGCGTCGACTTTATCTGGATTTGCATCGATAGCCATAATTTCGTGACCTAGGCTATGCAGTTCCTTACAAACACTGCTACCAAAACGTCCTAACCCAATGACCACAATTTGTTTTTTCACATGCTTCCCTCTTTTCAATTTGATTTTCTATCCCTACTTTATTCTCATATTAGATTGATTGCAATGGAAGGTAGTGGACTTTTAACGGGCTAACTGATACAAAGAAACTAAGAAAACTAAATTTTCAGATAAAGGAGGATTAAGATGAAGACGTTAAAATATACGTTAGTTGATGTTTTTACGACGCAATCTTTTGGCGGTAACCAACTCGCAGTTTTTCATGATGGTTCTGGATTAACGACAAAAACCATGCAACAGATTGCTAACGAGTTAAACTTATCAGAAACTGCGTTTATTTGCCCGCCTACCAAGCCACAAAATCAAATCAATCTCCGGATTTTCACGCCTCAAGTCGAATTACCAATTGCAGGTCATCCTACAATTGGCACAGCTTTTGTGATGGCTTATTTGAAAATGCTACCTACCCAAGATGGGGTTAATAAGTGGGTTTTTGAAGAAGAGCATGGAGACATCTCTGTAGCCGTTTCTTTAAACAAAGAAAAAATTACCAAAGTTGAAATGATTCAACCGATTCCTGTTTTCGGTGAAATATTAACCAGACAGGCTTTGGTTGCAGATTTACTATCATTGGCAAAGGGAGAATTGGATCCCCATCTCCCAATACAAACTGTTTCTTCTGGATTGCCATTCTTATTTGTTCCCCTCCGCTCAATTGCTGCGATGAGAGAAATCAATTTTAGAACGGATGTCTGGGAGCGCCACTTTAGTCGCAATCTCGATCGCCAGCACATATTCGCCTTTACAACAGAAACCGAATACGACGACTCTACTGTTCATTGTCGCATGTTTGCTCCTGCCATGGGTATTTCTGAAGATCCAGCAACCGGCGCTGCTAGCGGCCCTTTAGGAGCATTTTTAGTAGAACATGGGGCAATTGATGAAAAAGCCGATGGCAATTATGTAATAAGGAGCGAACAAGGTTTTGAAATGGGAAGACCTAGTTTCATCGATATTATGATTCACAAAAACAACCAACAATTTGAAGAAGTTAAAATTGGAGGCACCGCAATTGTTGTCGGGCAAGGAGAGCTTTATGTTCCATAAATAGTATGAATTTATATGCCACTAGCAACTTTGCTTTCGCTCTTTAAAGCTGCTAGTGGTTATTTTTGTTAAGTTTTCTTCACACCCCTATTTGCCACAGTTTACTTCTTATTTCATAATTCCTCAATTATACTAGAGCAAATTATCCATCTCCTGTAGAATAAGCCAAAGCTTAGTTCTTAAATAAAGTCGTATCTCCAGTTTGTCCAAATTAAACACTTTAAATTTATCCTAAAGGAGTCCTAGCCATATGAATAAAACTCAGCTAAAAAATCGAATCGATGCTGCCAATAAAAAAAGAAAAGCCGATTTGATAATACGCAACGCTTCAATCGTCAATGTTTTTACAAAAACCTTAACTACAGGGGATGTAGCAATCAGTGATGGTATGATTGTTGGCATTGGTCATTATGAAGGCTACGAAGAAATTGATGCATCTGGAAAATATATTGCTCCGGGCTTGATTGATGCTCATGTTCATATCGAGTCGTCTATGGTCACACCGCAACAATTTTCACAAGTTGTCTTGCCTCATGGGGTAACGACCGTTGTTACAGACCCACATGAAATTGCCAATGTTAGCGGAACAGCAGGTCTCGAATTTATGTTGAAAGATGCGGAAACAACCCTACTCGATATTAAGTTTATGTTGCCGTCATGTGTCCCTTCTACTTCTTTTGAAAATGCAGGGGCCCGACTAACAGCTGAAGATTTAGCACCTTTTTTACAACGCGATCATGTTCTGGGATTAGCAGAAGTGATGGACTTCCCAGCCGTTATGCGGGCAGATGAAGCAATGCTTGATAAGTTGCTGCTGAGCGAGCAAATTGATGGGCATGCTGCAGGTCTCACTGCACTTGACATTAATGTTTACGGCACTGCAGGAATCTTAACTGATCACGAGTGCGTAACAAAAGAAGAAATGCTTATACGCCTTGAGCGCGGCATGTACGTCATGCTTCGTGAAGGTTCTGTCGCTAAAAATTTGGAGACTTTACTTGAAGGTGTAACTGAACAAAATGCTCATCGTTGTTTGTTCTGTACAGACGACAAACATTTAGATGATTTAATAGAAGAAGGCAGTATCGACTTTAATGTTCGAACAGCTATTAAACAAGGCATTGCACCGATTACCGCTATTTCCATGGCTAGCTTTAATGCGGCGCAATGCTTTGGGTTGCGACAAAAAGGCGCCATTGCGCCAGGTTATGATGCCGACTTTCTGTTGCTTGATAGCCTCGATGAATTCACCATTTCAGCGGTTTATAAGGGCGGTCAAGCAGCAGCACAAAACGGCAAGTATGTTGGCCCCTCGAAAAGTAAAAGTGACTCACTAGCCGTTCAGGATACTGTTCGTATTGCAGAATTGTCTCTTGCTAGCTTCCAGATTCCTATGGGAGACAGTACAAAAGCTCATGTGATCGGCATTAATCCGAATAATCTCATCACCGAGCATTTAGTTTTAGAAGTGCCACAACTGGGTGGGGTCTTTGTTTCAAATACAGACAAAGATCTTTTAAAAATGGCTGTAGTTGAACGTCACCGGGCTACTGGTAATATTGGTTTAGGCATTGTTCAAGGGCTTGGTTTAAAAAATGGAGCGATTGCCACTACAGTTGCACACGATTCACATAATATTATCGCTGTTGGCACAACGGACAGAGACATTAAAGCTGCAGTTGAAGCTGTGCAACAAATTAACGGTGGACTGGTCGTTGTTCAAGATGGAGAACTATTAACAAGTGTATCTTTAGCAATTGCCGGATTAATGTCAGAAGAACCATTTGAAACAGTTTACGAACAACTAAAAGTTCTTGATGATAGTCTTTTGCAAATAGGAGCACCTACTCATTTTAATGCCTTTTTAACATTGTCTTTTTTATCTTTACCTGTGATTCCTCATTTAAAATTAACCGACTGCGGTTTGTTTGACGTTGCAACTTTCCAACATATTCAAGTAGCTGTTAAAGAGTAATAAAAAACCGCAATGCCTTTTGGGTCAGTTCATTTGAGGCATTGCGGTTTTTCTTTTTCGGTTCCAAGTGGACAAGTTGGATCTCTCCCCACTCGTTTAGCGAACCATCTTATATAGCCACATTTTTTGGCCAAGCTTATTGAGCATTAAAGCAGTCCATATAGGAGTAATGATACATAATTCCGGGTCATTTAATCGTTGTTCAAGCCTCACCGTCATGACAACTACAGGAATTTATATCATTTTAAGCTCATCTATTTTAAGCCGACAAAACCAATATGATTAACAAATATGCGCTATACTAGTACAATAAAGTTTAGACTCCAGCCCGTCCATTAGAATACATTCACTGACGGACTAGTTAAAAAGAACATACAAACAAGCAGATGACAAATACCGCTACTTAAGAAAGGTTGTTTTCTCCATGAAACCATATAATAATATTACTGAATTGATTGGTGACACACCCGTTGTCAAATTGAATCGCATTGTTCCAGAAGGGGCTGCCGATGTTTATGTAAAACTCGAAATGTTTAATCCTTCTAAAAGTGTTAAAGACCGTGCTGCATATAATATGATTAAGATGGCTGAAGAAGATGGCTTGCTCAAAGAAGGGGCTACCATCATCGAACCAACGAGTGGCAATACGGGAATTGGTCTCGCTATGGTTGCTGCTGCAAAAGGATACCGCTCTATTCTAGTGTTACCAGATAACGCAACAAAAGAGCGAATCAACTTATTGAAAGCATTTGGTTCTGAAGTCGTTTTAACGCCAAGTGATGCAAAAATGCCTGGCGCAATTAGCAAAGCACTTGAGTTACAGAAGGAAATCCCAAACAGTTTCATCCCACAACAATTCGAAAACAAAGCCAATCCAGATATTCACCGAACAACAACTGCGCTAGAAATTTTAGAGCAAATGAACGGCCAATTAGATGCATTTGTAGCATCAGCTGGAACTGGCGGTACCATTACAGGCACCGGTGAAACGTTAAAAGAACATTTGCCGGAGCTTTATATCGCAGTTGTAGAACCAAAAGGATCGCCTGTGTTGTCTGGTGGGAAGCCTGGTAAACACAAATTAGTAGGAACGAGCCCTGGATTTATACCAAATATCCTAAATACGAAAATATACGATGAAATTATGGCGATTCAAGATGAAGATGCGATTGAAATCTTCAAACGAGTTGCTCGTGAAGAAGGTATTTTTGTCGGACCGTCTGCAGGTGCCACCATTTATGCAGCAATCGAACTTGCAAAACGTCTTGGCAGCGGCAAAAAAGTTTTGTGCATCGCTCCTGATACGGGAGAACGTTATTTGAGCATGAATCTTTTCGAAGAATAGACTCTATCTATATACATTACAAATTTACAACAGCTAGTTTTTAACTTCAGCTTATATAATTTTCACCACTAATACAGGCAGACCGGAAATTTCGGATCTGCTTGTTTTTTTGTGGATAAAGTATTTCTATCCAGTTGCCCGCATACTTTTTATGTTTGTTATCGAAATATTTTCATTATAATGTTGACAATACCTACCACTTTACTATACTTTAATATAATATCCGATAGGAAAGGTAGGTTTTACATAGGTGATTGACGATGTTTATTGAAGCAAAGAATATCAACAAAGTTTATTTTGATAAAAATAACAAACCCATTACTGTCTTAAATGATATCAACCTCTCGATTCCAAAAGGACAGTTTATTTCTATTCTAGGCCCTTCTGGCTGTGGAAAATCCACTTTTTTATCAATGATTGCCGGACTCACTAGCTCAACATCAGGAGAAATTATCGTAAATGGGAAAAAAGTTGTGAAACCAGGAAAAGATAGAGGAATGGTATTTCAGCAAGCTGCCCTGTTTCCTTGGATGAACGTTGCTGAAAATGTCATGTTTCCATTACGCAAAGAATTATCTAAAAGTGAAGGATTGAAGCGTGCACAACACTTTTTGAAAATGGTGCAACTCAGTAATTACCCTACTCATTATCCTCATGAACTATCCGGTGGCATGCAACAGCGTGTATCAATTGCAAGGTCCCTAGCAATGGATCCTGCTGTTTTATTGATGGACGAGCCGTTCGGTGCACTAGATGAACAAACGAGAAGTCGCCTGCACAGACAGCTGGAGGAAATTTGGATAGATACCCAAAAAACCATTGTATTTGTAACTCACAGTATTTCAGAGTCGATCAAACTGTCTGATCGAATTATTGTGATGGGTACGAGACCCGGAACAATATTGACTGATATTACAGTTGATATCCCTAGGCCCCGTGAACAACATCGACAACAAATCGGTGCATTAGAAGAACAAATTATGGCTTTATTGAAAACAGAAATTGACAAAGTCATCGAAGAGGAGCAGTCATATGAAGCCGACAGTTAAACGACTAATCTTCTTCGCCGTACTTATTGTCTTTTGGGAGCTAGGGTCCCGCTTTGAACTCTGGCACGAAACCATACTTCCTTCTCCTTTCAGCGTCTATGATTCTTTAATGGCTGGATTTTCGGATATGACACTAGTCTATGACTTGATGGCTAGCTTTCGTAGATTGCTTATTGGTTTGGTTGCCGCTATTTTAATCGGAACAAGTATCGGTATTTTACTGGCACGCTCTAATACCGCAGATGAAACACTTGGCACCTTAGTACTTGCTTTGCAAAGTGTACCCAGCATTGTCTGGCTTCCTTTAGCCATGATGTGGTTTGGACTTGGTGAAGGCTCTATCATTTTCGTTGTCATTCTGGGTGGAACTTTCGTTATGATCTTGAATGTCAGAACAGGCATCAAAAATGTTGATCCTTTATTTATCAAAGCTGCTCGTACCATGGGATCGAACGGCTTGGATTTATTCATCAAAGTAATTATTCCTGCCTCTGTTCCCTATTTTGTGACAGGTGCACGTTTAGCATGGGCGTTTGCTTGGCGAGCCTTGATGGCTGGGGAACTGCTTAGCTCTGGTCCCGGTCTCGGCTATACATTACGATACGCTTCTGATTTTGGTAATATGTCATTGGTTATCGGAGTGATGATCATTATAGGAGTCGTTGGGGCGGTTGTTGACTTGATGATATTCCAACGAATTGAAAAGAATGTTCTTAAGCGCTGGGGATTGGAAACATAAAATTTATCAATAACAACACTATAAATCCTTTTACTTCTGTACTCCCCTTCAAGATTCGGGTTTGAATTATATGGATTAACTACTTACACTACATTTAAATTACAGGAGGAATCTATCTTATGAAACGATTTATCTCACTTATTGTACCCCTTACACTAGCAGGCACTTTGACGGCTTGTGGTTCACCAGATGCGAGCGAAGATTCATCATCCGTGACTATCGGTTATTTTCCAAACCTAGATCATGTACCTGCTATGATTGCCAAAGACCAGAAATTGTATGAAAAAAACTTGGCAGATGGCACAACTGTCGATTATGTTACGTTTGCTGATGGTGCGGATTTTATGACTGCCTTAAAAACTGGTGATATTGATGCTGGTCTTGTTGGACCAGGTCCGGCAATGAACAATTATACAAACGGTGCAGATGTAACGATGATTGCTGGTGGTGCTTCAGGCGGGACCGTAGTCATGGCTAGAAATGGTAGCGGCATCGATTCTGTTGATGATTTCGCTGGCAAGACATTTATCACGCCTCGTGTCGGGTGCACTCATGATGTGCAATTCGAAACATTCATGAAAGAACAAGGCATTACTTCAAACCGCATCGGTGGAGAAATGTTGCATCAAACAGGCAATCCGGCTCAATACGAAGCTTTATTTGCTACTGAAAAAGTGGACGTTGCAGTTGCTCCTGAACCTTGGGCATCTGTACTAAAACAAAATACTGGCGCAAAAGTTATTATCGAACCAGATGAAATTTCATTCGGTACGACATTGCCTGCTTCTGTCTTGGTAACTTCTAGTGAATTGATTAAAGAAAACCCGGAAATGGTTCAAGGGATTGTCAATGCTCATAAAGAAGCTACTGAATTTATCGCTGAAAACCCGGACCAAGCTAAAGAAATAACCATTGCCACAATCGATGACATCACTGGACAAAAATTGGAAGCTTCCATAATAGATGGCGCTTGGGAGAACATGATTTTCGATACGGCTCTTGCTTCTGAAGAAATCCAAGCATTCGGAGATTCCTCTTTCGATTTAAAATTCCTAAAAGAGCAACCTGATTTCGCACTATTAACTGATACGCAATTTCTCGAATAGCGATGACTTTAACAGCAGAAATTATTCTGCTGTTTTTTTGTCGAAAGTTTTCCTATGAAGAAAAACGTAGGCCGAAGATAAGTGATTCTCGAGTTCTCTATTTAGAATTTCTATCAATACTTTGCTACACTAATGAAGGAAATCAATTTACGAAAAAAGGAGCTATTTATATGCAAAACTTAACAGGTAAAAACGCATTAATTACAGGTGCTGGTAGAGGAATTGGTCGTTCTACAGCTATCGCTTTTGCAGCAGAAGGCATAAACGTTGGACTTGTTGGACGTACTGCTGAAAACTTGGAAAAAGTAGTAGCTGAACTTGAGCAATATGGTGTGAAAACTGTTTTTGCAGTAGCTGATGTTGCAGACCAAAATTCGGTAAATGCCGCAGTCGAACATGTTTTGTCTGAACTTGGTTCGATTGATATATTGATCAATAATGCAGGTATTGGTAAATTCGGCAACTTCCTTGATTTATCACCCGAAGAATTCAAAGCCATTATCGATACCAACTTGATGGGTGTTTATTACGTAACACGCGCTGTATTGCCGCAAATGATTGAGCGCCAATCAGGTGATATTATTAATATCTCTTCAACAGCTGGCCAAAAAGGTGCACCGGTAACAAGTGCATATAGCGCTTCAAAATTCGGATTAATGGGATTAACAGAATCGTTAATGCTCGAAGTAAGAAAACACAATATCCGAGTTAGTGCTTTAACCCCAAGTACTGTTGCAACTGACTTAGCGATTGGTGAAAACTTAACAGATGGCAATCCGGACAAAGTAATGCAGCCAGAAGATTTAGCTGAAATGATGGTGGCTCAGTTAAAACTTCATCCACGTGTTTTAGTGAAATCAGCTGGACTTTGGTCAACAAACCCGTAGTAACCTAAAAAGTGCGCAGTTCAATATTGAACTGCGCACTTTTTTATTTACCTAAGTAAGCGGCTTTTTAGTCGACCATAAAACAGCTGGAATCAAGGCAAGTGCTAGAATGCCGCCGCCTAATGACATAGCAGCAAAACTAGATTGCGCCATGATCATGCCCGAGAGTCCCCCGCCTGTAGCGCCAGCTAAAGCGATTAATACATCGACCGTTCCTTGTGTTTTTGCGCGCATTGTAGGATCGGTTGAATCCACGACTAATGTGGTACCGCTAATAAACCCGAAATTCCAGCCGAGACCAAGTAAACCGAGCGCGAACATCAAGCCGATAATCGATTCACTCGGTCCAAATGCAGCAACTAAACCTGCCGCCATAAATGTAATTCCGGCTGCTACGGTCATGAAAATTCGACCTAGCTTATCCACAAGTATTCCTGTGACAATTGAAGGTAAATACATAGCAACTACATGTATGCTGATAACTAATCCGATATCTCCAAGGTCGTGACCATAATGCCCCATATGAATCGGTGTCATGGTCATAATGGCTACCATAATTAACTGGGTTAATACCATTACAGTGGCACCTAGGATAACGCCTTTTCTATCGATAGCAGGGTCGTCTTTTTTCACCACTTCTGAACTTTCTTCGACCGTCTGTACATGTACTGCTAAAGCTTTAGAAACTTGCAATGGATCTGGTCTTAATAAGATTAAAATAACGAGTCCAGCTATCCCAAATGCGACAGCAGCTAAAATAAACGGACCCGCTAAAGATGGAATATTAATAGCTTCCGCAAAAGTGCCCATTACGCCAACTAAATTAGGTCCCGCAAACGCACCTAAGGTTAGTGATACCAGTGCTACGCTAATCGCAGTACCACGTTGCTTCACTGTAGCTAAGTCTGTACCTGCATAGCGCGCTTGTAAATTTGTAGCCATTCCTGCCCCGTAAATCACTAAAGATAGAAATAGTAAAAAGATATTAGTTGATAACGCAGCAACAACAACGCCTAGCGCACCAATTGCACCTGCTAGAAATCCTGATGCTAAACCTACCCGCCGACTAAAACGTTGAGATAGTCTGCCAATGATAAGTGCCGCACCTGCGGAACCTATCGTGAAAAAAACCACTGGTACCCCAGCATACCGATCTGTTCCAAGCATATCTGAAGCAAGAAGCGCAGCGACTGTTACGCCAGCTGTTAACCCAACCCCAGCAAAAATCTGAGCCAATGCGACAATCCATAAAGTTCGACGATACAAACGTTTAAATTTTTCAGGTGAATCAGCATAACTTTTCACCATTGCTTCTTGTCTTGCATTTCGCTTCATAAGCTCCCCCATTATTCGAGATTTCCATTCAACACATGGACCAATTAAAATCCTTCAACAAGCAAATAATCCCGACTCTTTTTCCAGTATAACGTTTTTCTTTCTGCTAGATAGACCCAATGACAAAAACTCAGTATCCTCTTTTAGAAAAACTAAAATCCTATATACTTTATACTAATAACAAAGATAGACGAAAAGGAGTGATACTAATCATAGCTATCGCACACAAAAAAATTTTACTATCATTTTGGTCTGTCGCAATAGCTGTTATTTTCATTGCAATCGGCGGTTGGCTATTAACACCAGAATCGCAAGAAGCTAAAAATTTGAAAAATGAACTCAACATTATCGTCAATGAGAGCGTCGGCGCAATCAGTAATATGGATAAAACTCGTGTATCTAGCATAGTCGTTTCCAAAACTTCGGGCGGATGGGATGTTGAACTTTCTTTAAACGCGGATAAAGGGTTTACTATGATTTCCACAAAACAACTGATGTGGGAAAATGCCATCAAAGTTCTAGAAAGTGCTTCAGAAATCAATCAGCTCCATAACATATCGCTTTCATGGATTTATCCCGTTTTAAATGAACAAAAAAATATAGAAGATAAAAGCGTTATGTCTTTCACTATTGATCAAGCCACACGGGATCAAATTGTTTGGGAAAATCTCGAACCGTCTGTTTTACCTGACCTCGTTTACGATTATGTTGAACATTCTCTCTTAAATGAGTGAGGACGAGGACCCGCGATTAAAAACAAAACCAGCGCAGAACATCTGCGCTGGTTTTTAAAAGCCTCCATATTTTCCATTTACACTTTTACTCATTAGTCTCATAAAGCGTGACACTTTCAACATTATGAATATAGCGTCTCAATTCTTTTGCTTGCTCCCGCGTAATTTCTCCTGCTACATACATTTTATAGATGACCGAGCGGCCCATGTCCATCACAATTACGCGTAACTCTTCTTTTTGCAATTCGTACTTTTCATCATATAAAGCTTCCGGTTTTTTTAAACGACTGGTCATTTGTTTGTAATCTGAGATGACAGAGTCGATAATTTCTTTTGGCTCATACTTTTTAGCAATTTCTTCTAGTCCAGAAAGTGCAACTTGTAACGCTTCTAATTGAAGTTGACGACCTTCTTGGAATTCGACCAGTCGCGTTTCTTCTTCGCGAGAGTTTTGACCTCTAAAGCGCCTCCATGCTCGGATAAGCTTGCCTTGCAAATAAAGCATGGTCGAACGCGCATTATCAGCGACCACTTCTTCTCGTCGATTTAATGACTTTTCAAAGGCATCATATACTTCTTCTTTCATCTTTTTATTGCGGTATTGTTTTTCCACATATTTCCGTTCAATTTTTAAAGCTTTTAAACGAAGTTCGCGTATTTTCCGCAAATATTTTTTAGTCGCTTGAGCTTTTGTCTTTTCATCCGTTTGAATATGGCGAAACTGCAATTCATATTCCTCGATTAACTCATAAGCGGCAGCTTCGTTTTCTTCAGTAATTTCAGCTTTTATCTTTCGAATCGATGCCAATAAAATACGACGTTGCGCTTCGTTCAAATCCATTTTCTCCATGCTTCCACTCTCTGTTATTTGTCCTTTACTAAGGAGTGGCAAAACAATCGTCGCAACAATTAACGTGAAAAGAATTGTTCCCGCTGCTAAAAACAAGAGGAGCGCCCGGTTTGGAAATGCCTCTCCGTTGTCCATTAAAAATGGTAAAGACAATACCCCAACCATCGTAACGGTTCCCCGTACGCCCGTTAAGCTGATATACAAGGTTAGTTTAAAACTTGGTTTAGTTACTTGTTTCATTTTCCCTAAATGATATTCATATAAAGAAAATAAATAAGCCCAAACAAAACGAATCCCAAGAATCATTATTCCAACTGCTAATACATAAAGTAAAAGCAACCATAAGGATATATTAGGATTTTCGAGCACACCACTCATCGAAGTCGGGATACTCAAACCTAATAGCAAGAAAACCACACCATTTAAAATAAATAAAATAATCGTCCAAATATTTTCAGTTAATACTTGTTCTTCAGCGATCAAAGTTTCTGTTTGTTCTCTTACCAAGGAATGGACAATGCCCGCGACCACTACTGCAATAACTCCCGATGCGTGTAAAATTTCTTCTGTTACGATGAAAATTATAAAGGGAGTCATAATTTGCAATAAGGTATGAAAAGTAACATCATTAATACCTTGCTTGCGTAAAACTAAACGAATGCTAATAACCAGTAAAGCTAGCGTTAGTCCTAAAATTCCACCTATTAAAAATTTATACGAAAAATCGAAGACAGCTTCCGACAATGAAAAGTATCCCGTGACGACAGCAGCCACTGCATAGTTGAAAGCAACAAGTCCTGAGGCATCATTGATTAGCGACTCCCCTCTAACAAGGCTCAATACGGTTTGAGGAATCCGAATTCGCTGGGCAATGCCATTAACCGCTACTGGGTCTGTCGGAGACAAAATCGCTGCTAATGCAAATGCAGCTGCTAGCGGTATTTCTTCTATTAACCAATGGATAAAGTAGCCACCAACTACGGTTGTCAGTAGCACAAGTATGATTGCGTTGCCTAAAATAGGCCCTTTCATCCGCCATAGCTCTTCTCTTGGAAAACGACTGCCGTCGTTAAACAATAGCGGTGCGATAAATAGCAATAAAAACCATTCGGTATCAATATCAAATGTAATGTCTTCATATAGAAGAACCAAAATTACACCTAACGCTACTTGGATTAAAGCAGTTGGAATATAGGATGTATAATGACTGACGACATTTGAAATCAATAAACAAATCAACAATAAGAAAATTGTTAGCAATAAGTCCATAGTGGATCTCCATTCTGCTTTAAAGATGAATTATTTATGTATACCCATAATCCAGCATAGACTACGCTCGCTATCCAATGAATGTTTAAAGATTTTTTTAGCATGACGAATGCGCAATAAAAATTAGGGTATACACTTTCTAATTGGTAGAAGGGGGTGTGGCTCTTGTTTTATTTTAGTTTGGCAATTATTATCGCATTTATGTTTGTTCATATTTTTACGAACTATATAAAATTTTTAGATCGAAAGCCAAAGGATAGATTGATGTCGTTTGTTTCTGGAGGGTCTATTGCTTACGTCTTTCTTCATTTAGTTCCGGAGCTAACACATTACCAGAAAGTAGCTGAAATAGCCCAATTGCCTTCATGGATTGAGAAATTAGAGTATTCCACCTATTTATTGACACTTGCAGGTATCGCTTTTTTCTATGGAATTAATCAATTAAATGAAAAATCAAGAGCCAAAAATGAAAGAGAAGAAAACATCTCCCAACCAAGCACATATGTTTTTGCTCTTGAAATTTTTGGATTTGCTTTGTATAACATACTGATTGGTTATTTACTCGTTGATTTGAGCGGAGATAAAATTCCCGATTACATTATTTATTTTGTGGTTTTTTCATTTCATTTTGTAGCCAACAATCGCGTATTGCATTTAACACACGAAGATTTGTATACCAATATTGGCCGTTGGGTATTGGCTGTTTCTGTATTAATCGGTTGGTTACTTTATCATTTAACAGATACTACCGATTTGAACATCGCCTTTTTCTCTGCCTTTCTAACAGGAGGCATTATCTTAAATATTTTAAATGATGAATTGCCGGCAGAAAAAAATAGTAGCTATCCCTCTTTTATCGCTGGTATTGTCTTTATCACCGTATTACTTCAATTTATTCTTTAAATTCGTTGTTTGAGCTCTCTCAGGCTTCAGGTTTATATCGATTAGCAAAGTGGTACAAAAGATATATATACAATATTCAGAAAAAAGAACGGGGGTATTTTGATGAAGATTATTGTTGCTGGAGGAGATGGATTTTGTGGCTGGCCAACTGCTTTGCATTTATCTCAACAAGGACATGATGTTTCCATCATCGATAATATGGTCAGAAGAAAAATGGATGAAGAACTGGCTTCCAATTCGCTTACGCCCATTGCATCTCTTGAAGAGCGCATAAACAAATGGCAAGAACTGACTGGCCAAGTGATGCGTACATACGAGGGCGATTTACAGGATTTCGAGTTTTTAAAAAGGGTGCTAGAACAAGAACAACCCGAAGCCTTTGTTCATTTTGCTGAACAGCGATCTGCCCCCTACTCTATGATTGATCGCGAACATGCTGTATTCACCCAAGTAAACAATGTCGTCGGTACGCTCAATGTGCTGTATGGCATAAAAGACATTGTTCCAGACTGTCATTTGATCAAACTCGGAACCATGGGTGAATATGGAACTCCCAATATTCCCATTGAAGAAGGATATATAGAAATCGAACATAAAGGTCGAAAAGATCGTTTACCCTTTCCTAAACAACCGGGTTCTTATTACCATCTATCTAAAGTGCATGATAGTCATAACATTATGTTCGCCTGTAGAGTGTGGGGAATACGAGCAACGGATTTAAACCAAGGAATCGTCTACGGACTTTCTACAAAAGAAACCAGATTAGACCCCATTCTGACAAATCGTCTTGACTATGACTCGGTTTTTGGCACCGCTTTAAATCGATTCATTATTCAAGCGGCGACAGAGCATGACCTGACTGTATATGGCACAGGCGGGCAAACACGCGGATTTTTAAATATCGAAGATACAGTGCGCTGTATTGAAATTGCTGCGGAGAACCCAGCTGAACCTGGTGAATTTCGTGTATTTAACCAATTTACAGAGGATTTTTCCGTAATGGAATTGGCACAAATGGTACAAAAGGTCGCAGCAGCAGAAGGATTAACTGTAGGTATTAGCCATCTGGAAAATCCACGTATTGAAAAAGAAGAACATTTTTATGAAGCGGTTAACACAAATTTATTGGATTTGGGGTTAAAACCTCATTTACTGACTGAAGAGGTTATTCGAGAAATATTAAAAACAGTCCTAGTTCACAAAGATCGCGTTATCAAAAATAATGTCTTGCCAACCGTTAAGTGGAAGTAAATGACGGTTGCTAAGTTCTTGTTCATAGAAAGGAGCTGTTTCTATGAAAATCCTAATTGTTACTGAAACTTTCCTACCTTCAACAGATGGCATTGTTACGAGATTAACAGCTTGCATTCGTTGGTTGCATAGAGACGGTCACGAAATCCAAATTATCGCACCTGATTTAGGGGTAAAGGAATTTGATGGAGCTCCAGTAAAAGGAATTCCCGCATTCGCATTCCCTTTTTATCGTTCAAAAAAGTTCGCTTTTCCAAATCGTCGCGTTAAAAAATACATGATGGAATTTGATCCGGATGTCGTACATGTCGTTAATCCTGCTGTGGTCGGCTATTCAGGTGTTACGTATGCTAAAAAGTTAGCGATTCCTATGGTTGCGTCTTATCACACGAATATTCCTCAATACATGGCCTATTATAATCTCGGAAAACTAGATTGGATTATGTGGTGGTTTATGAAAAAAATGCACAATGCTGCCGACTTAAATTTATGCACGTCTCGAACTGTATTAAATGAATTGGAAGAAAAGGGGTTTGAGCGATTGCATGTTTGGAAACGTGGCGTTGACACTGAGACATTTCATCCGAAACAAGCTACGGCAGAGATGCGCTGTCGTTTAACTAATGGGCAAGACCATAAAATTTTGCTGATTTATGTTGGACGACTAGCTGCAGAAAAAGAAATTGAAAAAATTCGAGACGTTTTACTAATTTCAGATCAGTTTTGTTTGGCCATCGTCGGTGATGGTCCTCATAGAAAAGAACTCGAAATTTATTTTCAAGATACTCACACTGTGTTTACTGGGTTTCTCCATGGCAATGAATTGGCTTCAGCTTTTGCTTCTGCAGATGTATTTGTCTTCCCTTCCACGACAGAAACATTAGGATTAGTGATTATGGAAGCAATGGCTTCAGGATTGCCGGTAGTTGCTGCTGAGAGTGGCCCAACAAAAGAACAAGTGACAGATCGCAAAAACGGCTTACTCTACGACTCGAAAAATCCAGAAAGTTTTAAACAAACCATTCTTCAACTTGAAGACAAAAATTTTCGTCAACAGCTCGCGCAACAAGCTTTACTTGACGTAGCAGATCTCGGATGGACTGCTGTGGCAGAACAAATTCGTGATTTATACAAACAAGTGGCAGAAGCCAAAACAGTAGATTCTTATCAGGCGATGGATTGAGAATACTAAAGTTTCGCGGAATAGGGTGTTGAAATGGAGAACAGCCGCAAACACAAGGCACCTATCCAGACACTGCAATTCACCATTATTGGCATTTCCAATGCAGCTGTCGATATTGGCTCACTCAACTTGTTATTGCTGTTATATCCTACTGATCACAGCGGAATATTAACGTTATTTAATACAATTGCCTATTGTTTAGCGATCAGTAATAGTTACTTTTGGAATTCTAGAATTACTTTCCGCCGCTCTGCTAGAGGCAATCGAAAGCAAATATTCTTCTTTGTCCTGCAAGGCCTCTTTAGCTTACTGATCAATAACGGCGTTTTTTTAGCATTTAATCTATTGCTTCAATTTATTGATATGCCTAGTTGGATTCGTTTAAACTTTTCAAAAGGACTTGCGATGTTTGCATCTTTTGTAGCTAGTTTTTTCATGATTAAATACTTTGTTTTTAAAGACAAACAACAACGACACAAAGAACCATAACTCTCATCAAAACTCATCCTTTCAAGAGATGGGTTTTTTAAATTTGAGAATAAGTTGACATTCAAACTCACAACCTCCTCCTCCGCCTTTCTTATGATAAGAAATATAATTCTTTTTTCCGCTTTCCTATCTAGTTAAACCTTGTTAAAAGTAGTAATCTATAGAGGAAGATCCAACTGATGACCAACTCTTATTCCAATTGCCGTAAAATAGAAACTCCGCCCATGGATTCTGTATCTTTTAGTTCCGTTCAAGTGGATGCATGAAACCAAAGCGACTTTTACATATAGGAAGTGCTCAAGATCTTACTAAATTTATGGAGTGAGAAAAGTGAACTTCAGCAAAGTCTCTTTTTTTCTATTAGTAATTGCTGCAACCTTCCTTCTGATTGGATGTTCAGCCTCTACTAACGCCGACGAAAGCAAGCCAACTGTTTTTAAAGACCGAAATTTCCCAGTTGCTACTAGCCCTTCAGAGCTGAACTTAGAATACGCTGCTTCGCTATCTGCTATTGGAGATATACTCATTCATGAACGAGTATACTTAGATGCTAAAAGTGAGAACCGCTTTGACTTTAATCCAATGCTTGAAAAAGTAACACCTTATCTCCAACAAGCTGATCTCACCATCGCCAATTCTGAGAGTATAGTTGGCGGCAGCGAAATTGGACTATCGACTTACCCTGCCTTTAATAGCCCTTATGAGATAGGCGCTGCTTTGAAAAATTCTGGCGTAGATGTTGTCACACTGGCAAATAACCATACCCTAGATCGAGGGCTCCCGGCTATCGAAAATGCCATTCGTTACTGGGATCAAATTGGAATGGTGCATACGGGCTCTGCTTTATCGGACGAAGAGCGAGCGAAAGTGACATTAGTGACACGAAACAATATCACTTTTTCTTTCTTGGCCTATACGTATGGAACAAACGGAATTCCTACCCCTGGCGGAATGGATTACTTGGTTAACCGAATTGATCCTTTAGTCATCCAACAAGATATAAAACGTGCCAGAGAAGTATCTGATATCGTCGTTTTAAGCCTGCATTTTGGACAAGAATATCAAAGTATGCCAAATGCTGAGCAGATCGAATTGGCTCATTTTTCTGCTACTAATGGTGCCGATATCATTTTGGGTCACCACCCTCACGTGCTACAGCCACCCGAATGGATAGACACAGCAGACGGTCGAAGAGCTTTTGTTATCTACTCACTTGGCAATTTTTTATCGGGTCAAGACGGACTAGATCGCCAAATTGGTGCGATTTTGCATCTGGATATCGTCAAAAAGGTAACAGCAAATTCAAGTTCCATCACTTTAGAAAACCCTGCTTTTACAACCACTTTTGTTAAAAGCTCTAATGAGAAAAATTACGAAATGGATTTATTAAAAAATATTGATGAAAATTTAAATGATGCTACTAAAGTCCACTTATCTACTTGGATCAAAGATCTTGAATTTATCGAATAAAACGCCCAAAGCAAATTGCTTTGGGCGTTTTATTTGTTTAGCGTGTAGGGTAATTGATACTATCATAAAAAAGGTGGAATCCATATGCGAATCTCTTGTATCGGCAGCTTACTTATTTCAATCATTCTTACAATTGTCTTGACGATTTTATTAAATTTATTAATTTTTTAAAATTCGAACATATGTCTACTCTTACTTATTTTTCAATACAGCTTCTAAAACATCTGGATAATTGGTGAACATCCCCGTTACACCCCACTCCATTAAGCGTTCCATATCCGCACGCTTGTTAACGGTATATGGGTGGATTAATAAGCCATGATGTCGTACTTGCTCTACATAAGCTCTATCTATTCTCTTATGGTTCATGCCTACACCAATCGCATATTCTTTGATAATCGTTAGTTCTGCATCTGAAATCAATGCTGGTTTCGAGTACGAAATCAGTTGAACTAAAGGAATTTCTGGAGCAAGGCTATTCATTTCGAGTAAGCTTTCCTGGCTAAAAGACTGTACGATTACTTTACTAGATTGTGTATTTTGACCATTCAACTTATGCTTTTTTAAAACCCTTACTAATTCCTTTTCCATCCCTGGGTAAACCTCTGGTGCTTTTGTTTCAATGTAATAGCGAGAGTTTTTTCCGAAAGTTTCAATCACTTCTTCGAGAGTTGGCACTTTTACTCCTTCGTATTGCGACTGGGATTTTTCAGGGTAAGCTGCGTTAAACCACGAACCCGCATCTAATTTTTTGATGTCAGCAAGTGTCATGTCTTTTACGTAACCTGATCCGTTAGTCGTTCGATCCACTTTTTCATCATGCATCGCAATCAACACACCATCTTTTGTCATTTGCAAATCCACTTCGATGTAATCACCGTGCATTTCTTTGCCCAATTGATACGCAAACATTGTGTGTTCAGGCGCATGCCCCGATGCTCCACGATGAGCAATATTCAAAAACCGATTGGGGTTAACTTCTACTTCTCTCGATTTTCCCCATGCCACTTTTGAATTCATTGAAACAACTAGACTGATAATCAGTAAAACCAATAAACTAAACGGTTTTTTTCCCAACTAGTTCAACCCCCTTTTCAAAGCTAAGTTAAATTTCCCCTTAACTATATCCTTTGAAACTTAGTAATTGGTGAAATTGACAAGAACTTAATAAATCTTTTACACGATCTTTCTTCAATACAATTGCAAACGTTTATGCATTAACCTAGCCTTTCTGCACATCTTTCTAAATTCCTTTTTATTGTCGATTCATTTATACTAGAACCACATGATTTTTCTCGAATCCAACTCGTTAAAGATTTTAAAAGTCGATAATTACGGTAAGGAGAGAATGGAATGTCCCGTCAGTCTTATAAAAAAGAAAAAAACCAGTTAACTTATACACAACAGCATCTTGCTAATGAACGTACATACTTAGCGTGGATTCGAACTGTTATTTCAATCGTTGGCGTTGGTTTTCTGGCGACTAGTTTGCACTTTACGATGGGTGTCACGCGTAATTCTTTTGTAGATACTTTCACGATTGCACTTGGAATTTTCGCCTGTATTTTCGGTCTCGTTGTTATTTTTTCAGCAACTCAAAATTACAAAAAAAAGCGTCAACAACTTATAAATGAAACATTCACACCGTCGAATATGCATATCACTTTGATTTCCTCTATGCTGGCGATCATGATTATGATGGTCGTTGTTTACTTTTTCATGATTATGTAATTTTTTATATAGACGATAGATTTGCAGTAAAGGAGCAATTACTATGGACCCGCTAGACATTCTTGAAAATTTATCTGATGTAAAGCCTGCTTATCAACCCATCGTTAGTGCGGTTAAACATACCGTAATTGGTTATGAAGTTTTAGGGCGTTTCTATTTTGAAAACGAGTGGATTAGTTTAGGTGATTTTTTTCACGATACCGACGTACCCGATGAATACAAAGTGGTAGTCGATCAGCATCTATTAGAGCTCGCGATTCATCAAATGCTCGATTCAAATAACGATAGACTATTGTTTATCAATCGAAATGCCCAACAATTATTGATCAATAGCGGGGAAGATTTTTTAGAAACGCTACAAGCATTTGAAAAAAAAGGATTCTCGATGAACCGCATAGTATTAGAAATTACCGAACATGATTTTGATGAGGATTTTGATACACTTCATCATTTACTAATGTATTACAAAACCTACGGCATTCAAATTGCGGTAGATCATGCAGGAGCCAAAAGCTCTAATATTGATAGAATCCGTCAACTTCGTCCCCATATATTAAAAGTAGATACAAGTCTTGTTCGTAATGCTAATCCTGAGGCATTTCAAGACGTTGTTCAAACACTAACCGTATTAGCTCGGCGAATTGGCGCAAAACTTTCTTATGAAAATATTGAAGATGGTTACCAATTATACTTCGCATGGAAAAATGGCGGCCATTATTACCAAGGTTTTTATTTGGCAAAACCTGCTTTTGAACTTCCAGTCGAGAACTTTGACACATGCGCTGTTGACGAAAAAATCACCACCTTTGTGCAACGAGAAAAATCGTTGATTCAACAACGTCACGTATTTACAGTCAGCTTAGAAGAAAAAGTGAAGAAACTCCTATCGAAATGGCATGGTTCCAACGCAGCGGATCAGTTTATCGAAGCTATAGCAGAATCATTTGATAAAGAAAGCTTCCGAGTGTATATATGCAATAGTGATGGTCGGCAAGTGTCTTCTAACTTTCAAAAGCGACAAGGTCAATGGGTTTTTGAATCAGATCATATTGGCTCCCACTGGGCATTCCGCCCTTATTTTCTAGAAAACACAATGCAAATGAAAACCTTGCATAAAGGCATTTTATCCGACGTATATTCTGATATCGAAACAACTAAAATGATTCGGACATTCAGCTTTCCGTTATCTGACGATTGCTATTTGTTTATCGACATTAGCAACGATTTCATTTTAGAAGCTGATTACTTACTGTTTCAATAATAGGTTCATCTCGTTGAAAAAAAGCTCTTCAGTTTAGGAAACTGAAGAGCTTTTTAACATTGGATTTTTCATAAAATTATCGTCTTTCCGGAAATTCCCCATAACTTCCATTGTCTCGCTAATGCTAACAAATGCATTGGGATCAATGTTTTTAATGAGTGGACGGACGAATGCTAACTCATGACGGCCAATCACACTATAAAGAACTTTTACTTTAGCAGATGAATAAGCACCTTCACCGTCTACTACAGTAATGCCTCTATATAAATTATCAAGCAACTCTTTTTTAACCACGTCTCCTTGACTTGTGACAACCATCAAGCTGAGTTTGATGTGACGTGTATGGACACGGTCAATAACCAGTCCAGAAATGTAAATCGAAGCCATCGTATACATCGCTAGTTCCCACGAGAACACAAATCCAGAAACAAAAACAACTGCACTATTAAGAACAAATACAAGTGCGCCTAAAGGAATGTCTCGCTTCATCGATAACAACAAACCAATAACGTCAAATCCACCTGTTGAACTATAATAACGAATAATAACACCCATAGAAGCTCCGGCAATAACGCCACCAAATACAGTCGAAAGTAGAGCATCTTCTGTTATTTGAACAACGGGAATATACAACATAGAGATCGATGTCACAACAACTGAAAACAAGCTATTGGCGATAAAGTTTTTGCCAAGCTTCATCCATCCAACAACCAAAATCGGGATATTTAAGATAATCATCCACAGTCCCGCATTTAAAGGGGTGATCAAACCGAGCATCATGGCAATCCCTGTGACCCCACCTGCTAATATTTCATGTGGCAGTAAAAACATATTAAACGCAACACCAAGAACGATTGAGGAAATAAAAATAATTAACAATCTCATCCATTTATTCATAACCAAACTCCAATCCTGAGGCAAGCCCCAGCCAAACTATTTTGTTCATCCCACAAAAAAAGGGCGTGCAGCTGCACGTCACCTTTAGACTATTTATCATCATGTAATTTTTCTCTTCAATAAAAACTAAGAAAAAGTGAATAAATTGTTCTTTTTATAGTGAATCAATGTTTTACATTATAGGTGCTTTAGAGACCAGAATGCAAGTCTTTCTTCTTATGTTCTTAGACTGTTTGAAATTCAGCTTAAAAGAATCTTACCAGTACTAGCTTTTCCATTTGACCGGCCGTTTTAATTTGTTTTGGGTTCAACTGAAATTTGCCAGTCGATTCCAAACTTATCGGTCAAACTGCCATACAAGGGCGTCCAAAAAGTTTCCTGCAATTTCATGACAATGTTTCCGCCTTCAGCCAATTTATTGAAAACAGCTCGAGCTTCTTCGATATCATCTAAAAACAAGGTAACAGATATATTGTTCCCTTGTTTAAATTCTGACATTCCGAGGCTAGGTACTACATCTGAAATCATTAACATATCTCCGTTTTTCAAATCAATTTGAGCATTCATCACTAAGTTTTTAGCTTCATCCGGCATACCCTCCACATCTTCTTCATTTGCATCACCAAACGTCATTAGGCTTACTAACTCGCCGCCTAACACTTCAGTGTAAAAATATGCCGCTTCTCTTCCATTCCCATCAAAGTTCAAATAAGGAAACAGTTTTTTAATCATAATTATTCTCCTTTTACAAATAGATTTTAAAAGTAGTCTCAAAATCTCATAACAAGTTATGGCCAATCAGTTTTACCGCTGTCATTTCTTCAATAGCGAGATTGACTTCTTCTTTTCGAGTTGCTCCTTTGTTATTTCTAGTAAATACACCTGAATGTAAAACAGCCCCGGCGTCGTTCATATAAGCCATTACTTCTTCTTTTTTGTAAAAAGGCATAATACTAATAATGGGGGCATGGGAAATCACATGACCTACTGACTTGTCTGCTTTGACCCCACTAATAATCGTAGGTTCCATCATGGTATGGTTTCGACTGCCGCCAATCAATACCGTCACCCCTCTTTCAACCATCTTTTTAACCCACGTTTCTGCTTTTTCTGCAGCTGTTAAAGTCGCCATAGGACCAATGTCTACTGTGTCATCTAGAGGATCTCCAACTTTAAGGGTTTGTACTTTTTTCATGAGCGCTTCTATAAATTTTTCATACACTCCTTTTTGCACGAAGACATGCTGAGCAGACATAATTGACCGATCTGTATACAGTAACCCTTCCGTCACAATGGTGGTGATCGCAAAATCCAAATCAGCTTTATCAAAGACAATTGTAGGATTCTTCGTTTTGAAATCTAGCAAAATTTTGTTCTTTACGTTGTTGTCTTTTTCTTTCCAAGTGGCAGCACTGCTTTTAGTGCAAATCAAACGCTTCACTTTCGGGTGATTCCTCAAATTTTCTATTAAACTTTGTTGGGGTCCGGTAACAATATTGATAGCTCCTCTTGGCATACCTGCTTTTTCAAACAACCGATAAAGTAGGCCCGTTGAATAGGCGGCGGTCGCAGTAGGATTCAAGACAATGGTGTTACCTGCCGCAATTGCGGGAGCCATTTTATATAACAACAAAGTGAACGGATAATTAATAGGCAAACTGATTGCGATGACGCCTAGCGATACTCTTTTAACTATTCCTAAATGCCTTTTTCCAACCACGTGATTTAATGACATCGGTTCTTCGTAAATTGACTTGGTAGCTTGTGAAGCAAAACGCAATACTTGAGCCGCATAAGCTACTTCTAGGCGACTCGCTTTGATTGGTTTTCCACTTTCTACAGTTAACAGGTGTGCAAATTGGTCTTTTTCACTTTCCAGTAAGTCAGCTGTTTTCCGCAAAATTTCAGCACGTTTATGTGTTGGCATCTTCCTCATTGTTTTTAAATAAATACGATGTGCACTAGTAACTGCGTTCTCCACATCTTGTGGAGTAGCGTAAAAAACCTTTCCAATTACTTCAGCATTATATGGATTGCGGATTTCAACTTCGGGACGCTCACCTTTTTCTAGTTCTTTCCCCTCGATTATTGAGCCGAAATGATAATTTTTCATTTTACTCATCTCGGTCTCTCCTCCTTTTAAAAGGCAATTTTAATACCGTTTTAAAATCACTAATACGTTTTATGCTGTTACTTAACATAGTAGGCTTTTATAAAGAATTGTCAATATTCAAAAAACTAAAAGTCGACTTATGCGATTTTGACTACTAAGTATAAAAAGTCTGTCCTCTCGTTACGTAGAAAAGCTTTATTTTATTTAATCTATTCATATTTAGCGTGCCCTATTTGCTTTTCTTATATTATAATACTTATAGTTATTTCACCATGAACAAGGAGTGTTTTTTATGAAGCAGACGATTCGCCAATTACAACTAGGCGATCTTCATTATATAGAAAAAATGGATACAGGCATTACAGACGATTACGTTCTTAATATATATGAAAGAATATCTAGCGGCTCTAGTCGTATGTACGGGTTGTTCTTGGATGAACAGCTTGCAAGCATCGGAGGTTACACGATTTTTGCAGAACAATATGCCATGCTCGGCAGAATGCGTAGTGATTTGCGTTACCGTGGAAATAACCTTTCTACCCAATTGATGACTTATATTATGGAACAAGCTTCAACATTCCCAACCATTCAGTGGGTTGGTGCAAATACGCAGCAGAATAATGTATCGGCTCGACGCGTTATGGATAAATTGGGACTTAAAGAAACTTCTACGTTATATAGCGCGACTGCAACTGATATTTCTCAACTAAAGACTGGTGGAGAGAATTGGACGGAAGTAACTGATCTCGCTATAAAGAAAATATGGGTTGACCAACTTTATTTACAAACGAGTGAAGTTTTTCCTTACGAATGCTATTACATGTTTCCTGCTTCGGAAAGCCTGTTTATCGAAACAGACCTTGCACGATGGTCCTTTTTTGAAAACCGCTCGAAAGACCGCGTGTTAATTACAAAGCAAGATTACAAACGAAACCATTATTTACATGTTATTTACCCTTGGAACGACTTTTTCGAACAGCCAGGTTTTTGGGAAACCATCACTACGGCACAGCATCAATTAAGCACACAATTAAAAGCAACTCCTTTAGTCTGGATGGACTTAACGCCTTCACAAAAACAGTCCTTACCAAAAAATCATCCGTTTGATTTGCCTTCGCCTTGGCTTTTATATGGAAAATCAAAAAAAATCTAAAAACGAGGCACGTCTTTGAAATTTCAAAAGACGTGCCTCGTTTTTTATTGGGATGAGAACAGGGAAACTTATACGCCTTCGGTCAACTCATTTTCACGAGCTACTCTCTGTTCTTTTACTTTTAATTCTTCAACTTCGTCTTTTGTTAGAAATTGAACTTTGTAACCAATCAGCCCCATAACAATGCCAATAACCGGAACTGTGTAATTTAATACTGCATAAGGAGCATACGCAAATGGATGCACAGCTAGAGTCGCCAAGATAAACACACCACATGTATTCCACGGGATAAACGGTGATGTTAACGTGCCTCCATCTTCTAGAGCCCGTGAAAGATTCTTCGAATGCAGTTCTTTATCTTGGTATGCTCTTGCATACATTCTTCCCGGCACTAGTATAGAAATGTATTGCTCTGAAGCAGTCACATTTGTGAAAAAAGCAGATGCAATTGTCGCAGCGATTAAACTTCCTGCTGATTTGGCCACTTTCAAAATCTGGTTAACAATCGCTCTTAACATACCCGTGTGCTCTAATATCCCCCCAAAAACCATTGCGAAAATAGTCAAAGAAACGGTAAACATCATGGAAGTTATGCCCCCACGGTTAAACAAATCATCGACCATTTCATTGCCAGATGTAATGGCATAGCCATCGTGAAGGGCATTAAATGCAGGTCCAATATCTCCGCCTTGTACAAAAACCTGACAGATAAAACCTAAAAAGACTCCAATTAATAATGATGGTAAAGCTGGCACTTTCAAAGCCACTAAAACGATAATCATTGCAGGTACTAATAATAACCAAGGTGAAATTAAGAAGTTGCTATCTAATGAGGACAAAATCGCTTGGATATTTCCTTCATCAATTGTTGATCCAACAAATTGGCGACCTAAGAAAAAGTAAACGACTAAAGCAATCACTAGTCCTGGTACAGTCGTATACATCATATGCTTAATATGTTCAAATAAATTGGTATTGGTAATACCCGATGCTAAATTTGTCGTATCTGATAAGGGTGACATTTTATCACCAAAATAAGATCCTGATATAACGGCTCCTGCTACCATCGCAGCTGGAATTCCCATGCTCATTCCGATTCCCATTCCCGCAACACCAATTGTGCCCATTGTCGACCAAGAACTCCCGATTGCGAGAGAAACAATTGCACAAATAATGCAGATGGTTAGTAAAAATAAAGAAGGCGTAATGATTTGTAAACCATAAAAAATCATGGTTGCTATAATACCGCCGCCAATCCAAGAAGCAATAATCATACCCACGACGATTATAATAACGATTGCAGGAAGCGCAAGACGGATTCCTTTATAAGCTCCTTCTTCGATTGTTTCCCATTTATACCCCATTCGCCAAGCAATAACTCCAGCAACGATGGCTCCTATGGCTAAAGGTAAGTGCGGACTTCCTTCGAACACAATAATGGTGAGTGCCATAACGGCAATCATGACGACTAATGGAATAAGTGCTAATCCAAATGGTACTTCAATGTCTTGTTGTTTCGATTTCATCCTATGTATCACCAAGCTCTCTTATGTAATACTTTTATATTACATCAAAATTCAAAATAATCTATTTATTTTTAAAAAACTGTCTCTTTTTTACTATAACTTATTTATTCTTACTAAAAACCACTGCTTTTTTTGTAACTAAGCAGTGGTTTTACTTTCCTCTTATTTTTTTCACTCTTTTTTAGTCAATGCATAATAAATTTCCGCTTCAAAAAATTGCCGGCGGTGATCCGCCGATCTTCGTTTAGAAACTTGGCCATTTTCTAAAATCCGACTACATAAATAGAACGGTGCTTTGTCATTTTCTATCACTTGCCATTTCCCATATAGCGATTTCTGTTTACCATAATCTACTGTGAACTTTTGTCCAACAGATAAAACTGGATATTTGCATCCGGTATTTTCTACTATATTAGCAGTTGATTTCTTTTTTGATAACTTCATAGCTAATTCTCCTTTCTAACATTACTCCTCAAAACTTACTCTTATCTCTTCTCTACTAGTAAATACCCTTTTCTGTCTTCTGTTTAAACGACCAAACGTGTACTTCTCTCTTTCACTCGATGTTTCTACACTTCTCTCGAGTGGTAATTAAGAAGTACAACTTTGTTTTATTTTATAAGACAGAAAAATTTTATTCGGAGGTGCCTAATGAAGTTTCTGGAGTATTGGATTTACTTAATCCTATCCATTTCAAAAATATTCTTATTCAGCCTGTATGCTGGTACTCAGTTTTCATTTAGTTTTTTTGTTCTTAATCTCGCTTCTATAGTGGTCTTATCTAGCTGGACTTTATTATTAACTAGAAAAAAGCGAAACTGGATTTTGCTTGTGTTGCTGTTTTTGCATAGTACCTTACTAGTTTCTGACTTATGGTATTATCGTTATTTCACTGATTTACTATCTATCGTACTCATTGCCGATATTACGCAAATGAGTGATGTTGGTGGTGGATTCTTAACATTAATTGAAGCGAAAGACTTCCTCTTTTTTGCCGATTTGCTTTTCTTCTCGTTATTCCTTTTTGCTACTCGTAAGAAAGAAGACGTGGTGACTAAAAAAACTAAACGAATTTATGCGGGTACTGGATTTGTAGTAGGACTTGCATTGGTTGTAATCCCGTTAGTCATGAGTTACAGCAATGAAGAAGAGTGGCTTGTTGGGGAGTCGATTTCGAATATGCGTGAATATTACCAGCTTGGATTTTGGGGGTATCACGGATTAGATTTTGCTCAAGGTATCGGCTCTTTTCTCTTCGATGAGAGCACGTTAACTAAAGAAGAAGAACAACGAATTCGTAAAGTTGTACCCGATACACCCTCAACTGTATCTGACTCAGAAAAACCGAATATCATTGTAGTCCAATTAGAATCGTTTCAAACTTCTGTAATTGATCATCAAGTTAACGGACAAGAACTAACACCTCATTTAAATGCCTTAAGAAAAGAAGCGTTATTTTTTCCTTCGTTTTATCACCAAACGCATGAAGGTCGTACTTCGGACGCAGAATTCATTACGTTGACTTCGCTTTATTCATTAAAGTCAGGATCTGTTTATACACGTTACGCTGCAGAAAATGAATTTGATGCGTTACCAGAACTACTAAAAAATGCAGGCTACGATACAGCCGCTATGCATGCATTTAAAAAAGATTTCTGGAACCGGGACGAAGTATACAAAAATATTGGCTTTAATCAATTTTTTAGCCGCCCGGATTTTCCTGACGCACAAGATATTGGGATGGCTGTAAACGATGAAGATTTCTTAACTACTTCTGTAGAGCTTGCGGAACAATTAAAAGAACCTTACTTTGCATTTATGGTGGCCTTATCAAGCCATACACCGTATACCATTCCTGATAATTTCGAAGAACTGAATTTGACCGGTTATGAAGATCCCTTGTTAAAAGGGTATTATGAAACCGTTCATTATGTAGATGGCGCTGTCGGTACTATAATCGACCAATTAAAACAAAAAGAGATGTGGGACGATTCTTTAATCGTTTTTTATGGCGATCATGACAGCGGACTTACTCAAGAAGAAAGTGAAATGGCACAAGAACTGAATGCCGAAACAGAAATGGCATTATTCGAACTTGATCGTCAAGTCCCGCTCTTTATCAAACTTCCTAATTCAAAAGAGGCTGGAACAGTTGATCGTGTAGGCGGACAAATTGATATTGCACCGACGATTCTTGATATCGTTGGGATTACTCCATCCCACATGTTGGGAGAGTCTTTACTAGATGAAAGCAGTAATTTGACGGTATTTCGCGACGGTGCGTTTCGATACGAAGAGCTTTATTTCGAACCTGATTTAACTTCACCAGCCGGAAGTGGGAGTTGTTATGAAATTGATTCAGGCCAAGAAGTAGCGATTGAACGATGTAGCGAATTTATTGAGACGGCTACTGAAGAACTTCACGTATCTGATTTGATCATTCGAAAAAATGCTTGGCAACAAATTAAAGCAAGCGAATAGACTAAAGCCGAGTCCAATTGGAAGTTCACACTACTATACGCTTTAATAAGACATGGTCAATAAGCAACCCCCTCTTCTACCGAAGAGGGGGTTCAGACTGTAGACAAAGTCTATTGAAAATGTATAGTTTTGTATAACCACAACCGTTCTGGCCACTACGCTTTCCATGGGCTCAGCTTCAGCCTCCTCGTCACTTGCGTTCCTGCGGGGTCTTCAGCTTTCGCTGTCCCATAGGAGTCTTCGTGGCCAGAACGGTTGTTAGCATATTGCCCTAATTAGAGAGAGTAACCAGCGAATTTATTTTCAAGAGGAGTAACGAGTAATCGCACAAGGATCCGAAGCGCAATGCGGCGACTCCTGCGGAAAAACGGAGTGATGAGACCCCGCAGGAGCTTGCGACGAGGAGGCTCAGCGCTTCGTCCGCGGAAAGCGTCCGCATGGAGCGAAGGATCCAGTATATAGGATAAGACGAATATTTATTCGTTAAATAACATAATAACTCTTTTGTCTACAAGCTGAAACCCCTCTTCTACCGAAGAGGGGTTTGTCGAGTTCCCCTAATGTCTTTTATCGTGTGTTCACTATATGATAGAGGTACAAAGATTTGCTAAGCTCGTTCACAGTAAAGGATGATTGCGATGAAAGTGTGGGTAAAAATCAGTTTACTGCTAGCTTTATTATTCGTAGTGGGTGGATGCGCTCCAACTGAAAAAAATGCTACAAAGCTTGCGCCGTCTTTTGAGTTAGTGGATTTAGAAGACAATCAGCAAAATCTTGCTGATTATGCTGGACAGAAAGTGTATGTGAAGTTCTGGGCTTCTTGGTGTTCAATTTGTTTAAGTGGCATGGAGGAATTGAATACGTTAGCTGGTGAAGAAAACGATTTTGCTGTGTTGACAATCGTATCACCTAGCTCGAATGCTGAAAAAAGCAGTGAATCATTTACAAAATGGTTTGAAGGCTTTCCAAACGCAGAAAATATTACGGTGTTGTTAGATGAAGGTGGTACTTTTTTTGATGAGTATGGCGTTATCGGCTATCCCACATCCGTTTATATCGGTTCTGACGGGACATTAGTTAAAAGTCAGACGGGCCACGTTAGCAACGACGTCATAAAAAATACATTTGAAGAAATTCAATAAGTACACAGAAAACCGCATGTGCTTGGCCATTTGGCTTGCACATGCGGTTTTCCTAAACAATTTTCTACTTTATTTAGAGAAAAAAGGTACTTTCGTAAGAAGTTTTTTGTACAAAGGCCCGAGCAATTGACGAAGTGCATGAACGGCTGGCACCGGGCTTTTGCTGTGCCATTGAATCCATTCTAATGCAATAAGGTTAAGCATTAACCAAATCAGACCCGCTATATATCCTGCCAATACATCGCTTGGAAAATGAGCACCCAAATAAATTCGACTTGTGCCAATTGTAATAATAAGTAAACTCAATACAGTAACCACTGTCCATTGAATCCACGGTCGTTGGTGTGTTCGAATAACGAGGTATATCACAAAGCCATAAAAAATCAACGAGCCCATTGAGTGACCGCTAGGAAAACTATAACCGATTGCATCAATTTCCTCGTTAATACTCGGCCGGTCTCGGAGGTACAAATTCTTCAACAATAAGGTTAAAAGAGAGCCTCCCCCTACGGCGATAATAAAAAACAATACGCCCCATTTATCTTTCATTTTTACTCCTAACACAAGTAAAATGATGATGGATGATAAGGTTAAAAACCAGACAGAGCCCATTTCAGTAAAAACGAACATAATCGTATCCATAGTCGTACTTGAAATTGCTTGTATCCCATTGATAATAAAATCATCGAATAAACTTACTTCTTGGTCCATGACTTCCTCTGCTAGTTCTGCAAACAACACAATAAACAGTGAAGCAAGGCCTAAGCCGCCAAGTAATAACAAAAAAGCCAGTCCTGCTAGTTTTTCATTTTTGTCCATCTTATCGCTCCCGATTTTAATTGATAGTTTTTCTTTACCCTTCTACGACAGAAATATGTAAAGAAAACTATTTTCTGAATTTTACTATTTGTTACATTACGTAGAGCATGGTATTTTTAAGTAAGTACAAAGTCCATTACTCAGGAGCTGATCGTTTGAAACAATTAACTGGAAAGACTGCGATCATTACAGGCGCTAACAGTGGCATTGGCTTAGAAGCCGCTAAAGTCTTTGTCGATTGTGGTGCACACATCGTGATGGCTGTCCGTAATATAGAAAAAGGTCAACAGGCACGGGACTCGATTCTCCAACACAACCGAGAAGCCCGTGTATCTGTGATGAAACTGGATTTAGCAGATCTTGCAAGTGTTCGTTTATTTGTAGAAAATTTTCAAAAGCAATATGACTCTCTTGACCTACTAGTCAATAATGCCGGCGTTTTGGCACCGCCTTATTCTAAAACGACGGATGGATTTGAACTCCAATTTGGTAGTAACCATCTCGGGCATTTTGCTTTGACAGGGTTACTGCTGCCTTTACTGAAAAAAACACCCCATTCGCGGGTTGTGTCTCTTAGCAGCCTTGCTCATAAAGGGGCTCGCATTGACTTTGATAATCTTGACGGTTCCAAAGGTTATAAAGCGATGAAGTTTTACGGGCAAAGCAAGCTCGCCAATCTATTATTTGCACAAGAATTGGATACACGCTTTAAAGAGCACAATATACAAACTTTGAGTATTGCTTGTCATCCCGGGATTTCTGCGACCAATATTTTTAAGCTAGGTAACCGAGATGCACCTCAATTTTTAAAATCACTCATGCACAACATTTTACAACCGCCTGCATTAGGTGCTTTACCTGCTGTTTATGCTGCAACCGACTCCGAACTTAAAGGCGGAGAGTATATCGGACCCGATGGTAGAGGGCGACGTAAAGGTTATCCAGCACTTGATACGCCTCATGCATCTGCCCGTGATAAAGCCGTTTCGCTAAAACTATGGGATGTTTCAGAAAAACTTACTGGTGTAGAATATAATTTCACTTAATAAAAACGGCATTTTCATCTAAATCAATGAAAATGCCGTTTTCTATTTATTGAATGATTTTTAGTTATTTGGCTAATACTGACGAATAGTAATGTTTAAGAAATTCTTTAATTACTCTTCTGTGACTGCCAACCAGTCTGTCAGGCAACTCTTCTGGAGAAAAGAATTTAAAACTAATAGATTCTTCTTGATCGACCGTTAACTCACCACTATACATATCCGAATAGTATGCAGTTGTTACGACGTAATATTCATCCCCATTTTTAGCGACTACAAACTGACTGGGCCCTGAGTACACATTAATCAACTTTAACTCTTCTACACTAATTCCAGTTTCCTCCAAAACCTCTCGTTTTGCTGTATCTTCTGTAGATTCGCCTAGTTCCATCAAGCCCCCAGGAAGTCCCCACAAACCTTCTGGGAACTTCCTTTCCTCAAGCAATAAACGCCCATTTGGGTCAACAAGGACGACAACTGCACCTACTAATATAAGCGGCCTGTGCCCCACAATATTTCGTAATTCTTCTACATAGCCCACTTATGCATCCCCCCTCTTTTCATTAAAAATGCCCGTAGGACGCTTGTTTTATCCACGCATCTTCTTTCTAAACCCCCATACAGTAATTCCAAATAATGCGACTGTATACGTCACCACCCAAATCATGGGGACTAAAACAGCAGCATAATCACCAGCAAAAGCAGCTCTTGAAGCCTCTACCGCATGGGCAAATGGAAGGTAATAAGCAATTTTTTGAAAGCTCCCTCCGATTAAATCCAATTCAAACCAAGTTCCACTCAACCATGATGTGAGATTGACGAAAATCGCAAACAAGGCTCCCACTTGTCGATCGGTAAAAAAAGTACCAAATAATAGCCCAAACCCAATATACAGAAACGAAATGACTGCTACTACACCGAATGCAGGAATCGCAGAAAACGTCATAGGCATCCCTAACAAAAGTGCGGTAATATAGCAGGCACATATTTGAATTAGCGCGACTGGCACTAGTGGTAAAGCATAGCCGAGTAAATATTCAGTCGCAGTCAGTGGTGATGCGAAAATTCTCATTAAAAACGAGCTACTTTTATCTCTCCCAATGAGCATGCCACTAAACAAGGAAATAAACGAAAAGCTAAAAACAATAATAGCAGGTGCTAGCTGATCCAGCTGAAAAAGGTCAAAAGGCATATTATCAGCCATCAATGAAAATAGCCAAAGCATGATCAATGGCAAGATTATACCGAAAAGTAAAGTCATTGGATCGCGTAAAATTTCTTTGCGATTGCGTTCTGCAAACACCCATGCTTTCTTCATTTTTCGACCTCCGCCGTCAATTGCAAAAAGACATCTTGCAATTTGTTCTGCCTTGTTTGTCTCTTTAATTCATCTAGTGTTCCAAGGGCACATAATTTCCCTTTATGCATAATACCGATACGGTCCGCCAGTGCTTCGACTTCCTCTAAGTAATGTGTTGTTAAAATAATCGTAATGTGCCCTTTTAACTCCAGTAGCATTTCCCATAAATCCAATCTCGCGCGAACATCCAGTCCTACTGTTGGTTCGTCTAGAAAAAGAATTTGCGGCTCTGAGATTAGGGCCATAGCAATACTCACTCGACGTTCTAATCCTCCAGATAAAGTTCTGCCTTTACTTTGTGCCCGGTCCGTAATTCCTAACTTCTCCATTAGGCTATTTGCTTTTTGTTCTGCTGTTTCTTTATCACTGCCATATATTTTAGCAATAAACTCCAAATTTTCTTTGACAGTTAAGTTACGTGCAATTGCTGTTTCTTGCGGAGAAATATTCAACTTTTCTTTGACTGCTTGCGGATTTCTCGAAATGCTATCACCTAGCATAATCGCATCACCACTTGTTGGTTTCAATAAACAACTGAGTAATTTAATGGTGGTGGTTTTTCCAGCTCCATTTTCCCCCAAAAGCGCAAAAAACTCACCTTGCCTAATTGTTAGCGATAGATGATCTACGGCTAGCCGATCTTTAAAAGTTTTAGTCAACTCATTAATCGAGATCTCCATGGATTCATCCCGCCTCCTTTGGTATATGTTACCGCTAACTTTTGCATGCGACCAGTCCAATAACCACATTATCTAGCAAATAAGATTTCCAAAAGTGGTATGTAACCGATAAAATGAAAGACAGCAATTCCTGCTTTTCGGGAAAACGGAAATAAAGGACGTGATCTTTTGCTTACAGGAAAAACAGCGATTATAACAGGTGGCAATAGCGGGCTTGGTTTCGAAACGGCGAAAGGACTTATCACAAAAGGTGCAACAGTCATTCTCGCTGTACGGAATATCGAAAAAGGGCATTCCGCACGTAAAGAATTACAGAAACTGTACACCTCAGCCCGAATCATTGTCATGCCCCTCGACCTGGCAAGTCTAGATAGTATACGGTCATTCGTAGAACAGGTGAAGACATCATTTGATACACTCGACTTATTGATTAATAATGCAGGCATTATGGCACCGCCTTTTGGAAAAACTGCAGATGGTTTTGAATTGCAGTTTGGCAGCAATCATCTTGGCCATTTTGCGCTAACTGCGTTACTTTTACCTTTGCTCGAAAAAACTCCTAACTCCCGAATTGTAACTGTCAGTAGCCGTGCCCATAGCCGGGGAGCCATTGACTTTGATAATCTAGACGGCGCGAAAAGCTATCATGCCAAAAAGTTTTATAATCAAAGCAAACTAGCCAATTTGTATTTTGCGCTTGAGTTGGATAAACGTTTAAAAGAACATGATTTCCAAACGATTAGTATCGCCTGTCACCCTGGAGTTTCTGCTACCAACATTTTAAAACTTGGCAATCGAGAAATTCCAGCGATTTTCAAAAAAATCGCTAATTTGTTTCTGCAGCCCCCCCATATGGGTGCCTTGGCCACTATTTATGCTGCGACCGAACCCGGTTTAACAGGTGGCGAATACGTTGGGCCACTTGGACAATTCCAACGAAAAGGTTATCCCGCTATTGGAACTCCGCATATTAAAGCAACAAACTCTGAACTCTCTTGCAGGCTATGGGAACTATCCGAAAAACTAACCCACACTTCTTTTGATTTTAACCCTTGAAAGAAAGACTGCCTAATGCTGTTTTCAGTAGAGACATTGCCTCTTGAAAAGAATATACTAAGAGCTGTCTGTTTTTATTGTTTCAGACAAAATAATCAGTGAACAATCATTGGTTACTGGGGGAGATTTCTTGAACGCAAAAGCTTTTTCATTAGCCTTATTTTCAGTTTTAATATGGGGTTCTTCTTTCGCAGCAATTCGAATTGGGCTGCAAGGCGGATATGACGCAGGGCAAAATGTACTGATTCGTTTCTTAATCGCTTCTTCTCTTTTTTTAGTATATGCATTGGGGCCCCGAACAAAATTTCGTCTTCCTCAAAAAAGCGATATCGTCCGCATTTTGATACTCGGATGGATCGGGATTAGTATCTATCATATTTTTGTGACGTTTGGAATGGAAACCATTTCTGCTGGAACGGCTGGTATGCTTGTGGGGGCTGGGCCGATTTTCACGGCATTAATTGCGACTTTTATTTTGAAAGAACGTTTGACTCGCTTAGGTTGGATTGGGCTTGCTATTGGTTTTATCGGCATATCGATTATTGCATTTGGTTCTACCGGTACATCTCTAACTTTGACAAATGGAGCTTTACTCGTATTAATCGCTGCTTTTGCATCGGCTATATTCTTCGTGTTTCAAAAGTCGCTGTTAACTCGTTATACAGCCATCGAATTGACTGCTTACTTTACTTGGGCTGGTACGATTCCATTTCTCATCTTTTCGCCTGGTCTTTTAAATGCTATGCAAAGTGCTACGTTAGAAGCTCATTTGGCCACCCTCTATGTCGGCATTTTCCCTGCTGCGATTGCCTATGTGACGTGGGCAACTGCGTTATCACTTGCTAACGCTAGCTCTGTTTCAAGTCTCATTTACTTAGAACCCGCAGTGGCAATTATTGTTGCTTGGGTGTGGTTGCATGAATTGCCGACTCCACTGTCACTTATTGGCGGCATTATTGCTATCACCGGCGTTATGCTTGTCAACATAATGGGAAAAAGACGTACTATATTTTCAAGAAAATCAGCAGCGTCTTCTATTTAATCAAAACAGCGATTCCTAGAATAAACTCAGGAATCGCTGTTTTTCACTTTTACTCTTCCACTCGAAACCAGCCTGGTGCATTAGTTACCATATTCCAAAGATTTTCAGGAATATCCAGCTGTTCTTTTTTACTTAAATAAATGGCTTGATGTATTTCTTCATCACGGCTTTTTTGAACTTTTGAAAGCCAGTCCGGATCCATAATTAACGCGTGACCAAGTGATACTAACGGCGTAACTTCTAACGCTTCTTTCACATCACTTAAGGTCTGCAATCCACCTACGCCGATGACGGGAACGCGTTTGCCAATATGTTGTTGAATGATTTCTACACGTGACCGGTTATCTTCTTCGCGAATAGATCCACCAAAAAATCGACCGACAGAGACATGGACATAATCGATCCCTTGGTCCGCAATGGCAGTCAAAAACTTTAGCGTATCATCCATTGTGATTCCCGGCTCTTCCCGCTCTTCTGGACTAATGCGATAACCCACAACAAACGGTTTATCGGCGTGTTCTGCTACCGCTTCTTGAATCGACTCAATCACAGCGAGAGGAAATGCCATGCGTTTGTAGACATCGCCGCCCCATTGATCGGTACGAGTATTGGAATGTGGAGAGAAAAATTGCTGAACTAAATACGTATTAGCTCCGTGAATTTCCACTCCATCAAAACCAGCCTGAATGGCACGTCTTGTTGCTTCTCCAAATGCTTTTACCGTTCTTTCAATTTCTTCATGGCTCATTTCACGTGGTGTTTCTGCATTGGGACGCAGCGCTGGAACAGCACTTGCCGAAACCGGCTGTTCACCATTTAATAGTTTCTCATTCGACATACGTCCAGCATGGTAAAGTTGAAGAATCGCTTTAGACCCTGCTTCTTGAATGGTGGTTGCCAATCGCCTCAGACTTTCAACTCTTTCGTCACTATCTGCACCAAAAGGTCCCGGAAAGCCGATGCCTAGCGGTTCAACATGTGCGCAGGCTGTAATAACTGCCCCAAGACCACTCTCAGCGCGTCGCTTGTAATACAGCAATTCTTCATCTGTAACGTCTCCATTTGCATCTGAAGAGGAAGTCGTCATTGGTGCCATCAAAATACGGTTTTTGACAGTTACTCCAGATGTGAAAGTAAATGGTTCAAATATATATTGTGTTGTTATCGTCATATCGATTCCTCCTTATTTAGTTCTTTACCCATCCAAAGGCATGAGCATGCTTAACTTTTGGAGAAATTCAACTGCTAACCAAAAAACCACTTCCGATTGTAGACTCTATCTCACAATCGGAAGTGGTTTTTAAGTTTCTCTTATTGGTTCGTTTTCATAAACTCATAATAGCCCTGTTTAAAAAAACGTACCATTCATCAATTTCCTTTTGAGGCGCAGAATTTAATGCCTCAAGTACTTCTTTTCCAAACTCTAAAAATGCAGAGCCGTTTGCCGTAATTATTTTTCCGCTGCGTACCGCCTGCTGTTCTAGATAGCCACTTTCGTTGTTATAGTTTTCTCCTGCCACTTTTTTCAAGCTTTCTAAATAGTTGCTAGTATGTGGAATGGTGTTAAATAAACCATTTCTACCTAAAAACACGGTCGCATCACAAATTGCCCCTACCACGACTTCTTTCTCAATGGCTTTGTTTACCAATTCCATGACTTGCTTGCTTTCTTCTTTTCTCCATGAATTTCCGCCAATTAAGATTAACCCTGCAAAATCTTCTGGCACATCCCTTATATCGTAATCTGGGAGTACCGTGAAACCGCCAATAGATTTAATGGGATCTTTCGTCAACGAAACGGTCTTCACGTCAAATTGTTGTCCTTGACCTTCAGGTTCTTCGTTTAAGGCAGCTGCCAATGAAGCCGCTTCCCAATCTGCATACTCATCTAGCAATACAAAAAGAACTTTTTCATTACTCACTACCACCCCTCCTTATTGTTCGAAAATTCAACTTCCAATTAATTGAATTATAACACACACAAATCACTCAAACAGCACATACATGTTTGCTGATACAAGAGGGTATAATAGAAACACATCCTACTAAAAAAGGAGAATTTATAATGAATAAAAAAGAACAAACTCATATTGGATGGCAGCTCGATAATAGTTATTCACGCCTGCCTGAAATTTTTTATAGCACGTTTTCAGTTAACCCTGTACCGGCTCCGAAACTGGTTCTGTTCAATAAGGCTTTGGCCGCTCAACTCGGCTTAAACCCCACTCAATTAACGAGTGAAGAAGGCATTGCCATTCTTGCAGGAAATGCCGTTCCCGTTGGGAGTACCCCACTTGCTCAAGCTTATGCGGGACATCAATTTGGCAATTTCACCATGCTTGGTGATGGTCGCGCATTATTGCTTGGTGAGCAACTAACCCCTGCTGGCAAGCGCGTCGATATTCAGTTAAAAGGTTCTGGGAGAACAGCTTATTCGAGAGGTGGCGATGGTCGTGCTGCGCTAAGACCGATGCTCCGCGAATACTTGATCAGTGAAGCTATGCATGGGCTTGGTATTCCGACAACACGCAGTTTAGCTGTAGTTGAAACCGGTGAAATGGTGCGTCGGGAGACTCCACTACCAGGTGCCATTATGACACGTATTGCCGATAGTCACTTGCGCGTAGGCACGTTTCAATACGCCGCTCGTTTTGCTGAAAAAGAAGAGTTAAAAACACTGGCAGATTACACCATAGAACGACATTTCCCACATATTCTAAACGGCGAAAATCGCTATTTGACTTTTTTCCGTGAAGTGATTCAGCGTCAAGCTGCATTGATTGCTAAATGGCAATTGGTTGGTTTTGTTCATGGCGTAATGAATACCGACAACATGGCCATTAGCGGCGAAACGATTGACTATGGTCCTTGCGCATTTATGAACAGTTTTGATCCAAAGACCGTTTTCAGTTCAATTGATACCCAAGGTCGTTATGCATACGGCAATCAACCAATGATTGCTGGTTGGAATTTAGCGCGATTCGGTGAAAGTCTCTTACCGCTACTTCACGACACACCTGAAGAAGCTGTTAGTATCGCTCAAGCTGAGCTAAGTAAATACATTGGATTATTTGAGCACAATTGGCTTGCTGGCATGCGTCAGAAACTGGGTATTTTTAATTCAGAAGAGGAAGATTCAGCGTTAGTAGAGGAATTGCTAAATCTAATGCACCAGTATGAGGCCGACTATACGAATACATTCCGTGCGTTAACATTTAACAAGCTAGAAGAAAGCGAGTTAGTTAACGCAAACGAGTTTAAAGCTTGGCACAGCTCTTGGCAAGCACGTCTCGACCGGCAAGACGAGACCTTAGAACAAAGTCACCAATTAATGCGAGACAATAACCCGGCAATAATTCCTCGTAACCACCGAGTTGAAGAGGCATTAGAAGCTGCTGAATTCAGAGGAGACTATAGCGTGCTGCATAAGCTACTTGCCGTATTAGCTAACCCGTATGCTCATTCATCTGAACAAGAGGCTTATACGGAACCTCCAGAGCCCATGAGTGGTCCTTACCAAACATTCTGCGGGACTTGATGAAGAAAATACGTTTACTCACATTTAGTCAGGGAAAACCTTAACTAAGGTTAGATTAATAATTTTTTTGTAGTTTCTTCTAGATATTGTTATAATATTCAGTGAAAGAGTTTCTTTACAGTAAATTTTTTAATGAACCGATTGACTTTCAAAAATTTATTTAAGGGGCTGGGATGATGAATCAGGAACAAATGGATTTTGTGAAGAACGGAAAAGGCTTTATTGCGGCACTTGATCAAAGTGGCGGAAGTACACCAAAAGCGTTAGCACTTTATGGCGTATCGGAAGATCAGTACTCTTCCGAAGAGGAAATGTATGACTTGATCCACGAAATGCGGACACGTGTAATGACTGCACCTTCTTTTAATTCCGATTCAATTATTGGCGCTATTCTTTTTGAACAGACAATGGATCGCAAAGTAGAAGGTCACTATACACCTGATTATTTATGGCAGAAAAAAGGGGTGGCACCGTTCTTAAAAGTCGACAAAGGACTTGCAGATGAAGAAAACGGCGTCCAACTGATGAAACCAATGCCAAACCTAGACGACTTATTAAAGCGTGCCAACGAACGCAATATTTTCGGTACAAAAATGCGCTCTGTTATTAAAGAAGCAAATGCTGAAGGGATTAAAAAAGTCGTAGAGCAACAATTTGAAGTCGGCAAACAAATTCTTGCCGCTGGTTTAGTGCCCATTCTTGAACCGGAAGTGGACATTAACAGCACAGACAAAGAACAAAGCGAAAAAATTCTTAAAGAGGAAATGCTAAAGCATTTGGACTCATTGGATGAAGATCAAAACGTCATGATCAAAATTACCATTCCAACAGAAAATAATTATTTCAAAGAACTGATTGAGCATCCTCGTGTTGTTCGCGTAGTCGCCCTTTCTGGCGGTTACAAACGCGATGATGCCAATGAAAAATTAGCCGCAAATAATGGGCTGATTGCTAGTTTCTCGCGTGCATTATCTGAAGGCGTCAGCGCCAATCAAACAGATGAAGAATTTAACGCGACGCTAGAAAACTCGATTAAAAGCATTTACGAAGCTTCTATTACGTAAAAAACCATTAAAATGCCCCGTAGCCTGTTTTGGCTTCGGGGCTATTTTAATAGAGAGGCAAAGTTAATATCGACTCTCTGGGACTTTTCGGAACCATTCGAATTCACTAATATGCAGCTCCCGTAGTTTGTATTTCATGATTTTACCAGAGGCGTTTCTCGGTAACGAATCAACGATTTTATACTTCCTCGGAATTTTATATCCAGGAAGGTGCTCCAAGTAATAATCCATCAATTGTTCTTCTTCGATAGTTTCACCTTCTTTTGGCACAATAATGACGCCAACAATTTCTCCCCACTCTTCTTCCGGCAATCCAACAGTGGCCGCTTCCGCTATTTGTGGATGATTTGTAGTAACTTGTTCGACTTCAATCGAAAAAATATTTTCTCCAGCGGAAATGATGCGATCTGCTTTCCGATCAACAAGCGAGATAAATCCATCTTCATCGATTGTTGCTAAATCTCCAGTTAATAGCCATCCATCACGGAAAGAGTCTTCTGTTTCTTGCGGTTTGTTGAAATATTCCTTCATCACGGTATTGCCTTTTATAATAAATTCACCAATTAGCCCTGGTTGGACATCTTTGAATTCATCGTCTACTACTCGTACTTCCATGAAGTACATTGGTTTACCACCTGACCCCAATTTCGCTTCATGTTGTTCTGGTAGTAAAAAGACGCCTCCTGGTCCCCCTTCAGTCAATAAGCACAAGTTATAAAATTGCTGATGACCGAAAAAGACCATCGCTTTTTTAACAAGTTCTGGATCGATGGGATCTGCCCCATACATGCATTTAGTGACAGAAGATAAATTAGCCGATTCCGCATTTGGTACTTGAAGTAAAGCTTCATACATATCCGGCAATCCAAAGAACACAGACACTTGAAATTCCTCAATCGCTTTAACTACCTGTTCAGGATCAAATTCAGATAAAATGACATTGGATGTTCCAAGCAGGATACCGGTTAGTAAATACAAGTTTAACTGAACCGAATGAAACAATGGAACTGCATGTAGAATACGGTCCTCCGCATCAATTCCGACCCCAAAAACAAATGACGCACTAACATTGACAAGACGTTGATGATCAAACAATGCACCTTTTGGTTTGCCCGTCGTTCCGGATGTATACAAAATTTCAGCATCATCCGTATTTAATACATTGACCGATGGCTCTAATGCACTTTCACTCAATATACTTTCCCAACTCAAATAATCGTTATTTTCAGGTGTAGGATGAACAATCACTTGTTGTAGTGAAGTTGCTTGTCTTTTTCCTTCTGCAATAACACTTTCAAATTCTGCATCACAAAAAATAAATCGACTTTCCGATTGTCCAAAAATATAGCCACTTTCATCGGCACTCAACCGATAATTTACCGGTACGGCAACACCGCCAGCTTTCAACACTGCAAAAAAAGCCAAGACGCTATAGTCCGAGTTTTTCATAAACAGTGAAACCTTATCGCCTTTTTGTAAACCTGTTTCTAGTAATCCATTTGCCATTCGGTTTACTTCTTCGTTTAGTACTTGATAGGAATAGTCTCTTCCCTCACAAGTGATCGCAACCTTATCAGGAAAACGTTTCGCATTTTGTCTCAGTGCTGCTGTTATATTCATATTCAGCTCCTCCTTCTCTAATCGTTTCGTTCCTCCTATAGCGGTTCCTCCTGTCTTGGAAACTTCTAGCACTTGAGCGCCCGTTAGAAATCTCCGGATTTTCTCAAATAGTAGTATTAACTTTACAGTATTCTGAAAATATAGTCAATTCTTATTATATATAATTCTTATACTGAAAAAACAAAAAAACCAACGAGACTCATCAACACACTGACGAGTCTCGTTGGTTTAAAATGCTTCAACCTATCCATTTTTTCACTCTATATTTTCAGTTGTGGGTGCAATATACGCCCCTACTACTTGTCCTAACAGTTCCACACCTTTAACAATTTCTTCCTCACTCGCATAACTAAATGACAGTCTTAAGTACTCAAGTCCTTTTTGCTGGTTCAAGAAAAAGTGTTTTCCTGGAACAAAAGCTACTCCTGTATCAAATGCCGCTTGCAACAGTTGGGAAGTATCAACGTCCGGAATTTTGATCCACACAAAATAACCACCTTTTGGCACGAACCATGAAACTGTAGGGGGCAAAAACTTCTCTAATGCTGCTAACATCATTGCACACTTGGATTTATATGTAGTAGTTAAGCGGGTTAGGTGCTCATCAAAATCAATCGCTTCCAAAAATGAGGCCATGGTTGCCTGATCAAACGGATGGTCCAGGTCCTTTTTAAACCAACTTAACGGGTCAATAATTCGTTTATCTGCCACCACCCAGCCAATACGCATGCCGGGTGCTACAACTTTTGATAACGATCCTACATAAATTACACGGTTTTGAGTATCCATTGCTTTTAGCAGACGTGGTCTCTCTTCAAAGCCGAGCTCTCCGTATGCATCATCTTCTAAAACTAAAAAATCATATTGTTCAGCAAGTTCCATTACGTGTTGTCGACGCTCGAGTGATAAGGTTGTCCCAGTCGGGTTTTGATAAGTTGGAATGGTATAAAGCAAACGCGGGATTGGTAACCCTTGTGCGCTGCGATCAGCTAACATTTCAGCTAATACATCCGTTTGCAATCCATTTTCATCAATTGGAATGGTCATGTAATAATCCGTATAGTTTCGGAAAATTTCTAGCGCTTCCATATAAGTTGGTGATTCAACTGCGACGACTGCTTCCTCATCTAAAAGAATACGCGCGATTAAATCAATCGCCTGACAAGCACCAGACGTGATAAGTAACTCATTTGTTGTAGTTTTCACATCTCGTTGTGCCATTCGCTCTTGAAGGAATTTTTTTAACTGTGGAACTCTTGGACTGCCTATGTAATGAAGCGGTAAATCTTGCTCTTCATCTAGCAACCGAGCAACCGCAAGTTTTATTTCCTCAGAAGGAACAAGTGATGGGGCGGGATAGCCCGAACTTAGACGCAAGCATCCTGCTGGTAGTGGCGACATCCACTGGCCAGGAGGATCGTTTTTAAAAGCTCTTTCAATTTCTTTTGAGAAATGAAAATCTGTTTTCATGTATATTGTCCCCTTTCATCCAACTGATAGAATAATGCAAAAGCTAATAAGTCTTATTCTACAGTGTGAAACTAACAATGTGTAGTTTGTCTTTAAAATATTCAGTCGAATCTAGGATGCACACTGTAACTTTTCAAGCACTTTAACGTTCTTATGAGAAAGAAAGTTTCTAGTTTCTAAACCCATTAGGAGGAATTCACATGAAAAAATTAACCTGGCTCGGAGCTGTTTTGGTTTTATTGGCTGTCTTATTTTTAGCCGCTTGTGGAACTGAAAATAGTGATGAAATTGATAAAGACGCTGAACCACCTGTGACTGAAGAAACCGAAACAAATGGCGAGGAAGTTGTTGACATGCAACCTATGATTGAACAAATTAATGACAACACGTATCGCTATAGTTTAATGAACGAATCTGACGAAGCACAAACGTTCGAATTCACAAGTAGTCAACGTTTTGATTTTTCTTTAACAAACGACAGTGGTGAAGTTGCTTTTCTTTTCTCTTCTGTTAGTACGTATGCACAAGCCTTAGGTGAAGAAACGGTTAGTGCCGGAGATCAATTAAGTTACGACTTGGAAATTCCACCACTAGATCTTGAACCTGGAACTTATGAACTGGCTGCGTGGTTAACACCAAGACAAGGCAATCTGTACAAAGTGACAACAGAACATATTGTGAAATAGGAAAAAGCATTCTTACTCTATGCCAAGAGTAAGAATGCTTTTTTATTTACTTTCTAATGCAGCAATATATTCTTTTACAACTTCATATACATATTCTTGATTGGCAGCAGCAGTATCGGGATTATAGGCGCCGTCGTTTGTTTTGTTGTTGGACAGAATACGAATTGCTAAAAACGGCACATCGTATGCTTTTGAAATCATTGCAGATGACGCTGATTCCATTTCTTCAACAGAAGTTTCAAAGTTTTCATGGAACCAATTAATGCGGTCGACTTCGTTATTCCAAACGTCAGCTGAACCGATTGTTCCTTCAACTACTTTGCCTTGTGTATAGCTATCTTTTACATGAATGGCTGCTGCTAATAGCTCAGGATCTGCATCATAATAACGCGCTTTTTCAGCATTTGGATCTTCGCCAGCACTTCCTTCAGAAGCCATAACGTCCATTGGCTTCCACTCTGTTGCTTCAATGCCTTCACCTTCCGCACGGTCTCCTGTTTTCATCGAACCGATATTAACTGTGCGTTCACCGATGACGATATCAAACACATTCAATGCTGGGTCATGTCCGCCAGACGTACCTTGGTTGATGATGGCAGCAGGATTGTATTTTTCAATCGCGATTGCTGTTGCAGCTGCTGTGTTTTCCATACCTTTACCTGTTTTTGAAACAATAACAGGATAATCGTCTACTGTTCCAATGTAAAATTCATATGTCGATCCTGATTCTTCTATTTCAACATTTTCCAAACGCTCCGCGAACTTTTCAGCTTCAATCGGCATTGGACCTTGAATAAGAATCGGGCGCTTTGTTTCTTCTTTGTCTTTTTCTGTTTCGCTCGACTCAGTTGCAGAACTGCATCCTGCCAATACGAGCAATACCAGCATGGCCATGATGGATACTAGCAGTTGCTTACTAATAGCGGTCTTCATTTTTGTCATGTGAATTTCCTCCTAGATGTATGCTCGATTCGGCAATGGGAACCGCTTCTACCGGTCGGACCTTTGGAGCCAAAGCATAAATTGAGTCGGAGAGTCTACACACGCCAAGCCATTAAAACTCTAGCTCGTAGTCCGGTTCTTTAAAGGGAACCTGGTAGAAACATTCGGACCATATTACCGAATATATACGAGCGATATAATGTTTATCACTTGGCAACTATAACAAAACGATAAATGTCGGTCAACCTATTTACGAACAATTATTTATATACTATATAAAATAGTTCGTTTTTCAAACCTAAAATTCTCTTATTACATCTTTTCTTCAATGAATTTCACCCTATTCATGTAATTCATTTGTTTTTCTAGCTTTTTCTTCTGAGTAATTATTGACAGTTAGTCACTCCTCGAATTCCACAAGTTGACTTATCGCAGCAAATGCTCTATTGTTAACTACGCGATGAGCTCGTTTGCATAAGACGGACAAGCACTCCTTTTAGGAACACGTTGTGGAGCGTGGCTTGGAACGCCGCAAACTATCGAAACCCATCTTGCCCTCGGGCAAGGTGGGTTTTTTCTGTCTTTTTGATGCGATTTTTTTGATTACATAAGGACTTATTAAGCAAGATTTTCGTTTGTTTGCAAGATGATGGGGTTTATTTGCGGAATCATGACATTTGTATGCGGGATACCAGATTTTATTTGCGCTATCTAAGGGTTTGTTTGCACAATAGCGAGGTTTGTTTGCAAATGACAAAATTAAGCCCGTTTTACACAAAAAATCTCCTCGTGCTCAAGAGCACAAGGAGATTTTTTTTCACAATTCGTATACGCGTGCTTCAAAAGGAAGCAGCTGTTTCGGATCAAGTTGCTGGTAATTTTGTAATATGCAGTTTGCAGATTCCGGTTCATCCCAATAACATGGATACTCTGTCAAATTGGTGATAACCAATACTGTTTTTTCTTCGTTCGTACGCGTATAAGCATAAATTGATTCGTGCCCCACGTCTTGGAGTTCATAGTTACCATAAATAAGAACATCATGTTGCTTGCGTAGCCAAATCATCTTGCGGTAAAACCACAGAATCGAATGCGGATCGCGAAGTTGCGCTGCTACATTGATTTCTTCGTAATTCGGGTTAGTGCGTATCCACGGTTCCGCATCCGAGAACCCAGCGTTCGGGCTGGCGTCCCATTGCATCGGCGTTCGTGAGTGGTCACGACTTTGCGCTTTGATGATGGTCATTACATCATCATGTTCCATGCCTTCTGAACGATTAAAGTGGTAAAGGCTATGGGTTTGGATATCATTGTAATGCTCAAGTTCATCAAACGGTGCATTGGTCATACCGATTTCTTGTCCTTGATAAATAAACGGTGTTCCCTGCATGAAAAAGTACATGCAGGCAATCGCGGTCGCGCTTTCCCGCCAATATTGTTGATCGTTCCCCCACGAAGAAACAATACGTGGTTTGTCATGATTTTCAACAAATAACGCGTTCCAGCCGTGACCTTCGACAGCTTTTTGCCATTTGGTCAATACTTCTTTTAACTTCGGAACATCGATCCCAGTTGTCGAATCTGTATCCCATAAGCTCATACTTTCAAACTGAAACACCATATTGAATTTCCCATTGTCCTCTGAAATCCACTCGTCAATGTCAGTTGCTTGAACGCCATTTGCTTCGCCAACTGTCATGATGTCATGTTTCGCAAACGTCTCGTCGCGTAGTTCCGCAAGCAATGGCTGAATGCCTTTAACATTCATCATTTTTTCCCAAGCGGGAACATATAGGTTTTGTTCAGGGTCCACCACATCGCTCAACTCTTTTTTAATGTGGCTAATGGCATCAACACGGAATCCATCGATGCCTTTATCGAGCCACCAATTGACCATATCGTATAACGCTTTTCGCACTTCTGGATTTTCCCAATTTAAGTCTGGTTGCTTTTTAGAAAATAAATGCAAATAATATTGTTTGGTTTCTTGATCGTACTCCCATGCTGAACCACCAAAAATACTTTCCCAATTGGTTGGCTCATCGCTCCAAATATACCAATCGCGTTTGTCGTTGTCTTTTGAAGCGCGTGACTCCATAAACCACGGGTGTTCATCACTTGTATGATTGATTACCAAGTCGATGATCAACTTCATCCCACGGGCATGAACTTCTTCAAGCAAACGATCAAAATCTTCCATTGTTCCAAACTCATTCATAATATCTTGATAATCACTGATGTCGTAACCATTATCGTCATTCGGCGATTTGTACATTGGGCAAATCCAAATTACGTCAATCCCGAGATCTTTCAAATAATCCAACTTACTCGTCACACCATTTATATCGCCCACACCATCATTATTCGAATCCTTAAAACTTCTTGGATACACTTGGTAGGCAACTGCTTCTTTCCACCATTTTCTACTCATAACTCATCCCTCACAAAGACCCCAGGCACCCTTCCGATTAAACCGCCTTACCAGCAAATTAAATCCGAAAACCTTCGAGTGTCTATTTCAACTTTTATCTATTCCAACATCCAGCAACATTTTTTTAGAAAATTAATTTCAAGTTGATAGTGTAGCAGAAATCGCAAAAAATTACCAAGACAATAAACCGAAAATTTTATGGACTTTAGATGATGTGACCACCTTCTTCCGTTTGAATATCTTCCAGTATAACCGCTATAACAACAATAAAACCTAAATTCTCTTAATATTTTAAAGTTTTATAAATGATAACGGTTTCATTTTTTAAAAGCATGAATTATGACTAATTACCCTCCCTAATAATTCCCATTGTTAATTATTAGTGATACTTAAATAATAATGGGTGTTTTGGAAGCGGTGAAACATTATCGATTTTTAACATTAAATTTTGCAAAAGAGGGAATAGACTAGAATAGAAGCGAAAGGATGATGAAGAATGAAAAGCAAATTAGCAGCTGGGCTATTGGGTATTTTCCTTGGTGACTTTGGGGCACATAAATTTTATTTAGGTAAACCGGGGATGGGTATTCTCTACTTACTATTCTTTTGGACAGGGATCCCTGCAGTTATCGGATTGATAGAAGGAATTTTATATCTTCTGCAATCTGAAGAAAGCTTTCAAGAAAAACACGGCAGACGCTAAAGGAGGCTTTTTACTTTGCAACTAGAGCCGATTCCTGATCATTTGCAAAAAGACTTGAACATCTTGTTTGTTGGATTTAATCCGAGCATCCGTTCTTCTGAAACCGGTTTTCATTACGCTAATCCAAACAACCGGTTTTGGAAAATTCTCTATGAAGCTGGATTAACTCCACGAAAATACCGACCTGAAGAAAATCGTGAACTGCTAAAGCTGGGGTTTGGTTTAACAAATATCGTGGCACGCCCAACTAAAGAAGCAGCGGAAATTTCCAAAGACGAATACGTAAAAGGTGCTGAGATGTTGAAAGAAAAAATCAGGCAGTATCGTCCAAAAACTGTTTGTTTTGTGGGCAAAGGTGTGTATCAGCAATTTAGTAAAAGAAAATCCGTATCATGGGGCATCCAACAAGAACCCGTTATTCCAGGTGTTATCGAATACGTCGCCCCTTCCTCGAGCGGTTTAGTACGTATGAAATTTTATGACATTGTTGAAATTTACAGCGGCTTGAATAACTATCGTTAAAAAATCCCGACCTCTATTTAAAAAGAGTTCGGGATTTTTATATATGTTCTAATAACGCCGCAAGTTTTCTCACCGTATTTACATTACGGACCGTTATGCGCCGGTAAAGAGCCGTTCCTACGATTTTGCTTAACCCACTCTTTGTCACCAGGTCTTTATCAACTGACCAAAGAATTGCGCCAGCTACGTATAGGACACCGTCAATGTCAGGTTTAATGGATAGTTGATTTACTACCGATGCATCGTCAACATCTTGCCATAAAAACAATACATCGCTTTTCATGTTTTGATCGTTTGTCCAATGCTCCGGAACTGATTGAGCAATTTCTAGAAACTCCGCTGAACTATAGATCAGTACATGAATCTGCAAATCAAAATAACTAAGAATTGCTTTTTCTACTATACTCGCTACAGCTTCTTTAGAATCGATTGTTGAAACAAAAACGACATTTCCAGAATTGATATACGTAGTAACTTGCGTCATGCCTGCTTCTTCAAAAACTTGTTTTAATTTTTTCATTTCTACTTTGTTTTTTCCACCTACGTTGATCCCTCGCAACAATGCCACATACTTCATTTACGTCACCTTCCTGACTAGCCGATTTTCTCGTCATCTTTTAAAACCAGCATCTTTCATAATTTTTGTAAATGGCTGTTTTTGAATGGTTTCTTCAAGTTCCTTAATCAACCGTTCTAATTCTAATGAAAATCGGTCATAATCTGTTTTTGTCGATGTCAGTTTCACTAAAGAAAGGAGAGAAAAAATCGTTGCCCCACTCAAGCTCCCTTTGTCTATTTCTAATCGCGTCTCTAACGCATCTAGGTCTACTGGATGTGTCAGGTGATAACGATAAAGCACTTCTTCATGCGCCGATTTATTGCGATACGGGAAAACGATACGCAAAATAGCATCTAACTCACTCGTCTTTAAAGTCATCATCTCGTATTGTTCGCTGTATTCCTCAGCAAAATCACTGGCAATTCGTTCACGGAGTTTTTCATCGATCACAGCATAAAAATGAGTAATCTGCCCAAGCGATAAAAAGTTGACCAAGACCCAAAGGGGAACATCTTTATGCTTATCGTAAAATTCTCGAATGGCTGGATATCTCACTTTGTCACGTTTTTTATGGCTTTTGATTAAGTTGGCGAGCGTTGAGATGATACGATCTCGTTCATGATGATGCTGCTTGTCTTCACTGTAATTATGAGGCTCTAAAAAGCTCCCAGCCTCCTTGAATTTCTCAGAAAAGCGGTAAGCTAATTTTGACTTAATGTTTTTTTCGAATTTTAGCAGTTCATTCAATACTAACATCCGTAAATTTCGATCAAAACGATGCAATGCATAGATGTGACTAAAGTCGGTTTCTTCTTGATAACGTTCTAAACCGTACGGGTTAAGTTCTATATCATGCTCAAGAAAAGGTTCTTTATAGCCATCGATCAAAGCGTAATAATTCTCACGCGACAAAATCCGTTTTGCGGCAGCTTTATCCGCTATTTTCAAACCGCGCTTTTCGAGTATTTCTAGCTGCTCCTCGTGAGTAACAAAATCCTTCACATCTCTCATCCTTTGCAAATTCTTCTTATTACTAACTGTAAGTGAAGCAGCGTTTTTTATAAATACTTATCTCTAGATAAAAGTTATGATTTTTGAATGCTTCTTTCTTTAACCTTCCTTGTTAGTTCCCTAAAAAAATGGGTATGTGTGCAGTAAAGAAAAGTCGCTGCTGCCACTCTAGTGAAAAACAACCTTCGTTGCTAAAGACGGTGAATCGCACTTGAAGGAGTGAGCATGTTGAAAACTTTTTTAATCACCATCTGTTTTCTCTTAACTTTGTCATTAGCATTTCCTATTGCCGCAGCTTCAGATTTACCAAAAGCTCATCCGTTTTACGACGAAATCAATTATCTCATTAACCGCGATGTAGTGAGAGGATACCCCGATGGCACGATGCGCCCTGATGTAGGCGTTACTCGTGCAGAAGCAGTTATCATGATTGGCCGTTTAAAAGGATTTGATAGTAAACAGCGCGCGACAAATTTTTCAGATGTTCCCGCTTCTCATCAAGCAAGTGGATATATCGCAGCCGCTGCAACAGCAAAGTTAATCACTGGTTATCCAGACGGCACTTACCGTCCAAACAATACGATTACGAGAGCAGAAATGGCATTTATCTTGTCGCGTCTGTTTATTGTACCGTTTCGTGCAGGTGTCAGCTTTACAGATATCTCGCCGAATATGCCTGTCTATGAACCGATCCAACAAATTCTAGCAGCAAATATCACCATTGGTTATCCGGACAAAACGTTTCGTCCCACCGAAAAGGTAACCCGTGGACAGTTTTCTGCATTTTTAGCACGTGGCCTGGAAGCCAAATTTAAGAACGATGCAACCATTTCACATTCTTATTTACGAGACAAAACTAAATCTTATATTTACAATACAGAATACGGAACAGAACGCCATGTCTACAATTACGTGCCTACACGCTACGGATTAGAAATGGGTTTTGTTTGGAGTATCTATCAAGAGGATGGCTCATTAGTAACAGACACTTTGGAATTCGAAACGCATGAAGCATATACATTTGGCATGCCTTATTCAGAGGCATATATGGAATTGATTTATCCAGTGAAAGTCGGACAATCCTGGTATACGGATACTGAGTATTCGGCTCCTCGTGTCATTACAAAAACGAAAGTAACTGTTCAAACACCCTATCAAACATTTACAAATGCCGTAGAAGTTACTGTGCCCGCCAACCCAAGTTTTTCAGAAAAAGGACATGTTTATTATATGGTTGAAGGCTACGGAGAAGTAAAATCGGTAGAATTGGACGGAACTATCGCAAAAGAATTGAAAGCTGTTGAATGAAATTCTCTTTATAATAAGCTATCACTCCGAAATCAGCTCATCTGATTTCGGGTGGTAGTTTATTTTTATTCCCCTATAAAACCAGCAGTCTCCTCTCTCTTTTCAATTCACAAAACTCAGCTTAATATTTATAAAAATACTTATTAACTTATAAGAATTAGACCCTCTCTTAATTCAGCGACTTTTTTTCCACTTAAGCATCCGCTTTAAATCCAATTACTTATTAAAGTTATTTAAAAATAATATAAATAAACCTTGTAATTTGATTATTCAATAATGTATAGTCTATACAAGAATGAATAAAGGAGGTCAGTAATGAATACATTATTTCTGCTTCCCAATACTAATGAGGAAATTATTGAAACGTACGATGAAGACATTATTGTAACTACTAAAGAAGGTCGCATTATTAAAGCCTCTCCGTGCAGTGGAGACGCTTACGGTGTGGCGGCTGAAGATTTACTTGGTAAATCTGTTTACGACTTAGAAGCAGCAGGAATTTTTTCTCCTGCCATCACTCCTCTCGTATTGAAACAAAAGAAAAAAGTGGTCATCAGACAAAACACGCCCTCTGGAAAAAAAGCGTTGATCACGGGCATCCCTCTTTTCAACGATAGCGGTGAAGTAGATTTTGTCGTTAGTTACTCTTATGACATGTCCCAGTTAATGGTCATGAAAGACTACTTAGTAAATTTAGAGTCGGAAATGTCTAAAGTTAAAGGAGAACTTGCCCATCTTCGCAATCAACAACTTCACATTGAAGGATGCGTAATGGAAAGTCCTTCATCTAGTCGCGCACTTCAAACAGCCATCAAGATGGCTCAACTCGAAGTTCCTGTAGTCATATGCGGCGAACCAGGCACTGGTAAAACGGCCTTAGCAAAGTTTATTCACTCACAAAGTAGTCGACAACATGCCGCTTTTATCGAGGTCAATTGCAGTGCAATTCCCGAATCAGTCTTTGAAATCAGCTTTACAGGGTTAAACGCCGAAGGCTATATGAACCTAGCCGCTAACGGCACGCTCGTACTAAATGAAATTGACCACCTATCACCTGCTTCACAAATCTCCCTGCTCAAAATTTTGCAACAACCACACACTGCACGTGTAATCGCTATTAGCACTACATCGCTTGAACAAGCTGTTACTGACGGGAATTTCCGTGAAGATTTGTTTTACTACCTACATTTGGCTTCAATTAAATTATTTCCGTTAAGAGAAAGACCCGACGATTTAGATCAAACCATTAGCCGCGGAGTAGAAGAACTAAATCAAAAGTACACCCAACAAAAATCAATTTCCGACGATTTGTATTTTCATTTATTGCAGTTGCCGTGGAAAGGGAATTTCCGAGAGTTGGGCAACGTGTTAGAACGTAGCTTTATCGAAAGTGAATCTGAACTCATCACACTCGATGACCTGCCGATCGCTTATCAACCTGATCAAGACGAACGCATTGGCTTTGAACTTCATGGTCAAACACTTCCTCATATTTTGGAGTCAGTTGAAAAGAAAGTCGTACTGAACGCACAAAAGCGCTACCGGACAACAACTGAAATGGCGCATATTCTAGGTATTAGTCAACCATCCGTTGTCCGCAAATTAAAAAAATATACACACACACCTATCGGGGGGGAAATTATATGACTTTGTTACAAAGCGAAAAAAAGACGATCGAATCCATTGATACGTGGAAGTTTTTAATACCTTCCATTATTGGCGCACTGCTCTTCTTATGTCCGATTCCTTATAACGGACAAATAACAATCGGTGTCGGCATTTTGGCATCTTTCTTGTTAACAACGTTCGGTGACGCGATTCCTGCATTTATCATTATCTTGCTTGGTTTCTCAGCCATTGCGAGCATCACCGCAACAGCTCTAAAGCCAGCTTTTGTCCAGAATTCCACATTTTTACGCGCTACATTCATTAACGGACCTTTCGGTTTAATCGTCCGGATTCTAGCTTTTGCATTTGGCATCATGGCTTTTTATGAAATTGGACCTGAAGCAATTGCTTCACGCAATACTGGAGGCGTTGTTCTTTATGATTTGGCTCCTGTCCTACTAACTTGGTTCTTGTTTGCAGGAATTTTATTGCCACTGCTTGTTGAATTCGGCTTAATGGAATTTGTCGGAACTTTACTCAATAAGTTCATGCGTCCTGTCTTTACTTTACCTGGTCGTTCTTCTATCGATGCAATGGCATCATGGATGGGTGCTGCACCTGTTGGTGTTTTAGTTACGATGAAACAATACGATGAAGGAAACTACTCTGGACGTGAAGCTTCTGTTATTGCAACGACGTTTTCGATTGCCTCTGTTGCGTTTAGTTTAGTTGTAGCAAATGTCGTCGGTATTGGTCATTTGTTCCTTCCCTTCTATGTGGCCGTATCAGTTGCTTGTTTAGTGGCAGCAATTATTATGCCACGCATTCCACCATTGTCTCGTAAAAAAGATGACTACTATGCGCCAGTTGGTAAACAAGTTGACGATACGATTCCTGAAGACGCGTCACTATTCCAATGGGGATTTGACGAAGCTCGTCGCAAAGCAAGCAGTGCGGCAAGCCCGAAAAAACTGGCGAAAATGGGAATCGAAACGGTTCTTGATATTTGGTTGGCACTAATCCCGCTCGTTTTTGCACTTGGTACAGTTGCTTTGATCGTGGCAGAATACACACCACTTTTCAAAATTATTTCTTACCCATTAATTCCAGTGCTCACAATGTTCGGATTACCGGAAGCAGCTGAAGCAGCACCTACTTTCCTAGTCGGTTTTGCAGATATGTTCTTGCCAGCCGTACTGGGCGGTGGCATTGAAAGCGAATTGACTCGCTTTGTTCTAGCTGGGGTATCATTGACGCAAATTATTTATATGTCTGAAATCGGTATTTTGATCTTGCGTTCAAACATTCCTGTGAAGTTCTGGGAACTGGCTGTAATCTTTGTATTGCGTACAGTTATCACATTGCCAATTCTTGTGTTATTTGCTCACCTATTTGTATAAATAAGAAAATCCACATCCATTAAACCGGATGTGGATTTTTTTACGTTTTCACTCATGAAAAAATCCGCATGCCAGCATGCGGATTTACTGTTTGTACTCATTTTGCCCAACGATGGAAGAAGAAATAGGACATGATGAGCACGATCATGATGGCCGAGATGACAAGCATAGGCACAAAACCAAAGGTGGTTTCCATAGTAATTCCTCCTTCTTTTACCTTCATCATACTCTCTTTCGATCAAATGTCAAAATATTAATCTGAATATTCTTTCATTTTAAATATATCAAGATAAAGATTTAAAGCTAGTAACATCTTTATGAACATGACTTTTTTATCGCACGCTAATCCCTCTTCAAATAAAAGCCTTGTTCGATTTAAAGTGGTAAAAAAAATACCCCTAATATGTCACGTTGTGATATAGTCAAGATGTGACATATAGGAAAGAGGGACATTAAATGAATATACAAAAACTGTTGAAAAAGTATGTACCGATGACGGAAACTGCTTTTTACATCTTGTTGTCGTTAACCACACCTCGCCATGGTTATGGGATTATTAAACACGTTGAAAATCTTACAGCTGGTCGTCTCGTCCTTGGATCAGGCACTGTATATGGCACCTTAACAAAAATGCAAAAAGATGGTGTGATTGTCGTATTCGCAGATGAACAACGAAAAACGGTATACGAAATTACCGACACTGGCAAACAATTAATGACGAAAGAAATACAGAGACTAAAAGAGTTACATCAAAACGCACTGACTTTCGAGGAGGATTTTCAATGAAGAAAATGTATAGACCTTTTTGGAGCTATGATGTTGAAAAAACCGAAGAATGGTTGTCACAAATGGAGAACGATGGTCATGTCTTTGAAAAGCTGAATCGGTGGACATGCTGCTTTTATTTTAAGGAAGCTGATCCTGAATCGCGAATTTATCGAATTGCTCATGACAAATTTAAATCGTCTACACTTGCTCCCACTTTGCAAAAAGAGGGGTGGGACGTAGCTTCACGAGCTGGAAAATGGCAAATTTCGACGAATCGCCAACTTAAAGAGATCATTAAAACCTCACCAACTAGAGATGGCGTGATCAAACACAATCAAACAATCACATATATGTTTTATAGACTTTTATTTTATTTACTAGCTGTACTAATTGCCCCTATTTCTTTTGCTTATTCCTATCTATTCATGGGGGAAGCGGTTGTTGTAAAAGAAAGTCCTTATTGGATTTTGACGTTTTTATTTTTTGCATTAGTCATTGGTTTAGTTGTAGTAGGCATTTATTCGATTGTCAAAATCACAAAAACAAACAATGATCTTAGAGGCCGAATTGCTGTAGAAGTTCTTCCAACGAGCCAAAGAATCGACAAACAAGACGAAAGACAACTGAAACATTCAGGTCGCCGGGTAACCAAAATTCGTTTAGCTTGGATGTATTCCCCTGACAAACTGGAAAACTGGCTAGAGTTGATGGAACAACGCGGATTCAATTTGCAGCGCGTCAATCGAATCGGCATGATTTTTCACTTTACAATGGGCGAACCACGTTACGTAGCATATAAAGTCGATTACCAACGGCAACCACCTGCAAGCTATTTCACCATCCACAAAGAAGCTGGCTGGTCTAATTGCTTTAACTCTATTTCGAACTTAGAAAAGTGGACCATTTGGAGTCAAAAATATTCACAAGATCAAGAGCGACCACAATTGTATAGCGATGTTTCAAGTCGAATCAATCAAGCTAAAAAGATGGTCCTGACGTATACTGCCTTCTTTTTACCTTTCACCCTTTTGTACCTTTACTTTCTTGTTAATAGCTTCCATCAACAAACAGAAATATCTCAGTGGGTATCCTGGGGGACTTTTGCATTTATATTGTGTATCACTATTTACGGATCTTTGTTAGTTAAACTATGGACGTATTATAGACGTTTAAAAAAACAGGTAGCTGTTTAAAAATTAACGAGGATTACCTCTTTATAAATCCTACTATTTTAGACAGACAAAACCGCTACGAGGATGTTGATCCCGTAGCGGTTTTGTCATTTATTCACCCTAACTTTTGCCCACAGTTTGGACAGAAATTAGCTCCTTCATTTTTTTGACCGCAGTTTGGACAGAATTTCGGTACTGTTTTCTCACCGCTCGTCGCTTGGGGATTGGAATCATTTGTACTCTCAGCAGTGCTTTGCTGTTTGTTGGTCTCTGATTTTTTTTGGTCATCCATCATTTCTTTCGCGATGTTCATACCCATCATCATGCCCGCCATATCAGATGCTGTATTAGAACCAGAAGATTTGCCCATGGCGTCTGCCACAGAAATCTGTTGGTATTTCGAGACGTCGCCAACCATGCCGTGAGACGCACTTTTGTTGATCATATCTTGAATTTCTTTCGGATAGTTAAAGCTCATTACTTGGAAACGCGTCACTTTCATGCCGTCATCCATTAGCTGCATGTTTAAGTCATCTTGAATACCTTGACCAATTTCATGCGCATTTGCTTGTAAGTTAAACATATCTTTGCCTTCTTTGCTAATCCATCTCATTAAGAGCTGATCTAGTATTGCCGTGATGCGAATTTTCACATCTTCTACTAAATAGCTGCTTCGGACGCCCGCAATCTTGTCGATCAAGCCAATATAATCACTTACCTTGAATTGAAATGTACCATTCGCACGAATGGGCATGCCACCTGGAAGCTGTGGTGATGGGATATTGATTGGATTTTGTGTACCCCATCTAACAGTGAATTCTTTTGTATTTACAAATAATACTTCTACGCGCATACCACTATTAAAGCCAAAACGGAATCCCTTTAACGTAGATAGAAAGGGCACGATTTCTGATTCAATATCGTACTCGCCTTCGTCTTCGAAAATCCCTTCGACTTTTCCGTTATTAATAAAGATAGCATCTTGGCCGGTACGAATAATGAGCTTACTGCCTTTTTTCACTTCATTATTGGTCCACTTCCAAAAGATCATATCTTCTCTAAATTCTTCCCATTCTACTACATCTGAAAATTGATTGCCGAAAAACCCCATTTTGTTCATTCCTTCCCTTGGTTCCATTCACTTTTAAAAATTGCGGCCACCGCCACTAAATGAACGGCCACCGCCAGTACTACCCCCTCCACCGAAACCGCCGCCACCGCTGCTTTTTTTCGGAACTTTACGGCGTGATACGGTTTTATTGCGGAATTGGTCTCGTGTACCAGTTACTCTTGTATGGTCGCTGTCCACATACGTACTAGCTGTTGTCGTAACACGGCCAGCTGAATTGTAAAGCATAAAGCTGACTACGATTCCACCTAGAATTAGCGCAATCCCTAGTTGAAACCATGTTTTAAAAAAGATGTTCTCCGGATTTACACCCGGTCTAAACTCCATATAACGACTTGAAGTCGTTACTGTTTCACGAAAAGCATCAGCATAATCGCCATTTTGCATTTCAGCAATGATTCGATCTAATACTAGGTTAATGCGTTGATCATCCAATGTTGTTTCAGCCGTTCCAAAACCAGCTAAGTAAACATCCCGTGTGGCGATGTTCATTGTTAGCAATACTGCATTTTCCTGATTGTTTTGGACTGCCCATTCATCAAAAAAATCTCCCATGTACGTAACAATATCTGGTGACTGTTCATCTGCGGTAGTTAAAAATAAAAAATCTGCGTTTTGTTTTTGACTATATTCTGTGGCGATAGCTTCCAACTCGGTTATTTCCGATTCGCTTAATAAATTGGCCTCATCATATATATGCTGATCTACTGCAGCAAATGTCGTAACGCCACCTATACCAATAAATAAGAGTACTAAACAAATCATTAGTATCGCTTTCACTTTAAAAGTGCTCACCAAAAAACACCTCCCACAGCAAACGAAATTGCTTTTACAACAGCAAATGTGGAAGCTGCGATTCCAGTAAACCAAGCTGCGACTTTAAACGCACTAATCGGCGGCTTGCCGACCACTTTCCCAGTTTGACCGTTCATCGCAAAAGTATGTTCTTTGTTATCAAAATCGTAATAGACCATCCATACGGGAAACAACGTATAATAAACATTCTTTTTATGAGTGTGAATTTGTTTATTGGTATAGCTAACGGTTGAGTATCCTGAGATAGTGCTACTTATATATGAGTCGATATACGGGACGATTTTCGATTCGATTCGGGAGAACAAAGCCTCATCATCAAAATCGTATTTTTCCGCAAGATAGCCTGCCAAATAAGGCATTTTAAAATCTTTCAACTCTCCATAATTATAAGGTTCCAGTTTATCCATTAACTCATCGTCCATTTTCTCTGATGCATCTGCTGGCACTTTTAAATAACTGAGATCTAGTTCCCGGCGAACATCATAGAAATCGGTCTCTGTGTAAATGGTATCTCCTGTCGTATAGCTACGAACTCTCGTTGCAAGCGCTGCAACTTCCGCTTTTCCTTCAATATCGTATAACCAAAATGGCACATACATGCCTGTCATTTTTTTAATACGATCACCACTTGTAAAACCTCTCGGTGTTAACCTGCCATTTTTCGTCCACTTTTTAAAGGCCGCGACAGCTTCTTCTTTACTAATAGTAAAAGGAATAACTTTTGCAGGAGCTAAGTCTCCTGTCAGTCGATCTGCTAACAATACTGGTGCCCCACAAAAACTACAGTGGGTTGCAGTGGTTTCCGCTTCTGTTAAAATAACCGCTCCGCAGTTTTCACAATGGTATTCTTTCGCTTCATCTGGATCGAACTTACGAATAATATTCGTCTCTGGAAAGGTTTCGATATCATCTTGTCTGCCACAGTTCGGACAGGAAAGATGACCTGATTCACTGTCGTATGCCATATCCGAGCCACAGTTTGGACATTTGTATTGAATGACCATTCTACCCGTCCTCCTTTAGCTCACAAGAACATATTGTCTCTCAATCCTCATTTGTCTTTACCTAATTGCGTTTTTAATGCGGCTAATTCATCATCTACATTGATGCCGGCTTTTAACGATTCCAATTCGTCATCAACAGATGAGTCACTATCGTATTTTGAGGCCAAATCTTTAATGTCCGTTCCCGAGCTTTTATTTAGTTCTGACATGGCATTTGCTTCATCAAGCTCTTGGTTGATTTTTTGCTCCATTTTATCAAAAGCAGAAATTCGCTCGCCCGCCCCGTCGACCGATGAAGCAAAATCGTTCATGCGTTTTTGTGTTTTCGCCACAGCGGCTTTGCCTTTTAGTTCTGAACGGCGGGATTCAAGTTCCCCGATATCCGATTCTAACTTGTCGTGCATTTGGCGCATTTGCTGGGTATTAGCAGCGGCTAGTTCGACAGCTGTCTTTTTGTCTGTTAGTTTTTCTGAAAGTTCGGCTTTGCGCTGTAAAAATTTACGCGCATCGTCTTCGTTACCTGCCTCTAATGCTTTTACAGCATAGCGCTGCATATCATCCATTTCTTTTTCAACTTCACTCAATTCACGTCGTTCTCGTTTTTCAGCTGCCATAATTGCTGCTGTTTCTGATTTCACTTTTCCTAAATCGCTATTCAAATCACGCAAATATTGATCAATCATTTTCTCCGGATCTTCTGCTTTGTCTAAAAGTGCATGAATATTGCTCGTCATAATATCTTTAAATCGTTTTAAAATTTCCATCATCATTCTCCTCTTTGTATGGTTTTTCGGAACTGCCAAGCATTCTTTCTTATTGAAAGACTACCCTTTAGCTGTAAAGATTAAGCATGCGAACAGTTTAATCTGCTCATTATGGTATATGAAAGATGAAAAGTTTTCTCTTATAGTATAACCTTTAAGTAGCCCAAGGAAATAGAAAATTCAGTCAAATCTGATTCTACTTACATTATTCACTGACACTACTTTGCTGTTCCCAAGCTGGCAAGGTATGCGATAAGGCTTTGTCTTCTTTGTAGCCTAAAACATATTCTGCTTGCATAATGGTATGAATTTCACGCGTTCCTTCATAAATAACTGGAGCTTTCGAATTGCGCAAATAACGACTCACTGGATACTCATCAGAATAACCATATGCGCCATGAATTTGGAATGCATCATCTGCCGCTTTGTTAGCAAAGTCACACGCTTGCCATTTTGCAAGTGAGGTTTCTCGTGTATTCCGTTTCCCTTGATTTTTCAGCTCGCCCGCACGATAGACGAGTAGACGACTCATTTGAAAGCCAGCCTCCATGTTGGCAATCATTTGTTGAACAAGTTGATGACGCCCAATTTCTTTGCCGAACGTTTGACGTTGTCGGCAATAGCTAACGCTCGCTTCTAGACATGCCATAATTTGCCCTACTGCTCCTGCCGCAACGGTAAACCGTCCGTTATCCAGAGCTGACATCGCAATTTTAAATCCTTCTCCTTCTTTCCCCAACAAATTCTCTTTTGGTACTTTAACATCTTCAAAAAACAGTTCACCCGTATTTCCTGCGCGAATTCCATGCTTTCCTTTAATCGCTTTAGAAGAAAATCCAGGCCATGTCCGTTCCACAATAAATGCAGAAATCGCGCTATGCTTTTCTGCCTGATCACCCGTATAAGCAAATACAATAAAGTGATCTGCCACATCACATAACGAAATCCACGTTTTCTGTCCGTTTAATAAATAATGATCACCTTTTTTTACAGCGGTCGATTTCATCGCCGCCACATCTGAACCAGCACTGGGTTCGGTCAATCCAAAAGCTCCGACTTTTTCGCCTTTTGCTTGCGGGATTAAGTATTGTTGCTTTTGTTCTTCTGTTCCCCACTGCAAAATGGTCAAGCTATTCAACCCCGTATGAACTGAAACCGCCGTTCGAAATGCCGTATCCCCGCGTTCAAGCTCTTCACAAACAATCGCTAGTGAATTATAATCCATGCCACTGCCGCCATAAGCTTCTGGAATGCAAACGCCCATCAATCCCAGGTCAGCGAGTTTCCCGTAAATAGCAGGGTCTGATTTACCTGCGCGGTCCCACTCCTCGATAAAAGGCATAATTTCTTTATCCACAAATCCGCGTGTTGTATTTCGCAACATTTCTTGTTCTTGAGTGAATGAAAAATCCATGATTAATCGCCCCTTTTTTTATAATTACTGTGTAGAATTCTTCTGGACACTTTATTAAATGGCTTACTGGATTCAGTAGATGTATCGCGGATTTTGATCTTTCTATGTTCCTGGCACCTTTCATACTTTCTCCCTTTATAAGCACCATGCAAAAAAAGCCAGTCCAAAAAGACAACAGCAAAACTGCTTGTCTGGATGAACTGGCTCTTTTATCTACGGACAAAGCTCCTCGAAAGAAGTTTAAGCAGACTAGGCAGCATAGAGAGTTAACGTTTCATCGTATGGAACAACTATCGGCTTGTTCCCATACGCTTCTTAATGTCACTGTAATACAGAAAACAATATTTGTAAATGACTAGTCTGAATAGTTTGTATATAAGTGAACTTTATTCTTTTTTAGGGGAAACATGCTTGGAACGATCTTTCGCCTGTTTCATTTCATCTGTTGCTTCGTCATAATCTGTTGCTTCATTTTCACTGTCAAAAGCTTCTTTTGTTTTCTTCACGGCTTTATCAATTGCTGATTCTGTAGGTGCTGATTGTTGATCCTGCGTTCTGCCTGCTGTTCCTTTTCTCGTCATTCTGATCACTCCACTTCCAAAGATTTACTTGTTGTTTACCCATCGAATTTGAAAATTAATCCTGTTACTTACGCTTTCCCCCCTTGAATGTCTTTTTTGAACGAGCAAGTAAAAGCAGGCAGATACAATTGAATAACGTATTTCTACTTATTGTTCCCCTATCGCGCATAGTAATTGAGCGAGAAACATTTTATTTACATCTTACTAAAAATAATTTTCAGAAAAATATAATAACTATTTGACAAATCACTCACAATGTATTATGGTTATATACATAAGTATATAACCATAATACATTGTCGGTTAAGGAGGTGTTTTTTAGTGAGTAATACGTTTGATTCAAACAAGCCAATTTTTTTGCAAATTCGTGAGTTGATTGAAGATCAAATTGTCAACGACCAACTAAAAGAGGGCGATCAAGCCCCATCGACCAACCAACTTGTCAACTTTTATAAAATTAACCATGCAACTGTTTCAAAAGGAATCAATCAATTGGTAGAGGAAGGGATTTTATTTAAGAAAAGAGGCATTGGCATGTTTGTCGCAGAAGGTGCTAAACAAACTTTGATGGGCCAACGAAAAGAGGCATTTGTCGATAATTACGTCAAAGGTCTCGTTCAAGAAGCAAACAAGCTTGGCATCACACAAGCTGAAATTATCGAACTAATAAAAAACACGAAAGGACGTGAAGTTTGATGGCTGTCGAGGCTAAATTGAGCAATGTCACGTTAAAATTCGGTAAATTGGAAGCGTTAAAAGATATTTCTTTAACATTTGAGTCGGATAAGATTTATGGTCTTATTGGACGCAATGGCGCTGGCAAAACTGTCCTCCTTTCTTTACTAGCAGCATTTCGTGAGCCAACAGCAGGCCAAGTAGAAATTGACGGCGAACCTATCTTTGAAAATCCCAACAAAATGCAGCAAGTTTCTTTTATTTACACCAAAAACTACGAAGAAGAATACGAAAATATTCCGATGATGTTAAAGTTTTCAGAGCGCTATCGACCAAATTTCGATAAAGATTATGCCTACCGTTTACTAGAGCGTTTTAAGCTACCATTAGATAAACCGATTAACAAACTGTCTAAAGGTATGCAAGCAGCATTAAATGTCGTCATTGGACTTGCTAGTCGTACACCACTTACTATTTTTGATGAAGTTTATCTTGGTATGGATGCGCCGACACGCGTTATTTTTTACGAAGAACTTTTAGCAGACCAAGCTGAACACCCCCGTACCTTTATTCTCTCGACACACTTAGTCTCAGAAATGGATTATCTTTTCGACCATGTTGTCATAATTCATGAAGGGCGCATACTGCTAGATAATGATTACCAAAGTATTTCTACTCAAGGCGTTTCGATTACAGGCGCTGCGGATCGAGTTGATGCTTTTGTTTCTGGTATGGAGATTTTAAATGAGCAAAAGCTCGGCGGTACTAAATCGGTCATGACTTATGGCGTCTTGAGCGAACAAAATCGACTTTCCGCACAAGATCAAGGTTTAGAAGTTGGCCCCGTATCGTTGCAAGATCTGTTTATTCATTTAACAGAGGAGGCGCATTAATATGAAGCCAGTTAAACTTTATCCCAAAGTCGCAGTTGACCTTTTTACTGAACAGTTGAAATGGAGCTTGTGGTTTTTCTCTTTTGTTACTATTGCCCATATCATTGGGTTGGTAATTGTTTCGATAAATGATGCACGCATTCAAGAGTTTTTCGTCTTCTCCAGCTATTCTGTCGCTATATTCCTATTAGTCTGTGGGATTATTTCAGCCTATGGATTTATGGGACAGTTTGTTCAACAAGGCATTACACGCAAAGACCTTTATATCGGGACCGTCTTGGCAGTCTTTGCGTTAGCATTAGCGGTCACCCTCATTCCCCTTGTGATTACGGGTATTGAATACTTGATTTCGAGTGTTTCTCCATTGCCTATCAATCGAGACACCGATACCGTATTCGATTTATCCTCTGGATGGTTGCTAGCCACCTCGACGTTTTTTTTAAACGTTACCACATATTACTTGGTCGGTTGGTTGATTGGGGTGGGTTATTACCGTTTTAGTTGGATCATCGGATTCGGCTTTATCGCCATTGCAATTGCTGCATTAAGTCTAAATAGCTTTTTCTGGGTAAACAACTCTGTCGTACCATGGATTCCCTATAACTCTGTCGGCGCTAGCATTGCACTATCGATCGGCGGCTCGTTAGTGTTGATTGCTGTATTGCTCCTGTTCATACGGATGCTAACGAGACGAATCGTCATAAAACTGTAAGTCAATCTTGGCTTTTCCATGGTCTAATTGGACTTGGAAAAGCCTTTTTTCTTCTCTTTCTACTTTTTTCCCGACTGGCTTTCACAATATAAATCTATAAACGATGAGTTCTCTTACTTCTATATCAAGTTTCATACGAAAATTCTATCGAACAAGACGCTGCTTTTAATGATATTAATGTAGTGGTTTTATTCGTAGAAGAACAAATGATAGAATTTGACGTTGCTAAGTAAAGACACTGGTAACTTGATCTTCCTATTTCATGATTTCAGTTTGCTAATTGTTCATAAAATTAATGCAATGGTACATGATATGATTATAAGTAGTGGTGTTATCAATTTTTCACCTACTCGGATTTTAACTAAAAGTGGAGGTATTGCTATGGAAAAAAAGTGGAGTCTTCGTTTAATCCAGTTTTCAGCAGTTTTTGGATTGTTTGGTACGTTTCTAGGATCTAAAATGGCCGGGGAAATGGATTATGGATTGCGTCCAGTTCATGCACATATTTTGCTCGTTGGCTGGCTGTCGGTATTTGCTTGGGGTATTTTCTACCGCGTTTATACCATTCGTTTCAAAAAGTTAGTCGCTATACATAGTGTGCTCGCGATGGTCGGTGCTTTAGCATTAACTAGCGGCATGTGGATCTATAACTTAAATCCATTCAATTGGAACGAGACTTTTGTTACTGTCTTTTTCATCGTCGGCGGTAGTTTACTGTTGCTTGCGTTCTTACTATTTTTGATCATTACGTTCTTAACTGAAAAAGAGTAGACATAAAACGGAATCCTTGAAGGGGCTCCATTTTTCATTTAACCTTCTCCGATATCGCCTGTCTCGACTGTCACTTTTAACTCAATAATAATATTGCGTTCCAAATTTATTTGCAAAAACCCCAACAACGGTCCACAATAAAAGCAAATTCTTCTCATCCTTCAAAAAAAGTAGGAGGTCGACGAAATGCCAGAGAAAAAAACCTTATCCACACTGCAACACGATGAATTGTTAGCTAGTTTGAAAGACCGTTTCAACCAAAACATGAACCGGCACGAATCACTCGAGTGGGAACCGATTCAAGAAAAACTAGAAGCGCACCCGGACAAATTATGGTCACTTTTTGAAATGGAACGGACAGGCGGAGAACCTGATGTTGTGGAGTTTGACCAAACAAACGATGAATACCTTTTTTATGATTGTTCCGCAGAAAGCCCCAGTGGCCGGAGAAGCGTTTGTTACGACCAGAAAGCACTCGATGCCCGAAAGAAAAACAAGCCTGACAATAATGCGGTAACTATGGCTTCAAATATGGGCATTGAACTCTTAAGCGAAGAGCAATACCGTGCGTTGCAAAAGTTTGGCACTTTTGATTCCAAAACATCTAGTTGGGTGTTAACACCGGCAGAAGTGAGAGATCGCGGCGGTGCTTTGTTCTGTGACTTCCGCTATGGCCAAGTCTTCTTATATCATAATGGAGCCGATTCGTATTACGGGGCCAGAGGATTTAGAGGATTGTTGCGAGTTTAACTATAAAAAGCATCCCACTAAGCGAAAAAATCGCTTGTTGAGATGCTTTTATTTGTATCTTATTCAGTTTCTTCTAATGAAGTGCTTTGGTAGCTATAGTCGGACGGGTCAATCGGTGTGAACCCGACTGGTGTATAAAACCTTAACAAATCACCATTGACCAATTGGTCTGACAGTTCTAATTCGAAGTTAGATTGCTTTTGCAACTGCTCAGCTTGCTCAAGCTGTTCGTCTTCAATTGGCAAACCAGTTTCTGGATTGTAATAATTTTCACCAATTGAATAAATATCTGGACTTACGTAATCACCATTTCTGAAAGTCACCAATTCCTCGTGATCTTCAGACAATAAGTCTGCGCCAAATTGAACGTAATTTTCTGTTTCAACGCCAAGCAAATGCAGGACTGTCGGTAACAGGTCGATTTGACCACCATAAGTATGGTCAATTCCGCCCTTCATGCCTGGTACATGGATGAACAATGGCACTCGTTGAAGGTTCGCATTTTCAACAGGTGTGATTTCTTTTGAAAGAATTTGTTCCATCGCTTGATTGTGGTTATCGGAAATTCCGTAATGGTCCCCGTACATTACAATCATCGTGTTATCAGTTAAACCCGACTCTTCTAGTTGCGTGAAGAACTGCTCAATAGCTTCATCTGCATAGCGAGCTGTTTGGAAATAATCATCCACGCTTGAATCACCCGTTGTCGCTTTTCCAATCGTGGTTAACTCTTCGTCCATGTGATATGGAAAATGATGCGAAACCGTTAATAGCTTCGTATAGAAAGGTTCAGGCAGTGATTCCATCATGACACCTGACTGTTCAAAGAACGGCTTATCCATAACGCCATATTCTGCCATGTCTTCTTCTGTCAAATTGGTATACGATTCAATATCGAAGAAATAATCATAGCCAAACGATTTATAAACTTCATTTCGGTTCCAAAACGTTCCGTTGTTGCCATGGAATACAGCTGATGTATAGCCTTTATCTTTTAAGATAGCCGGAGCAGCCTGGTAAGTATTACGGCCTTTCGTAATAAATGCTGAGCCTTTTGGCAATCCGAACAAAGAATTTTCAAGCATAAACTCTGCGTCTGAAGTTTTACCTTGAGCCGTCTGATGGAAGAAATTATCGAAATACAACGTGTTTTGATCACCAATTAGTGAATTCAAAAATGGCGTTACTTCTTCTCCGTCCAACTCATAGTTTAGTAAGAACTCTTGGAACGATTCCAAATGCAAATAAACAACATTCATACCTTCTGCCTCTCCAAAATAGTCCTCATTTGGCTTAGCATAATTGGATTTTGTGTAGTTCAATACTTCTGTTTTATCATCGCTATCGGCCAATACTCGTTGAGAAGAGGCTTTCACGGTTTCTACCGTGTCATATAGAGCGTAATTGTACATACCCAAATATTTCACAATGTAGTTTCGGTCAAAGCCGCGCGTTAACAGTTGCGGACGGTCTTTTTCCGCTAATGCTAAGTTAAAGAACGAAATGGCTAATGCAACGGTAATGACCGGTAAAATAGCTCTTGTTTTAAAGTTACCCGACTCTTTTTTAAGTTTTTGCGAAAATACAAGAACACTTAAAATAATGACATCGACAAAGAATAAAGCATCTGTCGGTTGGATTAAAGTCACTACGCTGCCGCCTAAATCACCAAAATTTTGTGTTTGAAACAGGGTCGGCAATGTTATGAAGTCACTGAAAAATCGGTAATACACAACGTTCGCATATAACATGACCGACATTAATGTATAAATTAACAGGAGTGACCAGTATTTTCGTGCTCCCTTAAAGAAGAACGATAAACTTAATAGTAATAAAGCAGATCCGAGCGGATTGATGAACAGCAACATTTCTTGGAGCGTGCCATCAACATCCAGTTTAAATTGAGTTTTTTGTGATACGTACGTTTTTATCCATAGCATAACAACTGCTAAAGCAAAAAATGGTACGTACTTATTCATGGTTTTTTTATTGTCAGTTTTAATCATTTTCATATTGCACCTTCTCATAGTTGGTCTTCACAAGGACTTTGGGACATTGAAGTAAACTTTTGAACCCAATAGCGTACGTAAATTTATTGTAAAAATTATGACAAGCTCTATTCTACTCTAATACACTAGAAAATGACAGTTTGGCGTTTTTTCAGAATATTCTATTTAATATTATAAAATGATGTTTTTCAATGTCGATACTCTGCAAAACTATATACTAATTGAAAAATAAAAAATCACCTTACTCGAAAGCAAGGCAATAGATGCAGAGTTTTTTTTCGTTGTTATAAATAAGTATACGGCGCTCTAATGGTTCTTACTATCCCATGGTCTTACCAGCTCTTCAATTTCTGACTTCGACCTTTGGATTAGTTCACTCACTTGGCGAATACGATTGTTGACTTCTCCTTTTTCTACTTGAAAACAAGAGCGACTTGGAGGTGGATCATTTAATAAAAATACATCTATTTGTCCTTTTGCATAAAAATCTCGAGCGATTGAAACCGGAACAATCGCCCACATTTCTTCCTCTAAAAAATCTCCTAGCATTTTTGCTGTATCAATCTGTATAAAAGTATTATTCGTTGGACCCCAATGCTTTTCATGCCAAACCTGGTAATCCATTCCCCAGTTGATATAGAGCTGATGCTTTGGGTTCAACAAACTATTATCCATTTCGAATTCAAATAACCCTTCTTTCTTTTTCTTAATCATCACCATCTGTTCTTCGAAGAGCTTTTGTACTTTGACGTTTTTTAAGATGCGATCCTGTAGTGAAAATCCAATGTCGATATTGTTTTGATCAATCAAATAATAGATCTCATTAGACTGGTATGTGTGGATGGCCAATCGCAGCCCTGAGATTTCATGGAATATTTTTGAATATATATTCTTCAAAATATAGTTATGAACACTATCTACCGCTCCAATACTAATCGTAACTTCACCAGAAGTAGCTTTCAAATTTTTCGTTTCCGAATACAATGCTTCAAATTTTAAGGCAATTTGATAAAAGCGTTCTCCTTCGTTCGTTAGAGTGACACTCTTCACTCCTTTTTCTCGATTTAAGAGAACTACATCATATTCTTTTTCAATAGAGTAAAGCCGTTGGCTGATTGTTGATTGTGATACGTATAGTTGTTCCGCAGCTTTTGATAAACTGCCTAACCTAATGATGCTGAGAAAAGATTCTATTTGGCCATAATTCAAAATTCCCACCCCTATATATATATCTATTTTACTTATATTTAATAGCTATAAATTTAATTTTACACTATATGATTAAGTTCTTATACTGTGGTTAGTAAGTTTTTTCTAAATATTCTTACAAAGGGGGAAGCGAAATGAAATGGTGGTTTAATTTGCCGTTATACACGCAAATCGCAATTGGGGGGTTAATTGGTATTGTAGTCGGTTTTATACTCGGGGAAAACGCAAAATATCTCGAACCAGTTGGAAGCTTATTTATTAACCTACTTAAAATGTTAATCATTCCTTTAGTTGTTACGTCCGTTCTTGCAGGTGTTTTAAAGATGAAAGATGCAAAGTCAGTAGGAAGAATTGGGGGAGGATTCCTACTGTATTTAATCACTACTAGTTTCATAGCCACATCTTTTGGTGTCGGTATTGCACTAATCGTTCAGCCTGGTAAAGGACTAGAGTCACTATTAGATCATGGAGAAACTGTGGAAGCTGCAGAATTTAGCTTTGTAGAACATTTTCTGACATGGATACCGACGAACATCTTTCAATCACTTGCGAATATGGAAATGTTACCAATTATCCTTTTCACAGTCTTTATCGGTGTAGTAATGCTTACATTAGGAGAAAAAAATACACTCACAGTCACTAATTTTGTAAACGAAAGTGCTAATATCATGCTCAAAATGACTAACTTTATAATATTGCTTGCTCCTTATGGCATCCTGGCGCTATTAGCTAATCTCGTTGGGACGTTTGGATCTGACATGCTAGCGGCTGTCGTCAAATTTGTTGTCGCTGATTATATTGCACTCGTCCTGGTCCTACTTATTGCTTATCCAATTATTTTAAAAGTAACTACTGGATTAAATCCAGTAAGATTTTACCGAAATATTTATCCATCAATGCTTTTCGCATTTACCACTTCCACTAGTACTGCAACTATTCCTGTTTCATTACAGGTAACTAAAAATAATTTAGGTATCAGTCAAAAGACATCCGGTTTTACTATTCCTTTTGGAGCAACTGCAAATATGGATGGTTTTGCGGTTGCTATTGGTGTCATATCCGTTTTTGCTGCAAACCTTTATAACATTCCGATTACCTTTAGTATGATTCTTCAATTTGTATTACTAGGTTTGGTTTTATCCATCGGTGCAGCTGGAGTTCGCGGCGCTGGAATCGTGATGTCTATTGTCTTGCTCGAGGCGCTAGGTATGCCTTTACTAATCATTCCGATTTTAGCAGCAATTTGGCCGGTCATTGATATGGGGCATACCACACTTAATATTGCTGGTGACTTAACTGGTACAACAGTTATTGCTAAGAAAAATAATGATTTAAATGAAGCAATTTTCAACTCTTCAAATAATCCTAAGGTAGATACATCGAGTGAGGAAGCATTTTAATAGATTCTTGAAAGGTTGTGTATCAAATGTCAGAACGCTATACAGATTTTTTTCCGGAAGACTTACAAACTCAGTTAAATAATAGTTTCTATTTTTTGAAACAGGATGTGTACGGAATTGACCGGATTTTCTTTGAAAATGCGGGGGGTTCACTACGCTTAAAAGCAGCTGTCGAAGCTCAAGCTAAATATTCTGCTATTCCTGATTGTCCAGAACGCAATCATAACGTAGCACTGGATATCCGCAACGTTATTGCTAAAGGAACCGAAGATATTAGTTTGTTCTTAAACGCAAAAGACGGCGCAATTGCTTCAGCGTTAACGGCATCAAAGTTAATGTTTGAAATCATTTCAGCAGTCGCATCGAATCCGAACGGAAATATTGTTACTACCGCAATCGAGCATCCTTCTTCCTATGACGCATGCCAATTTGCATCGGAACAATTCCAACATGAATTGCGAGTAGCCAAAGCGGATTCGGCCTCTGGGAGTATTCCGCTTTCAAACATCGTCGATTTAGTAGATGAACAAACTGTTCTTGTATCCGTAATCTTAACTTCCAATATTACTGGTGCTATGCACGATATCAAGACATATGCCAAAGCAATAAAAGAGAAAAACCCTAACACTTATATTATTGTAGATGGCGTTCAAGGAGCACCCCACGGTGTTATTGATGCCAGTGATTGGAAAATTGATGCCTTAACAATTGCTCCGTATAAAATGTTTGGTAATCGTGGAATTGGTTACGCTTATCTTTCAGAGCGTATCGCTTCTCTGCCTCACCATCGTTTGCAAGCTACAAATCCTGATAACTGGAATGTCGGCAGCCCCACTCCCGCACATTTTGCTAGTTTCACGGCAATCATAGACTATATCTGTCATATTGGTAGCTACTATAACCATTCATCAGATAGAAGAACTTTAATCGTTGAGGGCATGAATCGCATTCACCACCAAGAGCAAGCCATCCTTCACGAACTTATCAACGGTACTTCGGATACACCGGGGATCAAAGATTTAGAAGGTGTAACCATCCATTTCGAAAAAGCTAACGGTATTAATCAAGATTTGATTTTAGCACTCACTTTCGAAAATTTGAGTTGTTCCGAAGTTGTAAAAGAATACGGTAAACATAACATTCTTGTTTATGCTAGAGAATCCGCAAGTCATTATTCTAAAAGGATTTTGGATGCTGTCGGACTCGATGCAATTGTTCGAGTTTCCCCCATCCATTGTCATTCAAAAGAAGATATAAAAGCATTTTTGAAAGTCACGCACCAAATTTCTTCTCACTTAAATATTAACGTATAACATAATGAGCAAACGCAAATTTAGAATTGCGTTTGCTCATTATTTTCAGCTTTTAGTATTAAACACTAATCCGAAAGAGAAAGAGACTCTGTTCCAATCTAGTAAAAAGAAAACTATACGGGGGTAGACAAAGAGATTGGAGCAATTTACTTCCAACAAAAAAACTGTAGACCAATTCAAGCAAATCGAATTTGTCTACAGTTTAATTATTCTGCTGCTTCTGCTATTTATACACTTTGCTCTTCCATCGCTTTACGCCACTTCACAACTTCGCGCGCTTCGATTTGTTTTTCTACTATTTCGTCCCAGCTGCTCGTCAATAAATTCCAAACACGCGAGAAAAAGATGTCTTGCTTGTCGTCATATAACTGAAACTCAACACACGAAATGTATTTTGTCTTTTGTTCTATACAGCTTGTTATGCCGGTAATAATAGTTTGAAAGTTTTCTTCTCCGGTATTGACACCTTCTTTAAATAACAGCTGTTCGATTCGATCTTTGTTTAAACTGCCCTTTATGGGATAACGATAAATTCCGAGCGCTTCGTCTGCTTCTTCCGAAGAATCTTCTCGTGCTAAACGGTACTCATCATGAATTGCGCTATACGAAATTACCGTTTGTCCGCCTTCCATTTCTTCATCGAAAATCCCTTTTTCCAAATAGTCATGCCCTTTTGGCGTCAGTTTATAACCTGTCTTTTCCAATCTAATCAAGCCGATGCGCTGCATTTTATAGATTAAATCGCTAATAAACAACTCTTCTACAAACAGCATTTCCGATAAATTAGCGGCTCGTCGAATATCAGCTTCTTGAAAAGCGAGTAGTAACATTTTCATCAAAATGTCCATTTTCAACCGTTTAACCTGATCAAACCCAACATCATATAAAACAATCGGCAGCTTCCAAAGCTGCTCGTTGACGATGGAGACATCCGGATTGCTTGTTATCGTCGCACGTAATTCCATTCGTAAATTGTCCACATCGTCACCCCTTACTGTTTTCTAATGCTTTCAAGCCGCTTTTCTTTTTCACAACTTCTACTACATGCTTGTACATCTTGCGTGTTTCTGCCTGTTTCGCTTGTTTGGTGAACATTTCTGAACTGCCGACAAGCACTAACAACTCTTTTGCACGCGATAAGGCAACGTTTAAGCGTCGGTAGTCTTTTGCAAATCCGATATCGCCATGTTTGTTTTGGTTGTTGCGTACCATGCTTAGTATGATAATATCGCGTTCGCTTCCTTGGAAACGGTCAACCGTTCCTGTTCGAACCGCCAAATGTGGCAAGTGCAATTCTTGGTCGAACATGCGTTGAAGACGTTTGACTTGTTCGCCGTAAAAGCTAATCACACCAATGCTTTTTAATTCATCGGAAGCCATTCGTCCTGCTCGTTTTGCTTCAGCTGTCGCATCATTTAACTCGACCAATAAAGTACGAATTTCTTGAAGTTCAGCAGCGTTGTATAAGCTTTTCCCGCCGCTCATGCGTTCTTCAAAATAAGCAGGTTCATTTGGCAAATCAAGCCACATTAAGTGATTATTTCGTTTTACAATCGATGATTCTAGTAAATGATCGCGCTCGCTATCCGAGTCCACAATGCCACATTGCAATTGATCGTTTTCCAACCGGTAAAACGGTGAAATGGTTTCCATAATGTCTTCATGCATGCGGTATTGAATAGCTAACATGGTTTTATTGGCAGCTGGCAAGTTTTTATACAACCGTTCAAATAGCGACTCTTCTAATAGCTTTTCAAGTTCTTTCTTTTCTTCAAACCCATTATCTTCGGCAATCATTTCTTGAAGTGTTTCTTCTAACGTGTCATTGCCGAGAAGTGGTGGCAGCTGATGATGATCACCTACCAGAATGACTTTCTGCCCTTTTAACATGGGCAGCAATAATTCGGGTGGTGTAGCTTTTGACACTTCGTCGATAATGACCACATCAAACTCTGGGTAGTTGTCGATAAAATCTTTACGGGCTGACGCCACACATGTTGTTCCAATAACATTGGCGTGTTTAATATACAATTTGCGGATTTCATCCAAATCGTGCTCGTTCGCAGTCGCCAATAAATCCAACCATTTTTTTTGTACAGACTGCATTAAAGGCAGATTTTTCATTTCTTGTTTTAGCGATTCTTTCGTAAATGACAAACTAGCCAGTTGTTTTGTTGTTTCTTCTAAGCACTGCTCAGGGTTTGAAGTCAAAACCTCTGCTAAAGCCGCGAGTTGCTGTTCACAATTGGCTATTGCCTCTTCAACTTTTTCGATCTCAGCTTCTACTTTCGCTAAACGGCTGCTAATGGATTCTAAGACCGAATGTTTTTGTTCGAGTTTAACTTGCTGATCGTTTATACGCTGCTTGGTTTGATCAAACAAAGTTTTGTCTTTTTGAAGCTTTTCAAGTTGCGCTTTAGACTCGCGAATCGCGCCGTTAATGTCAGCGGGGAGGTCAGCCACATTTGGCAATTGCCGGTAGCGCAGTTCGAGTGGCGCCATGTCTTGTTGTTGCTTTTCTTGTTTTTCCAACCATTTAGCATCCCATACGCGGTACTGTTCTTGCTGTTTAACAAGTTCAGCGCATAAAGTTTTCTTTAAGTCGCTAAAAGCGCGCTTTGACTCAGCCACATACACATCAACCGCTTTAAACTTCGCGCCTCTTCTCCATAAATCATTTTGCCTTCTATATAAGCCAATTAGCCCTTTTTGCAAAACGATTGGATTGCTGCGCTGTTCCCCTTTTAATATCGCTCTCAACTTTTCTAAATACTCGTCAATTTCTGCAGAGCTATACGCTTCTGCTTTTAACAAGGCTTGTTCTTTTAGGTTGGCAACTGAAATATCAACCGAAGTCAGCAGTTTTTCAATATACGAAATTGCCGGAGAAACACGCTCGTTGTATTCGTTGAGTTTGGTCCAGTCTGCCATGTTTTCACGATTGGCTTCTAGTCGGTTGATCAAATACGTAATTGATGCCGTTTCTTCAACGCGTTCTTCTTTTATCACGTCCAACAAGCCATCGATTTTTTTGATGCTGTCCATATTGGCAATCGCTATTTTTTTCTGTTCCATAATATCCGCCATTTGATCACGTTTTTCTGTGATGGCTTCAAGTTCATGCCTTTTTACTTCTAAATCTTGCTCTAAACGTTCTCGTCCAAGTGCACGCTGAAGTTGTTGAATCGCACCTTGGATTTTCTGTTCTTGCACGAGCCACTCGGTGCCTTTTGTTTCTTCAATAAAGACAGCATCTTGTTGAAGTTCGTTTTCAAGCGTTTCGATTTCTTTGTCTATCGCTTGTCTCTCTTGTCGTGCTTTATCTTGTTCACGCTCTAATGCAGATTGTTTTACTCGTTCTTGTTCGAGTTGTTGCTGTATCGTTTGCTGCTTTTCAACAGCTCGTTTTTTCTCTTCTACTGCAACTACCAAACTTTCGTATACAGGCTCCAGTTTTTCTGTAGCTTGTTCGTTATGTGTGAGTTCTTTTTTCAATTCGGGTTCGCGTTTTGCACGCATTTCATATTGCGCCGATACTTCTGCTAACGTATGGTCTTTCCAATATTGGCCAACGTTTTCTTCGATAAACTTCTTACCTTCTTCTTCGATGCTTTCCGTACGACCTACGCGCAAAATCCGAATGTCTTTATTGGCAAGCAAACGTCCAAGTGCATTATCAACCGCTAAATTCGACTGGGAAGCGACCAGTGTGCGCAATCCTTTTTTGGCGTTTTGCAGACAAATTTCCGAAATAACTGTGGTTTTCCCTGTACCTGGTGGTCCTTGTATCACATATAAATCCTCTGCTGCTATCGCACCTGACACCGCTTTTTGTTGAAATTCATTTAATCGATTATGAAAAGTCAGTTTCTCTAAAGACCGAAGCGGCTTAACAGGCGGTTTTTCTTCAAATAAGAGACGATCTAGATTGGCGTTTACCGCTAGTCCTTTTTCCAAGTTGGCAAAACCTTGGCGCAGTCGTCTTATTTGGCTTAAAGCCGCAAAATTACTAAAGACGACTTCTTTTTTATCGAGTGACAAGCCGTTTTCACGAAGCTGCTTGACCATATAGTGTTGGAGTTCTATTTCTACCGTTCGGTTTGCTGCTTTAATAACAGTGCCGACGTCTCCAGATACACCAGTCAATCGCACCGTTAAGTTTTTTAACGATTTCCATTCGGTTTCTTTTAACTGACAACCTTTTAATGTGATACGGCTAAAGTCGTGACTAAACGACAAACTCGAATAAGCGGTTTTGATGTCTGGAATATCCATGCCGCGTTCCTGAATTTTCAAATAGCCTTCCCAACTGCCAATCCGCTTTTTCACGTAATCGGAACTTTCTTTAGCAGGCGTCATCCGGTTAATCATATTAATCAGTGGTATCGATGCCGCCTCTCGCGATCGGTCAAACAGCATATATTCTTCGCGCTGCCAGTTTGTGCCGAGCGCTTGATAAGCTTTTCGCTGCGTTACATTTGTAATCAACAAATGATGATTCGTAAAAACGCCATGCAAAACAAACGATGCTTCCGCTTCTTTTCCCGTTAACCGCACATTTTCCGACTTGTCCAAAATCAGCGCAACCGAAAGCTCGCCATCCGCATTAGACGGATAGCGTTCGATAAACACTTTAAACGCTTTGTCCGCAACAAAAAATGAGCGTTCGCTGATGCCGAACACGCCCATTTTTTCCATTGCCGTCTTGGTTAGTCGTACCGATGTTTTATATGTTGCTGAATGTTGTTTACTCATGTAATCACCTGTTCTTTGGAACTGAAGAAATTTCAAACCGATGCTTTTCACCTGATCTGTTTTCATCTAATCATATCATCGATTTGAAGATATGGGGTTTTAAAGTTGTGAAATTTACACGAAAGACTGTTGTTTATAAACGCTGAATTTCGAAGTAAATAAAAACATCGCTCTCAGATGGTTTTCTGGGAGCGACGACAGTAGGTTATAGAATAATAAGATATTAAATTTTAAATTTATGACTCACTTCCCCGCCCCATTTCAGCTCAACACTTTCGCCTTCCAACTTGTACAAGCTGCATAAAATAGCGTCCATATTTCCTGCGCGTATTTGATGATAGAATTCTTTTTTCATTTCTTCGATATATTCTTTTTTGCTTGTTCTCTTTTCATCGTGTGGGGCGAGGTCTTTTTCATGTTTGCTCATAAGTTCTAAATCCTCTTTATCAAAATGATAATGACTACCACCTGGGGCTACTTTTAAAACAAATGGATAATCTTTAATGAGCCCCGATGCGTCTTTAAATGAAAAATGGTTGTGCTTAATAGAAGAAATATCGTGAACAAAAATCGTCTTCTTCACCGCATTCACCCTTTCTTTTTATCTTTTCTCTTTAATGATAAAATGATTTCACAGAAAGTCAATTCTGAATATTCCGATTTTAAAGAAGGAGTTGTTTATAATTATCCAGCCATTCAACTACCGAATCGATTCTGCCTCACGCGTGATCAAGGCTTCTTCCAAAGATATTTACCAATCATTCATCAATCCTGATACATTTGCTTTGTGGCTTCCCCCTCAAGGTATGTCCGCAAAAATTGAAACATTTAATGTTTGTGAAGGCGGAGTATACAAAATGAGTCTTACATACAAAGTCGCTGGCTCAGAAAAAGGGAAAACTTCACATGATACAGATGTTTTCCAAGGTACCTTTCTAAAAGTAGTGGAAGACACAAAAATAGTGATGTCAGTCGTATTTGACTCCGAAGATCCTGCGTTTTCAAGTGAAATGATTCAAACGTGGTATTTAGAAACTGTTTCAGAAGGAACGCGTGTTACGCTTATTTGCGAAAACGTTCCTAAAGGCATACGTAAAGAGGATCATGATATAGGATTAAATTCTACGCTTGAAAACCTTGCTCGGTTTGTTGAACGGTGAAGCAACTTATAAGACCAATTAGCTTTCTAAAACCATTGATTTACTCTCTTCAGGACTATATGCTTTATGAAAAGGATATTTTAAGGAGATGAATAAATGGAAAAAGTAGCTCGAGGACTTCGTTTAGTACTTAGCATCATGGGCTTGATCGCTATTATTACTCAAATGACACATGGGTTACGCTATAACGGTCTAGTTCTCAGTAATTTTTTTAGCTTCTTTACAATACAAAGCAATATTTTAATTGTAGGTGTATTACTAATCGGGGCTATGCTCTCTACTAAACAATTCCACTCTCCACAATTCCAATTATTCCGAGGAGCCGTGACAACTTACATCATGACAACAGGAATTGTTTATTTTCTATTCTTACGCGGCATGGAAGCAGAGCTCCAAACGACTATTCCTTGGGTAAATTTCATTTTGCATACATTGTTACCCTTGTATGCATTATTTGATTGGCTAGCTTTTCCTTCACGAAACCTTATTTCTTTTCGACGCATGTGGTTATGGATTCTCTATCCACTCGCTTATTTAGTTTACACATTACTCCGCGGTCCGCTGGTGGATTGGTATCCTTACCCGTTTTTAGATCCACGAATTAGTGGGTATGGCCAAGTACTTATCAGCTCAATTTTTATAACGGTACTTATTCTGCTTTGTTCGTTAACTGTTGTAGGAAGTCGAAAATTGCGTGCAGCGTCCACCGCATCTGTTGAAGTCGAATAAAATAAATTCTCTTTACAAAAAACGTCGCTCCTTAGAATAAAATCTAAGAAGCGACGTTTTATTCTTTCTAATTGTTCTCCATAAATGTGTTAACAGCAGTTTGTGTTTTTATTTTCAATTGGCTATACGCATCTGACATCGCTTGTTCAGCTGACACCTCAGCACCAACAATCGAATAAACCTCTGTAAAATAAGACTGTAACAAATTCCGACTTTCTGACTCAACCACTCCAGAAATCAGTATAACCGGTTTGCCTGCTCGCTTAGCAACTTGCGCAATGCCAAAAGGCGTTTTCCCAGATAAGGTCTGACTGTCACTTTTTCCTTCTCCAGTTATGACTAAGTCTGCTGTTTCAATATACGATTCAAAGTCCATTTCTTCCAAAACTACATCAACACCACGCTGCATGTCCCCTTTGAAAAAGGCCTGCAATGCACCTCCTGCTCCACCTGCTGCACCAGCCCCTTGTTTGTGATGAAGAGCCATACCTATTAGTTGCTCGACTTTATCGGCGAAGTTTCGCAAATTATTATCTAGCTGCTCGACCAACTCAGGAGTCGCACCTTTTTGGGGACCAAATATGGCTGAAGCTCCTTGTTCCCCAATGAAAGGATTTTCTACATCACTCGCGATTAAAAAGGTGCTTTCTGCAAGGCGTCGATCAAAGTTGGAGGCGTCTATTTTGAAAAGCTCTCCTAATGAACCGCCACCTCTTGCTAAACGCTGTCCATCACGATCTAAAAATTTCATACCAAGAGCTTCTAATATCCCAGCTCCTCCATCATTTGTAGCACTTCCTCCAAGTCCTATTATAAACTTCCGAAACCCTGCATCTAATGCGTAGCCAATCAATTGGCCGGTACCAAAGGAAGATGCGATTAACGGATTTTGTTCTTCTTCTTTTAAAAGTGTTAGCCCTGAAGCTTCAGCGATTTCAATTACACACGTTTGAGCATCACCTAAAACACCGTAACAAGCAGACACGTTACGTCCCAGTGGGTCTTCTACTTGATGTTCCACTAATTTCCCGCTAGTCGCTCTGACCATGGCACTCATTGTGCCTTCCCCCCCATCTGCAGCGGGCAATAAAATGAGATCAGTTTGGTGGTCAAGCTCTCGTATACCTTCAGCCATCGCTTCAGCTGCTTTTATGGCTGTTAAACTGCCTTTAAACGAATCGGGCGCAACTATGATTTTCAATTTGCAAACCTCCAGTACTATTGGTAATTTGTCTAGATAGAAATATAAAGAAAAAGAAACTGACATGCATTATACTGACGGTATAGAGTTACCTCTAAATATATAGTGTATACAAAGAGGGCCGTTTCTAATTACTTATTTCACTCAGCATTAAACTTACACCCAACCTTTTAGAAAAGAGGGATCAGAGACATGAGATCATTAAACGATTGGATTTATGATTATGGTGAACAAGTTAAAACAGGTGAAATACGAGAAGCCTATCAAGGAATTATGAACTTCATGGCACAGTTGCGAATTTATTTTAAAAATAAGTACCCGTCACACCATATATCAAGTAGCCTCTATCCAGGACAGATGGATATAACCTTTTTTGCGGTAGCGCCTAAACTATTACATGACAATGGCTTGAAAATTATGATTATGTACATTCATGAAAAGACCCGTTTTGAAGTTTGGCTTGTTGGTCGGAACCAAGCTATTCAAAATGAATTCCGGCAGTTACTTAAAGAAAATGATACAAATAACTACACTCTTTCTTCTACCGCAGATGGGATTCGTTCAATTATAGAAATTTGCGTAGATGAACACCCCGATTTTGAATATCAAGAAGAATTGATAAAAAGAATAGATGAGCGGGTAGCGCTTTTGGTCGAAGACATTGAAAAACTTCTGCGTTAGTCGCTTACTTGGAGAGTTTCACAACCAATCCGTTACACAACTTATCTATTAAACAACGAGACAGCTTGGGCAAGCTGTCTCGTTATTTTTGTTTGCAATTCATCCCTTAGTTGCCAATTCGAAGCGCACTTTCTTTATTTTGCAACACGCTCAAAATACTCAATGCTGCAAGAAGACTGGTCTTTGGGTTACTTGGCATCGGGTTGTTTTCAACTTTTAACTCCATCCGCCCAAAATCCCCTTCTGCTTCAATAGTGTGAGAGTTTTGTGTAACAGACGGATCAACGATCACACGCACCTTCGTTTTTTTAGCACCGATTCCCGCAATGGCAAGCACTAACGCTACATTGATGTTCTTCGGAAGCTTTTCAACTGCTTGATATGCAGTTCCTTCGAATACCACTTTCTCTTCGTCTGATTCTATGCCGAGCGATGCGGGAGATTTCCGTGTCGTGATTTGAACTTGCTTTAAACCGCCAGCCGCTTTAGCCGATTGCAAAACGTCCAATCCGCCAATTGCACCTGAAGGGAGAAAGACGATCGTACCGGAAGACGCTGCCAACTTTTTGACTTTATCTAGAAAATCGATGTCTTTAAATACCCCGATGCTGCTCACTACGAGGTCTTTTTTGTGAGCGACCACACCTTCCACATAAAGACTTGCCGCTTCGATCGTTGATGCTTCTACAACGATATCGAGTGGCGTGTTTAAAAACTCTTGGAAATCGGTATAAAAACTAACGTCATACTGCTTACTTAGACGCGGTCCCACTTCCTTGTTACGCCCGAAAAAAGCAATCACTTGACCATCGACCAAGCGATTAACGTTTACTTGTTCCAATAAATACGTTGCGATGTTGCCCGTTCCAATGATTCCAATGTTCATATTCATCCTCCTCACGTAACTAACATTGTTTCTTAAAGTGTAAGCGATTCGTTGATACTTATACAGAACTAGAGCAAAGCAATTTTACGATTTCTCGGTTAACTTTGCATTTAAAGGGAAACCACTATCTATAGAAACTAATTTTATTAAAGGAGGAAATTGCAATGAGCAAAACAGCAATCATTACAGGCGGCGCTAGCGGACTTGGTCAAACTACTGCTTTTTATTTAGCAGAGGAAGGTGTCAATGTCTCTGTAGTCGACATTAGTGAAGATAGTGGTAATGAAACCGTCGAAAAACTAAAAGAAAAAGGCGTCGATGCCATTTTCATTAAAGCGGACGTCTCAAAAGTAGAAGACGTTAAAAACTATGTAGACAAAACACTAGAGCATTTTGGCTCAATCGATTACTTCTTCAACAACGCCGGCATTTCCGGTAGCGGCAAAAAATTCCTTGAAACAGATATTCAAGAAATCGATCAAATTGTCGGCATTAACTTGCTTGGCGCTTTATACGGTTTACGTTATGTCGGAGAAGCCATGTTGAAAAATGGCGGAGGCTCCATTGTAAATACAGCTTCAAGCGCAGGCGTCATTGGACAAGCTTCTGTTGTGACGTATGGTGCAACGAAACATGGAATCGTCGGAATGACGAAAAGTCTTGTTGCGGAGTATGCTAAAGACGGTCTTCGCGTAAATGCCATTGCACCTGGTCCGATTCAAACGCCAATGGTGAAAAAGTTCTTTGAAGACAATCCAGATATGAAAGAAAGTGCTGAGGCTGGAATTCCACAAAAACGCTTGGGACAACCAGAAGATGTCGCAGAGCTTGTGACGTTCTTACTGACAAAAGCAGATTACATCAACGGTGAAACAGTTCGCATCGATGGCGGATTCACAAATACAAAATAACATGATTACCAAAGGTAGCTAGGAAATTCCTAGCTACCTTTTTTAATCCATAGAAAAAGCCGACCACAATATGGTCGGCTACTCACTATTTACTCTCCTTTTATATTCTTCCCCGGATTTAATAGATTAGCAGGATCTAGAGCGACTTTAATTTTTTCCATGACATCAAAAGCACCGCCATGTTCTTGACGCTGATATTTTTGCTTACCAATGCCCACACCGTGCTCCCCTGTACACGTACCGCCTCTTTCAAGTGCGTACAACACAATACGTTCGTTGAACTCCTGTGATTTTTCTACTTCTTCTTGATTGTTCATATCAATCATAATGAGCGCGTGGTAATTGCCATCGCCAACATGTCCAAGAACTCCGCCAGGTAATCCTAATTCTAATAGGTTTTCACGTGCATGTTCTACTGCTCCAGCCAGTTCTGAAATTGGCAAGCAAACATCCGTTACCATCATTTTTTTGCCTGGATGCGCATGGATATACGCATAGGCCAATGTATGGCGTGCTTCCCATAAACGATTCCGTGCGGCTGTATCTGTTTCAAAAGCTACTTCTGTGCAGCCATGTCCTTGAACGATTTCTTGCGTAAACTCAACATCTTGTTGCAACCCGGCCTCGTTGCCATGAAACTCTAAAAACAGAGTTGGTTTTTCGAGATAAGCTGTATCGTTGTATTTATTAACTTGTCTCATGGATTCTTCATCTAATAGTTCAACTCGTGCAATTGGAATGCCCGCTTGCAAAATAGAAACAACCGCTTCTACCGCATCTTTCACGGTCTCAAACGATGCACGTGCTGCGGTGATAAATTCTGGAATTCCGTAAACACGTAGCGTCATTTCAGTAAAGCATCCGAGCGTCCCTTCAGAACCGACAAACAAGCCATTTAAATGAAGACCCGATGAAGATTTTGCTGCCTTACTTCCGGTGTGAATGACGGTACCATCTGCCAACACCACTTCCAAATCACGTACTTGGTCGCGCATAACGCCGTACCTCACTGTCGTCGTACCGCTTGCATTTGTTGCGACCATTCCACCGAGTGTGGCATCAGCTCCAGGATCTACGGTGAAAAACAACCCATACTTCTTTAACTCTTTATTCAGTTGCGTGCGCGTCACTCCAGGCTGCACTCTCACTAAAAAATCTTCTTCATAAACGTCTAATACGTTGTTCATCAAGGAAAAATCAATTGTTATTCCACCGCTTTGCGGAATGACATGGCCTTCTAAACTTGAACCTAGACCAAACGGAATAACCGGGATTTTGTATTGTGCGGATATTTTCATAATTGCTGAAACTTGTTCTGTTGTTTCAGGAAAAACCACGATATCTGGCAACTTCATCTGATGATACGACTCGTCTTGGCCATGCAGTTCTTTAATTGTTTCGTTAACACTGATTTGCTCAGCGGTTAAATGCTCTTTTAAACTATCCAAAATCGTCTCTTGATTTGCTAGTGCCATATTGATTCGCTCCCTTTTTTGCGTTTCATCATAAAATTGGTTCGACCAATTAACCCAATTATACATAATAATCAGAATTACGTTACTCTACGTGTTGAATAAAACGAAAAAGACCATCTTCGAAATCGATTGATTTCATCAAATGGTCTTTGTTACTATTCCAACGCTAGAAGTACAGATAGCTGATCAAATCGAATAATCCAGCAAGGCCGTACATGACGATTGACACGACGATTACCCCAGCTACAAAGTAACCAAAAAGTTTTAATAAATCGAAAATCGCACCCATTAAATCCTCTATGAAGCTCATCGACTTGCCCCTTTCTAACGCTACTTACCAGCCTGATCACGTTTCACAATTTTATCGCTCACTTGTTGCCCACTCAAGGTCACCATTGGCATACCGCCACCTGGATTGACTGTGCCGCCGACAAAGTACAGGTTGTCGTATAATTCGCTTTGCTTTTTATGCTTAAAGCCACCGTTTTTCTTTTTATCGGAAACCGTGCCATAAATTGCCCCGCGGTCTGAACCGTAAACGCGTTCGATGTCGTGTGGCGTCCAAACGTCACGTGTGACAATATTGTCCCGCAGGCCATGCATGCCCATGCGTTCTAGTTTATCGAGAACAATTTCTTCAAACTTCGCATAATCTTCAGGTGTAAACGGATTGTCTTGGATATACGGAATGTGTGGCAAAATCTTAATGTTTTCGTGCCCTTCTGGCGCTTGTGTCGGATCGGTTTTATTGACGTTGACTAAGTAAATGGTTGGGTCATCGGGCAACTCGTGTTTTTCAAACACTTTCTCCATTTGTTCATACAAGTTTTCCGAGAAGAAAAAGTTGTGATGATTTAAAAATGGGTAGGTTTTTTTCACGCCGAGATGCAACACAAGTCCTGAACTTGCGGGTTCGTATTTCTTCTTCAAATCCGCAACAAAGCTTTCATCTGCCGCCACCATTTTTTTATAAAACGGAATCACTTCCATATTCGATACATAATAATCGGCCTTTTTAAACGAACCATCTTCTAGTTCAATACCAACGATTTTGTCGTCTTCGCTTGTTAACGCACGAATGACACCCATACCTGTATGGAGTTTAACGCCGATTTCTTCTGCAAGCTTCGTCAATCCTTCTGCCAGTTTATGTGTGCCGCCTTTTACATACCAACAACCTTGCGCATGTTGCATATAAATCATCATATTCAATACGGCTGGCGCACTATATGGAGAAGACCCGACATACTTCACATAGTACGAAAGCATGTCACGCAAATGAGGATTACTAATGCGTTTGGAAATCGCGCTATACATAGTAGATGTCAAATCAAAGCCAGTTAATGTTGCCAAAATACCGTTTTGTGCAACTGCTTCAGCAGGTGACTCAAAACCTTCTTTTAAATAACTGTGTTCAGTCGTTTTGTAAATTTTCTGCGCGTATTTTAATAATGCGTAATACTCTTTCATGTCTTTTCGAGAAAGTGCAGGATTTTCACGCTGCATCAAATCAAGGTCGTGGTACAAATCGAGTACCGTGCCATCAGGGAAAAACGAGCGCCACTCCCGGTTGAGTCGCTGAATTTGCACATAATCTTCCATGCGCTTGCCGCTCCCTTGAAACAACTTATCGAAAACATGCGGCATCGTTAAAATCGATGGACCAAGGTCAAACCCAAATCCATCCTGCTCTAAACGATTGACTTTCCCGCCAATGTGATCATTTTTTTCATATAACGAAACTTCGTATCCTTGTTGCGCAAGAGAAATTGCCGCTGATAAGCCGCCAAGTCCGCCACCAATAACAATAACGGATTTTTGTGAATTGCTCATGTATGTACCGCCCTTCTTCTCCTAAGTATTTCATCTTTAACCCTTATATCGATTCGGCAAAATTTATGTGGAGATCGAGACGTCAATCTGCTAACTCCATTACTTAATTAGATTCTTCAAAACTTTGACATACTCCTTTTATTTCCCTAACTGCCGGTTTTAAAAACTTACTTTATGGAGCCTTTGTATAACTTAAATAGACAGCTGCTTTCAAAACGAAATATAGAAACTATATGCTCCTAAGAAAAGTACTTCTTCAGTTTAATTAAATGGTACGCTGTAAATGTAATAACTATATGGGCTCTTTCGCTACTCTACTATTCGAGTAATTTATAACAAGGAGGAAATTTTATGAATTTTTCTTTAGACGAAGCCATACAAATTCTAGAAGCCACACCACAAACTTTAGCTAGTTTTTTATCTAATTTATCGAACGATTGGCTAACCTGCAATGAAGGACAAGGAACTTGGAATACTTCTCAAGTTATCGATCATTTAATTGAATGCGAAAAAACGAACTGGATCCCTAGGATAAAAACCATTTTAGCAGAAAGCGAAAACAAGTCTTTTCCTCCATTTGATCGGGATGCTCATATCACAAATCCACCGAAAACCTCACTCGAGCAAAAACTGGCTGAATTCAAACAGCTACGTTTACAAAATATTGAAATTGTCAAAGACTTGATCAAATCCGACTCACAATTCGAGTTAACTGGAGAACATCCTGTGTTTGGTAAAGTGAAACTAAGAGAACTGATTTCTACATGGATGGTGCATGATTTAACACATCTTTCTCAAATTGTAAGGGTGATGGCAGAAAGGTACCGAAAAGATGTCGGGCCTTGGGAAGAATATTTAGGTGTACTAAAGTAGACTTATCATATAAGTACGTACAAAAAGCAGAAACCAGTGAATTGGTTTCTGCTTTTTTGCTTATCTCCCTTTCTAAATTACACCCGTTCTTTCCTATTAAATGGTTTCATCCTCCAAGCAGAAGGGAAAAGTTGAATACAGCATTTTACACGGGGAGGGATTGGATGAAAGTATTCGTATTTGGTGGTGGCGGTGATGTCGGAGAGTATGTGTTAAAAAAGCTCGCTGCCGAAAACCATGAAGCCATCACGATTGCAGAAACCGAGAATCGGGCAGAAGAGCTGAAAATGATTGGTGCTGCCGATGTATGTGTCACGAAAGATTACGATTTTGTAGATGCGATTTCGGGATGCGAAGCGATTATTTATATAGCTGGGGCAAATCCAACAGCGGGTGAAAACAGAAACGTACTTGTTGATAAAGAAGCGGTAGCTCGTGCGATGGAAGAAGCGCGCACTCAAGGAATTGAACGAGTTGTTTATTTGAGCCCAGCTCGCGTAGATGAATCTGCTGAATCTCAAGACACGGGTGGCAAGAAAATCCCTGAAGAACTTATTAAGTTAGACGTCTTTACGTATACAGTCGTTTATTCGAGCCGCGGCGTTCACAAACCAGGAAAAGGCACGATTGATGTCATTACTTCCCCACGCAAAAAGGTTATGGAAATTCCTTATGAAGACGTCGCTGCTGTTTTAGTTGAATCTCTTACGAATAAAGCTACATACAATAAAACATTAAAAGTGGTACCTGGAAACACTCCGATTGAAAATGCATTCAAGAGCGTATAAAAAACTAAAAAAAGGTGGATTTTATGGGGAAAATAACGAAATACTTACCATCCGCACTCGTGGGGTCGACTATCGCAGCTCCACTTGCTTATATTGCCTACATTTATCAAAAAGACAATCATCAAAAACAACATGCCGTTTTACGCAATTTCCCGTTACTTGGACGAGTTCGCTATATGGCTGAACATGTTGGGCCTGAACTACGCCAATATTTATTTTCTGGCGACAACGAAGGGCTTCCCTTTTCACGTATGCAATACCAAGATATCGTCAAAGCCGGAAAATACAATGAACGGTTAATTGGATTTGGATCAAGTCGTAATTTTGCAGAAGACGGTTTTTACATCCGAAATTCACTGTTTCCGAAATTACGGACAGAACTGAAGATTGACAACAGCAAAAAAGTGACAACTTACCAATATGTTGTTGACCATGAAGGATTAATGTCGAGAAAAGAACACCGCGAAGAAGTTCTTACGGATCCCTATTATTTACGTGATGAAGATGCAGTAGTGCTCGGTGAAGGCTATTGCAGGCAACCCTTCCGGATTAAAGGACAAGTGGGCATGTCTGCTATGAGCTACGGGGCTTTAGGAGAAAATGCCATTACGGCCCTATCCAAAGGGCTTGGCATTGCAGGTGGTACATGGATGAATACCGGGGAAGGTGGAATTTCGGATCATCATTTAGCTGGGGACACCGATTTAATCATGCAAATTGGTCCCGGTCTTTTTGGCGTACGAACGCCAGGCGGCGAGTTTTCGTGGGAAGCTTTTAAAGAAAAAGCTGACATGGAAAAAGTAAAAGCTTTTGAAGTGAAACTCGCACAAGGTGCGAAAACACGTGGTGGCCATTTAGAAGGTCAGAAAGTAACCGAAGAAATTGCGCGTATTCGGTTGATTGAACCGGGTAAAACCGTAAACAGTCCAAACCGTTTCACAGAATACGATTCGTTTGAAAAGCTGTTTGATTTTATCGAAGAAATGCGTGAAGTTGGCGGCAAACCGGTTGGTATGAAAATTGTCGTTGGAGATGTTGAAGGACTTGAGGAAATGGTTCAAATTATGAAAGACAGCGGCAAAGGGCCTGACTTTATCACCATCGATGGTGGTGAAGGTGGAACTGGTGCGACTTACCAAGAACTTGCCGATTCAGTCGGTTTGCCGATCTTGACTGCCTTACCGATTGTCGATGAATTGCTTCGGCAATACGGCGTACGTGACCGCGTAAAGTTGATCGCTTCTGGTAAACTCATCACACCTGATAAAATAGCGATCGCCCTTTCGATGGGGGCTGACCTTGTCAATATCGCGCGAGGATTTATGATCAGTGTTGGCTGCATCATGGCAGGAGTTTGTCATACGAACACGTGCCCGGTTGGTGTTGCAACGACAGACCCTGACCTACAAGACGGTTTAGTGGTTGGCGAGAAGATGTACCGCGTTGCCAATTATGTTATGTCGTTGCGTGCTGGTTTGTTTAACGTGGCAGCGGCTGCAGGCGTCGAATCTCCGACCATGCTCGAACGAAAACACTTAACACATAAAGACATTCAAGGGCGTATTTCTTCTGTTGGCAGTATGATTCACAAAATCGAACAAGAAGAACAGGAAGAAAAAGACGTAGAAGATTTGCCGGCAAAAAACTAACCCCCAATAAAAGCAGTAAGACCATCTTTTGGAGATGTCTTACTGCTTTTTAAATGCACCTCATCTAAAGGGCATAGTACATTCAGAATGCTATTTAAAAGGCGTTTTCTGGATAATTCATTCTACTTAGAGAATCCATTTCCACCTTTAACTTTTTCTTTTAAAAAATGTTTTTAATTATACACCTGTGGGTATAATTAAAATTGTTCCACGTCCTAATAGGACTATGCTGAGGGAATTTCGTTAATGCTGTACTTAAAACAAAAGTTTACATGATTAAAGAGATTTATTGGTAAAGGAGAAAAGCTAATGACTGAGGCATTGCAAAGTTCAGTAGAGATTAAAACGTACTTCCAGCAACATCAAGAAGCTTTTGAGGAAAAATTATTAGAGGAAGCCGTTACTGTAAAAGACAAAATCAATGAAATTTTAAGGATTGGCAATATTGATCTTGTAACCAATGCGCATAAGGTCGTCGGGTATATTATCGATAGACGAGAAGAAGACCTTAAATTATTTGCGAAACAAGAAGGCATTGCATGGGCGACGCATTCAATCGAACTGTCATTCAAATTAGAATGGATTCAAGCGATTCGTCGCACCCTTTGGACCTTTCTTCAACAGTACGATCGAGCTACCCCGAATGAAGTTGCATTCGACTTTTTTGCTATGGAAAAAGATATTAATACACAAGTTGATACTTTCTTGAATACGTTCTTTATCAGCTATTCAACATATAAAGATTCATTGATATTAGCACATCGACAACTGGTTGAAAACTTGTCTGTGCCAATAATCCCTATTAGTACATCGGTGTCTATTTTGCCATTAATCGGTGCTGTCGATTCTTTCCGAGCAGAAATTATCGAAGAAAAAGTATTAACTGAAGTGAGTGTATCCCGTATTCAAACCTTGATTCTAGACTTGTCTGGAATCGTTGACATGGAACCAGAAGTCATTCATCACATCATGAAAATTATCGACGGTTCTGCCATGATGGGTTGTCAATCGATTATTACTGGACTGCGTGCAGAAGTCGTTCGGAAAATGGTCTCACTTGGGTTATTGTTTGATCCGAAGACGAAAACACTTGGTACATTGCAACAAGCACTTAAAGAATATTTGGTGATATAGCATTATAAAAAACTGCGATTTGGATTTACTTATCCAGATCGCAGTTTTCGTTTACCCTAAAAGTTTTTTCTTGATTTCTTCAAACTCTTCAGCGGTAATTTCCCCTTTCGCTAATCTCGCTTTAGCTATTTCCATCGCATCTGCAGTCGAATCTTTTCTTGAACTCGGTAAATTATTGTTCGGGTTGTTGCTGTTTTTCATAAAAAAGTAAATGGCAAAGCCGATGACTACGAGTAATAGAATCATCACCAAAAGTCCTCCTCCCATTCCTGTGCCCCAGCCGATTCCCCAACCTGGCCCCATCATTTCTTTCACCCTCCCCAATTCCGATATAGTTTGTTACGTCAAATGTACACCCATTTCACGTTGAATGGGTGTGGTTTGACTCGGTGAGGGTAAAAGAAAACCGCAATTTGGTTTTATCCAAATCGCGGTTGCTAATTGATAAGCAGTTTATACTTTTGGTGCCAGTTGATTGATATAATTCTCCAATGCTTCGGCAGGTAGAGGTTTACTGTAATAATAGCCTTGAATGTTAAAGCAATTTTTAGCCATTAAAAAAGCTAATTGCTCTGCTGTTTCTACGCCTTCCGCTATAACATTTAAGTTAAGGTTTTGAGCCAGCGTAATGATTGTACTGGTAATCGCGGCATTGTCATTATCCGTTAAAATATCAAACATAAATGATCGATCTATTTTTAACGTATCAATCGGGAAGTTTTTCAAATACCCTAATGACGAATACCCTGTTCCAAAGTCATCTAATGCGATTTTAATACCTAATGCTTTTATTTCTCTCATTTTTTCCAACGTAACATGCGTATTTTTGAAAATTTGATTTTCAGTCAGTTCAATATGCAAAGATGCTGGAGCGACACCTGTTTCTATCAAAATACATTCGATCATTGGGATCAAATCGTCTTCTTCAAACTGCCTCCCTGATAAATTCACGGAAACTGACATATTCGTATTTCCTTGATTGTGCAATTTCTTTAACTGTTTGCAAGCGTTTAAAAGCACCCACTTGCCAATTGGCACGATCAATCCGGTTTCTTCTGCAACCGGTATAAATTCAATTGGGGATACCATGCCACGAGTTGGATGATTCCATCTAAGCAACGCCTCTGCCCCAAGTATGCGATTGGTTTTACTGTCTATTTGCGGCTGATAGTGAAGGCTCAATTCATCATTTTCCAACGCTTTATACAAAGCATTTTCCAAGTAAATGCTTTCCATGCTCCAATCGCTCATTTCACTTTTGAAGAAATGATGGTGCGTGCCGGACTTTTCTTTTGATTTGTACATCGCGGCATCTGCATTTTTGATCAATACTTCCGCAGTACTACCGTGTTCTGGGAACACACTAATTCCGATACTTGTTTTGATGTACACTTCATTTCCTTTTAAGGAAAATGGTTCTGTAAATGACGCGATTAAGTTATCCACAAGATTTAATACTTCTTGGTTGTTGTCATAGCCAGGCAAGACGATTGTAAACTCATCGCCTCCTTGACGCGAGACAAATGCATCTGCCGGTACACTCCGTCTTATACGATTTGCAACATTCTTTAATAACATATCTCCATAACTATGGCCGAAACTATCATTTATAATTTTAAAGCGGTCCAGATCCAAGTATAATACCGCCACTTTTTGTCCTGAAGCTTTTGCTTTTTCTGTTTTTAGTTTTAAATAATCCTCTAATAAGATTCGGTTTGGCAAATCTGTTAAGTGATCATAATAAGCTAAATGGCTAATTTCTTTTTCCAATTGCTTTCTCTTCGTAATATCTCTGAATGTGACAACTTCACCAATAACCTGTTCGTTTTCTTTTATAGAAGAAACCACGTATTCAACCGAAAAATCATTGCCGTCTTTTTTAAGAAACTTCAAATCTTCTTCTAATGAAACAGAAGTGATGATTAAGTCTTGCTGTTTAGGCAAGAGATTTTTGTAAGATTGTCCGATCAATTCACCATTTCTATAGCCCAATATCGACTCAGCTGCTCGGTTACAAAACGTAATATTGTTGTTCAAATCAAAACCAAAAATGCCCTCATCTACTGAATTTAAAATCAGCTCTTTTTCACGGCTAAGACTCTCTAACTCTGTTACGACTGTTTTCAATTCATCGTTTTTCAAAACCACTTCTGACGTTCTTCGTTCGATAATCATTTCTTGCTTTTCCATATACAGCAAGTTAGACAAAGTCGAAGCAGTAGCCTCTGTGATGGATTGTGCAAGTTCAATATCCGACTCACAAAAGACCTCATTGTTTTCCTCAAAACTGACCAAAACGAGCGCTCCTAATACTTCCCCCATCGATACAAAAGGAAGCATCAGCATGCCTGTAATTCCAAATTCTTTACAAACCTCTTGATTGACTCTGTCGTCTTTTGTGACATCTCGAATACAAATGGGCTTTTTAGCAGTGACCACCGCGCTGAATACGCGATCATTCGACAGATCAAACTGCAGCTCCTCGTGCTTTTCTAACCATTCTTCTTCAGACCATTCACTTTTCGCACTCATATTGGTCGGTTTGATCTTCTCACCTGCGATAGGATCTAATAAATGCACAGCAATGTTATCGTTTTTCAGAACGGTACCGACATAATGGAAGCATTTGTCCATTAATTCAGACATAGATGAAGTCATAGACAAATCTCGCGTCAAATCTAGCAATAATTGCTTTTCAGCGAGAATACTTTCTTTACGCTGTAAGTTTTTAACATTCCGAATCGCTACACCTGCCATGTTGACATATGCTTCTACTGTTTGAATTTCCTCTGCGGTCAAGTCCATTGGAATGCCGTAATCAAATAAGAAAACAAGACCAAACAATTCACCTTCATATGAAATTGGAAGAGCTAACAACGACTTGATGCCAAACCCTGCCACCGCTCTTGGATCGGGGCGATTGTCTTTAGACGTGTCTGCTATATAAATCGTTTGTTGAGTTTCGATAACTTCTTTTGCTAATAAATCGTACTCTGTATCCACCACATGCATATCGAGTGTCATGCCATTAATAACGGCTGGTTTCCCCACATATCCACGGAAATTCCCATCTTCTTGTGGCAAGTAAATTCCGACAGAATCGCATCGTACGACTTCTTCGGATATCGCAGTGATAACATGTTCTAGCAATGGGCGTAATTCAAAGTTCGTGTTGATCAATTTCGTTATATGGGCCAACCGGGAATACCTGGTTTGTTCAATCTCCATTAACAAAGCCTCCATTCATTGACCTATCGATTTATTAGCTTAGTAAAAGATGAAAATTTGATCACCGATTCTCTAACAAAACAATTAGGTATATTGATTTCTATAATTTTATTATTGGCACCCTATTTTCTGCTATAAAAGAAATGGATAACTGGTTATTCATGTATATTGTTTTTCATAGAGCTATTTTAACATTAATATCGGCATAACCCCTTTAAAAGTTAATAAAAAATTGACAAGTTCTCACGTGACTTGTTAATTCGTGAGAAAACACTAATTTAGTGTAAGTCTTTCGGGAGATTGAAAAACAGATTCTTACTCGAAATGACTAGGAAACATTCTACTTCCCTCACTAATTTGGTTTTCCAAATGACAAATAAATTATTAGAATATTCAGATTTAAAAAAGGGTTTTAAAGAATTTTGAAGAACTATAGTAAAGACGCGAAAAAAAACCTTAGGAGGAATTTGTATGACCATGAAATACAAGCGTATTTTGGTGGCTATTGATGGCTCGAAGGAAGCAGATTGGGCATTTAAAAAGGCGATTGAAATTTCTAAAAGAAACGAAGCCGCACTAAACTTAATCTATGTAGTGGATACTCGTTCCTATACCGCTATGACAAAGAGCGTACCGGATCCTGAAGACCGAATTTTTGACCACGGCAAAGAACTACTGAATAACTACAAACAAGATGCTTTAGCAGCGGGAATTTCTAGTGTACATGTGTATGTAGTCCCTGGTACTCCCGAAAAGGTGATTTCGCGTGACTATGCAAAACGGTTGGATATCGACCTTATTGTATGTGGAGCCCAAGGGTTAAATGCAATTGAACACTATATATTGGGCAGTGTATCTCAACATATTGTAAGCAGTAGCCCATGTGATGTTTTAGTTGTTCGCAGAGAGCAAAAAACAGAAGAGTAAAGAATTTAAAAACGGCCAGTCGACTTGTATAGCAAGCAGACTGACCGTTTTAATTTTTCTTCTTAACTTGCAAGACGTTAAAGATTAGTGGATTTATCCACGCTATTCGCTTTCACTTATGTCTTTTAAATTCCGCAATGTTTGCTCTATAGAATTAGCCATCAACTTTTTAATATAAAGTGTATTGACTAATTTTCCGATGATGTTGCCGTTTAAGTTATAATCCATTTCAAAATGGAGCTCCGTGCCTCCATTTTTTGGATAATAACGCCATGTTTGTCTTGCATCCAGCGCTCCAGTCACCAGGCAACGCCAAACATAACTATCTCCTACAGCTGCATTTTCCTCAACCAACACATGCACTTCCAACCCTCTTCCGAAAAAGAAATACTTTAAATCCATACTCGTTCCTTTTGCGCCTGACCCGAGAAGGTTTTCTGCTTCAGATACCCCTGCATACCATTGATACCAATAATTCGGATTTGTTGCGAATTGATAAACTTCCCCTATCCCCCGGTCAATATAAATAGACTTTTTTAAATTCCACATCTCGCGTCCTCCTTTCATATAAAATCACTTGTTGACGGGCGATAATTTAAACGAGTATTGCTCTCTTTCTAATATAACATGTTCCAACTTTTAATAAACTGACTTTTCTGATAAATTAAGATTATTTTACTAGCTTTCACTCTTGGCCTCTATAATGTTAGAATAATAAAAAAATACTAAAAGGCTGGTGAGTTCTGATTGAAAAAGGTAACTGCTAGGCATCATAGTGCGCAACTCTTTATGATGATCATTTCATTAATGGGCTGGTCTCTTGTGGTATACGCACTATTTCATTTACCAGCTATCGAAAAACCGTTTGAATTATTAATGCTTCTTAGTTTTATCTTTATTTGCGAACATTATCCAATGCCTTTTAGAAAAGGAAATTCTTCGCTGACTTTTCCAATCGTCTTTTTAACCTACCTTATATACGGCATCGAAATGACGATTGTTCTTTATTTTTTAGGAGTTCTTCTAACCACTTGGATTTATCGCAGGCCGCTGCGTATCATTTTTTTCAACCCTGCTCAATTGATTCTTAGTTTTATGGGTGCTCATTGGTTTCAAAGTATGTTCATGCCTTTGTTTAGTGGACCCGATATATCGATGAACTACATTTCGTTGTTTGTCTTTATTGCTCTTTTCTATATTATTAACAACTTTATTATCGACATCGTTTTGTTTCTTCGTCCTGAAAAATACACCGTTGCCATTTGGGCTGAAAAAGGCAGAGGCGAACTTTTTAGTTTTGGCATTTCCTTAGTCTATGGTTTTCTCCTTTATTACTTAGGAAGTCAAAACCGCGGCGAAGTGGATATTTTCTCTTATTTCTTCTTCTTGTCTCCGTTAATCTTTTTAGCAATTATCAGCTCAACCATTTTGAGGTTGCGTGCCGATAAGCAACGATTAAAAGCGTTGTTTCATTTTTCATCCGAACTAAACAAATCCATTCCCACAAAAGAATGGGATAAAGACATTAAACTTTTGTTGAGTGATGTTGTTTTTTACGAAGAAAGTTTCTTGTTCACAAAAGATGATCAAGACCAATGGCATTTGACCTTCTCAGAAGGCAGCCGGGAAGATTTAAACGACACACTCCAAAGCGAGGACTTTTCAAAGTTGGAACAAATCCGGTCTACACAAGTTTTTAATAAACAAGACCTAGACCAGGCACCACTCTCTCGCTGCTTTGATAAAAACATGCAAGTCGCGGTGTATGCTCCGTTAATATTAGATAACGAATTGATCGGCTGTCTTATTTTAACGAAGATTCGCACCAATAGTTTTGTGGTCGAAGACGTTCACTCGATTTCCACCATCTCAAACCAATTAGCGATTTTCTTAAAAACCCAGTTGTTGTTCAGTGAAAAAGAACAGCGTATTTTACTCGAAGAGCGCAATCGTATTGCCCATGATATTCATGATGGCATTGCACAAACATTAGCGGGTGCCGTTATGAAATTCGATAGCGCAGCTCGTAAAATCCCTTCTCACCCACAAGAAGCCGAGCAAATGATCAACGACAGCAACAACACATTACGCGAAGGATTGAAAGAAATCCGTGATTCGATTTATGCACTGCGTCCGCATCCAACGGAAAATCTTAGTTTGGATTTGGCCATTCAAAAAAAGATCGCCGAGATTAAAAAGAGCCACAATAACGGACTCGATATTTCCTTTGATCAACGTGGCATTCAAACACGCTTGAGTTTATTGACGGAAAAAGTCATTTACTCGATCACACAAGAAAGCATACAAAACTGTATAAAACACGCTCAAGCAAGCTCATTGAATATTTTATTGAGCTATCAAAAAGAACAAATTTTTCTAAAGATTAAAGATGATGGTGTTGGATTTTCATTGTATGAAGCAATGACAATGGCCATGAAAGAACCCCATTACGGAATTTTGCAAATGAACGAAGACGCTGCCAAAGTTGGTGCAACACTTCAAATTGAAAGCAGTGAAACAAAAGGAACCGAAATTATCGTACGAATACCAAAGATGGGTTTTGAAGGGGGATAAACAGGATGATTCAAGTGTTGTTGGTAGATGATCACGCCATTTTACGAGATGGTTTAAAAACATTAATCGCGCAAGAAGAAGACATGGAAGTAGTTGGTGAAGCCACAGGAAGTACGCAATTGATCGACATGCTGCCAAACGTTTCGCCAGATATTATTATGATGGATATTAACATGCCACAAATGAACGGCATTGAACTGACTCGTTGGGTAAAAAGCAATTATCCTTCGATTAAAGTAATCGTCTTGACGATGTATAATAACGATGAATATTTCATGGCAGCCATTCGAGAAGGTGCTGACGGTTACTTGCTAAAAGATTCTCCTTCTAAAGATGTGATTGATGCTATTCGCGCAGTCGCAAGTGGCGAGTCGGTGATTCCACCAGGCATGACGAAAAAATTACTATCGATGCACAAGCAAGAAAATAACCAAGAAGACAAAACTTTAACTCCACGGGAAATGGAAGTATTACTCGTTTTAGTTGAAGGACTATCAAATAAAGATATTGCGACACGGCTGTATATTAGCGATAAAACTGTCAAAATTCATGTCAGCAACATATTCAAAAAATTTGATGTAAAAAGCCGCTCGCAAGCGATTATTTTTGCCGTGCAAAACAATTTAGTGCCGTTGAGGTAGCAACTGTTCTCTCAAGGCGTAGATAAAATCTATTTGCACAATTTATGGAGCTATTAAAACCGCGCTGACCGCTTTGGGGTAGACGCGCCATCGCTAGCGTATGTACTAAAAAGGTTCATCAACTAATATCGAAGTTTCTCTATAAATAAAAAAGTCAAAAAGAATAACTATTGGCACAAGTTTGTTCCGATAGCTAGTTTGTCTACAAGCCAGAAGACGTAGCCATCTACTACTTAAGCAGTAGGTGGCTACGTCTTTTTGTATATGTAGAAATACGCCTCGTGGTGAATGGTGTTAATCTATGAAAAATGAAATCATTAGAAGAAGAAAAATTCTGAAAATATTAGGAGGATAACCATGAAGAGATTATTGATCGTCATCAGCACCTTTTGTTTAGCGCTCGGTCTTGCATTCAATCCTTTTTCATTAAACCAAACTTCAGCGAATGCAGAAGGAGTTATCATTGACCAAAAGCTACAAAACTTATTACAAAATCGACTCACACCGATCGAAGTCATCATTACATTCAAAAACAGCGATAGCAATCTTCAAGTACTTGAAAGCTTAGGCATTTCAAATGCGCAGTTGTTTCAAAGCTTACCAATGGCAGGAGCATCTGTAACACCGGCGCAAGTGACAAAATTAGCGGAATCAGCAGATATTCTTTCTATTTACTACAACGCACCGCTTCAATATGAAAACGAAGCTTCTACTTCTGTAACAGGCGTTGACCAAGTTCGCGAAGACCCAGAATTCCGAGCTGCTAATGGCGGAATGCCGATTACGGGTAAAAACATCGGCGTTGTCATCAATGACAGCGGTGTTGATGGTACACATAAAGATCATCAGCTTGGCAAAAACTTAGTACAAAATGTTATGGCGAATATTAACTTAAACAGTACGGTTGGTTTAGTACCAGTTGCATACCTTGAAAATATCCCGAATACAGATTCTACTTCTGGACATGGAACACACGTTACTGGAATTGTTGGCGGAACTGGTGCGATGTCTGGTGGAAAATACGAAGGCGTTGCACCTGGTGCAAACTTGATCGGCTATGGTTCAGGCGCTGGAATTGCAATCATGGACACAATCGGCGGATTTGACTACGCGCTTACACATCAAACCGAATACAACATTCGCGTAATCACTAATTCGTGGGGCGATACGAGCGACTCGAATACTGATTTCGATCCAAACCACCCGATCAATATCGCTACTAAAAAGTTATACGACCGTGGCATTACAACTGTTTTCTCTGCAGGAAATGCAGGTCCTGGAGCTTCAACCATTTCTGGAAACTATAAAAAAGCACCTTGGGTTGTAACTGTAGCTGCTGGAGATTCTTCTAAAAACCTAGCTGACTTTTCATCACGTGGTGTTAAAGATAAAGGTGGCACGGTCGTTATTGACGGTGAAACGTTTACTTGGGCAGATCGTCCGACAATCACAGCACCAGGCGTTGATATCGTTTCAACACGCGTGTTCACACCACTATCAGCGTTAAGTGCTGATAAAGATGCGACAGGAATTTCACCGGCACATTTGCCGTATTACACAACATTCAGCGGAACATCGATGGCGGCCCCTCATGCAGCAGGCATCATTGCCTTAATGCTTGAAGTAGATCCTACTCTATCCCCTGCTGAAATTAAAGAATTGATGCAACAAACAGCTACAACAATGCCAGGATACGAGACATGGGAAGTTGGCGCTGGTTACGTAAATGCGTATGCAGCAATCCAAGCGATTAAAGCAGAAAACCTTGCTCCAGCAACTCTTGTTCCATCGAAAAAAAAAAGTAAAAATTAAAAAATAAGTTTTGACCGCCCCCTATTTATATAGGGGGTGTTTTTTTTGCTGTCCTCTACGCCATTGGTAGTAATTTGCCTAGGACCTTCGGGAACGGAAAATACATCCTCTGCGTAATAGGCAACCGATAGTAAAAAGATGATAATTAAATTAAGATTTTTCAAACTATTGAGAAAAGGAGAATGATGAAATGAAAAAGATTTTGTTGATCGTTACGATGTTGTTCTTGATCTTCCCAGCTTTCTCTACCGCTAATGCAAACAGCTCGCAGTCAACTACCACTGCACAGGTAGATGAAAAAGTCTGGTCTGCTCTTTCCAAAGGAGCGACAGAAGTTATTGTTACATTCCGAGGAGATCAAAAACCCACAGAGGCTCAGCTTGATCTGCTGGAAGGGTTAGGAATTAAATCCGCCATTAGTATGCAGAGCCTCCCAATTGTGGGTGCTTTCGCAACAAAACAACAAATCGAAGAACTAGCGCAAAACCCTGAAGTACAATCTGTTTTCTTGAACGAAAAACTTGAGTATTTCAATGCTGATGCCAACATGATTACTGGCGTTGATAAAGCACAAACTGATAATAACTTCAGAAAACAAAATGGTGGATTACCGGTTTCTGGTGATGGCATCGGAGTGGTTGTCAATGACAGCGGCGTTGATGGCACACATAAAGATCATGAACTTGGTAGAAATCTTGTGCAAAACGTTTTAGGATCAACAAATCTTCAAAGCATTACAGGCATTCTTCCTGTTTCTTATACAGAAGACGTTCCAAATACTGACACAAACTCTGGACACGGTACGCACGTAGCTGGAACTGTTGGCGGTACTGGCGCAATGTCTGGTGGTAAATACGAAGGAGCCGCTCCTGGCGCTGACTTGATCGGCTATGGTTCTGGTGGTGCATTATTCGTCCTTGATGGTATCGGAGGTTTCGATTACGCGATTACGCATCAAACCGAATACAATATCCGTGTAATCACAAACTCATGGGGTTCTGGTGGAGATTTTGTACCAACTCACCCGATCAACTTAGCTAGTAAAAAAGCGTATGACCGCGGAATCGTTGTTTTATTCGCCGCTGGTAACGCAGGTCCTGGTTCAGATACACATAATCCATATGCAAAAGCTCCTTGGGTAATTTCAGTTGGAGCTGGTGAAAAAGATGGGACGCTTGCAGACTTTTCTTCTCGCGGAACAAAAGATGTAGGTGGCACATTTGACCTTCACGGCAAAACTTGGTCTTGGAAAGACGAGCCTTCTATCGTTGCTCCTGGCGTTGATATTGTATCAACAAGAACGGTTTCTCCAGTTACATCATTAGCAGCTGAACAAGATGCGACAACACTTGAACCCGCACATCTTCCTTATTACACGACGATGAGCGGTACTTCAATGGCAACACCGCACGTAGCAGGAATCACAGCATTACTGTTAGAAGCAAATCCAACACTTTCACCTGACGAAGTAAAATCACTTCTTCAAAACACGGCGACAAACATGCCCGGTTATGAAACATGGGAAGTTGGCGCAGGCTATGTAAATGCCTATGCAGCACTCGATTCAATTTTCAACAACAAAACATACGGTGCAACATTAAACAGCGAAAAAACATTTAATGCGAACGTTTCAGAACAAACAAAACGCGAAGATTTCTCAGTTGATTATGTAGTAGCTAAAAGTACACAACATACCTTTTCTGTAGAACAAGGCGTTTCGATCTTGTCTGCAAAAGTAAATGCAGAAGGTCTTCTTGGAGAAACAGGTAACCCAGTAAACTTGGTCCTAATTTCTCCAGACGGCACAGAATATAGTTCAGGTATTAGCTTATTGTTTGCGACAACTTATGACCGTACTGTTATTGTTAACAACCCAGTAGCTGGTCAATGGAAAGCTGAAGTACGCGGCTTACGCGGCAATGAAGCAAATCCTGTTGGCCTTGCATTTCCGGAAACAGTAGAAGGTGTTCTTTCTTTCACAAAAGTAAATGGCATCACTGGACTAACTGATATCGCGGGTCACGCTGCAGAACCAGCAATCGCGATGGGTGTCAAAAACCATTTATTCGATTCTAACGCTCAAGGAAAATTTAGACCTGATGCTAAACTAACTCGTGCAGATCTTGCTACTTACTTAGTAATGGGTGCTGAAATTCGTCAAAGCCTTCCTGGAACAGCAAGCTTTAACGACGTTTCTTCTGACTTCACTCCATTTGCAGAAGCCGTTACAGCTAAAGGATCAGCTTTCCGTGATTATGCTCAATTCGCTAATGGCGTTATGAAAGCAAAAGCAAGCGGTAAATTCGATCCGACAGGGAGCGTAACAAAAGCTGAACTTGCTTACTCGTTAGTACAAAGTTTAGGTTTGCAAAAACAAGCAGAAGCTTTCTCAGGCAACGTAACAGTTCAGTATAAAGATGAGCGTATTGCGATAAAAGACCAAGACAGCATCCCTGCTGACTTGAAACCATATGTTCAACTTGCACTAGACCTTAACATCTTAAACGCTCAGTTCTCAGTGACTCAAGGTAAATATGATCTTGTCCCAACTGTACAAGCAACATTTAACCCTAGTGAGCAAGTATTACGCGGTGATTTCGCAGTAGCATTTAGCCGTCATCACGAAGCATTTTTCACAAACTAATTATCAAAACCCCGCAGTTGCCACTGGCAGCTGCGGGGTTTTTGCTGTTTTTGAGTGCAAACACTACTTTGAAAATCACGTTAGCTCTTTTCTATTTTCTATACGCACTTGGATAAGCTCTTTTAGTTTTTCTTCCCTCTCAATTTCTTTTAAGTTCACGCTGTATCCGCCTTCTAGTTCTTCTCTTGTTAGTTTAAACTCCCCGACACCATTCACTGTTTCAAACTTCAATATGAACCAGTTCATTCCTGGCAAGTGAATCCCCTTCATCCCTGCCTTATTGTCTAACACCTAAGAGTCTTTATTGTTAAACAAATCACCAAATGAATTGTCTGTCTCTGCGTTCCAGCCACTCAATACAGTCAAGACGATAACCAAAACGAAATATTTACTATGCCGATTCAACTTTTCTCGGATTTTATTTTTGAAATTCAAAAACCGTTAGAGAAAAATGATGAATTTTTCTCTAACGGTTTTATTATAAAAACGTATGGAACAACTTTCTTTAATACGGGCTTAGAGCTGTAAATGTGAAGGGTACGTTTGCTCCGCTGTACAATCCAACATAAACGTAAGCCGTGCCACCAGGAATGACTCCTGTTTCGTCAGCTCCAGAAGTGGCAACTGATCCGATCACTTCGAAGTTCTTATTGTAGAAATACACGTCATAATCGTAGTCACTTTCTGCTGAGCTTGTCAGGTTAAACGTATGAATTCCATCTCCGTATGGCGAAGGCAACGTCACTACGTAACCGTCCAAACCTTGTGTCGTCGGAGTTGGATTTTGTGTAGTCACAAATTCATTTTCCGTGACTGCAAGCGTCGCACCCACATCGGCTAAGTTGCCGATGCCTGTTCCTGCATTTCCTGCTGTAACTGTTCCTGTAGCCACAAACGGCTCTTCAGGCTCTAGTACAAGTGGTGAAATTTTTGTTTTGCCTGGTCCAAATGCTTGCAGTTCAGCTACTTGAATATAACCTGCTGCGTTATTTTGTGCATTTTTGACAACCAGTTTCAAGTATTTCGCTTCTACCGTGTTTTCTAGTTCGTATTCTTTGTAGTGCAAATCAGGTGTAGCTGGACGTGGAATCGAAGCTGTAAATTCACTATCTACAATTTCCGTCCACGTTTCCCCGTCTATAGAAGAAAGTACCGTAAAGTCTTTGATTGTCGCAAATCTTCCTTTAGAGATGTCTTTAAAGGCACTGACGTTGACGCTAGACACTTTAACCGCTTTATCCGTCACCAAATCAACAACAAATTCTGCACCTGTAAAGCCGCCTTCTTGAGCTTCAGATGCGTATACACTCGCTTCTGTATCATCAATGACCATTTTCACTTGGTTGCTGTCAGACTCACTAGACACACTCGCAATTGTTGCGCCATTCGATGAAGAGGCAACGTTTGGTTCAAGCGAAATTTTCAATGCTTTGTTTTTACCTGTATCAATTTCAACATCTTTAAGTGTACGTGAACCAAAGCCTTTTGCTTGGATGGTGATGTCGTAAGTCCCTGCTAGCATCGGAACGCCAAATGCGCCTTTTTCTGCTGTTTTCGTAACAGCACTTGTTCTAGCTTCATATTCACCAATAATGATGCGAACATCTTCAACTGGTTTATTCGTAGCGGCGTTAATAATCTTGCCGGCGAACAAACCATTTTTGTCATTTAGCGGATGGTTATAAGCAGGTGTAGGATCGGTATCATTGCCACCATTTGAAGCTGCACTATATCCTAACCCGCGACTTGCAAAGGCTGCCCACAATGTATCGTAATGTTTCCCGCCGTAACGTTCTGTATCGGCCGCAATGATGGCATCGCGCATATCTACCATTGACGGGTTTGGAGCAGAAATTGGCATCGCATCGATGACCAATTGCTCAACGACTTTCTCACCTGCTTCTTTGCCAAGTGACGCCAGCAAATCTTCTCTAACTTTCCAAAGAATCGCTGCCCAAATTTCGCCGTCCGCGTGTACTTCAGGTCCGATAATATCAAAGCCGATATCTCCGTATTGTAGTGGACTATCTTCTAACGACCAGCTACGAATTCCGCGCTCTTCGTTGCCCGTTACGTAAGCTCCGACAACGGCTTTGTCTTGCAAGTTATTTTTGATCAAGTAATGCATCGCAAACCAATCTCCCCAAGCTTCGCCCATCGAACCTGCCTGATGGCTGCCAAGAGACTCTCCGCCTGCGACTAATCGTGTAGACAAGGCGTGAGAATATTCATGATAAATAATTCCTGCATCGTAATCACCGTCTGCATATTCGCCTTCAAACGCGCCTGCGATCGGCTCCCATAAGAACATCCCACTCCATGCCGGCAGACCGTCTGGCAAGGTCAGCATATAAGCGTTGTCGCGTCCAGTGTAGGTCGGTTCCCCACCTGAAACCGCTCCGGCTTGGACCAATCCCATAATGGCGTCACCTTCAGAGCCGCCTTTGCCAAAATTTGTTGTTTGAAGATTCCCTGCACCTTCAACCCACCCAAGCTTATAGAAATAATCATGAAACAAATTGTGGTGATAAAACAGATTCGTTGTTGCACTGTTGACGTCTTCTGCATAAGAAGGCGGCAAAGCTTGCCCTTTACTCTTTTGCCAAGCATTTAAGAACGGGTATTTAAATTGTCCTAATGGATTGACCGGTCGAACCGCTTGATCGGCTGGCGCTAAAAAGTTACTCCAGTTGGCAAACGAATTTGCATTGTTACCAAGTGTGGTAACGCCAAGTTCACTTGTCGGGAGTAGCCAACCGTTTGGTGAAGCAGCGGCGTCACCTTTAAATGATTTGTTGACCAACGTACCGCCTTTAGACGAACCCGGGTAGTTTTCAAAAATTGCCCCTTCTGGATTTAAATGTTGAACAAGTGAACGTTCGTATAGCCGTTCTCCTGTTTTCGCATCAATAATCACTTCTGCACCTTTTTGAAGTTCTTCAATATACAATACGCGGTACACGGGTCTCATTTCATCGCCTTTAGAAAATACCGCTTTTTTCACGTATTGTTTTGTTGGCAAGACATTGTTCCCATCAAACACTTTCCATCCATTTGCTTGTCCTGCGGCTTTAGCTGTATACGCCAAACCAGGTTGTTCTAATGCAATGACTTTGTTTAATGCATCTGCTTCGGATAAAGCAAAGTCATTTACAAAAGATTTGGCTTTCGACAAATTGCCTGTTACCGATAATATCTGTCCTGTTTTATTGACTGCGACAATTACGCGTCCACCAAAAATCGACTCGATACCGTCAAATGATTGTTGGAATGTAACAGGTTGAAGACCTGTGCCAGGCACTTTATAATTGCGAATTACTTTTAGTGAATCGATATCTTTTTCAGCCAATCCAAAAACTTCAGCATTGGCTTTTAACCAGCCGCGCGCAATTGTCTCTGCAGAACCTGAAGTTGGAGCTGTTAAATACCCTTTATCTTTTACAATGGATGAAGGCGTACCAAACATTTTGTTCCACTGAACTTTGGTACCGCTTCCAATGGAATCGATTAATTTATTGGTTGCTAGTAATTGTTTGCTCGTAGGGATTACGCCACTCAGCACATTTCGAGCGTCATACAATTGTTCATGTGTTTGTGTTTCCAAAACACTTGTTGAAGCGATCGGTCCTGAAATTTCCATGGCATTTGTGGTAAAAGGAATTAATAAGGAACTTGCTAAAACAGCCGAACCCAATACAGAATATACTTTTTCCTTCTTCATCATACATCCCCATTTCTCAATTTTAATCGTGATACTTAGTACTTGTTCTTCACTATAAGATAAAGTCCTACCCAATAGTTGATAAACACTGACTAAGCAGTAGTAAGACTGTTACAAGGTAGTAGCGAGGGATAGACTATTGGTAGTAGGTTTAGTGGATAGTTGGAAAAAGTTGATTTTAAACAAGAAAAAACCGCCTATCTCGGTTGAGAGATGGGCGGTTTGAGCTGCTAAGGATTACTTTTGAGATTGCGCTATTACTGCTTCAACAAGAAGTCCAGTTACTTGACCTTTGAATTGATCTGAAACTGATTTGCCGGCTGGGTCTTTGTAATACAGAAGGTTTGTTTCTTCAATATAAGTAAAGCCTTTATCTAAAAGTTGATTTTTCAAAGCTACTGGTATTTGGTCACTGCCTGTTACTTCTTTAAAGTAAGGCGTTGTTGCAATCGACACATCCACATCGTCGAGGCTAGATTTTAACATGAATAAATCCTTGTCACTTTTTATAATCCATTGTCCTTTAGAGTGGATGGCTATTTGCAAGTATTCCAAATTAGAAATCCCCTGCAAGTTCACGCCGTAAATACCATTAATCAGCGCTCGGCTCACTACTCCAGTAAGTGAATAATCATGTTGTTTTATATAGCGGTCCATTACTTCGTTTTTCATCATGCTCATAATCTGCTCGTCTTTTGCTTTAGATGTCGGTGCTTCTCCCAAAGAAACGCGCAAGCTTTCCATAATGTCATCCGAATAAACGCTCAGTTTGCTGCCATAATTCATTTCTGAAATTATGTTTAAATCAACTGAAAACACTTCTTTTACTGCTCGACGAACTTCGTTACCTTTTAACTTTTTACCAAATGACGCCAAGTAGTAATCCATGACTTGCGTCTTCCGTAATTTGTTTATGGCACTATCTTTTTGCGTAGATGTAGCATCTTCTCCTAAAGCAACGCGTACCGCTTCCATCACTTTTTTCGAGTACTTGGTCTCTTGTTTGTTTTGCTGCATTTGTTCCGTTTCTGAGTTAGCGTTTGTCGATGTTTCTTGTGCGAAGACATTACCGACTCCCCCTGTAAATACAACGCTTGTGACGATAGCCGATAACATTAGTTTTTTAACTTGGATTTTCAATTGGTTTCCTCTTTCTGTTCGTTAAATTTTGTCTTTGATTAATGGTGTGATCTCACAAAATTTTTGTGTCTCTTACGACTCATCCATATTGTTCGCTTCTTCTGTATCGCGCACGTTTTTTTGTACGGTTACAACAGCAAACAAACTCAAGACGAACGAAATGCCGTAAAAGCCTTTTTCACTTAACGTGATACTTCCTGCATTAAACAAGCCAATCGCCATAAGCGAAATTGCGGCAATGAGTGCAAACCAGCTAATGCCGTAATACAAGTTGGTAACGCGTATTCCTTCATCACGGTCTCTAACCGCTTTTTGAAGAGAAACGGCCGAGTAAAGTCCGAGAATCATAACGGTAATATAATAGCCTTTTTCGTTTAACTCCATTCCTGCATTGTACAAACCGATCAAATACGTCGATACCCCAATAAGCAATGCACCCCAAGATGCACCTTTGAACGCGCCAGTCGGTTCACCAAGCCTGCGTTTTTCCACCGGCTTTTTCGTGAATACGTCCTCTTCTCTATCCCCTAACATATACATTTCCCCCTATCTTTTAATATTGCGGATTTCTCTCTTTTTGCACAGCTGTCTCAATTTTACAAAAATATTTTATTACGATTATTCTACCATATATAGAAGAAAGCATTACAATTGTTTTTGAATAGAATCTTCAATAGACTAATTTTATAGAAATCAAAAAGCCACCGAACAGAATATTTTCTGCCGGCGCTCCTACATAAGTATTGGATTTACTCTATAGTCCTGTCTTTCTCTAACAAAATAGATGTAGACTTTGCCTCTAGCTCTCGTTATTAATCTTATCTAGTAAAAATTGACGAATTCGATCAACATCCACTAAGCTGCTCTTAGGAATAATATAAGCAGATAAGCCGCTATTATATAAATACAAATTGGATGTATCTTCGCCGAAATTTTCGATACCCGCCCACGATACCAGTTCTTCGCCTGTTGCACTGATTTCACGAAGACCCACTTCTGTAAAAATCATAGTATGCGTACCTAGTATTCCTGTATTCTTTCCTTCTCGAAGTAACTTTTTGGCTGATTTCCGAATGTGACGATAAAAATACTTCGGATAAAATACAGCCCATAAAATTCCCATGATCAGAAACGGAATTACCATGAATAAGATTGGAATATCCAATATAAACGAAAGTACGATGGCCATCACTACATAAATAATCGGGACCAACACTCGTTGCATGGTCATTGTTTTCCTGACCGTTTCAGAATTTTGTGCGTGGTATAAATTAAAATCAATATACGCTTCTTCGGTTACTTCATAGACAATCTCCATGTTCTTAGTTAGCTCCTTTTTTATTGACCTGGACATTTTCTCAAGACTTCAATAGGACTCTATCATACCATATAAAAGGAATTTTTTGGATAAAAAAGTTATTTCTCTCACCTTTCTAAGTAAAATGAAAAAACTGCAGTCTCGCAAAATTTGGAAACAATTAAAAAAGTCTTTAATTGTTTCTATTGAACTTGGCGCTACTAAATGAGCAATAAAAGGATTATAGTTAATAGTTGAGGATAAAACCACATCGCGAAAAGATAGAAAAGAGGACTAGAATGACTGCACCAAATAAAAAACGAAAAGCTAATAAAGTTAAAGTAATTTTGCGAGCATTGCCCATCATCATCGGTGCTTTCATCACCGCATATGGTCTCGAAACCGTGCTAATTCCGAATAATGTATCGGACGGTGGGGTCACCGGTATCAGCATCGTTGGCTCCCAACTGACTGGAATGCCGTTAGGTTTGCTGATTGCCGTCTTGAATATTCCATTCATCTATTTAGGGTATAAGCAAATTGGGAAAAGCTTCGCTATCTACTCTACCATCGGTATCTCTTCTCTTGCCTATGCGACGACCTTGATGCATCATATTCCACCTATCATCGTCGGAGACACATTACTGATTACAGTCATTGGTGGAATTATTATTGGGTTTGGAATGGGAGTTGCATTGCGAAACGGCGGTGCGCTCGATGGAATCGATATGCTGGCGGTACTGCTGTCACGCAAACTGCCATTTGGAACAAGTGATTTGATCTTATTTCTTAACATGTTCGTCTTTATCATCGTCTCATTCGTCTTTGGTCTAAAAGGCGCCTTCTTATCAGGCATTGCTTATTACATTGCCGCCAAAGTCATTCACTTGGTCGAAGAAGGATTCAGTGGCTCTAAAACCTATAAAATCATTTCGCGTAACCCTGAGCTACTCGTCCAAACCATCTACGATCGTCTTGGACGCAATGCCACCTATAATATCGTCAAAGGGGCATATACTAACGAGGACTACAAAGAAATCACTTGCATCATCAACCGACTCGAAGACAGTAAGATGAAAGAAATCATCTTTGAAATCGACAACAATGCCTTTGTCGCCGTTTACGACGTAGCTGAAGTAAGAGGCGGCAACTTTAGAAAGCGAGATATTCACTAATTCTCATGCAAGCTAGTAAATCTATAAAGACCTTCTTGTTTCTTTTATCCAATGCGAAAACCGCCGACAGAAGTTCTATGCGGCGGTTTTTGTGTTGAATCTTATCTCATTCTATTTTATAAGTCGACTGTTAACCTGTTCAAGGTCATGTTCTTTAAAATACTACCTGCTTACTTTACTTGTCACCATTTGGAATCCGTACTTGAAATAACGACCCTTCACCTGCTGAACTTTCCACCCAAATCGTTCCACCATGTGCGTCTACAATCCATTTGCCGATTGCCAGTCCAAGTCCATGGCCACCTTCTTTTCGCGTCCGTGCTTTGTCTGCTCGGTAAAAGCGATCGAAAATACGGTCTTGGTCAGCAGCTGCAATGCCAATCCCGGTATCCCGTACGGCAAGTAGTAAAGAATCGTTGCGTATTTGCAAGGTGACAGTAACAGTGCCGCCTTCTGGTGTATAGTTGATCGCATTGTCGAGTAGAATCGATAATAGCTGAACTAATTTGTCGCAATCTGCATATACATTCGCTTCCGCAGGTGCATCTAGTATTAAATCGATTTTTTTAGCAGTCGCTCTTGCTTTAAAAGAGCTTATCAATTGTTTGCTCGCTGGAGTTAAGTTGCACCAGTTGCGAACTAGCGCATTGGCATCTGGTGAATCTGCTTGTGCCAGTGTCAGCAAATCACTAACCAATACAGTCATTCGACGAACTTCATGTTTTAACCCGTCCAAAATGCGTCCGGTAAAAGGATCTTTCTCTTCCCGCTCCATTTCAAGCACTTCTATAGAAGATAAAATCGTACTTAGCGGCGTTCGCAACTCGTGAGATGCGTTCGCCACTAATTCACGTTGCTGGTTGTAACTCCGCTGAACCGGAACAAGTGCCCGTTTTGACATGATATAACTAAGCACAATTCCGATACCAATAAAGAGAATAGCTAGTCCACTAAGTACGATGACCGTCCAACGGAAAATCCGTGTGATATTGGAAATGTCGAGACCGATATACATCGTACCGACAACGTCACCGTCTACCTTGACCGGACGTGCTAAAGTAAGAACCGTAAAATCAAAATTTAGAAACTCACTAAACTCCGGATCTTCTTTTGGGATGGTGATGTTTTCTTGTCTAATTTCTGTTTCGTTAGGCACCCAACCCGAAATAAGTTCCAAGTACAATGGCTGTAGCTGTTCAATGCCTTCATTAGATACTACAAGTTCACCATCTGAAGTTTGTACGTAATAAAACAATTGATTTTCTGCTAGAAATTGTTGGCGCGGCAGTCTTCGCGTAGGAGCAGCCGGCCCAAAGGTTTCTCTGCGAAGATCCGTTATTTCTTGTTCGGCAAGCTGCCGTAGTTCCTGCTCTTGACCGCTAAAAACTACTTGATACAAAATAAATAACACAATCGCTACAAAGAGGATCAAAAAGATGGAAAAAATGCCGCTGTAAAATAAGGTGAGACGTTTATGCGTAGCCCGAAAGACATCTTTTGTTTTTTCAGCTCGCTTTGTTCTTTTTTCACGCTTCAATTTTATACCCCACCCCGCGAACCGCTTTGATGAAATCTTCTTTACTGGTGCGGCTAATTTTCTTCCTTAATAGCTTCACTGTAGCATCAATTGTTTTTAAAGACACTTCGGCATCGAGTCCCCATATGCGATCGAGTATCAATTCACGGGTCAGTACTTGTCCTCGATTTACTACAAGTAGTTCAAATAATTGAAACTCACGCGGTGTGAGTAAAATTTCTTCTTCTTGATAGTAGAGCGTATGACTTGTTCGATTTAGCAATAATTCACCAAGCGTTACCGTTTCTTCTCGGATTGGTGTGCGCGTACGTCTTGTTAACGCATTAAGCCGTGCCCACAACTCATCAATTTCAAACGGTTTGATAATATAATCATCTGCCCCGGCATCTAGTCCTTCTACTCGATCTGGCACAGCGCCTTTTGCCGTCAACATCAATATGGCACCGCTATAGTCCGATGCTCGTAAATGCCGACAAACGGATACGCCATCGCCATTTGGCATCATCCAATCGAGAATGACGACATCATAAAAAGAGGCTTGCGCATAAGCAATGGCATCTTCACCTTCTGTTACCCAGTCAACAACAGAAGCTCCTTTTTTCTTTAATAAATGCACGATCAGTTCTCCAAGGCGCTCATCATCTTCAGCTAATAGCACTTTCATATGCCTCCTCCTCTCTTAAAAGTCCCTTTTTATCTTTTCTAAAAATAACATACCTTTATGAAAAACAAATGAAAATTCTTTTTCAATTTCACTAAACTTTCACTAACCCACTTTATAGTAAGCATTGTAAGACATCACATCAAAACTTAGGAGGAATCGTAAATGAACAAAAAATTATCGTTATTACTCGCTACAAGCGCATTATCAATTGGAGTTGTAGGATCTGCCGTAGGTCCCGTATTTGCATCAGAAACAACAGACACTTTAACAGAAAACGCAACTGAACAAAGCGCAACAGCTCTTTCAAAGGATAAAGAAGAGCGCCGTAGTCCATTTGCCGATTTGGATGATGAAACAAAAGATCAAGCTAAAGCAATCCTGGATGAACTACAAGACGACACAATTACAAAAGAAGAAGCACAAACTCAGCTCGAAGCACTTGGTATTGAAGTGCCTGAGATGGGCGAACGTCAAGGGAAAGGCAATCGTCATGGCAACCCATTCGCAGATTTAGATGAGGAAACGCAAACTCAAGCTAAAGCGATTATGGACGAACTTAAAGACGGCACGTTAACGAATGAAGAAGCTCAGGCACAGCTTGAAGCACTTGGCATTGATGCACCTGAGATGGGTGAACGTCAAGGGAAAGGCAATCGTCATGGCAATCCATTCGCAGATTTAGATGAGGAAACGCAAACTCAAGCTAAAGCGATCATGGATGAACTTAAAGACGGCACGTTGACGAAAGAAGAAGCTCAGGCACAGCTTGAAGCACTTGGTATTGAAGTGCCAGAATTGAAAGGAGATCGTTTTGCAGACTTAGATGAAGAAACACGCACACAAGTCGAAGCGATTCTCGATCAAGTTAAAGAAGGCACGTTGACAAAAGAAGAAGCACAGACTCAGCTTGAAGCACTTGATGTCGAACTTCCGAAACAACGTGGCGGGGCTAAAGAGCACCGTGGAGAACGCGATAATACAAACGACGAATCTTCTGACGAAAGCTTATAAAAATAAGAAAACTCGATACCTTTGGGTGCCGAGTTTTTTTGTGGAGATATGGATTGTGACATGCTGAAAAAGCTATTCAAGTCTCTGGCCACTTAAAACCTCCATAATAATATCGTTTCTTAATTTGACTGAGATCGTATTCCCATTCTGTAATCGCATGTTGGTATTTTTGTTCCCCATTTTTTTGTTTTTTTCTTAACCGCACATTTGCGCTAATAATATATACTACTTTTTTTAGTCCTATTGCTGGAATCGCTCTTCTAATCGCTTCCCACCGTTCTTCTCTTGTAGAACCACTAATTCGATAGCCGATTTTATTCAGTTCACTTTGCTCACTAAATAAAGAATCTTCAATAGAAGCAAGTGATGCAGACGAATTCGTGTCCACCGAGTTCCATTGGCCTGATTTTTCAGCACTTTTCTTTTCTTGAGAAGCATGCTTGATATTTGTAATTTGACGATACTTGAGTACGAGTGGTGAATATCTTGCAGACAGGCTTTCAAACTGCTCATTAACCATGTAAATCTCTTTAAGCAATACATCAACAAAAATATTTTCCACTTCTGTATACAAGTATATTTCACGAGAATTCTTTGTTTCATATAACGGCAAAATTGCTTTCCGTCCAACTAAATTATATTTCCTTACGAATGTCTCCAGAAAAGCGTTATCTATAACATTAATCTTATAACGATAAATGACAGGTTTTAACGAGTCGTTTAGTTCTGTAAGGTCAGTTGTAGTAGATTCGTTTTCGGATGTAGAATTCTCATAATAAGTCTTTTCCCGCTTTTTCTTTTCAGTTGCTGCTGACAACTCATTTCTAACTTGTAATAATGTCTTTTCCCATTCTTCTTCCTTAGTAGGTTGTTTAGCTGCGCTCACAGTACGAACTTCTTCTTTTACTACTTTTTTTGTAGGTTTAGGTAAAGGATTATTTTGTTGTTTAGATACTTCTAAGTCTAAACGTACTTGAAGCTGCAGATTTTCCCCTTCCCGCTTTTTTAATTTTGTTTTTAGCTCTCGTATTTTTTCCTCTTGTCGTTTTATTACGTCTTCTTGATTTTTAATTGTCTTTTCATGTCCAGCTATTACTTTCTGTATCTCTAGTTCAGCTGCCATAACAGTTTCTAAAATTCTCGTTTTAAAATCCATAGTTGGTTTCCTTCCTCTACTGAAATGGATATATTATACAACTACATATATAGTAGCATATGTTTATATCGTTCGGATCTCAGAATAAGCAAGCTTCAATTTAGAAATTAAAAAAACTTCTATTCCCCGAGATATTCACTCTCAGGAAATAGAAGTTTTTATGTACGACAATTAATTTAGTTAGTACACAATCTTTATTTTTCTACAACTTCCCCTTTAAAGGCCGCTTGGTAAATCGCGAAAATGTCTTCTCTCTCTAATAGCATCGGGCTTCTTGCTAAAATTCTCTTTTGCTTAATGCCATCATCCGCTAGACTATCCAAAGCTTCTTCTTGAATGCCAAATTCCTTTAATGACAATGGAATTCCGACATCAGCTACTAATTTTTTTAGTTCTTCAATGCACTTTAGTGAAGCTTCTTCTTGAGAAAACTGATTTGAACTAAAGCCCATTGCTTCTAAAATATCTTTCATTCTTTTTTCGCAGCTTTGGCGAATATAGCCCATGACGTAAGGCAATAAGACAGCATTCGATTCGCCATGTGAAATATGAAATTGCCCGCCTAAAGGATAGGCTAACGCATGAACGCCCGCTACGCCCGCATTGAAAAATGATAAACCAGCTAAATAACTGCCATAGCTCATATCCATACGCGCTTCTTTATTTTCTCCATCGGCTACAGCTGTTCGAATAGAACCACTAATTAAGCGGATTGCTTGCAAGGCAAGTGCATCGGTCACAGGGTTCGCATTTTTGGAAACATACGATTCAATTGCATGTGTTAACGCATCGATCCCCGTAGCAGCTGTTACTTTTGGTGGCAACGATGTTGTTAGTGCTGGATCCACTATGGCGACATCTGGTAATAGATAGTCGTGCGTTACCACATCTTTTGAGGATTCTAACGACAGCACCGAAATATTGGTCACTTCTGACCCTGTTCCAGAAGTTGTAGGGATTAATATTTTGGGTATGCCTTTATGAGTTAACGTACGATTCCCTGTTAAGTTCAAGTAGTCAGCCACTTTCCCTTCATGTGTTGCGAGAACTCCGGCCAATTTAGCTAAATCGAGCGCACTTCCTCCGCCTAATCCAATTACTAGATCAAATTTATGTTCTTTCGTGAAGGCTACTAATTTCTCGCCAACTTCTAAAGGAGGTTCCGGAACCACTTCTGTATAAACACTTGTTTTCCACCCTTGTGCTTGAAGCGGTTCAATAATTTTATTGGTCATCCCCAATTCTTCTAAAAATGGATCGGTCACTATTAAAATATTGCTGGCATTTAAGCGTTCTACTTCACTTACCAAATGCTCTAATGAATCCCAGCCAGTGTAACTTATCGGCACAAACGTAATTTTGTTTGACACTGTAAACACTCCTTATCAAATATCTTACCTACACAAAGGGGTTTTTTAAGATTGATTCCAAATGACGAGTTTCATTTCAGTCATTTCTTCAATCGTATACTTCAGTCCTTCTTTACCATTACCACTTTCTTTAACTCCACCATATGGCATTTGATCTACACGGAAAGTTGGAATGTCATTGATAAGTACGCCGCCCACTTGTAGCTTTTTAGATGCATTGAACGCGGTCTTAATATCATTGGTGAAAATACCAGCTTGTAAACCGTAATCAGAGTTGTTGATTTCACTTATCCCTTGTTCAACCGATTGGATTGAGTTGACGATGACAATAGGCGCAAACACTTCTTGGCACGAAACTTTCGAATCCGCAGCGACTTGTGTAAGTATAGTCGGTTGGAATACTTCATCTTCAACTTTTCCTCCAATAACTAACTTGGCCCCTTCAGCCACAGCTTCTTGTACCCACGTTTCAGCTCGCTGTTGTTCTTCTTTAGAAATCATAGCTGAAATTTCTGTTGATGGATCCAGTGGATCTCCAACTTCTAGTTTTGCCGTTGCTTCTTTAAAGCGAGTAAGAAACTCTTCGATTAAACTTTCCATTATATAAATCCGCTGCAGCGAAATGCATACTTGTCCTTGGTTTGAAAAAGATCCAATGACAACTTTTTCAATCACCGTATCCATGTCTACGCCTTCATCAATAATAAGCCCTGAATTTGAACCCAGTTCTAACGCTACTTTTTTCAATCCGGCTTTGTCTCGAATGCCTTTACCGACAGCTGGGCTCCCTGTAAAAGTAATCATTTTTACTTTTTCGCTTTCAACTAAAACGTCCCCAACCGTTTTCCCACTGCCTGTCACCAAATTAAAAGCACCTTTTGGTAAATCTGTTTGGTCCAATAATTCTGCCAGTAGAAAAGCAGATAAGGGGGTTTGAGAAGCAGGTTTTAAAACTACCGTATTTCCTGATGCAATAGCTGGCCCAATTTTATGTGCTACTAAATTTTGTGGAAAGTTAAATGGTGTTATGGCAGCTACAACACCTACTGGTTCGCGTAATGTATAGGCTAAGCGATTGCTTCCGCCTTTTGCTGCATCCATTGGAACCATTTCGCCAGTTAAGCGCTTTGCTTCTTCTGCTGCAAATTTATACGTTTCAATTGTGCGATCTATTTCGCCTAGTGCATACTTTAGTGGCTTTGCGGATTCTAGTGAAATAAGTTTTGCTGCTCTTTCTCTATGTTCGATAAATAATGCAACCAATTGTTCAAGGATTTCTGCCCGTTGATACGCCGTCAAATTTGCCATTTCTTCACTAGCATTTGTGGCAGCATCAATAGCCTTTTCTACATCTTCTTTTGACGCTTTTGGAATGTCTCCAATTTTTTCATTTGAATACGGTGAAAACAGCTCAACATAGTCAGTAGTCTCTACCCATTGCTTATCAATGTAAAGTTTCTTTTTCATGCGGCACATCCTTTCCTTTATAAAACAGAAGTTTCTTCTTTAACTTGTAAAGGTACATCTTTCGTAAATGTTTTGTCTGATTCATTCTTAAAGAAGTCTTTTCCGTAGATCAATAAGCATAAGACGATCCCTATCGCGAAAGCCCAAGCTGCTCCTTTGATGACTAAAACCGCTCCAATAATCCCTGCGATTCCTAAGTCACTTTGGCTTCTTGCTTCTAAAATACCAACTTTCACACTGACATAGCCTTGAATCAGAAGCGTTAAAGCAAGTGCCACACCTAGAATCGGTTGAACTAAACTAACAATCGGTAATAATAGTAAGCCGGTATTAGTTCCCCAACGGAATGAACCAGCACCACCAATAAAGGAATCCATCGCTTTTCTTCCGTCTTTAAATCGTTGAACCAGTACCACTTGCATAGCAGCCCATAGCGGACCTGCCATCGTAACATCGGGTCCAAGGATACTCATTGCAGAGTTTCTTGTTCCAAAAATCAAATGCGCACGATTCGCATTGTAATCAATTTTTTCGTCATCACGAGATAAATCTGCTTCTTTTACTAAAGCCTTTGTTTGCAAAACGTCACCAAACAATACGATATACGCTGCAAATACAGTTGGAATACCTGTTATAAACAGCATTAATGGTGGGAAGCCTAAGCCGAAAACCGTGTAACCCGTCCATAAACCGATGAAATCGGGAGAGCTAATTCCCCACTCAATTGTTGGCCAAGGAGCTTCACCAAACAGTGGTGCAATAACAATTGCGATAATAATGATTGGGAAAATACCGAGCTTGCCGATTGTTCCCCATAAATTATTCGTTAGTTTCAGCTTGGTAAAATGTTTAGAGAAAAGTAAATAAAAACCGATGCCTACAGCAATTGAAATCGTCCAAGGATACGTTTCAAAACGACCTCCTACTTCGAAAATAGAAGCTACGGCCGCAAAACCAGCCCCTAATATAATGCCTGATCTAATCGCAGACGGAATACTTGATACTACTTTTGAAGCTAATCCTGTAGATCCTAAGAAAATGGCAAACAACCCTAAGGTCAATTGAAATGCGATTAAAGCATGCACCCTTTCTGGGCCTTCTGGAAATTGAAGACAGTACAGCATAATCAGTGGAATGGCTGGTGTAATCCATCCTGGAATAGTTGGATCACCTAGTAGATGATGTAATAAATAAAAGACACCATTTAACATGACAATCGCTAAAGCAACTTCAAACGACATTCCAAGTAATTCTATTAATAACGGAATGGCTGCTAAATCTACCGCACACATCAATAACCCTTGAACATAATCTGGCCATTCGAACCGGTAATGAATAAACGGCAAACGAATTTTAAAAGGACCAGCTGGAATATACGGCGATTCTTCACCAAACTTTCGATTTTTCCATTTCATAACATATCCCCTATCTCTTTGTTAGTATCGTTCTTTACAGATTCCCTTAATCCCCTGTTAAAAATGGAAGCGTAACCATTTATGATCAAAAAAATGGTTACGTAACCATTTAACTTAAAAAAGAACTTATGCCTCCTCCTTCTTTTTAATTATTGTCTTTCTTTCAAATAGTCTAACAGCTTCTGTTATTTGAACACAAGGTTTATTTTGTTGTTGAATCATCTTAATTAACTTTTCAATCGCAATTCTACCTAGATCGATAGGTGAAGAAATACCAACGGTCGTTAGATTAATCGAAGCATGTTGCCCAATTTTCACGTTATCAATTCCAATAATGCTAATGTCTTCTGGCACCTTATAACCTGCGGAAATATAAAAATCCATCATTTGAATGGCAATCGCATCTGTCGCCGCGCAAATGGCAGTGGGTTTTTCTGAAAGCTCTTCTAAATTTAAAAAAGTTTCATATAAGTTTTCTTTACTTGTCTTCCCGATGAATACCTTCTCTGGATTTACCGTAGTATTATTTTGTTGAAATGCTTTTAAAAAGCCGTCATAACGACCTTTAAAAGTACTCATTTCTGTCGGTCCACCTATCCAACAAATCTCTCTATGGTTAAGTGAAAATAAATAATCCGTGGCCAAAAAACCTGCTTGCTCATTATCCATCTCTACAAAATTTTTATTGCTTTCGTGCTTCCGGTTGTACAAGATAAATGGAATTCCTGATTTCTCTAGCTTTGCGAAAACCGGATCCTCCAATAGCACTGAGGACAAAATGATGCCATCTACTTTTTTTTCAAAAATCGAGCTATATATTTCCTCAATATTTTCGTCATTGGAAAAATGGACATTTATTTTAAATCCATTTTCATTTGCATAATTAACAATAGATGTGGTCGTTTCAACAAAAAAGGGATTGTATAAAGGCCCTGAAATAAGCGCAATCGTATCGCTCTTTTTTTGTACAAGAGACCTCGCATTGCCGTCTGGAATATAATTCAATTCATCAATTGCAGCCATTACTTTTCTATATGTCGGCCCTTTTACTAAATGAGGTGTATTGACCACCCGTGACACGGTCGTTTGTGAAACACCTGCATATTTTGCCACATCTTTTGACGATACCATTTTGATTCTCCGACCTTCCTCTACAAATTCTATCTAACTCTCACTTTATATGTATTACTTAAAGCTAGTTGATTTCTAAGAGATTTTCAACTTAAATCGAATTTTCTTTTTCTAATTTTTGTTCTATGTATACTCATAGCTATTGCTTTACTAGAGCTAAAAAAATGCAGCACTTTGCGATGGATCATCACAAAGTGCTGCATGTAGTAGTTATGAAATTGCATGTACTGTTAAACAGTTTTCAACTTAAAGACTTCTCGTCTTGCAACCAAGTCCGCTGTGTTAGTCCGGTATTCTTGGTAATGACTAGACGCAACATGGCTTTCTAACGCATCTTTGTCTTTCCACTCTTCGTGGAGAACAAACGTGTCGTCTTCAATCGATTGATGGAGAACATAGTTTACGCAACCCGCTTCTGCTCGGGAAGCTTCTAGCACTTTGTTCAATTCCGTCAATAATTGATCTTCCATGTTTTCTTTTGGCTTTAGAATCGCAGTAATGACGATTGATTCCATTGCTTAGTTGTCCTTGTTGTTTCTTTTATCTAACGCTTTAACCAGTTCGTCTGCTAGTTCTTCAGCAGAAAATGGATCGCGACCAGTTACTAATTGCTCGTTGCCCCATACTACTTTGTTTTCAGCACTATAATTAGCGACTTCGTTCATTTTACCTTCTAAGCTAAATGGCAGAATTTCAGAAAGACCTTCTGGTTCAACTGCTTCTGGATAGCCTGTTACGTCTAAACCATCAATGATGCTCTTGCCATCTGGACGTGTCGTCCAAATTAATGGAGCCGGTCCGTGACATACAGCTGAAACGATGTTTCCGTTGTCATACACAGTATTGATGATGTCGCGCAGTTCTTGACTTTCAGCCAAGTCATACATAGCGCCGTGGCCTCCCACGATAAATACTACATCGTACTCTTTTGCGTTTACATCCGAAAGAGCTGTTGTGTTGTCTGCTATTCCTGATTCGTACATTTTTTTGTATTTGCCTTCAGGATCGTAATCTTCACTGATGCTGACTTTATCGAGCGTTGGTTTGCCACCAAGTGGTGAAGCTAAATCTACTTGATGTCCTGCTTTTTCCAAAATCTCTTTCGGTGCGAATAACTCTTCTGCCCACCAACCAGTTTCATAATTATTTTCTGTATCTTTGTGTCCACTTGATAATACTGCTAATACTTTTGCCATGTTCTGTTTCCTCCTCTGATTGATAAATCATCCTAATACTAGTTGTTCCCGAATTTCTTGTACTTAAACAAACTGACTAGAAGGACAACTTTAATACAGCCTCTATCTTTTGGATATCCCTTCTAACGCACTCTTCGATTTCACCGATTCTTTTTTGATAACAGATATTGAACCGTCTCCCTCAAGAACAATTGCTTCTACTGCTTCAAAAGAACTCAGACCCTCTTGACGCAATCTCGCTCTCAAATCCTCTTTCCGTAAATGTTCCTTTAGCAAATGTTCTTCATCAAATGCACCTTCGTAATACAAAAATGTCGGTGTTGCTTTGATGAAGTCTGAAAATCTTCTAGACTTTACTGCTAATTTCGTAACAATGTATTGTAGTAATGTCAGCATGACAAATACAACCGCTCCATCAGCAAAAGAAACTTTCTCACTCGTGACAATGCTCGACAAAGTTGCCCCATACGTCACAGTTATGATGAAATCGAACATATTTACTTTTGTAAGGGACCGTTTCCCAAACACTCGGAGCAACATAATGAGGAAAGGATATGCCAATAAACACATAATCGCCACACGCAAAAGACTCTTCCATCCATCAAAGAAGATTGTATCCAGCATCTTTTCACTTCCTCTCCGAACGAGTTTGAATAGACGATTTCACTCAAAAGTTACCCGTTGGTACGTGGATTGAAACGAAAGTCATATGATAACTAAACTGTTGCTCTTCTCGGCTCTTGGTGTGAGCCATGCCCAAAGCGTCCAGAGCGATTTTTTCAAAACAAAAAACTGCCTCACCATCGTTAGACACAACTAACAAGGGTGAGGCAGTTTTTATGAATGAGTAGTTTACATCCGCAAGCTAATACCAGGTCCGATTGGAAGCCCAGTCAATGCGAAGATGATCATCATGATAACCCACACGCCGAAGAAAATCAGGCTGTATGGCAACATCAATGAAATCAATGTACCCAGTCCCGCTTTTTTATCGTATTCGCGCATAAAGGCGAGAACGATTAAAATATACGGATTAAGTGGTGTGATGATATTCGTTGAAGAATCGGCAATACGGAACGCCAATTGAACAAATGCTGGGTGGTAATCAAGCAGCATGAACATCGGAATAAAAATTGGTGCCATTAACGCCCACTGCGCAGAACCACTGAAGATTAACAGGTTCAATAATGCAGCAAGAATACTGAATGCGACCATGACCGGCAATCCGGTCATATTAATACTTGTCAGAAATTCTGCACTGTTAACAGCCAACCAAATGCCAAGGTTACTCCAGTTGAAATAACTGATAAACTGAGCTGCCGCAAAAATAAGAACGATATAACCCGACATGTCTTTAATGGCCTCCGCCATATAAGCAGGAATGTCTTTTGATTCCGTTATTTTCTTCACTGTAACACCGTATGCGACAGCAACCGTGATAAAGAAGAAAAGAATGATTGGAACAATTCCGGATAAGAACGGTGACGGAATGATGCCGCCGTCTTCATTTCGAACAGGAGAACCTGGGAAGAACACTAACAATGCGATCAAGCCAATATAGACAGCTGCCGCGATTAAGGCGTTGCGTAACCCTTTGTTTTCTTGCTTTGTTACAGGTTCGAACGATTTATCCATTCTGCCTGTATACTTACCAAGGCGCGGTTCGATCAATTTCTCTGTGATAATTGCGCCAACAATCGCCATGATAATAACCGAAGCGCTCATGAAGTACCAGTTATCGACTGGTGTAACGATAAACGTCTCATCAATCGTTTTCGCCGCTTCTGTTGAAATCCCGGATAGCAATGCATCTGTTCCTGTAATCAATATGTTTGCTGTAAATCCAGCGCCCGTTCCAGCAAATCCAGCTGCAAGACCAGCGAGCGGATGTCTACCAACCGAGGCAAAGACCATTGCAGCAAGCGGTGGAACTAAGATAAATGCGGCATCTGATGCCAAGTTACCCATAATCCCGGTAAAGATCACCGCGTATGTAATCAATGATTTTGGTGCATTTAAAATCGATTTCTTAATAGCTGTTTCCATCAAGCCAACACGTTCAGCCAAACCAATACCAAGCATCATGACAAGCACAAGGCCGAGTGGTGCAAAGCCTGTAAAGTTATTGATGGTTTCAGCGAGAATAAAACGAATTCCTTCTCCAGAGACGATGCTTCGAATCGCCATTTCTTCTCCGGTTCCTGGGTGGATTACGGTCGCGCCAAGTGAACTAACTAACCATGAGAGTAAGACAACAAACACTGCTAAATATACAAAGATAAAGAATGGATCGGGTAAGCGATTGCCCCATTTCTCAATAAAGTTCAAAAACCCTTTTTTGCCTTGTTCTTCTGTCGGTGATGTCATTCCCATTCCTCCTCGTTTAGTTCTCTGAACCAAATAGTAAACGGTATAATTTCCGCGGACGTCCTCTTCGGCCAGATTCTTCTCCTGAAACTTCTGCTACGCCAACACTTTCAAGTTCGGTCAAAATTCTGCGTGCATTGCGCTCGGTGCTGTTCATCCACTGCGATAATTCCAGTGCCGTGATTTCTTCTTTTGCGTAATGGTGAGATAGCGATTCAATACGTGCGACAACGGTTTGACTAATCGCTGCGTCTTTTAGCGCTTCTTGCCATTTGGCTTCACTGCTGCGCCGGCTATAGCTGAGCTCATTTCCTAGGGAATTGATCTCCGTCACTTTTCCGCCTTCGTCAATATTGATAACGACACCGTTCTCTTTTTCTCGGGTATAATCCAATGCCAATCTGACGTTTTGTTCAGAGTCTGTGACTGTTCTGCCGTATCCTACACCAATGCGGACGTGCATATTACTGTTGGCAAAAATTTCTTCTTGCAACTCTTTTAAATGATGGGACTTGCCGTATAGCTCTAGTTCACCTCTTGTTGTATAGATGAAATAAATGCCATTCCCCATGCTCACTTTCGAGCCTTTTACTTCTTCAGCAAAATCGATAAGCACGCGATTGGTGGCAAGCTCTTGCCGTTCAATTTTGAACGGCGTCTTGCGTTGTTGCGCTTGGCTAGGGTAAATGATTTCGACGCCGATCATTGCTAATTGCTTCATCCGGTAAAGATCCGACAAGCTCCTTTCTTTAATAACTGAAATTGCTCGGTGCGCTGCCAGTTCCGATACACAAATCCGATAAACCGGCACGCCTCTTTCTTTTAAGGCATTATACGTACTATGAACACAAGTTAGCGCTGCCTGTATTTCACCTGAACGATAAAGTGCTTCGTGGTAATCGACCAATTCTTCAGCAGGAATATAGCCGAGTTCTGGAGCGGTGTGAATTTTCATCTTTTCCAAATCAAAGTCTTTCAACATTTTCAACACTTCTCGGCGTGGAACGGAATCGAGGCTAATGCTCGACAACACCACACCTTCTTGCATAATGGCGTCCAGCATCGTACCTAGTAAACTTGACCCGTGCAGCAAAATATAATCTGCGTGGTCGGCATCGATTAACTTTTCTTTTAATGCAAAATGATAAGGCGCCGGACCCGAAAAAAGCCAATGGCCAATACGGGCCGAATTTTCATTGATAATTTCTTTTGTTTCTTCGGTCTGTTCGTAAATGAACGGAACCAATTCAATGCCGTCTAAACTGCCGGCCGCTTTCATCGTTTCGTTAACCGAGTCTTTTGGTCCGATTAACCCAACTTTTACGATTTCAGTCATAGCGTCGTTGCCTCCATTAAATACCGCGCTAATAGTTCTGAGCCCATTTTCAAATCTTCCGCTGTTGCATATTCATCTGGATGGTGACTCAAGCCGTCTTTGCAAGGGATAAACAGCAATCCACTCGGCCACACTTGGGCCATATTCATGACATCGTGTCCCGCACCACTATCCATGTGATGTGCCAAATAAGCTTCTTGGTCGCCCGCATCAACTAACTGCCGAGCTACCTTTTCATCAAGCAAAACAGATGGATTATCGACTAATACTTCAATAGAGATAGCTACACCGGTCGCTTGTTCAATACGGTTTGCTTCAATCCCAATCGCTTCTGCCATTTTCTTTTTCAATCCATCATCAACGCTACGGATGTCTACTCCAGCAGTTACCGTTTGCGGAATCACATTCATCGAGTTTGGAGAAGAGGTCAATGTACTAACTGTCGCCACTAGCGGTTTCTCATACACATCATTGAGTTGAAGAGCTGTATCTTGAACAAATGAAATAAAAGGAGCCGCTGCCGCTAAAGCATCTTGTCTGCGGTCCATCGGCGTCGTACCTGTATGTCCTGCTTTGCCACTAAACGTAACGGCTAAGCGAATCGGACAAGCCACACCTTTAACAATGCCGTAATTTTTTTCATGGTCGTTTATATGCATTCCTTGTTCAATGTGCAGTTCGACAAAGCTTTTTAGTTCCTCTTTTGAACGTTTTGCTTTGGTCAACTCTTCCCAGTTAAAGCCTTGACTTTTAACAGCTTCCGCCAGTGTCGTGCCGTGTTGGTCGACAAGCGTTCCAATAGAAAGATCCAATAATCCACTCATCGCCTTACTGCCAATTGTCGAGACACCGAATCGTGAAGATTCTTCCGAGCGAAAACAAATCACTTCAATCGGTCGCTTTGGTTGATAATCGGCTTCTTTCAGCAATTTAACTGCGCCGAGGCCACATACAACGCCAGCTCCTCCGTCAAATGCGCCGCCATTAGGCACCGTATCAAGGTGAGACCCGGTCGCTACCGCCGCATTTTCGCCGCCTGGAACTTCCCACCGCGCAATCATATTTCCTGCCGCGTCTACTTTTACAGCCAAGCCTAACTCTTTCGCGATGTCTTTAAAAACTTCCATGGCGCTTGTTTCTTCAGGCGTATAGCCTTCTCGCGTAAACCCTTCTGGTCTAACCAATACATTAGTCATATTCATCCGCTGTAAATGTTCAACTAACCAGCTAAGCACGTAACCCGTCCTCCTTTAGCAAATAATCCGTTGTTCGTATTATCGTTTCCAATCCAGCAAGTAGTGCCTGTTCTTCATAATTAAAACAAGGATGATGATGACCTGCAGGTAACGGACTTGCAAAAATCATAAACGTTGCTTTTCCGCCTTGTTCACGAACGCGCTCAATCATGTATGTAACATCTTCTGAAGCTCCCACTTCCAAATGCGGAACAATCTTTAAGCTTGATGACAGTGCACATGCTCGTTCTACAACTTTCGCGAAATCGTGATCCGCAGCTGTTGAAACCGATCTTCCCATATGTTCAAGTTCTAGCTCGACATCGTACAATGCAGCACTCGCCTGTAAAATGCGCGTTGCATTTTCTTGCATGTAAGCATCCAACTTATTGGTCTCACCGCGCGTTTCAATTTCCATCAACGCTTTGTCGGCGATAACATTGCGTCCGGCTCCTGCGTGCAACGTGCCGACATTGATACGAGTGATTCCGTCTTTATGGTTTGCAATGCTATGTAGATGCAATGCAGCCGATGCGGCAGCGAGCAACGCGTTGCGTCCTTCGTTGGGCTCTAATCCAGAATGTGCCGACTTGCCGATGAACTTCGCATTGATTTTGGAACTGGCCAAAAATTTTGAAGTGGTCGCTGCAACTGTTCCTGACGGTAAATTGTGAATCCCGACATGGCCGCTCATAAAATAATCAATGTCATCAAGCCACCCTTTATCAACAATCGCTTTTGCACCACGTCCACCTTCTTCTGCAGGTTGGAACAAAATTGTGTACTTGCCGCTTAAGTTGTCTTTTCTCTTCGCCAAATAATTCGCGAGTCCAAGTCCAATTGCCGCGTGACCATCGTGACCGCAAGCATGCATCATTCCCGCAATTTGAGAACGAAACTCGTGTTGTGCTGGCACATGATCAGTGCATTCTGCTTCTTCTATTGGCAATGCGTCTATATCAAAGCGATAAGCAAATTTAGGTCCCAGTCGTCCTGTGTCAAGTACAGCTGCAAATCCAGTATGTCCACCTTTCATCTTTTCAAGAAACTCAGGCGGCACGCCTTTTTGAAGCGCTCGCTGTTCATTTTCCGCGAGCATTGGATCACACGGTACACCCATGCGTTCTGAGCTTGTTAAAAAGTCTGTTCCATAAAAAAGTGAAAATCCTTTTCCAGCTAATTGTTCGCTCAACTCATAAGTGGTTACGTATTCCGCAAAACCGATTTCAGGATAGCGATGTCGCTTGCGTCGTTGTTCAATCACATACGGCTCAATCTCTTCCATGAATTGTTCAATGGAATTTGCCATTTCTGTTCCTCCTATTTATTCAATTCGGCTAGCACGTCAAGCGCTGCTTGGGCCATCAACTCTGTCCCAATCGACAAAGCTTGTTCATCGATCATAAAGCCAGGGTCGTGGAGCGGTTTTTGGTTTTCACCAACTGAAGTACCGAGCCAATAATAAACCCCTTCGTACTTTTTCAAGAAACGGCCGAAATCTTCTCCAGCCATGCTTCCGATTACTTCTGGTGTGCCCGCGTCGCCTAATTGATGTTTTGCCGATTTCCGAACTACTTCAGCCCAACGCTTTGTGTTAATCGTTGCTGGGTAACCATCCGAATAGTCGATTTCACACGAACCGCCCATCATTTCCGCAGCTCCTTGAACCACTTCATGGAAACGTTTTTTCAAAAGTTTCTTGGTGTCGTCTGAAAGAGAGCGAATCGTTCCTTCAAGCACTACCGTGTCCGCTACCACATTGTAACGATAGCCTCCTGTAATTTTCCCAATTGTGATTACGCCTGAATCCATCGGGTTCGCGTTCCGGCTAACAATCGTTTGGATGGCGGACATGACTTGGTTGGCGATAATAATCGCATCAACGGTTTGATGAGGCATCGATGCGTGGCCCCCTGCTCCGTAGATTGTCACTTGGAAACGGTCAGAGTTGCCCATGATGGCTCCGTCTATGACACCAACTTGCCCAGCCGGTAAACCTGGCCAAACATGTTGCGCGATTAAAACATCCGGTTGATACGTATCAAAAACACCATCTGCCATCATTTGCTCCGAGCCACCCGTTGGTGCATTTTCTTCAGCCGGCTGAAAAATTAATAACACCGTTCCAGCAATATCGGCTTTCTGGTCTTGCAGTAATTTTCCGACTCCGAGCAACATGGCCGTATGCGCATCATGCCCGCATGCATGCATTTTGCCATCGACTTTAGACTTGAACGGCACATCTGCTTTTTCTAAAATCGGTAAGGCATCGATATCGGCACGCAATCCAACCGTTTTTCCTGGCTTATCGCCTTGGATCACACCAAGGACACCTGTTTTTGCATATCCCGTAGAATATGAGATGCCATATTCATCAAGTTTCACTTGTATTTTTCGAGAAGTTTCTGTTTCTTCGCCACTCAATTCAGGGTTCTCATGAAGATCCCGTCTAAATGCGCGAATCTCTTCGAACAACTCTTGTGTTTGCTTTTTCAACACTGTCACCTGCTTTTCTATTTAAGGAAATAGACCTTAATCATTCCGTTAATAAGGAGTGTACACTATTTCACCAATACAGCGCTACATTAATTTTGATTGTTCTGAATATAACTTCAATAAAAAAGCAGCTCCGCTGTTACGCGGGGCTGCTTTTGGTGGTGTGAAAAAATTTTTGAAAGAAATTGAAGTTCGAATTAACGTGAATTAACATTAAAAAATTTTCGATTATTATAAACGGACAAAATACAGAATCTATTTACTTTAATATTAACTGTGTGAAACAATACATTCTGCATTTCCTTCCAAACAATATTCTTGAATGCCATAAGGTAAAAGAAAGTGATCGCCTTTGTTTATCTTAAAAGATTGGTTTGCAATCGTTAGTCTTGCCTGTCCTTCGATTACACTGACTTGTAGAAAGTCTTTTTCTAACCGGCTGGTAGATTTCCCGCTCAGCCGCCAGTGATAAACTGAAAAATATCGTTCTTCTACAAGTTTTTTTTCCACTAAACCTTCTTTAATTACTTGTGTTTGTTCAATGTATACATCTTCATGTGGAACCTTCGTTACTTGAAGCGATTGTTCAAAGTGTAGCTTGCGGGAATTTCCTGCAGCATCCTTACGATCATAGTCATAAACTCGATAAGTAATATCTGAACTTTGCTGGGTTTCTAAGATCACAATTCCCGCACCAATTGCATGGATGGTTCCACTAGGGACATACACAAAGTCGCCCGCTTTTACTTTAATCGTCCTCAACAAATGCTTCCATTTCCCTTGCTCTACCAATTCTTTTAGCTGTTCTTGAGAAGTTGCATGATGACCAATTATTAATTCTGCTCCTTCTTCTGCACTCAATACATACCAACATTCGGTTTTTCCGTAAGGTACATTTTCTACTTTTCGGGCGAATTCGTCATTAGGATGCACTTGAACTGAAAGATATTCTGCAGCGTCCAATATTTTTACCAGTAACGGATATTCTGTAGTTTTTAATTCCATTTTATTGAAAAGTTCTCCATGTTCATGCCATGCATCTGCTAAAGACTTTCCTGCAAGAGGGCCATTTGAGATTATGCTTGGGCCATTTGGGTGTGCCGAAATGGCCCACACTTCCCCAGTTTTTTGGTATGGAATGTCATAACAAAATTCTTTTTTCAGCTTTTGTCCTCCCCAAATACGTTCATGATAAGTAGGTTGCAAAAAGATTGGTTCGCTTTTATACATAAAATCCTCCAACTTTATAGTAGAAAAGAGAGCATATAACGCTCTCTTTTCTACTTATTTTTTCAATTTTCAGTTATTTATTTAGGTAAATATCCAAAAAAAAATAAGCCATCCTTAAAAACCTCTTTAATTATCTATATTTGGATTTGGTGATTCGAGCAATTTACCTACTCCTTATTTTTCTTAAACTTCACACTTAATCTCATGTTTTGATTGCTTCACAAGACTAACCAAACGAAATAATTGTTCACTTGTTGTTTTGAGATTTGCGTATGCAGTTACTGGGTTCATGGCTTCTTCAATCGTCATTGCTCCGTTTGCAATTGAAAAAAACGAAGTTATGCCAAAATCGTGTAGTGTTTCGGCTTCTTTTGTTACCTCTCCAGCTAACGCAATTACAGGAATTGCGTATTTTCCAGCACATTGTGCAATACCAACTGGTGTTTTTCCCATTGCTGTTTGACGATCCAGTCTACCTTCTCCAGTAATGACAAAGTCTATACCTGCCATCTTTTCTTCTATACGAATCGTATCCATCAGCAACTCAATGCCCGAGAGCAGTTGGCCATTTAGAAAACCTTCAAAGGCTGCCCCCAGTCCACCAGCTGCTCCTGCTCCTGGTATGTTGTGAATATCTCTTTTTAGTTCACTAGCTGCAATTTGTGCAAAATGCTTTAGTCCTTCATCTAATTCTTTTACTACCTGCTCCGTTGCACCCTTTTGCGGTCCAAAGACATAGGCTGCTCCATTCAAACCAAAAAGCGGATTATTAACATCGCAAGCTATTTTAAACGTGCATTCTTTCAGCAAACTCGTCACGCCACTAGCATTTATCGATTGAATCCTTTTAAGTTCACCGCCACCGTACCCTACTTCGCAACCCTCTTCATCAAGGAAAGAATAGCCAAGGGCTTGAAGCATACCAATCCCAGCATCATTGGTAGCACTTCCCCCAAGACCAATTATAAAATTACGGCATCCATTTTCGATTTCTCCTAGTATTAGTTCGCCAATACCGTAAGTAGTAGCTACTAAAGGGTTTTTCTTTTTTGTTGGGATGAGTGGCAACCCGCAGACAGAAGCAACCTCAATAACCACTTCCCCTTTTTCTCCCAACACTCCATAAGACGCCAATACGGGTTGCCCGAGAGGACCTATCACTGTTTTTTGTATGATTCTACCTTGAGTAGCTTGTACAAGGGCTTCTACCGTGCCTTCTCCGCCATCGGCCAAGGGAATTGTTAAAACCTCAGCCTGTTGATCTGCTATTTTTATTCCCTCAGTTATTGCACGACTGCATTCTTGAGACGATAAACTTCCTTTAAAAGAATCTATTGCTACTAGCACTTTCACTTTGCTCATCCCCTTCTTTCAAAAACAGATTAAAGCAAGATGGATTGCACTTGATTTGTTTTCACTGGTATTTGAAGTTGATTGTTTTCTACATGGATTTCTTCCAAAGCTTGCTCATTTAAATTAGCAATATGAGCCTGCTTAATAGTGGGATTAAACACCCAAGATGATGTTTCGACTGAATTTCTAGTATTATAAAAGCGTAATAATAACCGGTCTTCTTTTTCTGCTTTTTTCAGCGTACTCAATACAAGATTAGGTTCCATTTCATGGAACAAGCTATATTCTAATGGTGTTGTTACGTTTGATTTGTTTAAGCGGATTGCATCATGCGGAATTTTATTGTAAAACTCGATTGGTGTCAGGTAATCTTTTGCAAGCCTTGCAACATTTTGTTCGCTGCTATGTGTAGCAATCGCGAAGTCTAAAGTTAGCTCGCCAAGCATTTGAGAATCCGGTGTTGGTAATTTGATACCCGATGGACGGCCTGGTCTTCGAAGCATTCCTTCTTTCCCAAGAAAACCGATACTTCTAAATAACGTAATAGCAATTACATCAAATTGCTCGCCAATTATTTCGTATTCTCTTGTGCTATTGGTGAGAACACTTACCCCATATCCCTCATCCGCTAAGCTTACATAGCTAAGCATCGGATAGATCGGATCTGGACGCTCATCCCAATCTTCTTTTTCCCAGACATGAATCGCTGAATCGACAACTGCTCTTTTTATCACACCAAACTGATTGTCGGAAGTAGAAAAAGCTGAAGCGATGCCAGTGGGAATTAATGCTCTAAGGCGATGGTCTTTTGCTTTGTTGTTTAATTCGATTTTCACTGTCATTACTGGTTTATGCTTTGGAACAGTTACCACAATGCGAACATCGATTGTACTATCCCTAGTATCGATTTTTCTTTTTTCAATATCCGAAGGCACTTTAAGACAATAATCAATTTTAATCACTGCCCCGTGGCGATTTTGATTCATTGAAACATTTGCCTTCACATCGTCACTATAGATCAACTGTTCTTCTGCTAATGGCGAAAAGTCGTACTCGTCTCCATCGTCTCCTCCACTTTCTAACCGAAGAACATTTTCAAAAGTTTGATTAATCGTTTTGTCTACTATATTTAAACTCCCATTTGGGTTCACTGTAATACGATAAAAATCTGTTTCAACATTTTCAGTAGCAGCAAAAGAATTTCCGATTTCTTCGTTGCTTTCTATGACAAAATACGTTTTATATCCCATCGCAGGCAAAGTATCTTTTAGTTGGATCGTATAGTTAATAAACGGCTCGTAGTTTCCGTAATGAACAATTTGGCGATCGATTAATCCAGGATCCGTAATTTCACTCGACAGAATTTCAAAGTCCAATTCGTTTTTATCTTTATCCACTAATTTAAACGATTTCAATTTGGTCATAACACTCGTTGTAACTACTTCAGTTCGCTCATAAGGTACTAAATTGAAAGCAGTTAGCCGATCATGTTGCTTATCTGTGGCCATACTATCAACAATTTTGCGCTTATAAAACTTAATCAATTGGTCTACTTTTTCCTCTGCTAAGAAAAATCGATTGCTTATTTCCCGGTGCACTTTATCAGAACAACAGCACCCAATACTGTCATGTGCATGGTTCTTCATGATTTCTTTCCAAATCAATTCAATTAACCCATGGTGGTATTCAAATCCTAAGCTGTAGGCAAGTGAAGCTAACGGTTCTAAAATATTTGTGATTTTGTTTTCAATTCTGGCATTTGCCGCTTTTATATCCATTCGGGTCGAGAAAATACTGCGGTGAACCCGCATGTACTTACCATCCAAAAATTCACCTTGAAGCGTCGGAAGGTCCTTATTCTTTTCAAGTTCTGTAAAAACATTCTCGAATTTGCTTAAGAAAAATTCGCGATCCGGATAAATGCTTCTCAATTTTTCCATGACTTCAAAAATATTTTTTTGAATTGGCATTTGATCATGGCCGTTAGGCAGAACAATATTTTCAGTAGTCGCTCCACGGTCAAGTACTGTAAAATACTTATCCATCCGCGTTTTTAGCGTTTCTTCATCCTCCGGCAAATATTTACCTATTGCATATCCCAACGGAAACAATTGAACAAGCACTTTAGAGCCATCTTCTGTTTTCCAGTAAAATTCTGTTTTGTCCGTCCCGTGTCGTTCTGAGGTTCCTCTCCAAAAAATCGAGTAGGTAATATCAAAACCATTTAGAATCATTGGCATTTGCGCGGATTGACCAAACGAATCAGGCAAATACCCAATTCTCATATAATCACCGAACTGCTCACTATCTTTAATGCCGTATAATAAATTGCGAACGATGGACTCCCCACCAACGACCAATTCGTCTGTTTGCGTATACCAAGGACCAATAATTAACCGTCCTTCTTGAACAAGCTTTGCCACACGTTCTTTATTTTCAGGTTTGACAGCAAAATAATCCTCTAAAATAGAAGTCTGACCGTCTAACACATAGTAGGGATAGTCAGGATTATTTTCTAGCATTTCCATAATTTCTTCCAAGTTATTTACTAAAAAAATTCTGGATTCTTCCGTAGAGAAATACCATTCTCTATCCCAATGCATATGGGGTACAATATGAACGTTTTTCATAATATCCTCCTGTGTAACTTTTTCTTATTCTGCAGTTACTAGTTTTTCAACTTCTTTGATTTTTCGTTCTTTCTTAATTCTCACCTTGCGTGTCCCAATCAATAGCACCATCGAGATGAGAGCTCCAATTAATGCGGCACCGAACCAAATCCCCGCTGCTATTAAAGCAGGCTGTCCTTGAACTAGTGCTAATGAAAAAATGCCCGCCCCTGGTACATTTAAGCCAATATTAAAGTAACAAACGATAGCCCCTGTCACAGCAGAACCTGCGATAAGAGATGGAATTACCCGAAGCGGATCGTTAATCATAAATGGAATCGCACCTTCAGTAATCCCAGCTAATCCAAGAAGCCATGTTTGTTTACCTACTTCTCGCTCTTGCTTAGTAAAATATTGTTTACCGTATAATGTTGCCCCTGTTATAGAAAATGCTGAAACCATTTTTACTGATGCAAATGCCGCGTAAGGAACAATATTGCCACTAGCCATTGCACCAATACAGAATGTATAGGCTGCCTTATTTACCGGACCTCCCAGATCGAACGAAACCATGGCACCAATAATTGCGCCTAAAATCAAAGCGTTTGTTCCGCTCATGCCCGTAAGCCACGAGATAAGCCCTTCATTTAGAAATGCCAACGGCCGGCCAATTACAAACAACATTATCGAACCTACTACTAAAGTTCCCACCACCGGATAAAGCCAAAAACTTACAAACCCTGCAAATGTCCCTTTTGCTTTAATTTTTTGTTTCAGAAACTTCATGAAATATCCTGCTAGTAAGCCACCGAGCATTCCTCCCAGAAAGCCACTGCCAATCAAGTTTGCTGCTACCCCTGCTGCGAATCCCGGTCCTAATGCCGGTTTATCAGCTATAGAGTAAGCCATATATGCCGCCAAAATCGGAATCATTAACTGACCTAACAGAGTGCCACCCAACTGTCTTAAGAGCCATAGCCAAGATCCTTCTGTGTTATATATTTCTTGTAGACCAAATGCTTGCGAGATAAAAACTGCTGCGGCTAACGTCATCCCACCCGCAACAATAATGGGAATAATATAAGATATACCGGTCAGTACTGAATCCTTCACTTCCATTTTGATCGATTTGTTATCAGCATCATCTTCTAAATCGGCTGTATCCAAAAATTCTCTTTTTGTAGATTTTTCTGCTTTGTCTAATGCTTGCTGTAAAATATTTTTTGCATTTCTAAGCGGAGCAGCTACAGAAGTTTTTACTTTTGGCAGATGTTTGAAGCGCTCCTCATCTTTAACCGCTACGTCAACTGCAAATATAACCGCATCCGCTTTTTTGAGTAATTCTTTTGTATGTCTGTCCTCTATTCCATTGGCTCCTTGTTTTTCAACGTAAACATTAACACCAAGTTCTTTGCCAGCTTTAACTAATGCTTCTGCTGACATGTACGTGTGGGCAATTCCGGCTGGACATGCTGTAATAGCAAGAATTGTTTTACCAAGATCAACCGTATCGGGTGAAGTATTCTGTACTTTTTCAGTATCTAGTCTTTCAAAAAGTTCCATACTAGTTGTCGCTTGTAGCAAATTGTTCTTGTAAGTTTCATCTGATAACCTTGTTGCTAGTTCTGCTAGTAACGATAAATGAGTCGATCCTTCTTCTGCTTTTGGAATCGCTAACAAAATAATTAACTCTACTTGATTATTAGGATCTAGGCTTTCCCAAGTTCCAAGTGGATGTTCTAGCGTTGCCACTGCAAAAGAAGCTTCTTTTACAACTGAAGACTTTCCGTGAGGGATGGCAAGTCCTCCTTCAAATCCGGTGGGCGAAAGTGCTTCTCTGTCCATAACCGCTTGAAAAAATTCTTCTTTAGAGCTGATTTTTCCCTCTGCTGCTAGTTGTTCGATTAAAAATTGAATGGCTTCTTCTTTAGAGGCAAATGACTGTTTGGTGCTAATCAAAGACGGTGAAGTCAAATTAGATAACATCATATTGGAACCCCTTTCATTTTTTTAAAAACTTAATAACCATACATTAGCAAAAAAGAAATAAGAAGTTTGAATCTTCTTATTTTTACACAATGTTTTATAAAAAAAAAAGATTGATGTGTATAAATACACATCAATCTGATATATTCCAATAGGTTTCCGCAAGTGCACGCAATACAATCATAGCTGGTGTTTTATCCGTCACATTAAATTTATTGATCATTTTTCGTGGGGAATAGCAGTATAACTTAACATCAGCTATTTTTTGCAAGGAATTTTCATTGAAATGTGTTAATGATATAAGACGTACTCCTCTTTTTTTCACCAAATGGGCAATTTCTAACATTTGCTCTGTTTCACCAGATAAACTAATAAAAAATGCCACATCCGTTTTATCCAGCTGATTTACTTCATGAATTACTTCGTGACGATGGATGTAATATTCTGCTTGTTTATTTGAGACCTTTAGATTTTTCACCATAACTTCACACATTGGTGCCGTGTCCCCAACTGCAATAAACACCACACGATTCGCCTCGTGAATAAACTTCACAATTGACTTTAAATGCTTATAATCAATTAAATCAACCGTTTTTTTAATGTTGTAAGTCAAATGATCTTCTTCAATAGCTTCATCTGCATTCAATTCTTCCTTTAAACTATTCTTCATGTGGGAAAACCCATCAAACTCTAATTTCTTTGACAAGCGCGTTATCGTATTGGGTACGGTATAAAATTTTGCAGCTAATTGCTGGATAGAAAGCAATACTGCTTCTTGTTTATGCGAAATTATATATTCAATTATTTGGTCATCCGTATCATTTAACTTATATTCAAATTTTTGAGCTCGTTCTTCAAAATACAGCATACACAAGCACCTTCTCACTTTGGAGGTAAACGATTCCATCAAATCTTCGATACACTTATTTTAATCCGTTTATACGCTTTGAACAAGTTCGTTATCTGTTATTGTGCGATGTTCGCTAAAAGATTATTGCTCCGTTAAAATCATTTTAAAATGATTTCTCGATGAGCTTTGAAGTTGGAATGACTCGAATCTGTGAACATTCCGTCCGGGTTCGAATCGTCCTGTACCAAACTTCATAGCATATGCAAAAAGCAGAGCCCGTGTTTAGCTCTGCTTTTGCATATATCAAACCAATTTACTTCACATCATCACTTGCTCTTTGGACTAACACTTTCGAAATAATCTTCCCAAGATTGATGGGCTCTCCCTGTAGCTTCAACGTAATGGCTTGGGTTATTCGACTTGCCGTCTTTAATGCCTTGATAGATTCCGGTTACGACTGTGCCGATAAATTCACCTAACTCAGCGATTCGTTCTTCTTTAAATTTTTCTACACTAATAGCTGTATAAGTTAAATCCCCATCAAACGCATTGCCCAAGTAGTCCGCTAACTCGTACTGCGTAATGGCTTCACCGTGAAGGTTGTATATTTTCGAATTGTGCTGATCTTCTATCAGCATTTTCGCGTAAGCATAAGCCAGTTCCGTTCTTGTCGTGTAGCCACATTTGCTATCGCCTGCGCAATTCCGAATGCCGCCCTCTTGGATATAAGAGTCAATGTATTCTACATCGGGCTCGATGTAAATACCATTACGTCCAATCACCCAGTCTAGTCCGCTATCGATTACATCTTGTTCGGTTTGTCGATTACTTTGAACAATCGGCGAAAAGGCTGTGCCTTCTTCTGCTCCTTGTATGCTGGTGTAGACAATTTTCTTTACTCCGCTGTTTTTAGCCGCTTTAATAACATTGCGATGTTGGGGTATACGTTTGTCAGGTGCATCCATACCGGAAACGAGTAACAATACATCTATTCCTTCAAGTGATTTCTCTAATGCTTGTTGATCCTCGTAATCGCCTGGTCTCACTTCAATACCTAAATGTGCTGCTTTTTCGGGTGTTCTCGCTAGTCCAATCACTTCATCTTTTGACAGCAAAGATACAGTTGCTTCTACTATTGCTTCACCCAATTTACCATTTGCGGCGGTTACTGCTATTTTCATCTACTCGTCCCCCTATATCTCTTCTTACCTATACTTCTTCGTTCATTACTTTCAACTCAAGTATAAATGATTGAGAAGCAAAAAGTGTATTCCCCGTACATAGTAAGTAGTAGGAGTAATACTAGAATAAAAAAAGAAGCTCCGCTATTGCGCAGAGCTTCTTTTCATGGGGATCAAAATGGACAACATCAATTATTCGACCGACTCTCTATCCGATTAATTGCACTACTTGATCTTTAGAAGGAATAGACGAGATCGCACCTTTTCCCGTGGTTGTTAAGGCACCGCTAGCATTGGCAAAAGCGAGAATTTCTTTAACATGCTCTGCTACAAGACTTTCTAAATTGTCTTGAGTCGCACCCTTATCTAGCAATTGATACAGAAATCCGCCAATAAATGCGTCTCCCGCTCCTGTGGTGTCTTCTACTTTCACACCATATCCTTCAGATGAATAGTGGTTGTTTTGCAAATAAACATCGGCACCGTTTGCACCTTTTGTAAACACGACTACTTTTACGTCTCCTGTAAACAACGACGCAATCGCTCTTTGTTCATCCGCTATTCCCGTAATAAACTCCAGTTCTTCATCAGAAACTTTAACGATGTGAGACATCGGAATAAATTTCAAAATCGTGTTTCTGCATTCTTCTCCATCTTCCCAAAGAGGCAAGCGCACATTGGGATCAAAACTAACGACACCACCATAAGCTTTCGCTAATCGAATGGCTTCAACATGCGCATGCTTCATCGGACTTTCAACTAAGTCTACAGAGCAAAAGTGCAAAATGTCGCCGTGATCAAACCACTCGCCCTTTATTTCTGAAGCAGTCAGCAGTAAATCGGCAGAAGGGTTTCGGTAAAATGAAAAATCACGTTCCCCGTCTTCACGTAAAGACACGAAAGCTAATCCAGTAGGGGCTTGTCGTGTTCTTGAAATTTTATCGACTTGAACACCAGCCGCTGTAAGTTGCTCCAACAGAAAATCACCAAACGCATCTTGTCCTAATTTGGTAATCAGTGAAGCATTGCCCCCGAATTTTGCTACAGCGACGGCGACGTTTGCAGGAGCACCGCCCGGAACACGCTCAAAAGAGGTCACATCTTTTAATGCTAATCCTTTTTGTTGGGGGATAAAATCGATTAATAACTCGCCAATTGAAAGTAAATTCCCCACTCAACACACCTCTTTCTCTCCATATGATTTTCTCAATAATCCCACTTTACTGCTTTGAAATTTACCGATCCATCGGTTGCAAAAAAGCGAATTTCCTTACTTTCTGCAGAAGGGAAAATCCGGGAAGTAAATACGGCTTCTCCATCATTCACAAAGATCTCTACGGACGAAGAATCTACAAACAAGTGGAATTTTATTTTTTCTCCATCGAGTTGATATTTTCTTTCTGTGCCATACGCGATTGCTACTTCTTCTCCGGATAACGTGCGATCTAGTATCACTTTCTTTTGCGTCGCATCGTATTGGATGACTGTTTTTTCTTCTCCACTTGCTCGAAATTCAACTCCGTAAATCGCAGCGTCTCCTCGTTCAAAATCACAAACTAATTCATAAGCAGCACCAGAAAACTCATCATAGGTTTTCACTTCATTTGTTATGGAGCCTGACACTTCTGTTTTTGATTTACGAAGAGATTCGAGCTCTGGAATTGGTGTTTGGCGCAACTTACCGTGTCGAACCGTTAATTCTCTCGGAACTGTTAAACAGTGGGCCCATCCATTCACGTCACTCGGATACTCTACTTCTGGTAACCCCATCCATCCGACTAAAATACGTCTACCGTTAGGATCTTCCATCGTTTGAGGTGCATAAAAATCAAATCCTCTATCAAGCTCTTCAAAATTTCCATGAGTCATTTCTTTCTTTTGTAAATCGATTTCTTCTCCTAGCACATATCCTGCTTGATAAATGTTTTGGTAACGATCGCCTTCTGGTTGGACTCCTTGCGGTGATAAGATCAACACCCCTTGATCTCCCAGTACAAAGTAATCTGGGCATTCCCACATAAATCCGAAATCGTCCAATTGTGTTTGGACTTCGCCTTCAAACTTCCATTCAAATAAGTCAGGCGAACTTAATAACCCAACACATCCTGTTTGATCTGTTGTTTGCGCGCCAATCACAGCGTAAAATTGTTCGCCTTCTTTCCATACTTTAGGATCACGAAAATGCTCTGTATAGCCTTCAGGTACATGGTCAAAAACAGACTCGTTCAACTTTAAAATTGTGCCCTCTTTATCCATCACGGCGATGCATTGATGAGGGTGTCTGTCTAACTTTTCATCCCGCGTGTTGCCTGTGTAAAACAAATATAATTTTCCGTCATGCTCAATGGCACTACCTGAATAAACGCCATGACTATCAAAATAACTGTTTGGTTCAATGGCGATCCCAACATTTTCCCAGTTCACCAAATCTTTTGACTTGGTATGGTACCAATATTTTAGTCCGTGAAACGGACCTAACGGATGCCATTGATAAAACAAATGATATTCCCCCGCGTAAAAACAAAAGCCATTCGGATCATTTAACAAACCTGAAACTGGTTGAATATGGAAAGTTTGCCGCCACGAACAATTATTGACTCTTGAAACTAGCAACTCAATTTCTTGCTGGCTAACCTCTTCTATTCGCGTGTATTTTTTTACTTTTTGTAATTTCATTTTGGTAAGCTCCTTTTAGCAAACACCATTCCGATTTACTAAAAATTTTTAGTATAAATTGATAAAGACCCCTATTACGGAACCGGTTCCGTAATAGGGCATAAAACTCTCTTTGCTTTAATACTAGTTTACGCTATTTAGACCAACATTAACTGTTCTAAGTCTTGAGATTAAACCGATACACTCAATAACACATCATTTTTTTCGACCACTTTATTGTCTGTTTGAATGATTTCTTTGTAAAGACTTGAGTTGGTAATGATGACGGGCGTTGTAAGATCGTAGCCTGCTTCTTTGATTTTTTCCAAATCAAACGTTACCAGTTCATCTCCTTGTTTGACTCTGTCTCCTTGTTTAACTTTCGCTTCGAAATATTTCCCTTGCAACTCGACCGTGTTCAACCCAATGTGGATCAACATTTCTACGCCTGTATCGGAAGTAATACCAATTGCATGACGCGTTGGAAAAAGAGCGGTAACGACGCCGTTTACTGGCGAAAATGCTGCGCCAATTGTCGGTTCAATCGCGATTCCTTTGCCCATTGTTTCAGTTGAGAACACAGGATCATTAACTTCGCTCAAAGCTTTTACTTTGCCAGTTAATGGACTTACAATATTTTGTCCTTCGATAAGCAACTCACCCGATTCGATTGTTTTGGCTTCTTTGCTTTCATATCCTAATAACAACACCGCTAGCGCCGTACCTAAGATTGAAAAAGCAATAACAATCACATAGCCAATGACCGGAAGAAATGTCGGGATTGTAAAAACGCCACCAGCTAATTGTGTTGCTTCGACTCCTAGCCCTCCAGCAAGTGCACTCGCCAGTCCGCCCATGATAACAGCGATCACAAATACGCGCTTATAGCGGAAAAATAGACCGTATATAACCGGTTCTGTAATTCCAGACAACACACTCGGGATCAAAGCAGCACCCGCGATTGCTTTTAAGTTTTTGTCTTTTGTTTTTAAGAAAACGCCTAGTGCTGCTCCACCTGCAACCCAAACCGTTCCCATGACAATTCCCAATAACGCATCACTACCGGTAGTTGTAATATTCGATAGCATCAGCGGGATAATTGCCCAGTGAAGCCCTAAAATTACGATAAATACCCAACCCGCTCCGAGTAAAAGCCCTGTTAAAACGGCACTCTTATCCAAAACAAAAATGGTAGCTTGTAAAATCGCATCTCCTACATAAATACCGAAAGGTCCAAAAATCAACACTGTTAATGGCACCATTACGAGTAAAGATACCATCGGAATAATAATCATGTGTAACTGAACGTGAAATGCTTTTTTGAGCAGTCTCTCTAATAGTGAATAAATACTAACAGCAACAAACACAGGAAGTACAGTTGACGAATAATTGATCAGTACTACTGGTATGCCTACAAATGAACTAATATCTCCCGCTTCCGATAGACTCGTAAAGTTTGGCTCCAGTAAAGCAGCTGCTATAACGGCTGAAATATACGGACTTACACGAAGCTTTAAAGCCAATGTTACCGCTATCAAAATTGGTAAAAAGTAAAACACGGCATTCGCAGCAGCAGATAATATAGAATATGTTCCACTTTCAGCTGACAATAAGTCCAGCATAACCAAAACAATTATAAGCGCTTTCAATAAACCAGAACCACAGATGACAGGGATTAGCGGCGTAAACGTGCCGGATATCGTATTAAAAATTCTTGAAGACAACCGGCCTTTTTCTTTCGTCTCTTCGGTAGCATCTGAATCCGCTCCGAAATTACCGATGTTCATAATTTCACTAAACACGCTTGAAACTTGCGGGCCGATGACCACTTGATATTGTCCGCCACTTTCAACAACTTTTAAAATCGCCAATTTTTCCAATTCTTTTTTATCGGCTTTTTTATTGTCTTTCAAATTGAATCTTAACCGAGTCGCACAATGCGCAACGCTTGATACATTTTCTTTTCCCCCAACCAAACGAATAATGTCTTCCGCCAACTTTTTATAACTCATTTCCCCATCTCTCCTCTTTGATTCAGTTTTTTGGAACCGGTTCCATTTCAAGCTATTATAAAACCGGTTCCATTTTTATTCCAATAAAACCGATTCCATTCACTGATTATATTACCGCTTTAATTTATTGTCAACGCTTTCTCGCTCAATTATCTGATAATCAGACAATTGAGAGCGTGGAATTTCGCCACCGTTCAATAAGGTTACTAAACTAGTGGCTGCCATTCTCCCTACTTTTTCATAATGAAACTTAACTGTTGTTAAGCCAGGATGGATAATTCCGGTTACATCATACCCGCCAAATCCAGCAATTGATAAACTGGATGGAACGTCAATCTCTTTTAAATGAGCAGCCTTTAACGCTCCTAAAGCAATATTATCAGTTGCACATACGATAATCGAAGGATCAAAACTCTCAATGATGGAAGATGTCACTTCAACTGCATTTTCCATTTTAAAGCTAGTTTCATAATAATTCACTTCACAATTGTCGTCTTCACTGATTGCTCTTTTAAACCCTTCTTTTCTTCGTACGCCTACAGCTATATCTTTTTCGGTCACACCTAAATAAGCAATTTTTTGATGACCGTTTTTCAACACGTATTTCCCTAAATCATAGCCAGCCGAATCATCGTCATGGATTAAACTGTACAGTTGATCGTGTTGTTGACCGACTAGAATCACGGGTAAATTTGTTTCTTCAAATGCTTTTAAGTGTGCCTCTGAAATTTGTGTGGCCAGTAAAATAATCCCGGCAACTTTTTGGTTGTACAAACTATAAATACTTTCTATTTCGCGTACCAAATCTTGACTGGTATTAGCGATCAACATTTGATAATTCAAACCTCTCAGTTGTTCGTCAATCCCCATCAAAACTTGAGAAGAGGCAAACGAATCGAGACGTGGCACAATCGTTCCGATAATATTTGGTTTTTTGGCTTTTAAACTTTGCGCAAAGTTATTGGGCGTATATCCTGTTTCATGTATAATTCGCTCGATTTTTCTTTTGGTGGCCACGCTGATCGAACCGCCATTAAGATACCGCGACACGGTGCTTTTTGCTACACCCGCTAATTGAGCTATATCCGCAATTGTTTTCATGATTCCAACTCCAAAAGAAGTAAAATTTGTATCTTTAGTATATACCAAAATAACATGAAACCAGAAAGAAAGGTAGAAAGCATTGTCGCTCGCTACCTATTCCGTTCATTTTCCGGCTCGTATACATTATGAATGGCAGCTACAAAACCTTTGCAGCGAATGTAAGTTTTGCAAGTAGCTAGACGCGAGTAGAAAAAAAGGTGTTGCAGTACGTAAGAAATTGGATGATATACTGGACCATAGGAGAAAAATTACAGAAAGGAGCTGATGGATAAAAAATGCGTTCTTTTCACTTTAACGGCAGCCGAATTGTCAAAACCGGGATTGCCATCTTTTTAACCGCCGTCATTTGTGAATGGTTTGGGTGGCCGCCCGTTTTTGCAGTAATCACTGCCATCGTGACGATCGAACCTACAGTTAGCGACTCGATTAAAAAGGGACTCGTTCGGTTCCCAGCATCCGCGATTGGCTCTGCATTCGCTGTCCTCTTTATCACACTTTTCGGGAATTCCCCGATTACTTATACGCTCGCTGCAGTAGCAACGATTTTAGCTTGTTACCGACTCAATTTGCATGCCGGTTTACTGGTTGCCACATTAACCTCTGTCGCAATGGTCGAAGTGATTCATGAACATATTTTGATTTCTTTTTTTATTCGTTTAGGGACGACGACCATTGGATTGTTAGTATCTACTGCTGTAAATATGCTCGTGTTTCCGCCTAACTACCGAAAAGATATTTTGAAGAGCATTCAACGCATTGGGGAACGCGCGGGCAATATGTTGGAAGAGACATTCCAAACCATCCTTTTTGACAGTGACGCGAACCGTCAAAAAGAGCAGTTGATCGTAAAAGAACTGATCACTGAAATTCGAAAAACCGAGAAACTGATCCATTTCCAGCGCGACGAATCCAGTTTGTATCCGTGGGTTCGCGAGCGAGAAGCTGAGCTTCAAATGGCAGAAAAGCAATTGCTCTTTTTACATAACTTAGAATTCCATTTAGATGCTTTGCTTTACATCCCGCTGCACAACTTGTCCTGGACCACTGCCGAGCGACAAGTTATTATGCACGCTGTAACTGAACTTGCGAACGACTTGAAACACTCGATCGACTACGATCACGAAAAGCATCAATGCCAATTAAAAAATATTACCGATCTGTTTTGGGACAACAGTAAAGGCATCACAGCAAGTGACGCCAGGCGCCCTACTGAATTCCCCCCTGAATTCACGATTCTTTACGAGCTGATCACGATTTACGATTTGGTGGATAAGTTTTTTGATCCGGGGAGTGTGAAAGTTGCGCAGGAGGCGGAGAAATAATTGTAAGATGGATCCTATGTCGCAAACACTTATTGCTGTATATTTTTAAAGATAAATGGGTTAAAGCCATCGTATTAAGCGAAAAAAAACAGGAGCAGCGCCAGGGAATAACTGGCACTGCTCCTTTCTAGTTTATTTTTTCC